>JADJPH010000012.1 GCA_016713335.1 Candidatus Fredericiella danica | reverse complement strand
ATCCGCAAAAGTGCGGGAACCGCTTGCGCGACACCAGGGGGCGCCGCATCACCCCTGGTGCGGGAGGTTTTCCATGACCACCAGCGACATGGCATCGTCGTTGACGTAGACTTGTGGGGCAAGACCTGGCGCCAGTTCATTGTGTTTGATCAGAGCCTGGCTTTTCGAAGCGCACCCGCTCACGGGTGAGGGGCCAAGATTCCCCCGGCGACGCGCAGGTAAGGGAGTGCTTGCTTCAATACCAGACTGCTTCGGGTTCTTCGGGTTCTCGACGAGAAGACAAGTTCGAGGTTGCCATCGCCCATCTTTTGCAACAAGGGGGTGAATCTACCTCAAGCAGCGCCATCCAGTGCTTCTACACAGCGCAAATGGTCCACGACAGTATGAGTCCAGTGCGCGTATGTCATTCCGAATGCTCCTTGCCAATTGGTAGATTTGGATCATCTGGCTGCCCATTCATTATCCCACCTGCCCCTTTGATTACGAAAAACGGGCGGATCCTGTCCAATTGGCTGAGCTTACGAAACGGTAAGAAATGAAGACGTCATTTATCTGATGTATTGCATAGCTGATTCGTCTATGATAGGGATGTCCTTCTTGGGCTAGCAGGCGTTGGCACCTGCCGTTCACCGATTTGCCGGTGTTTGGCGGCGGCCAGCCGCTCACTGAAGCAGATCGGCGTGTCAACCTCCCTGCTGCGCCAGGAGTGCAGGTCACAATCCACACCCACTTTAATTGCTGCTAGCCCGTCCACATCATTCGCCAAGGGAAGCGCCTACGTGTCGCCAAGCATAGCCCAACGAGTCCGGGAATCGCTCCTTCCTGTTGTTACCCAGGGAAAGTCGTCGCCCTTGCAAAGCGGCGTTTGCTGTCAGCGCTATGGCCATCACGGCGGTCGTTGCGTTGGTTTTCCTCGTGGGGTCTCTGATTGGCTTGTCCCACGCATCACCCGCCGCCACCGCCGATCTGAAGACGCACATTTTGATCAATGCTTTTTCATCGTGGGGCTGGTTTTTGTCTTCGTACTGGAGCATTGGGCCTCAACCGATGTCGCCGGCACTGCGTTCATGCTCTTGTTTGTGTTGACGGCGGCGGGAGGGATGGCGGCGACGGTCCAGCGCAGGGCGGTGCTTGTTGCCTGTGTCATTCCAGTTTTGCTCTCCAGTGTGTTGATCTAGGCCATGGGCCAGTTTGCCTTTGCTACGCTCTGCACACTGAGCTTGATCTATTATGGTTGGGATTGGCCCGAGCGTATCCACCTCATTACCGGAATCGTGGTCCTTTACGCAGTGGCGGTCGTCGCGTGGGTGCTTGCAGAGGCGCTGCGGCAGAGTAAGGGCGCAACTTGAGGAGCAGGCATGCGGATCAGCAGACCGACTTCGCCGCATACGCCGCGAACCTACGTCTGGCCAACGCCGAACTCCGAACGTTCGTTGCGGATCAAGGATGAATTCTTCGCCAACATGAGTCATGAACTCCGGACGCCTTTGACTGGATTCTTGCGCTGACGGAGGTGTTTGGAAGAGCAAGGAAACCTGACGCTTAGCTCGAAAGATCTTTCAGCGGTTCATGGCGATTCGCGAAAGTCGGCGCACTCTGCTGCAACTTATCAACGACGTGTTGACCTCGCCAAGATCGACGCAGGCGATGAAACTGCAGATCGAATGGGCGTCTGTGACGGATCTCTGCCAGTCCAGTCTACGCGATCGAAGAGCCTGCGCGGCGTCACGGGTTGAGCGTCGCCTTTTCATGCGAGGACGCCAACCTGGCGGTCGAAGTCGATGTGCGGCGGATGAAGGAGATTCTCGTCAATCTCTTGAGCAACGCAGTCAAGTTCACCGACCCAGGTGGGCGGATTGGGCTGGAGGCAAAGTATGTCGAAGGGCAAGTTTGCTTTGTCGTTTTGGGACACGGGCATTGGCGTTGGTGCGGACGACGCAACCCGGATCTTTCAGCCCTTTACCCAACTGAATTCGGGACTGCCTTATGAATATCCGGGCACCGGGGTTGGACGGCTCAGTCTGGTGAAGCGGTACACCGAATTACACGGTGGAACGGTGGCAGTCGAAAGCAAGGTCAACGAGGGCAGTCGTTTCATCGTCAGGATTCCGTGCTCCGTGTGCTTCCTGAAGATGAACGATTTGAGGAAGGGCGCCGAAATCGCAATCCCAATGAAAGCGCCCGCCCAAGCCCAGAACGGCCACGAATCGGTAGTCATCATTGCCGAGGACAACGTAGTAACACGCGATGATCTGTGACTATTTGATGGCGGTTGGCTACAAAGTCATTGGCGTGAGCAACGGCGTCGACGCCGTGAAGAAGGCTGAGTTGCTGAACCCCGATCTCGTTGTGATGGACATTCACATGCCGATGATGGATGGTATCGAGGCAATTCGGAAGATCCGTTCCGCAACCGATGTGGCGCTGAGCCCATACGCCGATTATTGCGCTGACCGCTGGCCATGCCGGGCGACCGCGAGCGCTGCCTGCAGGCGGGCGCCTCGGCGTATGTATCGAAGCCGTTTCAGATGAGCCATCTCGCGCTGGCGATCCAGCGTGAAGTCAGCAAGAACGCGCCGGTGCGGCGCAAGTTTCTGGGCATGAAATCGCCGTGCATTTGTGTTACAATCGAATCGATCCGCCCTGGATTTATCCTTTCGATTGCATCGCAGATCGCACCCATGACAGACGAAACATCTGAGAGCCCGGTTGCCGAACTGGCTGCCATCCCCACCTACGACACACGTTTATTGTGGTGCTGGAGGCCTTGCGTGCACACGCGGACAGGCGACCAATGATCGATTGCGGCTTATGTGATTGCTGCGCTTGGTTTGCCGAGCCGCGTCGTGGAGGTAAAGCATCAGCCCGGGCGCGTTGCGCCGGCTGGAGTATAACCTGCAATGGACGCGTACTTATTTGCGCCGCTACGGTCTGATCGATAGCCCACGCCGGGCGGTGTGGCTGCTGACGGCGGCAGGCTGGCAGCGTGAAGCCATCGACGCACATGACATCGTGCGCGCAGTGCGGGGCCAGATGAGCGCCGCCAGGCTGGCGCGCGAAGGGCAGGCGCCGATCTTTGACGCCGAGGCGCAGTTGCCTGGTGCTTGGCGTCCGTGCCGGTGCCCGGCAAGTGACGTCACGAGGCCCGCTCGTTGACGCCGCTCTTTCCCACCTGCCACCAACGTGCGCCATTTTTGCGCATCATGGATGGCATCGCCGTCGCCGCCTATCACGACTTGACGGCGCTGCAGGAGCAGAGCGGCAACCCGCAGGAGCAAGTGGATTGGAGTGAACCCGACGCCTGGATTCCCGTGCGGCTTGCGGGAGAGGTACGCACCCTGGCCGAGCGCATCTGGCACGCCTCGCATCGCCAGTTGAACCCGCGCTACACGCGGGGTTGCTGGTATCTTGCCTTCAAGCATGGTCTGTTGAGCAGACGGTATGGCGAGATCGTGCGTCTGACCGAACGCGGGCAGCAGTTTTTTGACAAGCCGGACAGTGGGCTGGAGGTCGAGATTGACGCCTACGAGGGGGTCTTGGTGATATTGCATCTGGTGGCGGAGCATGGTGCGGCCCGGCGCAGCGATTTGCTGCCGGGCTATGCGCAGTTCTGCCGGAGCGAGACGACCACGGCGAGCGACAACTTCATCAAGACCACGCTCTATGACCGGCTGCGCAATCTGATCGACTGCGGTTTTGTGCTGGCGTGGGCACCGGTATGAGGCCACTGAGGCGGGACTGGCTACCCTGGGCAGCCGTGTAGAGCGCACGGCGGGACCCAGCGCGACGCCGCGCAAGGGTCCTGATCTGTTTCGCATGGTGCGTGAACTGCGGGAAACGGTGCGGCGCCAACTACAGGAGTATCTGCTGGGGATGGATCCCATCCGCTTTGAGGAACTGATCAAAGTGCTGCTTGAAGAGATGGGGTATGAGCATTTGGCGACCACGGCACCTTCCAACGACAAGGGGGTGGATGTCGTTGGCACGATTGAACTGGGCATCAGCGCCGTTCGGGAGGTGGTGCAGGAAGCGGTCCAAGGGCGCCATCGGCCCGGCCGGTGTTGGATCAGTTGCGCGGTTCGTTGCATCGCTTTAATGCGGTGCGGGGCACGGTGATCACAACGGGCAAGTTTACCAAGGGGATGGAGCAGGCTGCGTTTGAGCGCGGCGCGGCGCCGATCACGTTGATCGACGGCGAGCGGCTGCTGGATCTGCTGATCGAGTACGAGATCGGGGTCAGCAAGCGGCAGGTGGAGTATGTAGAATTCCGTAAATCTGCAGTCGGCGTAGGCCGACTTTAGCAACTAGCCGGGGTTTTAACCTCGGGCTGCTTTGGAATCCACCCCGGCATTGATGGACCAAGATCCCGGCCTGGACGGCGAGAAGTCCGCGTAGCCCTGCAGGGGATCGCCGTCCAGGCCGGGGATCTTCTTCATATCGTTGCGCGATGGTCCTTTACCGAGCGACCGGCTCGTTGCGCTGCAAATCGGGCATGTACACCTGTCCGCGTGATTCCACGTGTCCACAACATTGCTGCCGATGGCGAGATGTCCGCGTTGGCGGACAGAGTCGCCCGCGAGATGGTCACTCAGGGTGATCGACGCGACACGCCGATCAATCCAGTCGGTGAATGCCGGCACATGGGCATAGACGCCGGGGATCTGCGGCAAGGCGCACCCCTCACCCCAACTGACCACGCCGACCTGCCACCATCCTAAGAAGCTGTCCTCGACGACGAGCGGTCCACCACTGTCTCCCTGGCAAGAATCCTTTCCCCCTTCTTCCACCCCGGCGCAGATCATGGTGTCCGTGATTGTGCCTGGCGGGTAACCCGTGTTCTGATAGGCGACGTCACAGGCTTCCCGTGCCACGAGCGGTACCGTCACCTGGCGCAGACCGTCGGGCCATTGGGGAAACGACTGTGTATTGCCCCATCCCGTGACAACGGCAGGTTTGCCCGCGGCACTGAGTTTAGGCTGGTCTGGATGGACAAGTGGGACGGTCTGGACCGTC
The DNA here is from genome assembly GCA_016713335.1 of Candidatus Fredericiella danica. Taxonomy (GTDB): domain Bacteria; phylum Chloroflexota; class Anaerolineae; order Caldilineales; family Caldilineaceae; genus Fredericiella; species Fredericiella danica. Next base: position 148,557 of record JADJPH010000012.1, on the reverse strand, counting down.
GCCGTCAGTTGCGCCGGGGTTTCCAGCCTGAGGAGCGCCGTGTCGTGGTCGAGGTGAACGGATCCCACGCTGGGTGCACGATCACTTCGCTGACCTGCAGGTTTTGTCCGGCATCGCTTGATAGTTTGTGGCGACCTACGACGGCGCCGATCTCGCCCGGAAACGCATTGACCACGGCGCCATTGGTTACGCAATGGGCGGCGGTCAAGACCCAATCTGGGGTGATCAGCGAACCGCCACAACCCCACCATTCATCGGCCGGCTCATACCAGAGTGCAGCCTGCCAGGGCCAGGCGCCGGGTTCGGCTTCATCCCCGCCGACGATGGCGGCGCTGATTGGCGCTTCCACAGCGTTAGCCGTGCTTGCAGTTTCTACTATCATCGGTGTAGCCGTGGCGATAACGGAGAAATCAAACTGCTCGGTGCTCTTTGCGCCGAGGGTTGGGATCTCCCATTCAACGACATTCCCCACGACTTGTCCGCCGGTAAGGTGCGCAGCACCAGGCGGGATGCTGGCACGGACGATCACATCCTGGGCGGTGGCCTGACCGTTGTTGGTGACGGTGAGCGTGTAGGAAATCGGCGCGCCGGGAAAGACGCGTGCCGGACCGGTCACGTCGATGGCCAGCGCAACGCCCGTCACGAAGAGGCGCCGGATCATCATGGCGACTTCGGCGCTGCCCGGCTCGACAGTGAGATCGCCCTGCGGCGTAAGGATGGTGTTGAACGGCGCATTGTCGTCAACGCGTGCTGCCACGGTCACGGGGATATAGCCCCGGTTTGAGGGAGGACGCCAGACCAGTTCGTTGCCGTCGGTCTGGATGGGCGCCGGGTTAGCCGACCCGGGCAGGTAGGTGATGCCCACCGGTAAGGTGGCCGTCAGCGTATAGGTGACTTGACCCAACCGGGTGACGGGCGGCTGCAGCCCGAGTGTGTAGGTGACCTGCTCGCCCCGCATTACATACTGCCCACTCTCGTAGGAAGCATTCGGGGTCATGAGGCCTTCGACGCCTTGTGCCCGCGCCGAAAAGACGAAGTCATCGTCCAGCGGCCAGGAGCCGGTGTAGTTGTGGATGATCGCCCAGTAGTCAGCCACCGTTGGCGCAAAGATCGAGCACCTTTCCCTCGCCTGACCGCTGGCGCTATAGCAGAGTGTCTCATCGGGTTGGGGAATGCCATCATGATTGGCGTCGATGCCAACATAGAGATCCAGGTCGAAGGCGGTGGTCTCAGTGATGGCTGCCGTGAAGGTGAAGACATTCCCTGGCATCTTGATCTGCTCGACGACGACCGTTGGGTTGGTCGGGTCGAAGGGGTCGCCAGGATCCTCGGCGCTCGGTACGACGCCCGGCGTCACTTGATCGAGCAACAGCACCGTGCCGGCATCGACGGCATCGATGGTCGCCCCTGTGCGCTCGGTGCGTGGACCAGCGGGCAGCGCAGGTGGCGTGGGCCGGCGCTGATCGGCGGCGTCTGATGCGGCATGCGCCCCGGTAGGCGTCAGCAGCAATAAACCGCCCAGCAGCGCAAACAGCGCAAATGCTGGGATGTAGCGGTGGATTTTTGACATGAGAAGCTCCGTAACTGAGGCAAAGACGGGTCCAGTTTGTAGGCAGGGGCGCTATAGGGATGGAGTAAGTATATCACTTTCCCTTTTGAGCGGAATTGACGCAACCATCACCGGAGGCTATGCTTGACTTGACCCAGAAATCTAAGCGCAATCTGTGTGGCTGAGCAAGCCGCATCGCTTCTCGGAAGGAGAATGGACCCATGGACGCCGAACAGATCTTAAACAGTGAGCGTCCGCCGGCTGCGGATGCATTTGCCGAACTTGGCCTGCGCGAGCCGTTGACGATGACGCTGCGCGAGTTGGGGTATGAAACACCCACCCCGATCCAGGCGCAGACCATTCCACTGCTGTTGCAAGGCCATGACCTGGTCGGGCAGGCGCAGACCGGGACCGGCAAGACCGCGGCCTTTGCCTTGCCGATCCTGCAGCAACTGGACCTGAACGACAAATACGTTCAAGCTCTGGTGTTGGCCCCAACTCGTGAACTGGCGATCCAGGTCTCCGAAGCCATCCACGTCTATGCCAAACGGCTTGGTCGGGTGCGGGTGCTGCCGGTTTACGGTGGCGATTCTATCCAGAAGCAGATTGGACGGCTGCGCGGTGGGGTGCAGGTGGTGGTGGGCACGCCCGGTCGCATCATGGATCATCTGCGCCGGGGGTCGCTCAGTCTGGATGCCGTGCGGATCGTCGTGCTGGATGAAGCCGATGAGATGTTGCGCATGGGGTTTCAGGAAGATGTTGAGTGGATTCTGGCCCAGGCGCCTGTTGAGCGCCAGACTGTGCTCTTCTCTGCCACGATGCCCCAGGAAGTGCGCCGGATTGCCGATCATTTTCTGCACAATCCGATTGCCATTGAAATCACCCATCGGACCCTTACCGCACCGACGGTGGAGCAGCACTATCTGAATGTCGTGGAGCGGCAAAAACTGGATGTGCTGACTCATCTGCTCGAAACTGAAGCCAGCACCGGTGAGGCTGTGTTGATCTTTGTGCGCACCAAGGTGGGGGCCGCGGATCTGGCCGAGAAACTTTGCAGGCGCGGGTTACGCGGTGGAGGCGATGCACGGCGACATGGGGCAGAGCCAACGCGAGAGCGTGATACGCCGGTTACGTGACGGGCAAGTGGAGTTGGTCGTGGCGACCGACGTTGCGGCCCGTGGGTTGGATGTGGAGCGGATCGGCACCGTCATCAGTATGACATTCCGTACGATCCGGAATCGCCCGTGCACCGGATTGGGCGTACGGCTCGAGCGGGCCGGTCCGGCAAGGCGATTTCATTTGTGACGCCGCGCGAGGGGCGACTGCTGGCGGAGATTGAACGGTTTATTGGCAAGCGGTTGACCCCGACCAAGGCGCCCACTGCCGCCGACGTCGCGGCGCGGCGGATGATCCTGTTCAAGGAAAGCATCCTGAAAGTGCTGTCCGACGATGACTTGTCCGTCTATCGTGCGCTGGTGGAGACGCTGGCCGAAGAGAGCGGGCGTGAACTACTCGACATCGCCGCGGCGACGGCGCGGATGGCGCGTGGGGACAAGCCGTTGACCGCAGCAGTGGCCGTGGAAGCTGCGCAAATGCCGGTTACGGACGCCGGGATGGTGCGCCTTTACATCGATGCCGGGCGGCAAAGTGGGGTGCGCCCGGCGGATGTGGTCGGCGCGACAGGCAATGAGGCGGGCATCCCCGCGCAGAATCAGGGCGATCGACATCTATGATGAGTTCACGTTGGTGGATGTGCCGGCGGAATTTGCGCAGCAGGTTGTCGCACTGATGGCACGGGCGATGATTCGAAACCGGGCGGTGACCGTGCGGATGACAAACTCCGGGGAAGTTTTCCCGGCGAAGGCAGGACGTGGGATCGACAAGGGCGCGCCGCACCGCCGCCCGCATGGCCAGAAGCCAAGCGATCGGTCTGCGCTGCCAGGCAAGAAACCTGGGTGGAAGAAGAAGTACTAATCAATTCGCAGCCTGATGCGCCCAGAATCTAGACGAGGACTTCAAAGATGCAGAGTGCAATGCTGGAGGCCCACATCCAATTTGAGTTGCGCCGCTTTGACGAGGCGCAGCTTCGCACAACCCTGGAGCGGGAACTGGGCTTCTGGGTTGCGCGCTTCCTCGAACTGCGCGTGGATGAGCTGCTGCCGCCGGCGAGATTGCTGGGCTGGCTTGAACGCTATATGGTTGAAACCCCTATCACCGGTGGGCTGGCTGATTTTGTCACGGAGAGTGTTGTGGCAGCCGTCGAACTGCTCCAGGATGAACATACGGCGCTGTCGACCCTCGTGAAGCGCAAACGCCTGGACGAGGCGGTTGAACTTGCTGCGGAGTTGGCTCGCTGCGCAACGCATTGGTCCACCGGATTGTATCGAGTGCGGTCTATTCGAAGCTGATCTCCAAAAGTGCTCTATCAGGGCATCAAAGGTTTCCTGTTGACCGAGAATGCGGTTGCCAAGAGCATTCCTGGCGCTTCATCGCTGATGAAGTTGGGCCAGAATGCGCTCAGTGCGGCGTCGCCGCAGATGGAAAAGAATATCGATAAGCAGCTCGTTGCGTTCATTAACAACAATATCCAGCAGACGATCAACGACAGCGAGCGTTTCCTCGACACCGCCCTGGATGCCGAGATGTTGCAGCGCCTGGGTGATGAACTGTGGGCAGCAGCTGCCCATACTGAAGTGGCGACGATCGCCGGTTATTTTGATGCGGACTCGGTGCGCAGTGCCGCGGCGCTGGTGCTGGGGTGGTGGGCAGATTTTCGCAGGACCGCGGTCTTTCACGATGTCCTGGAGAGCGTCGTGCGTGGCTTCCACCTCCATTATGGAAAACAGCCGGTGGTTGTCTTGCTCCATGACGCGGGCATTACGCAAAAGATGGTGCTGGAAGACCTGGTTTTGTTCGCACAGCCGATCGCTGCCGCCGCCATCCGAAGTGGGGCGCTTGAAGCGCATATCCGGCAACAACTGACCGCATTCTACGCGGAGTATACCGGCAATCAGGAGTAGCCGCAGTTCCCCACCGTATAGGGTGAGACCCGTAGGGATACCGGCATCGCCGTGTCGGTTGCTGGCTAATGTCGTCCCCGCCAACCACGCCGCCACCGGCGGCTAACGAAGCCTGCCGGGCACGACGATGCTTGTGTCGGGCAATGGAACTCAATCCATTGAACCACACCCGCTCCGAAACGTCCCCTTGCAGAATCTTAGCTTTGACTGAATAATGGTGCCTTGCTCTTTCAACCGTGGGCGCCTGACCGTGAGTATCAGAGGGACAAAAAAGATGTCAAGGAATTTCATCCACAGGTTTTTCACCGCAGCCGTCATCGCCGCTCTTGTTTTGGTATCGCTCGTGCATAGCCCCGCCCTTGCCGCGGGGCGTCCGGCCCAGTCAATACCTCCGGCGCAGGCTGACAATGCGGGTGAGAGCGAATGGCTGATCATGTTGTATCAGAATGCCGACGACCAGATCCTGGAACAGGACATCTACATGGATCTGAACGAGGCCGAGCTCGTTGGTTCGACGGATGACGTCATCATTGTTTCCCAGTTTGATCGCTATGACGGCGCCTTCGACGGTGACGGCGACTGGACCACGGCAAAGCGTTTGCTGGTGTTGCAGGACGACGATCTGGATGCGGTCAGTTCCGAGGAACTGGAAGACCTAGGTGAGATCGACAGCGGCGATCCGCAGACCCTGCAGGACTTCCTAATCTGGGGGATCACAAACTTCCCGGCGAAGAAGTATGCGCTGGTGCTTTCCGATCACGGAGCCGGCTGGATGGGCGGCTGGAATGACGATGCGCCCGAAGAAGGCAGTTCGATGTCCGTCAACGAGATCGATCAGGCGCTGGCCGGCGCACTGGCGGAGACCGGGATCGACAAGTTCGAATTCATTGGCTTTGACGCCTGCTTGATGAGCCAGGTGGAGGCGCTGAGCGGCGTGGCGCCCTATGCCCACTATGCCGTGGCCTCGGAAGAGGTTGAGCCGGCGATCGGGTGGGCGTACAGCAAGTTCCTGGCCCAACTCGCGGCCAAGCCCAAGCAGAACGGCGCCGAACTCGCCAAGAACATCGTCAAGTCCTACATCACGGATGATGTGCGCATTCAGGATGATGATGCGCGCAGCGAATACCTGGCGCAGAACTTCGGCACGGATGAAGATGTGTCGCCAAAGGAACTCGCACAACATCAGGCCAAAGACACCACGCTCACAGCAGTTGACCTGTCGGCGATGCCGGCATACATGGAGGCGCTCAATGAGTTTGTGATGGCTTTGACCAGCGTTGATCCGGCTGCGATCGCCCGGGCTCGCACCTACGCCCAATCCTATGAGAGCGTCTTCGGCGATGATGTGGCTTCGCCCTATCTTGACCTCGGCAATTTCGCAAAACTTGCGAATGAATTCGCCGGCTCAGAGGAACTCGATGCTGCGGTTGTCGGACTCCAAAAGGCCGCCAAGAAGTTTATTTTGGCCGAGAAACATGGCGAAGGCCGTCCCGGTTCGACCGGCTTGACGATCTTCTTCCCTACCCCTGACCTGCTGGTTGGCGTAGGCACGGCGGAGAGCACCATTTCGTACACCGACTACGCCAGCCGGTTTGCCGGCGCGTCGCTCTGGGATGACTTCCTTGCTTTCCACTACACCAATCGTGACTTCGATCCGGATGCCGCCCTGCCAGATCTGTTGGACCCGGAGACCGGGCAGACCGCCGATCTAACCGAGTTTAGTGCGCCGCCCTCGACGACACCGAAGAGGCGCCAAGCGCCCCCGGCATTGACACTGATTTGGCGCTGGCGCCGATCGAGGTGAGCAGCGAAGCGATCACGCCGAGTGAGACGGTGTTGCTGGGCACCCAGATCACGGGCGAGGACATCGGTTTCATCTATATTGATGTCGCCCGCTATGACGAGGAAAGCGACAGCTTCAGCATCGAAGGACCGGGACTTCGTCGAGGCAGATGACACCCAGGCGATCGACGGGGTGGCGTATCCGGTATGGACCGAGAAAGACCTCGAGGACTTCATCTTCGAGTGGTCGCCGACGGTTTACGCACTCAGCGACGGCGAAAATGAGGCATTTGCGCTGTTGGACCCGACAAATTACGGCTCAAGCATGGAAGACGCTGAGTATTCGGTGCACGGCCTCTATACCTTTGCCGACAACGGCGCGCAGCGCGACGCAGTGATGTTGTTTGACGGCAACCTGGTCTTCAAGAGCATCTTTGGCTTCACCAGCAGCGGCGCCCCGCGAAATCACGCCCACCGCGGTGACACCTTTACCGTCTACGAAGAGTGGATCGAAGCAGACGAAGATGGCAACGCAGTGACCAACGAATACGAAGGCGACACGTTGACCTTTGGCAGCAAGCCCTTTGAGGTGATTCCCAGAAGGGTATCCAGGTGAGTATTCGCTGGGCATCACCGTCACGGATCTGAACGGCAATGCCATCACCGAGTATGCAAACGTCACCGTGCTAGAGGAGTAACTCCCTCCCGCTTGTCGACATGACGCTCTACAGCGCCGGTGGCTGGCGCCACCCGCCACCGGCAGCTTCAATGATCTGGGCGGCAGCGAGGGCAACGTCGTCGCGCCAGGGGCGGGCGACGACCTGGACGCCCACCGGCATCCCGTCATCACTTGTCCCGGCCCGCACCACCACGCACGGATAGCCGGTCAGACTATAGGTGAGCGTGTAGGCAATGCTGCCATCCGGTTCGCCATGAGGTCTGGCCGGCAGTTCAGCCGCCGGCGTCAGCACCAGGTCATATTGCGCCATGAAGCTCAACAGACTGCGCCGGAAGCGATCCCAGGCAAACAGGTGTTGCTCGACCGCAAGGCTACTGAGTACGACCTCGCCATCCGCCCGCCATTCATCCCACGATTCTGATTCCGGACGGCGCCAGTAGTCGCGGGTAATGTCATAGACTTCCTCCATGCGCGGCGGCAGCGCCGCCTCGACCTGCAGCCCGGCGGCAGCCAGCCCGGCCGCCGCGGCATGCACTGCCGCGAAGCAGGCCGGATCCGGATCGGCCAGGTGGTGATGTGTGTAGAAGGCAACGCGCAGCCCCTTGGGATCTACCGCCCGCCAGTTGACGAGGGGAACTGGCACTGTGCTGCTGTCGCGCCAGTCCGGACCGGCGATGATTGGCAGGACCAGACCGAGATCTTCAACATAGCGTGCCATCGGGCCGATGACTGTGCGTGGATCCGCCAGGGGATTGATGCGCGGGAAATGGCCGGTGAGGGGCACGCGGCCTGTACTTGGCTTGAGTCCGGCAATGCCACAGTTGTGCGCCGGTTGGCGGATGCTGCCGCCGGAGTCGCTGCCGATCCCGAACGGCGAACCCCCGGCGGCGATCAGTGCAGCTTCGCCGCTGCTGCTGCCCGCCGGGCTGTAGGCAAGGTTGTACGGGTTGTTGGTGCGGCCGTAGACCGGGTTGGACACGGTGACGTTGGTCTTGCCCAGGAAGATGCCGCCGGCCGCGCGCAGGCGGGCGACGACGGTGGCATCTTCCGTTGGCACATATCGGCTGCGTTCCGGGTAACCGGCAGCGCAGATGACGCCGGCGGTCTCGATCCAATCTTGACCGTGAACGGCACCCCGTGCAGGGGACCCCAGTTTTCGTGACGATCCAACGCCCTGTCCGCGGCATCGGCCCGTGCGAGGCATTTTCTGCATCCAGTGGACCACGGCGTTGAGCGCCGGATTGACGGCTGCGATCCGATCAAGGTGCGCCTGCACCACTTCGCGTGCCGAGTATTCACGCCGTTGGATCGCTTGCGCAAGCGCGGTTGCCGACTGGTAGATTAGGTTTGAGTTTGAATCGTTCATTGGCCACCCGACCATTGTGACTTGATTTTAGCACACTGTGTCGAGACCCGGCGCAACGATGGTGTGTTTCCAGTAATTCCAACCAAACTTGTAGAATTGCAGGTAACGGATGTGGTATGCGGTATGCGTGCGGTATGCGGCCCCCGGTGAATGCGCCGGATGGTGATCTCCCCGGTGAATACAATTCACCGTCTGATATGGGAAACCGGTTGGGGGTTCGTCGCTGCCCCCGGGTCTGGCCGAGCAAACGTGTTTCAACACGTTTGCTGTAGCAGGCGCCGAATTGGATTCGGTGCGATGCTACGGGAGGGGATTGCGTCGATGACCCCGGACACGGCGGTGCCGGTGTCCCTACCGATCATCCTGTCAGGGACGGTAAGGTAAGAGCCGTCCCTGACAGGCGCCCAATGCTATTACACCTATGGCACGCGCTGGAGCAGGACCTCCACATCCGCGACGGGATTGCATCGTTGGTGATGGCCGGCGTCATCGTTGTGCTGATGAAGAGCAGGTTGCCTTCGGCATCTTCGATCCGAGCATTGACTGCATAGAGCGCACCGGGCATGAGGTCCGCGCTGGCGTACGGTACGACGAAGGGAATCGGCGAACCAACGGCGCCGTCAATCACCTGCTCGCCGACCACGGTGAGCTCAGGCGGCGCGTCGGCGAGTGAGGCGTTGTACAACTGCACCGTCACCTTCGCACCCTCGGGCAGCGCCATGCGCTCGCGATAGACGGCATTACCGGTCACCTCGGCATCCGCGCGCTGCGTGCGAACCGTGATTCTGTCCGTCAACGGTGCGCCGCCAATGGGCGTCTGGCCGATGACCTGCATCCAAACTTCGCGATCGGCCAGGAGCGGCGCATCCAGTTGCAGGTTGACTGACCAGGCGCCGGTCACAGGATCAACCTCCACCGGGAGGAGCATAAGCACCTCACCGTTGGTGTCCTGAACGAACAGTTGGAGCGCGTCGACCAGCACACCGGTCGCGTTGCCGGCCGCGACCACAACCGGTTGGCCGGCGGTGATGACTGTCCCTGGCAAAGGATAGTTCAGCATGACCGAACTGGCCAGCGCGGCGGGATCACCAAAGTAGACGTCGATGACGGCTTCGGCCATGCGGCTACCATCCACTGGTGACGGCGAGAAGGCAACGATGCGCCCGCGCGTCACCACCTCGATCGGGAGCTCAGCCACCCACTGGCCCTCGCCGCCGACTTCGGCAGTCTGCATGGTGACGGGCAGCGTGATCAGGACATTGCCATTGTTGTCGATGGCTTGCACCACCACATTGTTTTCGAATAGACCGCGGCCGGCCCCGCGCACCACCACCGGGGCGTCGGTTGGCACTGTGCTATAGGGCAATGGCCCATCGATGGCGATGAACGGCCGGCCAGCATCCGGGCCAAAGCGAACGGGCGTTGCCGCGCTGACGACAATGGCGCCATCACTGGGCGACACGGCGTAGACGAAGATCTGGCCAACTGCACCGCGCGGCACATTGGCGGCGATCAGACTGGCGCTCCACTGCCAGGGCGCGCCGGCGGAGTTTGCGCCGGCTCCGGAGGGTGTGGTGCGTGTTTCTGCCACTACGGCGCCGTTCGCATCGAGCAAACGGCAAACACCAGGTCCGGTGCGACCCCGGCGGCTTCACCGGTGACGATGAAGCGGGTGTTGGGTGTTAGTTCGGCGTTGACTTCGGGCGCAATGATCGCGAGCGCCGGTGTTGCAATGACCGGTGGCGTCACACCTGGGAGCCGTGGCACATGGAGCGGTTGACCAACATAGATCACGGCCGGCTCAGCGAGGCAGTTGGCCTGAACCAATTCGGCCACCGTGCTGCCTGTGTTCTGCGCGATCCAGGTCAGCGTGTCGCCCGGTTGCACGATGTAGACAGGCCAGTCGGTGCGCACCTGGCAACTGGCGATGAAGGTCACCTGCACCAGGTCGTCGGCGACGACAGCGCCGGTTGCGGGCGAGGTGGAGAAGGCGTAGATGCTGCCCGTTGAGCCACTGGGCACCCGCACCTCCGCGGTGACCGCCCACCGGCCATTGCGGTCGGCCGTGGTGGCAATCTGGCGCAGCGTACGCCCGAAGGCATCGCGGATGCGCACGACGACGTTGTTCTCAAATAAGTTGGTCCCAATGCCGGAAATCGCAAATGGCCGGCTTGCATCGATACTGGCGCCATTGGCGGGGCGTTCAATGCGGATGGAGGGCGCCGCAATGGGCGTTGGGGTTGGTGTGGGCGGTGGCGGCGCCCCGAAGCGGACCGCAATGCTTGCGTCCGCAATCACGCGGCCGTCGGCGGGCGAGGGGGCAAACGCATAGATGCGCCCTGAGGTGCCCGAGCGCACGTTTAGGCGTACAACGGTCGACCAGCGCCCCGAGCCGCCAAGCGGCGCGTCGACGGTGGTGGCGCGTTGGCCCACGATGCGCCCGCCGCTGTCAAGCGCCTGGACCACGACGTTGTTTTCGGGCAGGGCAACGCCGGAACCGGTGACGAATACTTCGATTGGGCTGACCACTTCGCCACTCCGCGGACTGTCGATCGCAATGAAAGGCAGTGGCATCGGCGTTGGCGGTGCGATGCGCGTTGGCGTTGCGGTGGGCGGCCGTGGTGTTGGCGGCGCCGGCGTGAAAGTTGCCGTCGGGGGCATGTATTGGCCAAACGTGACGGGGACCGTTGCTTCGGCCATGATCGAGCCGTCGGCCGGCGACTGCGCAAAGGCATAGATATACCCGGGCGTGCCGGCAGGCACATTATAATCTAGCGTAACACGCCAGGGTCCAAAGCTGCCCAGCGGCGCCTCGACGGTGGTTGGACGCTGCGCGATGATGCGACCGCGGGTGTCCAACGCCTGGACGACAACGGTGTTCTCCGGCAGTCCGGACCCTGTCCCACTGACCACGATCTGTCGGTTGCTCACGATCTCGCCGGGGATTGGGATGCGAATGGTGATCTCGACAGATACAGGCGGTGGTTCGCGCGTTGCCGTGGCTGTCGCGGTGTTGGTGGGTGGTGGTTCGGACGTTGCCGTGGCTGTCGCGGTGTTGGTGGGAGGCGGCTCGGACGTTGCCGTGGCTGTCGCGGTGTTGGTGGGTGGCGGTTCGGGCGTTGTCGTGGGGGTTGCGGTGTCGGTGGGTGGCGGCTCGGGTGTATCTGTCGGGGGCAGGGGCGCCTCACCAAACATGACATCCACAGTGGCATCGGCGATGATGGCGCCGTCGGCCGGGGATTTGGAGAAGACGTAGATGCGACCTGGGGTGCCCGGTGGCACGCGCAGGATCAACTGCGCTGACCAGGGCCCGCTGCCGCCCAATTCCGCATCGACCGTGGCGGCGGTCTCTCCCAGCACGATCCCGGAGTAGTCAAGCGCCTGAATGACGACGTTGTTCTCAAACAGGGCTGTGCCGGAACCGGCGACAAATACGCTGCCTGCGCCGACGATCTCACTCTGTTGAGGTGTATCAATTGTGATGGAAGGCGCCTGCGCCCGCGCGAACTGCGGCATGAGCGCAGCCAGCAAGACGAAGGCAAACACAAAACGTGATAGTCTAGGCATTATGGGGTTCTCCTCGCTCCGGATTTCTGGTTCAGATTGGCATGGGACAAGATTATAAAGAACTTTGTCATCCTAAAGAAAGACGCTAAACCCTTCATGAACGATGTGCGTAGTTTCTTCCAGATTGACCCCGACGTCACTTTTCTAAATCATGGCTCATTTGGCGCGACGCCGTTGCCCGTTTTTGCCGTCTATCAAGCCTGGCAGCGGCGGCTTGAACGCCAGCCTGTCTATTTCTTTGGCAGCTTCTATGACGATGAGATGCGCAAGGCCCGCGAGGTGGTGGCCGCGTACGTCAATGGTAACGCCGACGATCTGGTATTTGTTCACAATGCGACCTTTGGCGTCAATGTAGTGGCGCGTTCGCTCAAATTGCAGCCGGGCGATGAGATCTTGACGACGGAGCATGAATACGGCGCCTGCACCAATGCGTGGGACATGGCCTGCCGATCGACCGGCGCCCGCTACGTCCGGCAGCCATTAGCCTGGCCGGTGCAGTCATCCGCCGCCATTGTAGAGCAATTCTGGCAGGGCGTCACCCCGGCCCTGCAGTGGCAGGGGACGGATGACCCTGCGGCCTACCTGAGTGCACCTGCAGCCATCGCATTTCAGCAGGAGCATGCCTGGCCGGCCGTGCGCGCACGCTGCCATGACCTGCTGCGTGATACGCTGGCGCGCATTGTGGAACTCACGGGAATGCCGCCGGTTTACCCAACGGATGAGCGCTTCTATCATCAGATGGGCATTGCCCAACTGCCGCATCAGCCCGATCTCAAGGACCTGAAGGTGCGCCTATGGGAACGCTACCGGATTGAGGTTCCCCTTTCCCAGTGGAAGGACCGGCAGCACATCCGGATTTCCGTGCAGGGGTATAACACGGAGGCCGACCTCAGCCGGTTGCTGGATGCGTTGCACCGGGAACTCATCCTGGCGTAAGGGTCAGCTTATACTCGGTGAGTTTGTCGATCGCTTCATCTGACCAGGGCGTGGCGTGGTAGACGCCCTCGCGCCACATCATGATCTGGTCGTCATAGAGGCGTGACAAGGGGTGGCCTGATTGCCCGCCGGCGATCACGGTCTCCGCGCGGTCCCAGGCGCCTACTTCATACACCTGCCGGTAGGCAGGCAGCACCTGGACAAGCCCGGCGGGGAGCGCGGTGCGGGACCGTGTCTGGTTTGGTGTGGTCCCGTCCCCGCCGATGGGTAGGGGGCCACGGTCAAAGAAGCCACCGACCAGACGGGCGCGGCCAAGCGGATGGGGAAAGCGGATCTGGTGGGAGCGTCCCCATGCCCAGCGCAGGCTGCTGTCGCCGTGGACCTGGCGAATAGATTTCATGGCCCGTGTGAGCGCCTCCTGGAGCACTTCGTCCCGCATTCTGCGCCGGCCGCTTGCGGCGTCGGTGAACCAGATGGATTCGTCGTGCTCATTGATCAATTCCAGCAAGCGCGCCTCTGCGTGCAGGCGCAGCCCATGTTGCGTCGCCAACGGTGCGACCGACACGCCAAAGTAACCCGTGCGGGCCGGTCCCAATTTATCGCCGAAGCCCATCTCCAGCAGGTTGCCAACCACAAAATGAAAACAGAGTGCGCCGCTGCTGTCGCTATCCATCCGCCAGTTCCATTTGCGCAGCAGTTGAATCGCCGTTTTTTCCCAGGGATCTTCGCTGCGGAGCAGCGTGAGCCAGGGGGTGAAGGCCTGGGCGAATTTGCTCTGATTGTCCTGTTGGATCTCCTGCATGTCGCGGATCGTGTGGCGTTCCTTTTCGAGCAGCATCTCCTCGATGCGTGCGGCGCGCCAGCCGGGATCAAATTCCACCCCGAGAAAGTACGGGTAGTCGTCCCCAACCAGTTTTTGATTGGCGGCGACGATCAGCCCTGAGGGCGGATTATAGACGCGCGGGAGTTCCGTATGCGGAATTGTGCCTGCCCAGGCGAACGCTGCATCCCAACCGGGCGCTGGCACAAGTCCAAGGTGCTGGCCGCGCAGTGGCATGCGCCCGGCAAGCAGGCCGCCGATATTGCCGCGGGCATCAGCGTAGGTGAAGCTCTGTGCAGGCGTAACCCAATCCTGCAGCGCGGCGGTGAATGACTCCCAATCCTGGGCGCGCAGCAGTGCAATGCGGGCGCGTAGCTGATTGCCGGGGGCAAGACCACTCCACTGCAAGGAGAGCGGGACAGTTGCTGCTGGCCCCGATTTCCCTGCTCCTGTGAAGTCTGAGGCAAGCAAGCCGTTGAGCAGTGCTCCATGGCGCGTCATCACAACCTGTTCAACGTGCGTGCCGCCGCGGCGCACTGTGATCGGTTCCTCAATGACCGTCGCTTGTTCCCAGTTCCCGTCGTAAAGGAAAAGTCTGGGGTCATCCGGGTGGACCTGCTCAATGAACAGATCTTGGGTGTCGACCAAAGCGTTCACAGCGCCCCAGGCGATCAGGTTGTTATGGCCCATGGCGAGACCGGGGAGACCCGGCTGCGTGGCGCCACTTGCCTGCAGTGTCGGACAGGAGAGGTGCATTTCATAGAGGGGGGCCGGCAACTGGACATTCAGGTGTGGGTCGGCGCACAACAGCGCGCGGCGATTGAGACTATGCTTTGGCGCTACGACCCAACTGTTGCTGCCCTGACCGGGGGCGCCTCCCAGCCAATCACGGACCTGTTCATACTGATTCAGCAGGAGACCGGCGGTGTGGAGCAGGCGGGTCTTCAGCTCGCTGCCGACGGCTTCCGTCAAGATCGGATTCATCGGAGGATAGTCTGGTTCCAGGTCAGACGCGGTGTATGGATCGAAGCCCATCACCAATTGCAGCCGGGTCAATTCGCTTTGCCAGTTGATGCTTTGCGCCCAGGCCAGGCTTTTGGCACAGGCAAGTGTATCCACCGCAGTCCACGGCTCGGCGCGCACGCAGCAGATTCAACTCCGCGGCAAGGCGGCCTGGGTGGGCGTTGATATACGCGTTGACGCCTTCGGTGTACCAGTCGAGGATCTGGCGCGTTGCCGGGTCGAGCGTTGCAAGCTCGGCTTCCGCGGCGCGGCGGTAACCAATGATGCGACAGAAGCGATCGGCTTCGAGTGCAGGCGCGCCGAAGATCTCGGCGAGGCGACCTGAGGCCGTCCGCCGCGCCTGTTCCATCTGCCACAGGCGGTCCTGGGCGTGCGTCCACCCCTGCACCCGAAAGAGGTCGGCTTCGTTGGCGGCGGTGATATAGGGCACACCATGTTTGTCACGGCGCACGGTTGCCGGTGCCTCCAGAAAAGGCGCCTTGACCTGGCCATTGAGGCGGGGATTGGGGCGCTGCATCAGCCACCAGTAGACATAAAGCCAGACTGCGGCCACAACGATGGCCGCTAGCAATAGCACAAGAAAAATCAGGGTGATCGAATTGCCGGTCATTGTTTCACGTATGATCTGCTAGAAGCTGCCGGATTGCGCAGAAATTGCCTTTGAAATTATGATGGCGCATGCGGGTTCGTTTTGTGTAATTCACCGCGCGTGTGATCGGGTTCATTCATCCATCGTAGGCGCTGAAGGTCTCTGAAGGAGTGAGATTGCTTGCTATGTCAGAACAATTGGAACGGGAAAGCGGCAGTAAGCGACCGCTATGGATTGGGATCACAACGAAGCATGGACGCAGTGAGTGGGTGGAGCGAAACACGCACAACTATGTCCATCGCGTCGAAGAGATCGGGGCAATTCCGGTGATCCTGGCACCGGATGCGTCTGTACAACTGCCGGATGGCACGAACTATGACGTCGATGCGAGTGGGCGGCTGCCGGCTGCGATTCTAGACCGGCTGGATGCCCTGATTCTTTCAGGTGGCGGCGATGTGCATCCGGAGCGATTTGGGCAACCCTTGGCGGGGGCAGAGCAGGAATCGATCGATCTGCGCCGCGATGAGTTGGAGATTCATCTGGCGCAGGCGGCGCTGGCACGTGACCTGCCGATCTTTGCCATCTGTCGCGGCTGTCAGGTGCTCAACGTGGCGGCCGGTGGGGCGATGGTGCAGCATCTGGATGGTCACCGCACGCCCACCAATGGGCCGACCAGTTTTCACAACATTGCCATTGAGCCTGGAAGCCGGCTGGAGTCCATCGTGCAACAAGGGGAACTGCCGGTCAACACCTTTCATCATCAGGGGATGGATGCGGCGTCGTTGGCGCCGATCTTCACCACGGCTGCGGTTGCCGAGCCCGACAATTGGTTGGTTGAGGCGTACGAAAGTCGGGAGCACGATTGGGTGCTTGGGGTGCAGTGGCATCCCGAGCGAGCCTTCGAGTTGGAGCACGGGCACCGCCGGATCTGGGAGAGCTTCTTTGACGCGGCGACGCGCACCCGTGTTCGGTAGGCCGGCAAGAAACAGAAGGAGAGACTCCCGCCAAGCCGCAAAGCCGCCAATAAATGCGAGAGAGGAGAGCCTCCCGCCAAGAGCGCCAATAAATGCGAGGGAGAGACTCCCGCCAAGCCGCAAAGACGCCAAGAAAGGCGAGGGAGCGGACAAGACGATGACCACAAAGAACGCAAAGAACACAAAGAAAACCCAAAGATCAGATCGCTCTTCTCCCCCCGCTTTGCGTCTTGGCATCTTAGCGGGAGCCTCTTCCCTTGCATTTCTTTGCGTCTTGGCGGCTTTGCGGGAGGCTCTTCTCTTTCCCCCGCTTTGCGTCTTGGCGACTTAGCGGGAGTCTCTTCCCTTCCCCCGCCCCACTTTGCGTCTTGGCGGCTTTGCGGGAGGCTCTTCTCTTTCCCCCGCTTTGCGTCTTGGCGACTTAGCGGGAGTCTCTTCCCCGCTTCTCTGGGCGACTTTGGGGGCTTATGGCAGGTCAATGGCGCGGGTCCGCCGGTTGATGTGCTCGCTCAGAAAGCCGATGCCGCGGCGGACGAACTCGGCGCCATCGGGGCAGACGTTGTGGAACAGGCCGCGCTGGTAGGCGAAATCGCCAAGGCTGGAATTGTAGGATTCAAGCGTCAGCGGGCCGTCGAAGCCGATCTCAAAGAGGGCATCGAACACCGCGTCCCAGGGCACAATGCCGCCGCCCGGCACGCCGCGATCGTTTTCGCAGGGGTGGACGCCCCACAGGCGGGGGCCGAGCGTGCGGATGGCCGTAGCGTAATCGCGCACTTCAGTGGCGGCGTGATAGGTGTCAAAGAGTGCGTACAGGTTGGCGTGGTCGGCGAGCGTGATCAGGTGCATCAGTTGGTCAGGGGTATTGACCAGGTGAGTGCGAAAATGGCTCATCGGCTCCAGGGCAATCTGCACGCCCTGCTTTTGCGCATAGTCAGCCAGTGCATGGAGACCCTCCGCTGTGTGTTTATATTCATCGACCGGTGGGCGCCGGCGTTTGACGACGCCAGGATGGCCGTAGATGGCGCCGGCGTAGGCGAGGGCGCCCAACTCAGCGCTGAGGTCCACCTGCCGCTTGTGCCACTCCAAACCGGCGGCGCGGTGGAAGGGGTCATCGGCGGAGAGATCGCATTCCACGGGCCAGGTCCCACCGGGACCAATGACAAGGTCCATGTCGAGCTTTTCCGCACGTGCCCTGGTCAGCGCGTGGGTAAAGTGGATGTCGTCGCCGACGGAGATCTCGGCGACGTCCACGCCAAGGCCTTTCATCGTGTCGAGCAGATGGAGTTGGTCGTCGGCCCAGTGGTCGGTGAAGA
This sequence comes from Candidatus Fredericiella danica, assembly GCA_016713335.1. GTDB lineage: Bacteria > Chloroflexota > Anaerolineae > Caldilineales > Caldilineaceae > Fredericiella > Fredericiella danica. The sequence continues at coordinate 130,939 of JADJPH010000012.1, read as the reverse complement.
GATAGATATGTGCGCCGTAACGCATGAGCGGCTCCTTGTTTGCACGGTATGCTGGGTGCCGGGAGGTGAGCGATTTGTATGATTGTCTCAGAGTATGGAGATAATCGCAATGTGTGTCGCGACAGATTTGCGCCGAAGTGAAATAGACCTGGTGACAATAGGATATGTGGTTGTTTGTAATACAAATCTAAATTATAATAATTACGATTAGTATAATCCAGATTTGTAGGAGACTTCATGTTCGTAAACCGTACCGCAGAACTGGCTCGTTTGCAGGGACGCTATGAAAGCCAACGCGCAGAACTCTTCGTGCTCTATGGTCGCCGGCGCGTGGGGAAGACCGAACTGCTGCGCGAGTTCTGCCGCGACAAGGGGCACCTCTTCTTCGTGGCGACGCTCAGTTCAGACAGCGATCAATTGGCGACCTTTTCGCAGATGATCTGGCAATACACCCATCCCGAAGTCGATGACGGCTTCACCTTTCCTTCCTGGGAAGCTGCCTTCAAGGCGCTGGCCGAGCTGCCCGGACGTCCCATTGTCGTGATTGATGAGATTACATACTTGATCGCCGGCAACAAGGCCATTCCGTCAATCCTGCAGAAAGTCTGGGATGCCCAACTCAGCCGCAGCAATCTCATGCTCATCCTCTGTGGATCGTATATCGGGCTGATCGAACGCGAGATCTTGGCGTATCGATCCGCGCTTTACGGCCGGCGCAGCGGCAGCGAGTTGCTGCTGCCATTGGCACTGCCATCGCTGGCCGCGTTTTTCCCAACGGCGTCGCCGGCGCAATTAATCGAGACGTGGGCGGTGCTGGGGGGGATGCCCTACTACTTGAGCCTCTTCAGCCACAACCAGAAGTTGTTCGACAATATTCGCACGCACATTCTGCACCCACAGGGCACGCTCTATAATGAGCCGCTGCTGCTGCTCGTTGAAGAACTGCGCGAGCCGCGCAACTACTTCTCGATTCTGCGTGCCATCGCGTCCGGCCACACCCGCCTCAATGCCATTGTTCAAGCAGCCGGCTTTGGCGACAGTAGCGCTACTGCCCGCTATCTGGACGTCCTGCAGCAGTTGCGGGTGGTGCGTCGACAGGTGCCAGTCACCGAACGGCAGCCAGAGAAGAGCAAGAAAGGTATCTATCAGATTGAGGACGCATTCCTCAATTTCTGGTTTCGCTTTGTGCATCCATACCACGGCTCGTTGGAATTGGGGCTCGCCGATGCGATTTTCGCTCAGCGCGTCCAGCCTGTGTTCGATGCGTACGTTGGTTACGCGCTGGAAGAGGCGGCGCAAGATTACGTTGTCCGATTGGCGCGCAATGGAGCGCTTTCCTTTGTGCCTGAACGCGTGGGGCGTTGGTGGAGCAATGTGGCTGAGATCGATGTGATGGCAATTAGCGATACCGACAAGGCGATCTTGGTTGGGGAGTGTAAGTGGAGCGCCAAGCCAGTCGGTCTGAATATTCTCATCGATCTCAAACATAAAGTGCAGGCACTGCCAGTGACTGCTGACTGGCAGGTTACCTACGCGCTGTTTTCCAAGAGTGGTTTCACGCCCGACCTGGCAACCCTGGCCCAGGACGAGGGTATTTTGTTGGTTGGGCCAACGGAACTGGTTGCAGAGCGACCGGACGTTTCTGCACCTCGCCCTGGGCGGTGAGGGTGGATGCGTCCCATACGCATCAGGCTTAGGAAGAGAGACTCCCGCCAAGACGCTAAGAACGAGACAGGAATGCCGGCTTAATGCATCCGCACCCCATTTACCCGATCTCGCGGGCGAGGTATTGTTGCGTGAGCGGGTGGGATGGCGCGTTGAAGAATTGCGCGGCCGGCGCATGCTCGACCAGTTCGCCCAGCCACATAAAGACCACGTGATCGGCCAGGCGCTTTGCCTGGTCGATGTCATGTGTCACCATGACCACCGTATAGTGGCCGCGCAGGCTGCGGAGCAGTTCCTCAACCCCTCGTGCCGAGATTGGATCGAGCGATGCCGTCGATTCATCGCAAAGCAGGATTTCCGGTTCCACGGCGAGCGTGCGCGCCAGGCAGAGGCGCTGCTGTTGGCCCACCGAAAGCCCCACTGCCGGCGCCTTGAGCCGATCCTGCACCTCGTCCCATAGACCGACGGCTTGCAGGTGCGTTTGCACCTTTTCCGGCAAGTTGCCCTTGGCGAGACCGTGGATCCGGGGGCCATAGGCCACGTTGTCATAGATGGACATGGGCAATGGAAACGGCTTCTGCGCCAGCAGCCCAATGCGCGTGCGCACTTCGGTTACGTCCATGCGGGCATCGTAAATATTGGCGCCGTCCAGTAGCACCTGCCCATTCACCTTCGTCTGGTCGTTGGTTTCCTGCAGCCGGTTCAACGACTTGAGCAAAGTTGACTTGCCGCAGCCGGAGGGACCGATGATCGCTGTGATCTGGCCCGATGGAAAGTCGATGGAGACGTTTTTGAGTGCCGGCTGGCCGTTGTACCAGACATTCAAGTTACGGACTGATAAGCTGCGCATGGTGAAATCTCCGTTCTCCTAGCGAATGACGTGGCGGCCAAGCCGCCGCATCGTCCATTGCGCCAACAGGCTGACCACCAGGATGATCGTGGTGAGCACCAATGCGGAGGCATAGGCGCGGGCCTGGACGGCGGGGAAGGGGGTGCTGAGTTGAAAGAACACGGCAACCGGGAGGGATGCCACCGGTCGCAGCAGCCCATCCGGCATATTGTCGGTGTAGCCGGCGGTGAAGAGCATGGCGGCGGCGTCCCCGATCGCACGCCCGAAGGCAAGCAGCAGGGCCGTGAGCAGACCGGGCAGCGTCTGCCGCAGTAAAACGCCAAGATACTCCAGACGAGTGGACCCTAGCGCCAGGGTGACATCGCGCAGGTCACGCGGGGCCATGGCGACGATTTCATCATAGGTGCGCGCCAGGATCGGGATAATCACCAGGGTGAGCGTGAGGATGCCGGCCAGTAGGGAAGCCCGCAGCCCGATGGCCACCATAATGGCAAAACCAAAGGCGCCGTAGACGATGCTGGGGATGCCCCACATGATATCTAGCGCAAGGCGCAAGCCGTGGGCAAACTTGGAGTGGGGCGCATAGACATGCATGAAGAGGACCACAGGCGCCGCGATGAAGGAGGCAAGAATCGTCGCGCCCGTGGCCAGGTAGAGCGAGCCCATGATCGCGTTCAAGATCCCGCCACCACCGCCAAGATAGAAACTGCCTTCAGGTGGCTGCGTCAAGATTTCCCAACTCAACCCTTGCAGCCCCCGGCTGGCGATCACCCAGAGGATGATCGTGAGGATGGCGCCTGCCCCGATCAAGCAGAACCGCATGAGCCAGGTAAAAAAGGTTTCCTCCAGCTTGCGCATTTTTTGGCGGTTCATGTCACGCTCCCTTGTTCATGCGCACGACGATCGCACGGGCCGTGATATTAAAGACCATCACAACGACGAGCAATAACAACGCCGCCCCCATCATGGCCGACTCATACATCGGCACCGACATCATTTCGCCGTAGTTGTTGGCGATCAGCGCCGGTAGCGGGTAAGCCGGCGCAAAGATCGATTGGGGAACCTGCGGCACGTTGCCGACCACCATCAGCACCGCCAGCGTTTCGCCAAATGCCCGTGAGAAGGCCAGCACGATGGCGGCAAGCACTCCGGTCATGCCACACCGGCGCACCACGCACTTGGTAGTTTCCCATTTCGTGGCGCCTAGCGAAAGCAACGCTTCTCGCATCTCGCGGGGGGCGCTGCGCATGATTTCATCGACCACTGCCACGATCAACGGAAAGACCATCACCGCCAGCACCATGCCGGCGGCAAGCACACTGTAACCACTGGGATTCGTAAAGGCGAAGAGGGGGAAGGTCTGGCCCAGTGTAGCGCCGATCAAAGGCCCGATCTGTTCTCGGATCAGCGGGATGATCACCAGGATGCCCCAAACCCCGAAGATCACGGAGGGGATGCCGACCAGCAGGTCAAGCATTGGCTTGAGAATCGCGCGGGCGCGATTGGTCGTGTACTCGGCCAGGTAGATGCCACTCAAGACGCCGGGAATGATCGTAAGCGCCATGGCCACGGCGGTCACGGCGACGCTGCCGGCGATGAAAGGTGCGAACCCGAAGAGACCGTCTTGCGGATGCCAGACATCGCCGGTGAGCAAGCTCCTTCTGCAGCGACGAGTCTGCTACTTCTTCAGCCCTGCCAGCGCGTCGGCAATGCGTTCCTCGGTCAACTGAACATAACCGGCGGGCTGGACAATCTGCTGGCCGTCGGTGAGCACCCACCGGTAGAAGTCCACGATTTCCGGGCTGGGAGCGCCCTTGGTAACGAGATAGAGGACACGGGCAGGCGGGAATGGATATTTCCCGGCGGCAACAGCGGCCGTGAACTCATCGCGCGTGCCGTAGAAATTCTCGTCTGCCGTGACCTGCCCGTCCCCATTGATGTCGATCGGGACAATCGCGAGTCCGTCGATGGGTTTGCCGGTTGCCGGATCGTAGGCAAAGCCCACGTTGTTGAAGCCGATACTCAGCGGATCCTGGCGTACTGCTTCGGCGACCCCAGGGTCACCGTTGACGGCGGTGCCTTTCAGTTCTTCCTGGGCTTTGGCGCCGAGGAATTTTGCCCACATCTCGGCGGCGCCGCTGGCATCGGAACGAGTGTACGGGTTCACTGAATCGGTCGAATCGGTGCCCAACAACTGCCCCCAGGTCTTGGTGTCACCGCTGATCCAGGCGCCGGCGCCGCTCTCACCGGTGATGCCGTGCTTCAGGATCGCCTCCAGATTTGGATTCTTGGCATTCACCGTGCCGATCACGGAGTCAATCGTCACGGGCACGAGCACAGAACCCTGATCAAGTTCTTCCTGACGCGCCTCACGTGACAGCATGGCAATGTCGACCGCACCGGCCAGCACGTCGGTCATCCCTTTGCCTGCGCCGCCGGCCTGGATATCAAACTGAATGTTGGGATGAAGTTTCTGGTATTCCTCTGCCCACACACTCATCAAGGGGAACAGCGCAAACGCCCCTGAAACGGCGATCGTCTTTTCTGGTGCAGCGGCTGCACCACCATTTGCATTTGAGCCATTGCCGGTCGAAGACGCATCACCCGAACAACCTGCGAGCAACCCAATCAGGATTACGAGGCTGAGGATGAGTTGAATAGCACTACGCTGTCGCATGTCTTGCTCCTTGTCGGGTTGGATGAGAGATGGCCGGGTTACTTGGCCGGTCGCAGCACCAGGATCGGTCTGGCGGCGTGTACTTTTGCGGATTCGATGGCATGTAAGGCGCTGCCGACAAAGGCGCCGTCACCTTCCGCCGCCATGATGAGTAGGTCATAGCGGCTGTCGCCAAGTTCTCGCACGATTTGATCGATCGGATCGCCAAAGCGATATTTGAGTTGGGCCTGCACTCGTGCTTCATGCAGGGTGTCGAGGCATCTTTGAATCTGTTCGCGCCGTTGCCCGTTCACGGGTGGCCACTGTTTTGCTGCGTTTGCCTGCGGCCCCGCCAGCGGCATGACGGTGACGTCGCCGCCCAGTTCGACCAGACGGCCGGCCCATTCCACTTCCGCGTGGTCGGAGGCAAAGCCACGCAACACCACCAACAGCCGGCGGAGTGGCCCATTCACCGCGCCCCGCACCAACCAGAGCGGCGTCGTGGCAAGTGCCAGCAGCGGTTGCGTTGCATCATTTTGCGGCCAATCGACGACCGTGGCGCAGTGCCTGCCCCGGCTTCCGGTGACGGCCACTTCGGCGGCGGACATCGCGGGATCGGTCAACGTTGATACTGTGGCGTGCAAACGGCTCGCCAGTTGCGTCGCGGCCGCGGCCACGTTCGCACTGTGGGCCGGATTGCTGCTCCAGGCCAGGACCTCGGCCGTGATGGCGTAGGCATCCGGGTGGCTGTTTTGTAACGCCGCGGAGATCGCGCCGGCGTCGCCGGTCACCGGCACCACCCGGCTGTTCAGGATGCGTTCCATGACATCGACCGCAACCTGATTGTTGGGATGTTCCATGACGACCGTGACAGAGCCGTCCTCCTGGGCCAGTGGCAGCGCCCGGTAGTAGAGCGCCATCCCGAACGGTAAACGTCGCAACAACTCCGGGTCAAGGTCTGCTGGGTTGATTTCGAGCCTGGGAAACGCAAGCATGATGTCACCACCTCTTGTTATAGGATAGCAAGGGCAGGTCACAAGCTGCGTTACGCAGTGGTAACAAGTTGGTAACAATCGCTTTGTTGGGCAGCGTGACGCCGTGGAGGGTTAGGCGTCGCTGTCGGTGAGGAGGGCGTAGCCAATGCCGGGTACGGTCTCAATCGTCGCAACGCCGGGCAATTCGGTGTCGAGTCTGCTGCGCAGTCGATAGACAAGTTGCTTGAGCATCGTCCGATCGCCGCCGTCCACGCCCCAGATGGCGGCGATCAGCCGGTCAGCCGGGACGACGGCGCCGGCATTCACGATGAGCGTTTCGAGCAGCCGCAATTCCAGGGGGGCGAGCCGCACAGGCGGAAATCCCGGCGCGTTCACTTCGCTCCGGCTACGGTCAAGCGCCAACCTGTCGGAGCCAACTGACTCAGGGGTGGCGCCCGCGCCGGTGCGGCGCAGCACGGCACGGATGCGCGCCACCAACTGGCTGGGTGAAAAGGGTTTCACAATGTAGTCATCGGCGCCGATCTCCAACCCCTGGACAATCGCTTCGTCGCTGTTGCGGACACTGAGCATGATGATTGGGGTGGTTGCCTGGGCGCGGATCTGGCGGCAGACGCTCATGCCGTCCAGTTTTGGTAGATTCAGATCGAGCAACACCATATCCGGCTGCTCAGCCTCCCAGGTGCGTAGGGCTGCCTGCCCGTCATGCGACGTGATGGTCTCGAACCCATTGCGGCGCAGCGTGAACGCGATCACGTCGGAGAGGGCGAGATCGTCTTCAACCACAAGAATTTTCATGGCGATCCAATTCCTATCGGACCGGTGGCCGCTTGTTCGGCGGCGGCTTCGCCCAGCGGCAATTCGAACCAAAAGATGGTGCCGCCGCCTGGACGCTCATCCACCCCGAGCCGACCATGATGCGCCTCGACGACGCTCTTTACAATCGCAAGCCCCAGACCGATGCCATACTGTTCATCATCGCCGGCAAGGCGCACAAACCGCTCAAAGAGCCGCGCCCGATCGGATGGTGGGATGCCAGGGCCGCGGTCAGCCACTGCCAGGCGGATCCAAACGGAATGCGTCAACACCGTGACGTCAATCGGCGCCCCAAGCGGGCTATACTTGGATGCATTTGTCAACAAATTCACCAGCGCCTGGGTGAGATGTCCAGGATCCGCCTGGACCGTCAATGGGAACGCAGACTCCGCAATTGTGAATGTCTGCTGGCGGCGTTCGAACATCGGCTTGACAAGTTGGATCGCACTGGTGATGACGGCGCCCAAATCAGTTGGGCGCAGATGCACGGAAAAGCGCCCCGCCTCGATCCGGCTGCTCATCAATACATTATCGACCAATTGCTGCAACGTCAACAGACTCAAGTGGGTCGGTTTCAGCAACTCGCGCATCTCGCCTGCAGAAAGGCCAACTTCCGTATCGAGTAGCAGTTCAAGCGATGCGCTCAACGTGCTGAGCGGTGTGCGAAACTCATGGGTGATGCTATCCAGAAAATAGGAGCGCAATCGGCGTTGCGCCGATTCGTCCGTCACGTCGCGGATCACCAGTGCCGTTTGCACTTCCTCCGCGCCAGGGGCGACATTTGTGCTCCGGAGACGTCGAGGACGAGTGGACGGCCATTGCGGTCAGTGGTTTCCACCTGGCGCCGGTTGCCGGGGGCAGGGGCAAGTTCATGCCAGGTGGCGCCGGGAGGTTCCGTGATGGGCAGTACGTCATCCAGCAGCCGTCCGACCGCGGTGGGGGCCGGCCATCCGGAGATCATTTCCGCACTTCGGCTCATAAACGTGACCACGCCTGATGGGGCGTAGGTCAACACACCTTCATCAATCGACTGGATCAAGTTAAAGAGCCAATCGCGCGCGCGGGCGCTTTCATCCAATGCGCCGAGCATGGCGGCTTTGCTTTTGGCAAGCGCGGTCGACAAGGTGGCGGCCTCGGCGGAGGTGGCATGGACGGGCACCTGCGTCAGGAAGTCGCCGTGACTGATGCGTTCCGCCGCCGCCGTCAGTTCTGCGAGCGGGGTTGTCAGCCGGTGCACGAGCCATGCGCCCACCACGGCGCCCAGGATCGCCACCGCAAAGGTGCTGGCGATCAGGATTGCGAGGGCACGTTGTTCCGTGGTCTGTACGCTGCGGATAGACAGCGCGATCTCGGCGACGAGCGGTGTGGCATCGGGCGGCGACGGCAACGCGAAGTAGGTCGCCAGATGCGGTTCACCTTTCCCTGTGAGAAACTCCCCGACCATTTGCCCGGCGCTATCCAGGGCAGTCAAGTCGCGTACGGGGGCATTGCGTTCCGGGGCCGGTGAAATACTGGTCGCCAGTTCATTTCCCACACTGTCAAGCAGGGTCTGGCCGGCTACGGTCTGGCCGGCCAGGTCGCTGACGAAATCTTCATCCAGCCAGATGCCGGCGGCAATGCGGCCAATGGGCTCGTTTTGGCCATCCCCGACCTGGGCCGTCGCCATCAATGCCGGGCGACCCATCCACAGCAATGCCGCGGGTGAAGACAGGGGTGGGCAAGCTTGTGCAACGGCAACGTCGCTTGCTAAGTGGCCATCGTCGCAGATGAACGTGAAGTCCAGTTTACTCTGTTTTCGGAAGTCATCGAGATAACCCGGTAACTCGTCCGTGGCCCCTTCGGTCAAGAGCCGGAGCAGCGTGGGGCGCTCGGCGAGCAGCGTCGCCAAATCGTGCAGCGCTTCGCTCTCAGCGCGATAGAGGGCGCGCGTGGCCTCGCGCGCGGCGTGAACCTGCGCCCATGCCTGCGCATTCAATTGGCTGCGTACGATCAGATAGGCCGGCACGCCCGCGGTGAGCGTCGTGATCGTGACCAGCGTGACGATGGTCACGATCAATTGGCGTGAGATGGAGGGGCGCCGGCGGCAGTGGGTGGGGTCAATTGCGTTCTTCCAGGTCGCGTAGTTCGAGGGTCAACGCATCGACTGAGATTTGCACTTCGCGCAGTGAAAGCGCCAGGGAGACCAGGAGGACGATCAGCGCGGCGCCAAAGGTAAATGCGCCAAGCGTTTGTTGGCCGGCGTAGAGCATAAACATGCAGAGGACACATAGAAAGAAGCTGGAGACGCCGTAGATCTGCATGTTGCGGATCAGGCGGATGCGGTAGCGCAGATTGCTGATCTGCCCACGGACATGTTCTTCATGGCTCGACGCCCAGCGATCATGCAGGCTGCGGATGAGGGAGGCGAGGGTGAGAAAGCGATTGGTGTAGGCCAGGAGCAGCAGTGAGATGGCGGGAAAGAGCAGGGCGGGTGTAGTGAGTGTGAGTTCCATGGGGCGTGATCCGTGTTGCGTATCTCGTCGTTCGTTGACTTCCGTTGGTGGCGCGTGAGTGATATGCCCGGAAATACAAATGCAATTGTCAATTGTCGATAGTCAATTGTCAATGTAGGTCAGGGTACGTTTAGGCTTTTGGGCGGTGGATTCCATCACCCGTAGGTACGGTCTCCTTTTCCCTTCCTCCTCGCTTCTTCCTCTGCGATCTCCGCGCCATCTCCGCGTCTCCGCGTTGATCTTTTCCTTCACTTGATGCATATACGATCCACCTGTGAAATCGTATCTCCCGGGCGGTATTGATTCAAGGGCATTATAATACGAGCCGCCGCACTCGAGTTCCAACCCATGCGTCAATGAAATGCTGGAGCTGCCCATGAACACCGACCGTCTGTTGGAGGAGATTCGCACAATCGTGCGCGAGGATTTGTACCCACTGGAGCCTGTGCTGCTGGAGCAGGGCTTTGCCGCTGTGTTGCCGGCGTGCAGCAGGTCGCCGGCGGAAGAAAGGTGTGGGCCGGCCATGCCGGCGGAATATGGCGGGATGGGACTGCATTTGCGCGATTTTGCGCGCGTGAGCGAAGCCCTTGGCTACAGCCCGCTGGGCCACTTCGCCTTCAACACCGCGGCGCCGGATATCGGCAACATGGAGGTGTTGCTGTCGCATGGCAGTGCCGAGCAGCAGGCGCATTGGCTGCGTCTGCTGGCGGCAGGCGAGATCCGGAGTTGTTTTGCCATGACAGAGCCGGAGCATGCCGGCTCGAATCCGGTCTGGCTGAGCACAACGGCCAGAAAAGAAGGCAACGACTACGTCATCGACGGGCACAAATGGTTCACGACCGCGGCGGAGGGCGCCGCCTTTGCGATTGTGATGGCGGTGACCAATCCGGAGGAACCCAAACTGCACCGGCGGGCAAGCCAGATCATCGTACCGACGCCGACGCCGGGATTTCGCCTTGTCCGCAATATCCCTATGATGGGGGAGACCGGCTCTGATTGGCTGACCCATGGCGAGGTGATGTTGGAGGGGTGCCGGGTGCCGCAGAGCAACCGGATTGGCGGCGAGGGCGACGGCTTTGCGTTGGCGCAGGAACGGTTGGGGCCGGGGCGTATCCACCATTGCATGCGGTGGATCGGCATCTGCGAGCGCTGCTTTGACCTGACCTGCCGCTATGCGGCGACACGTGTCTTGGCGCCCGGGCGAGTGCTGGCGAACCAGCAGGTGGTGCAGCATGCGATCGCCGATAGCCGGGCCGAGATCAACGCCGCGCGGTTGCTGGTGCTCGATGCGGCGAAAGACGACGGCGGCCGCAGGATATTTCGATCATCAAGTTTTACGTCGCGGGCGTGTTGCAGCGGGTGATCGACCGGGCGATCCAGGTGCATGGTGGGCTGGGCGTGACCGACTACACGTTGTTGTCGTTCTGGTACCGCCACGAACGCGCGGCAAGGATCTATGATGGTGCGGATGAGGTGCACAAAGACGTGGTCGCGCGGTATGCATTGCGGGAGTATGGGGTGAGTTAGGGCGTCCTTTAGGAACGTAGGCATATGAGTTTATCACTGGACGAGGCAGCGGCAGTCAGGACGGGCGAGGCGATTGATGCTGAGCGGTTGGGCGCTCATTTGCGCGAGCAGGCGCCGGGGTTGGCGGGGGCGATTAGCGTTAAGCAGTTCCCCAGCGGGTATTCGAACCTGACCTATCTGGTGGCGGTTGGCGAGCGGGAGTTCGTGCTCCGCAGACCGCCGTTTGGCGCCAATATCCGGGGCGCGGTATCGGATCTGACGCGCTGGCGCGGGCAAGGCCGCCCCGGCGCGGTGGGGTTGTCCAGCTTCCCCGGCGCCTTGCGGCGGGGCGATGTTGCCGCGCGCTATGCCGCACGCAGTGGCCGCGATGTCAGCGGTATTGTCTACTACTATGTCTTTGGCTTGTTCAAGATCGCAGTCATCGCCCAGCAGATCTACCATCGCTTTAGGCAGGGGCTGACGCAGGATGCCCGCTTCAGCCACCTGGATCAAGTGGTTACAGCCTGTGCGCGCACCGCGCAGCAGGCCGCAACAACGGGGAAGATTGAGGACTGAATGCACCGCGCTGATCTCGCCAGCCCTCCAACGCAACGGATCTCCCGCAAAGCCCAAGACGCAAAGAACACAGGAACAAGATCCAAAGGTGCAGTGAGCACAAAGTGGCGCACTAAAGCCAAGTATCTTGCTTCTTCTTGGCGTCTTGGCGGCTTTGCGGGAGGCTTTTCTCCTTTGCTGACACGCTATTGTGGGCTGCGCTCGGCTTGGGCATGAAGATCTCATACCCTAGATTGAAGCGGCCGATCATCGTTGGCCCCGCCACGCGATCCTGGTCAAACATGCGCACACGCCAGAAATAGAAGCCGTTGTTGAAGGCGCTGGTGGGTGTATAAGCAGTATTGACCGTGTCCTCCGTCTGCACCTTCTCAAACTCAGAATCCTTCGAAATCTCAAAGCGATAGTATGCTGCACCCGTGAGGGGCAGCCACTCAAACGAGGGCATGACGCCCGCCTTGGTGTTTGGCGGCGGCCACACCAGCGTTGGCACCTGGTACTGTTTGTCGAACGCCTGCGCTGTGCTGAACGGGCCGGGATTGCCGCTTGACTCGAAGATGGCAACGCGCCAATACCATTTGCCGTCGGCCAGGCTCTGCCGTGAACCCTCGATGGGCGTGTAGCCGGTAGCCGCGGTGTCGATGCGAATAATGGGGCTGCCAAAGGTGGGATCGTCGTCCACCTCAAGCCGGTACTTTGGCGTCGCCAGGCGCGGTTCCACCGTGGGCGTCAAGATGCCCGTCCACAGGAAAGTGGGCTGTTCGGTAACCAGCGTCAGGGGATCGCCTGTCAAGGGGTAGATCGGAGTGGGCGTCACGGATGTCTTGGTCAGTGTCATGGGTGAGGTCCACTGGCCAAGCACATCGTTGTTACGGCGGATTGCCGCACGCCAGTAGTATTGCGTCGACGAAAGGAGCGACTGTAGCTCGTTTAGTTCGGGTGGCGTATAGCTCGGATTGGGGGTTTCGATGTCGATCAACGGGCTGCCAAACTTAGAATCGTCGTCGATCTGCAGCGAATACCCTGCGGCGCCTTCCACGCGATCCCAGATGAAGGCCGGCGTCATGAAGACATTGTCTCCAGTGGAAGTCCGTGGGTTGCCGACCTGCCGGCTGCTAAGCTTGAAGCGCTGCGGCGGCGACCACGGGCCATAGTCAAAGTCTGTTGCATATTTGGTGTAATACTCATGCCGGATTCTGACGCGCCAGTAATAGGACTCGTTGTCACTGTAAACATTCATTGACTGGAAGGCCGTAGGCAATAGAGAAAAGTAGAAACTTGCGCGGTTTTCGTAGGTTTCCCACCGCTCTATGCGTTGCGTGAACCGTTCATCACGGGCGACCTCCACTTCGTAGCCATCGATGGAACCGAAGATCGGCATGCGCCAACGCAGGGCCGGCATGTCGAAGAAGGTGTACGGGTTTGACAGCGGGGTGTCAAACGGGTAGAGCGGCATCAACATGTCGGAGACAAAGGCCGGATGATCGATCATGCCGGCCGGGTTGGCAAGCAGCACGCCTTGAGCTGGGATCGTGTCGTGCATGATGTCGCTTGTGTTCGATGCACTCGTACTGAAGAGCGTGATGCCGGCATTGCCACTAAAATTGTCGTCCGCCGTGCCTAAGGCAGTGTAGGGGATATGGAGTTGGATGGCATTGCCGTTGAGTTCTGCGATGCCGCCAATGTTGGGCAGTGTGTTCACCAATACCCAGGTGCAGTTTGGGTTGAACGAGACGCCGGTCCAGCGGTAGTAATTGGTGTTGGCAATGCCGCTCCCATCCCGATCCACAGAGATCGCGTATTCCGGTTTGAACAAGTCATAGGCGCCGATATTTCCGTACACCGGTCCAATTGCATTGCCGGGCGCCGGGCAACTCGACGTCGTTTTCCGGTCAGTATCAAAGTAGAGCCAATAGCGCACGGGCGAACCGTCCGGGTGGATGTCAAAGGCCGTGACCCAGTTTAAGCTGCCGTTGCGCCGGCGATCCAGCATCACGTAAAGGTTATCCAGTTCGTAGGCGTCGCCGGTTGTCGTTTCACTGGCCGCGACGAGGGTGTTGCCGGGGTCATAGAGGACGTCGTGTGGAAAGTCGAACTGGTTGCCGGTGATGAGGTTGTAGGCCAGGTTGAAACTGCGTGGTGTGCTCCACTGGGACGCGGCATCGGCAATCCCGTCTTCGACACGCACCCGCCACCAGTAGGTGCCGATTGGCATAGGGCCGTCATGCCCTTGCCAGGGGACAAAGTTGATGTAGGGGACGGAGACGTTGTTGACGAGATCTGTGAAACCGGGGTTGCGGGAGACCTGGACGCGATAGGATCCGGCATATTGTCCGGTGCGGGTCACCGGCAGCCAGCCCAGCACCGGCGGCGTGCCGACCGCTTCGTAACCGTCGGCGGGATAGGTCAGTGACACCGTTGTCGTGGCGGCCAGTTCTGACTTTGTGTTGTCGTAAAGTATTTCCCAGATCGAGGGCACACCCAGTTCAAAGCCGTTGCGAAAAAGCCTGGACGCGCCAGAAGTATAGCTGGCCGTTCACTAAGGGTTTGCGTAGCACATCGCCATCGTCGGTGATTGCCGCAGCGTTGTTGGCGGTCTTGACGACAATGGACGGGTCATTGAAGGTAGGGCTGGTGTCGACGTTCAGCAGATAGTAATCCGCCGGGTAGGTCATGGTTACAACGTAGTCCGCGTCCACCGCAGTATCCCAGACGAAGATTGGGCAGGCGGAGCCATCTGCCGCTGAACCGGTGTCTCTGCGGCGTCAATTGCATAATAGGGTGGCGGGTAGATCAGGTTTGAAGGGACGACGGAATCAAGGGGCGTACTGATCCGAAAGGCGCGTCGTTCGCTCCACGGGCCAAAGTTGCCATTTTCATCCTTGGCGCGCACCTGCCAGTAGTAATCGCTCACTTGGACAATCCGCCAGTCAGGCTGCGCGTAGTTGGTGACGTTGAAGATCTCAACGTCGGCGATAAAGGGCGCTGCGAAATCCACTGAATTGTCGATCTGCAGTTGGTAGCTGCGTGCGCCGGGCACACTCTTCCAACTGAAAAATGGATAAGCGAGTTGAATCTGATTATTGGCCGGAGTCAGCAGTTCGATGGCGCCCCACGCCATGCGGAACGAGCGCACCTCGCTCCAATTGGTGTTGCCTTCGGCGCCATCGATGGCTTTGACATGCCAGAACCATTCTTTGTCGTTGGCGAGGGCGTCCGTGGGTGTAAAGTCGGTGTTGTGGGTTTCAAAGACCTTTTTTTCCGCCAGGTTGGCGGGGTTGAAGTTGACATCAGTGCTGACCTCAAGCACATAGCTTTCCGCTGCTTCAACGGCTGTCCATTGAAAACGCGGGGTGAACCTGGCCTGCAGCCCGTTGTCCGGCGCCAGGAGTTGCGGTGCGGTGCTCCAGTCGATGGTAAATCTTCTCACTTCACTTGATTCGCCGCTCACGCGCGTGGTGGCGGAACTTGAATAGGCAAAGGGTGTGATGCGCCAATAGTAGTTGCTGTTGGTCAGGCGCACGGTTGGGGTATGTTGTGCTTTGATCGATTCGGCAATATAGACGCGGTTGTTCATCAGTGGGTCAGTGGCGATCTCGAAGACGTAGCCGGCGGCGCCGGGTACGGGGCTCCACTGAAAATCGCCGTGGATGAAACCGGAGCGGACCGCATCCGCCGCGGGGTTGATCAGGCTTGGCCGGATGGTGCCCTCGTCGCCCCAGTCCTTGACGAAGGTTTGGATTGCCGTATAGGGCCCCCACACAGGGTTGCTTCCTGTGCCGATGCCGGCTTTCACGCGCCAGTAGTAGGTGCCATCATCCCAGACATCGGTAGGCGTATAGCTCATCCCCCGCGTATCCTGGTCGACCTTGAGCACCGTGAAGCCGGGCGAATTGCTCACCTGAATGTGATAGTACGGCGCAATGACCGGCAGACTCCACGCAAAAGTGGGCATGCCCAGTGGGGGTTCATTCGTTCCTGTGGTCACGCCACCTTGTAGCGGATTCAGCACCGTTGGCGCGGGCGGTGGCGCCGAGGTGGGAGTTGCGGTTGGTGTGGGCTTTGCAAAGGGGGCATCCTGCGCTGAAGCGGGGGCAACGCCGAGTGCGGTCACGATGGCGAGTAGGGTGACGATCGCTGAGACGAGTGCGATCCAGAGAATTGTCGGTCTGCGCATGATGCGCACCTCCGATGGTGTAGAAGACTTCGAAACACGCACGGGCGCGGAACTGCCTGGGGCATCCGCTGAATATCTTCTCTCCATGATAGTCAAATAAATGGTGCTGATCTGCCAGCAAATGACGGAATTAACGCCGCCTTTCGACGCAGAAACCGGCATTGGCAGAGCGCGGAGGTAGGGGCAATGTCAATGCAAAAGCAAGGTCAATGTCAAGAGAGGATCTCGCTAATCATCTTCCTGCGCGAAGCCGGAGACGATCCGCGAGAGTTCGCCGTGGTCGAGCCAGATGACGCGACAGCGGCCGCAGGTGTCGATAATGACGTTGCCGGGACCGTAGTAGGGGTGCACATCCATCTTGTGGTGGCACAGGGGGCAAGCGAGTGAACGCTTCAGGGCGGCTAGATTAACCGGGCGTGGCGGGTAGGGAGGGGGCGGTTCAGTTCTGGCCAGTTGCCGCAAGGCCGAGACGAAACCTGCCTGTGCGACCAGGACACCGCGGCAGCGGTGGCAATAATGCGCAGGCACTTCGTCAACTCTTGCATTCACCAGCGGGTCACCGCAAACAGGGCAGGGGCTGCGCGCTGCACACCGTCTTCGTGGGTCGGAACGATGAGGATGCCTTCGGTGGCCGGCTTTGGAAAATGAAACGAGCCACAGTAGGCGCAGAAGGAATAGTCAGGTGAGTGGGAGGGCGCCAGTGCCGCGCCGCAGTTGGGGCAATTCATGGGCTTGCACGCGGCGCGCTAGATCTCGACGGTGATAATGGCCCCGCGATCCGGGTTATTGCCGGCAAAAATGCGCCCACCGTGCGCTTCGGCGATCATGCGGCAGAACGCAAGCTCCAACCCAAGTTCCGATTTGCCGTGCTCCTTCATGAAGACCGCTTCATATTGGTCAAACATCCGGACCATGTCGTCGGGTGGAATGCCGCGGCCCTGATCCTGGACGCTGATCCGCACCAGTGCGTTGGGCGTCGCCCCGGCCGCGGCGCCATTGCCCGGCAATGCCTCTTTCCCTTTCGGGAATTCGACCAGGACCGTGACCGTAGTCTGCGGGGGGGCAAACTTGAGGGCATTTGCCACCAGATTTTCGACCACGCGCTGCATCAGGGTGACGTCGCCCATGATGGGGTAGGGCTGGTCGGTGGTCGCAATGTGGAGGGTCACGCCCTGGGCTTCGGCCAACGGCCCGAATTTATCACGCACCTGGTTGATGATGCGTTCAATAAAGAGCGGGCTGCGCGACAGGCTCAGCTTGCCACGCTCCATCTTCGCCAACATGAGCATGTCGTCCAGGAAGTTGCTCATCTTTTGCGACTCGGAGATCGCCAGGTCCAGGTAGCGCACCTGGTCGGGGGGCAGCGCGCCTTTGCGTTTGAGCAACTGCATATAGAGCATCACAGCGGCGAGTGGATTGCGCAGGTCATGCACGATCATGTAGGACAAGGCCTGGCGCAGTTCCAGCAACCGCTCCAGTTCGTCATACTGGATCTTGATGCGGAGCATGGTGCGCACGCGAGCCTGCAACTCCATGCGCGAGACCGGTTTGGTGAGAAACTCATCGGCGCCCGACTCGAGTCCGCGCACGCGATCCTGGACGGAATCGAGCGCGGTGACTAGGATCACCGGAATATGCCGGTAGGTCGGTGATTGTTTGAGAATGCGGCAGACTTCAAACCCGTCGAGGTCGGGCATCAGCAGGTCAAGCAAGATGACATCCGGCACCAACTCGGGCATCCGTTGGATCGCCTCGCGGCCGCTGGCAACGTGCACGACGTCGATATCGTCTGCCTGCAACTGCACGCGGAGCGCGTCGCCACTGCCTGTCTCATCGTCGATGATCAGGACACGCTTCTGGGGACTTTGCGCAGTCGTCATTTTCGGCTCACCCGGACTCGACTGGCGCCTGACCGTGTAGGTTGCACACCATCAGGCAAGGTGGGTCTTAAGTTTCAGGAGGTCTGCCGCCAGCAAACAGCGCTAAAACCTGGGCACACGCTGTAATTTACGTCATGAATTGCGGCTTGTAATTGTTATAGCACACTTTCTGCCATAAGAAAAGGTAAGTTAAGTAGATTTATTGGTTTTCTGGCGTAAGGGCGGTTATTTCCGGCGCCAACCAGTTGCGATTGGCCAGCCAGGCGGCGAACAGCGTCGCGCCGGCCACGCAGATCAGGACCAGCGTCAGGTAGGTGAGTTGATAGGCGCTGGAGGTGGATTCGCCGACCGGGTTTAGCGGATGGCGGACGATGCTGGCGCCCTTCACGATCAGGAGCACACCGCCCGCGACGACGATGTTGACGACCGCGGCAAACCGGGGATGGCGCATCCAGAGGACCAGGGCAAGACAGGCGAGCGAGAACCAAAGTACGTGAAAGCTGGCACGCACACGCGGCTCTTCCCAGGCGATCCACTGGCCCCAGGTCAGGTAGGTGGCGAACATGCTGGTCAGGCAATAGAGCACCCAGACCGCGGCGGCCGTGAGCTGCAGGGCAAATATCCAGCGGGCCACCGTCGGAGTCGGGCGCAGAAAATAGAGGACTCCCGCCACGCCGGCGCGGCAAATGCAATGAGTCCGGTCTGGACGAGCGCACCGTGCACCAGAATCAGCCGGATGACGCTGCCGATAGTCTTTTCGGGCGGTGTCGCGAGGAGGAGGAATGCGGCGGCCACGGCCAGCAGTGCGAGCACCGGCCAGACCCAGTTTCGATGAATGTTGAAGCGTTGTGTCATGTGGATGGAGTAGGTGAACGGAATTGCGGCTGCCGGAAGCAAATCGGTAGTTCTATTGTACCGCCCCAGGCACCTGGCGGAATTCCAGATTCGTTTTTTGCCGTCTTACCTGAAACGCATACAGTAGTGACGATCAATTTGCACATTCATGTGTTTTTTGTGGGTCCAATGCCTTGACAACCACAACTGACCTGTGTTACATTAGCGACAGAAACTGTTCCGTCTAAAAACAGGGAAAGGACAGCGCACCGTGACGATGTTGACCGTTAAGTACTTCATCCGCCCGATCGTGGGGGGTGGTGTGTTCGCCACTCAAGGGAGAGGTGCGTCTGTCGTCCGGTAGCTGACTCATTGAGCAGCCTCAGGCCGCAACGCATCGGACCCGATGCGCTGCGGCCTTTTTGTTTGTCCGAACTGCACGGTTTTGTGCAGCCGGCAGTAAAGGTGCAGGTCATCGGGGGTTTCACTCGATGACCTGCATTTCTTTTTCGGCTTTGGATTCTAATCGACCCACTCGTGACCTGTGGGCAGGAAGCTTCTAAGCAACCAAGGGGGACGTATGCTGAGTTCAGCAGCGGAATCAACTACACCGAGTACGATTGACTTGCAAGCGGCCGTGAGCGTCGGCAAGTTTCGTGGTTTCTGGCGCATGATGGCGGGCTACCGGCTCACCTATCTGAGCGCCACTTTCTTCATGGGGTTGGCAGCGATCATGAATACGCTGACCTTCCTCGTCATTCGGAATTTCATTGACAACTATCTCACCGCCAGCAGCCGGGCGATCTCCCTCTGGGTCTACGTTGCGGCCTTCCTCCTTCTCTTCACCGTGAACTTCATTGCGATCTGGTGGTTGGATTGGAAACTGGCGCTGGTCTCGGTCATCGTGTTGCCGGTCGTGCTGGTCATCTCGGTCTTCTTCTTCAAGCGCGTGGAGACGGCCTACGAGGCTTATCAGACGCAAGAGGCGAAACTGAGCACGACATTGCAGGAGAATCTAAGCGGCGTGCGCGTCGTGAAGGCCTTTGCCCGGCAGCGCTACGAAGAGGATAAGTTCGAAGGCGAGAACTACAAGCGTTATCTCAAGGGCAAGTATCTACTGCTCATGCATGCCCTGTTCTGGCCGATCACGGATGTGATGTGTGGTCTGCAGATGCTGGGTGGCTTCTTGTATGGCGCAACCCTGACCATTAACGGTACGATCACGGTCGGCACCTACGTCGCCTATGTGGGGTTGGTGCAGTGGATCATCTGGCCGCTGCGCAACCTCGGGCGGCTGATTGTCAATATGTCGGAGAGCCTGGTCTCCTTTGGCCGGATCGGCGAGGTGGTTCGCAACACCCGCGAGCCGGTCGTCGAAGGCACGATCACCGGCGAGCAGCCGTTGCGCGGCGAACTTGTTTTTGACCATGTGGAGTTCACCTACACGGGGTCGGAGAAGGCGGCGCTGCATGATATCCTCGTTTGCGGTCAAGCCCGGCCAGGTGGTTGCGCTCATGGGCGCGACCGGCTCTGGGAAGTCGTCGCTCGTGGCGCTGCTCCCGCGCTTCTACGAGTACAGCGGCGGTAGCATCCGGCTCGACGGGGAGGAATTGCGCGACTACCCGCGCCACTACCTCCGGCGTGAAATCGGGATCGTTGAACAGGAACCGTTCCTATTCTCGCGCACCGTCCGGGACAACATCACCTACGGGGTGGGCCGGCATGTCTCGGATGAAGAGGTCTTTGCGGCGGCAAGGGCGGCGGCCATTCACGATGTGATCTTGAGCAAGTTGCCGGATGGGTACAACACGCTGGTGGGTGAGCGCGGCATCACCCTCTCCGGCGGTCAGAAGCAGCGGGTGGCGATTGCCCGTACGCTGCTGAAGGATCCCCGGATCCTGATTCTGGACGACTCGACATCGTCGGTGGACACGGAGACAGAGGCGTCCATCCGCACGGCGCTGAGCACGCTCATGAAGGGCCGCACGACGTTTATCATCGCGCATCGCATTCAAAGTGTGATGAACGCAGACCTGATTCTGGTGCTGGAGCACGGCCGGATTGTGCAGCGCGGCACGCACAATACACTGGTGGCGCAGGCTGGCATGTACCGGCGCATCTATCTGGCGCAGACACGTATGGAAGCAGAACTCGAGGAGGAACTCAACCGTGTCGGAATTAATTGAGTTCGAAGAAGAAGAATTCACTACGAAGTTCAATGGGCAGACCCTGCGCCGGCTGGCGCAGTTGCTCCTGCCCTACAAATGGTGGGTGGTCGGTTTCCTGCTCACCGTGATGGCGGTATCGGGTCTGGACTCGTACTTCACGTACTTGAGTGCGCAGATCACCGATCAAGCCATCATGGAGCAGAACCTGGAGGCCCTGTACGCGTATCTGGTGCAGTATGGGCTGTTGATCATCGTGCAATCGGTCTTTGTGTTCGCCTTCATCTATTTGGCGGGCATTCTGGGCGAGCGCATCCGGTATGACCTGCGCAAGAAGCTGTTCCACCATTTGCAGGAGTTGTCGCTGCCGTACTACAACCGGACGCCCGTTGGCTGGATCATCAGCCGGGTGACGAGCGACACCGATCGGGTGGCGGAGCTGGTCACGTGGGGTTTGTTGGATGTGACGTGGTCGACGTTCAATATCTTGACGGCGCTCTTCTTCATGTGGCGGATCAACTGGCAGTTGACCCTGATCATCATGCTGATCGTGCCGATCATCATCGTGGTGGCGACCCTGTTCCAGCGGAAGATCATCGTCCAGTACCGCGAGGTGCGGAAGATCAACTCGAAGATCACGGCATCGTACAATGAGACGATCACCGGGGTTCGCGTCATCAAGGCGCTGGACCGTGAGGATGCCAATCTGCAGGAATTCGGCCAGTTGACCGGCGAAATGTATCGCGCCGGCTACCGCGCGGCCTGGTTCTCGGCGCTCTTCCTGCCGGCGGTGCAGTTGATCGCTTCGATGGCCACGATCAGTGTGGTGATCTATTCGGGTGTCACTGCGGGGACGAACGACATCAGCATCGGCGGGATTCAGGCGTTCATCAGCTACATCCTCTTCATCATCTGGCCGGTGCAGGAGAGGGCACGCGTCTTCGCTGAGATGCAGCAGGCCGTTGCATCCGGGGAGCGCATCTTCTCGCTGATCGATGCCGTGCCGGATATCGTTGACAAGCCAGGCGCTACGGACCCAGGGACGTTGCGCGGGGAGATTGTCTTTGACCATGTGGACTTCTTCTATGAGGAGGGAAAACCGATCCTCGCCGACTTCGATCTCACGGTCACAGCTGGCGAGACGATTGCCCTGGTTGGGCCGACGGGGGGCGGGAAGAGCACGATCGTGAACCTGTTGTGTAGGTTCTTCGAGCCAAAGGGCGGGCAGATTACCATCCACGGCATGGACTACACGGACATGACGCAGCATGGGATCCAATCGCGCGTGGGGATCGTGTTGCAGACACCGCATCTGTTCTCCGGCACGATTCGTGACAACATCCGGTATGGCCGGCTTGACGCGACGGATGTTGAGGTGGAAGCCGCGGCCAGACTTGCCGGTGCGGATGAGTTCATCCAGCGGCTGGAGAAGGGGTATGATGAGCAGGTGGGTGAAGGCGGCGTGCTGCTCTCGACGGGCCAGAAGCAGTTGATCAGCCTGGCGCGGGCCGTGCTTGCCAATCCGGACATCTTCATCATGGATGAAGCGACGAGCAGTGTGGATACACTGACCGAAGCGCTCATCCAACGGGGAATGGACAATCTGATGGAAGGCAGGACCAGTTTCGTGATTGCGCACCGATTGTCGACCATCCGCAATGCGGACCGGATCCTGGTGATCGAAGACGGGCGGATTGCGGAGGCGGGCAGCCATGCGGAGTTACTGGCAAGCGGCGGCCACTACTACCGGCTCTACACCCAGCAATTCCGGCAGGAATTGGTGGATCAGTTCGATCCGTATGCGGAGTTGTTCCAGGACGAAGCGGAAGTGGTGGAAGTGGTCGATGCCGTAGCACCGAGCAATGGGAAGGTCCACGAAACCGTGCTGGCGCCGGGAGACTGAGGTACATAAGCAATCATCATTGCCCATTCGTAACCATCGAATGGGCAGTGATGATTGTAAATGACCCAGTACGGTGGGAAAAATCTCTATATCACGGACACGCTTGGCGGTGCTTGGCGATGGCCTGATTAAGTAGCACCCTCATATAGCAGATTGGCGTGGGGTGCGCGGAAATGGGACAGACCACGGACAAGGGGACTTAGCCATGGCCATGCGGGCCACGGAGCGACCGAGCAGCGGGCGACCAAGCGACGCGGCTGCGCCCCTGACCGACCCCCAACCCGTCGCCAGTGCATCGCACGCGACAGGAGCAGCGTCACCATCGAGACAGCACAATGCTAACCTTTAGCGAGGATCAAGGCGTACCTATAGTCGAATTCACTCCAAGCAAGCATCAGGTCGTCCCAGCTCGTCGTCATTGGAGCAGTGTCCCAGGCGGGGTCGTTCAGAAAGACATCTACTTCGTCATAGCCAACCATCAGTATGGCGTGCCTGAGTTGAAGGTTCCAATAGGGCAGTTCGCCGGTATCGACGAAGATTATGGGAGGATTGCCGCGATCAATTGCCCCTAATGTTGATTCGTCGCCAGTAGCATAGATTACGTCGACGCCCAAAGCGCTAGCCGTTGGACGTGATGCTGGTCGCCCTCAGGCATTAAGTCAAACCAACGATTCAACTGAGTTTGAGATTGGCTAATGCCGATATGTTGTAGCGCCATCTGTGCACATGCCGCAAGACAGCCCGCTCGCTCGGTCTGACGATGATGCTCAACGGACAGCAGATGCGGCACTGATGTGTAACTCCTCGGCAAGTTGCTCTGGATTTAGAACTTCGCCAGTCATAGCGTCAATTTCGATCATACCGACTCGAAACAGGTCGCCCGTACCTGGGTGATCCAAGTCCGGCATGCCCAGAATTGCATCGAAGCGCCAGCGCAATGGTTCGTCTAGTATCAACTCGGCGTTTTGCGCACCGAGCAGATTGCCGACGGTTTCCAGTAGCCAGACGTTGGCGCGCCGTCGGGCGATCTCTGGAGCCAACACCTCGGTATCGATATGCACCTTGACCTGCATCCGCTCCGTAGAGGCGCTGCGCAAGCTTGCCCCACGCTTCGTTTTGGTTGGAACGGTCATGATGGTCATTGGTTTCACCTCGATCTCTCAGACTCGGTTGCCTTCATTTGGCATTGCATGCATTCTTGATGCATGGAAGATAACGGTCACGCCGGCACGCTAGTTCAAATCATAGCATTGGTCATAGATTTTGACACGTGGTCGCCTCGTTTCCCCCACGAAGTGCTTACTGCCGTACTGTTCGAGACATTGGCCGCTGTAGTTGGCGCTGGCGGCGGCAATGTGCTATAGCACATCACTATGCTTGAAAAACCTGACGTACCGGACGAGCAGATTCTACAATGCCTCAAGGGTGACTTCGCCCTCCATATTGACACGGCGGATCGAGCTGATGAAACTTGATTTTCACGAGGAAGATTGGGCGCGGATTGAACGGGACTGGGGTGCGTTCTGGGCAGGCGAACTGGCGCGTCCCATCGTGATGATGCAGGTCTTTAAGCCTGGTGGGCCGGAATTGTTTGACGCATGGACGCGCTTCATTCCGGTGCATCTGGCCACCCATTCGGTCGACGAGATTTTGGATCGCGAGCAGGAAAAACTCGAACATCTCGAATGGTGTGGCGACACCTTTCCCAAATGGGCGCCGAACCTGGGGCCGGGCATTGTGGCCGGGTTTCTGGGGGCCGAAGTGCATGGCGTTGCGGACACCGTCTGGTTCTCATCGGGGCCGGACACACCGATCTCAGACCTTGAGGTCGCAATTGCGCCGGGGAATCGTTGGTGGCGGCTGGCGCAGGAATTCTCAGCACGTGCGGCGCAGCGTTGGGCGGGGCAGGTTTGCGTAGGCTACACCGACCTGGGAGGCAATCTCGACATCCTGGCCAGCCTGGTCACGACGCAGCAGTTGTTGCTCGATTGCGTCGATGAACCCGAACATGTCGCACGATTGGCAAATGACATCACCGCTATTTGGTTGGACTGCTACGACGCCCTTGATCCGGTGGTCAGTGCATGCGGCCGCGGCTCCACGAACTGGGCGCCGCTCTGGAGCCCGCAGCGTTTCTATATGCTGCAGAGCGATTTCTCCTATATGATTTCGCCGGCCATGTTTGAACGCTTTGTGCTCCCGGATCTGGAGCGCTGTTGCGCCGCGATCGATTATCCCTTCTATCACATGGATGGGAAGGGGCAATTGCGCCATCTGGATTACTTGCTCGGGATCAAGCCACTGCGTGGGATTCAGTGGCAGCCGGGCGCGGGTACGCCCGCCACGGAGAATTGGCTGCCGCTGCTGAAGCGCATCCGCGACGCCGGGAAATTGTGCCAGGTCTATGTGACGCCGGAATGGGCGGAGACGATTGTGCGCGTCCTGGGTGGGCGCGGCTTCGTCTTGGCGATTGAGCCGCCGTTTCTGTCGCGTGCGGAGGCCGAGGACTTTTTGCGTCACCTTGCGCAGGTGGAATCGTAGGTGCGGTTTTCAACCTTACGCATCAAGCTAAGGACCAAATCTCCCGCAGGGACGAGGACGGAGGGAAAAACGATCAACGCGGAGACGCGTCTCCGCGTTGATCGTTTCCCCCGTCTTCGCCTTGGCGGGAGGATTTGGTCCTTAGCTTGATGCCTTGAGGTTTTCAACCGCACGGCGGGATTGAAGAACCCCCGGACACTGTAGTGACGATATTTTCCCACACCGGCCGGTGTAATCTCGACGAAAACGTGATATGATCAGGTAAGGACAAGTCGCCAAACCAAGGAGGCTGACTCATGCGCACCCTTCGCACCTTACTCTTCGCCGCGGCGCTCGGCGGCTCTCCCCGCCTTTTCCCAGCCAGGATGACGTCATCAACCTACCCCAACTTGCAAAACGGGGACCGATCGTCGTGACCACCACCGTCGACGAGGACAACGACGACGGCGATTGCTCGCTGCGGGGAGGCCATCAAGGCTGTCAATTATCAGACTTTTGTCGATGCGTGCGGTTCGGGGCTGGGCAATCCCGAGATCTATGTGCCGCCAGGGGTCTACATTTTGACGCTCAAAGATCCCGACGCTGTCAACTTCGGCCAAGAGTCTTCACTCGTGCTCCTGACCCAGATGACGATACAGGGCGCAGGCCGCGAAGAGACCATCATCGATGTCGAATCCAGATCGCAATCTTCTACGTGTTATTTGGCGGTGGGGACTGGTGGCATCGCCACGCTGCGCAACGGGCGTGCGCCGGATGCGCCCGAACCCACGGAGATTGAGGACGGGCGTTGCAACATGGCCGGCGGCGACGGCGGCGCGATCTACAATCAGGGCGTGCTGGCGCTGCAAGATGTGGCGGTGCGCAATAGCCGGGCGGGCGCCGGCGCCGGCAAAAGCACCGTGATCGATCCCGACTGCAGCCCAGGTGATGGTCCTGGTGGGCGCGGTGGCGGTGTCTTCACTACCCGGAGCCTGGAGCTAACCAAAGTGTTGTTCGAAGGCAACGCAAGTGGTCCCGGGGGCGCGGGGATCGGTGGCGCCGGTGGTGCAATCTACAATGCCGGAGGAACTGTGAGTGCCACGGCAAGCATCTTCAGTCACAATCGCGCCATGGAGGGTGGGTCGTTATTGAACGTCCCATACCGTTATGGTTACTTCGGTGGTAACGGTGGTGCAGTTGCCAACGGAGGGATCTTCGCTGCCTCGTCGGTGAGTTTTTTTGACAACACGGCTGGCGCCGGTGGCACCGATGGGTATGGTTCCCATGCATCTGGCGCCAACGGCGGCGCTGGTGGTGCGCTCAATAATGAAGCCACTGGCACTGCTGCTATCTTTGCCAGTACGTTTGCCTATAACCATGCGGGCGAAGGCGGGCTCTCCACGTGGTCAGGTGACGGGGGCTCAGGTGGGGCAATTTCAAATTACGGCCAAATGGAGATCGTCAACTCAACCATCACTAATAACGCAGCCGGTAACGGTGCCGGTGGCGCCGCTTCGGCTAGCAACGGCGCAGAGGGCATCTCTTATGCCGGCAATGGCGGCAGTGGTGGCGGCATTGCAAATGGCGGAACCTTGCGCATCTCTGCCACCACGGTGACGGAGAATCACGCCGGTAAGGCCGGAGCCACCAGGTATGGTGATCCCGCCGAAGACGGGAAAGGTGGTGGCATTGCGGCGGAAAGCGCTCCCGTAGTGCGTGGGTTGATCTTGGCGGCCAATGTCGCAACCACGGATCGCGATTGCTCTGGCACCCTGGATAGTCGCGGCTATAACTTGATTGGCACGGTCGTCGGGTGCACCATCACCGGTTCAACAACTGGGAATATCACCGGTCGCGGGGCGAAACTGGGACCCCTCGCCGACAATGGCGGCGGCACGCTGACCCATCTTCCTGCCTCTAACAGCCCCGTGCTAAACGCTGCCATTTGCCAGACCGTGGACGATCAGCCGCTGCTGTACGACCAGCGGTGGGTGCAGCGCCCACAGGGACCCCGGTGCGACATTGGGGCCGTTGAACGCTAGCGGTCCAGTGCTTGCTTCACCGCCGCATACGCATTGACGATGCCGTAGCCGGCGGCGACGTTTGGCGTCTGCGCCAGGTCGGTCTTGAAGACACACGCATCTCGGGAGAACATTGATCCCAGGAGTAATGCTGTGACAGGGTCTGGGTCGACCTCGCCCGTTTCCTGCATCATTGGCCCCAAACCGCCCAGGGTGCCGGTGAATGGCGTGGCCGTGTCGATCATCAGGGCTTCGGTGCGGTCGATATCGCCGATCAAATCCGGATTTGCCGACCAAAGCAGGGCGACGACGCCCGCCACGTGGGGGCCGGCCATCGAGGTCCCGTCCAATTCCGTGTAAGCATTCGTGGGGTATGCCGACGGCACCTGCACACCCGGCGCCAGGATGTCCGGTTTGATCCGCCCGCTGCCGTCCGCCGTGACCGGTCCAGCGCTACTGAACGGCGCGAGGTTTCGATTAATGTCTGAAGCCCCGACCGTGAAGGCCGCATCGTAGATCGCAATGGGGGAATCGAGGCTGCTGCAAAGCGGCCCTTCATTGCCTGCCGACGCTACCACGAAGATGCCGGCTGCACGCAGGGCTTCAACGGCGGGCTGCAGCGACTGCGGATCGCACCCCTCATTCTTTTCCGGACAGCCCCACGAATTGTTGAGGACATTGGCCGAACGGAGCGGGTCGCCGTCGCGGAATGGGTCACCCTGCTGCGGGTAGGGCGCCAGCATGAATTGTAGACAGTCGAGGTAAAATGCGGGATTGCCGAGATTGCGCTGGAGATTGGTGCAGCCGATCCACTGCACCCCCGGCGCCACACCCACATTCGCCCCAAGGACCGTGCCCAACGTATGGGTCCCGTGACCGCCAAAGTCCACCGGGCTGGTGGAATTCGACCAGGGATCCAACCAGTTGTAGTCGTGGGAGAATGTTCCGTTCGCCTGAAGTCCCCGGTACTGCGCGACAATTCCGGATGGTCGAGTTGAACGCCTGAGTCCGATTCACCGACGACGATCCCTTCGCCCCTGACGTCGAACTCCTGCCAAACGCGGTCGGCGCCAATCGCGGTCAGGTTCCACGGTTGCGCGGGCGGCGATTGCATTTCGTCCTGGGGAAGAGCCAATTCGCCGGCTGAGGGGCGCATGCGCGGGCTGGGCAGGACCCGGTCGACTTCCGGGCGGAACTGCAGCAACAACTGTGCCAGGATGCCGCCGTCGACCTCAATTGCGTTCACGAGATAGTACGGCGTATAGGCGACGTGCAGCGTGTCCAAGAGGCTCCGGATGCCAGCCTGAGTCGCATCCGCATGATCTACCAGGCGCTGATACACGGTCGACCGTCGCTCGTCATAGTCAGTGATCTGAGCGGCTTGTGAGACGTCTGCTTGATCTTTGAGGATCACCAAGATGCGATTGCCATGAAGTCCTGGTTGTCCCGAAGTGAAGTAGAGCGCGAGCCCACCGACCGCCAGCAGTGCGGCAAGCGCCGCTGCCACAGCCGGTCTGCCCACGCCACCCCATTGGCGTCGCCCCACCAGCGCGATCGCACCAAGCACCCAACCGATCACCACCGAGACCATGGCGGCGGAGAAGCCGGCGGATATGGCCGAATCCATGGATTCGATGGCAAAGGTGTCAACATCGGTGAAGGCCAACACTGCGGCCGCCCCCAGGCCAATGAGCAAGGCCGGCGGGCGCCAGTCGTATGTATCCGCCTGATCTTTCTGGTTCGCATAGGCAAGTGCTACGGTAAGCCAACCCAAGGCCGGCAGCGCCACCATCAGCAGCACCTGCACCCCATTCTGGCTCATGCCGCTGGCGACGATGAGCGCAGTTGCTCCGGCTACGAGCCCACCGCTAAAGAGATCGGCGCCGCGTCGCGGGTCTCGCGCGGAGGTTGGGAACCAGGCGAAATCGAGGATCTGGGCGATGGACGACACCGGCGGCCAGCCCAAGGGCAATGGCCAGGAGAATGTCCATCACAGAACCGAGGGCGCCGCTCATCAGCCACGGGTAGGCGAAGAGCATGGCCCCTGCGATGGCGAGCAGCAGTTGGTTTCGATTGATCGATTCGCTACGCGCCACGGTGAGCTTGGCAAAACGAAGCAACACCAGGCAGACCAGCAAAATGGCCAACGGGGCAACTGACGTCGACTTTGCCGGTGCAGGTGCAATCCAAGGCGTGGGCGCTAGCAAGAGCAGCACCATCGTGGCTGCAAACCAGGTCCGGTACATCGCTTGTTCGCGTTGGCCGCGCCATGCCCAAGCCAGGATCAGCAGGCGGATACCCAACGCTGCGACCTGCCAGAACGTTGACTCGACCGGGTTGCTGTCACTGCCCATGGCGGCAGCCAGCCAACTTGATAGTTGATTGGAAAACGAGACAAAAATGATCCAGAGGAAGACCAGGATCTGGGCGATGCGACCGAGGCAAGAGGTGCGCATCGGTGCTGGCGCTGCACCGGGCACGGCGTAGGAAACTTCGGGCGTGGTGACCATAGCATGCTCCTGGGCTTGCATCAGGCGGCGAAAACTGAAAAATTGACCGCAGCGCTTGCTGTGAATGGGTCAGGCGTTGGCGTCGTCAAAGAGCGCGTCTTCGTCATCGGCTTTGAGGCGAACGGCGCGGCCACGACCGGCGCCAAGATCGGGGCCGACGATCCCACGCTTTTAACATCCGTTGCATCCTGAATGAGTTCTTCATCATCGCCAAGGCGATCCATCATGCTGTTCCAGGGTGGGAGGGAGGTTGCAGGTTGCGCCGCGGCCTGCTGCTTCCAGAAGTCGACGATGCGATTGATTTCTTCATCGGAGACGAAGCAGCCCTGCAACCGTGTCAACTTGCCCATATCGGGTCGCATGAGGAGCATGTCCCCGCGGCCCAGGAGGGCTTCCGCACCGGGTGTGTCGAGAATCACGCGGCTGTCAATCTGGCTGGTCACTGCAAACGAGATACGTGGGAAAGTTGGCCTTGATCAGACCGGTGATGACGTCTGTGCTTGGGCGCTGGGTCGCCAACACCAGATGGATGCCGGTGGCGCGCGCCATCTGCGCCAACCGGCAGATCTGGCGTTCGATGTCTTCGGCCGCGGTCCTCATCAGGTCGGCCAACTCATCGATGACCAGGACCAGATAGGGGAGCGGCTGGCCGGATTTTTGCTTGCGCATGATGGTGTTATAGGCATCGATGTTGCGCACGTTCAGATCGCGGAACAACTGATAGCGGTCGTCCATCTGCAACAGCAGCCAGGTCAGAGCGCCCATGACCTGTTCGACGTCCGTGATCACTTTGCCGTAGAGATGCGGGATCCCGTTGTAACCAGGCAGTTCCACCATCTTCGGGTCGACCATGATAAACCGCAGCGTCTCCGGTCCGTGTTGCATGAGGAGCCCGGTGACGACCGAGTTGATACAGACAGACTTGCCTGAACCGGTTGCGCCCGCAATGAGCAGGTGCGGCGCCCGCGTCAGGTCCATGACGACGGCGGCGCCCGCGGTATTGCGGCCCAGGGGCAGCGCGAGTGCGCCCCCTTTGCGCATCTCCGGACTCTCGACGAGCCCGCGCAGGCTGACCAGTGATTTATCGGGATTGGGTACTTCGATGCCAACATAGGGGCGGCCGGGCACCGGAGCCTCGATGCGCACGGCGGGTGCGGCCAACGCCAGCGCCAGATCATTGGAGAGGCTGACGATGCGATTCACCCGGACTTTGCGTTTCTGCCCGGCGCGTTCGACATAGAGCGGCTCCACGCCAAACTGGGTGACGGTTGGGCCACTTTCGACGTGGACAATCCGCGCCGGGACGTTAAAGTCTTCGAGTGTGCGTAGAATGATCTGTTCCAGTTGCGCGACATTGGCATTGCTGTAACCGCCGCTGTCGGGAACGAGCAGGCTGGTGGGTGGCGTGGTTGTCGGACCGGCAGGAGCCGGCGCCACCGGGGCGCTCTGGCTCTTGGCCGGCGCTGATTTCTTACCGGTTTTCCCCGTGGCGGGCGCCGCACCGGCTACTGCCGCGGGTCTGGCGGGCACGGGTGCAGCGGTTGGTGCAGTCGGTGTGACCGGGACGACGCCGGCTGGCGGCGTGGCTGTGCCCGCGCGTGGCATTGGCCGGCGCCACAAAGTTGGGGGTCTGTGGCAGGGGCGTGTCATCGTCCGGAGGTGGCAGGAGCAAGTGCTTCAGAGATTTGCCAAGTGCAGGAATGGCAGGCGCCATGCGCCCGGCAGTGGCAGCCGGGTAGATCAGGGGCGTGTAGCGCACCAACAAGATCGCACCGGCAACAACGACAGAAATCGCCAGAATCGCGCCGAAAATATGCCCCACCGACGACAAGAGCAGGTTGCCCAACGCCCACCCAATCAGTCCCCCATCGGCGCCATCCATCCGCAGGCTCCAATTCGCCGCGTGGTGGGCAAGCACGTAGGTGGTGGCCGCTAGCCCCACGAGTAGCAGTTCGGCCCCTAATAGGGCCTCGGCGCTCCAATAGCCGGCGCGTTGGCGCAACGCCAGCACCAGACCTAATATCACCAGGCTGAGGGCCAGCAATGGCGCCGTCCAGCCGGCAACCACCGTCAGAAAGGGTGGGGCAGCGCCGCTTTCCGGGCGATAGAGCAGGGTGAGCGCCAGCAAGAGCAGACCGGCCAGCGCGATGATGGCGCCCACCCATTCGCTGCGCACCGAAATGCGGCTTTGGTTCCACCGATAGGCGGGATCGTGGTGCGACGGACGTTGGGGCATGGCGGGATTTTCCTGGGTTGATGCGTTTTCGGGGCCGCTTACGCTATGCGCTGCAGCAGCCAGTCAATCGCTACTGCGACACCATCATCGTCATTCGTTGGTGCAATCCAGTTTGCAACGGCCTTTACCTCATCCACTGCGTTGCCCATCGCAACGCCGACACCCGCCATCCTGACCATTTCGATGTCGTTGACATCATCGCCGATGGCGGCGACGTCGCCCAGTGTCAGCCCACGGGTCTGTAGCAAATACTGCAAGGCATCCACTTTGTCGGTGGTATGCCCACAGAGTTGCACCATGGCAAATTTGGGGCTGATTAAGACCCGTGTGGTGGGCGGTAGCGCGTCGAGCAGTGGGGAGAAGTCGTGCCGTTTTTCGGCAAAGAGGAAGAGGACTTTGGCCGCGGGCTGATCACAGATACTCTGCAAGTCCTCGACGACCCATTGCCCGGGTTTGTTGGTTGGTTTATTGACATACAATTGATCGTTGATTTCTAGACCGACCACCCAGTCAGGTCTACAGCGTTGGGTCCATGCAATCACGTCGCGCACATCGGCGGTCGAGATCTCATTACGATACAGGACTGCGCCAGAGTCAATCAGTTGGGCGCCGTTGTAGACGATGCGCGGCGCGGTGCGCAACAGGTCGGGGATGACGGCATCGACCTGACGTGGTGGGCGCCCTGTGGCGACGATCACCTCGTGGCCAGCTTCAAACCAACGCTGCAAAGCATCGATTGAGCGGGAACTGATGCTCTTGTCGGTGCGGAGCAAGGTGTCATCCAGATCGAGCGCAAGAATCATGGTTTCATTATACCTTTAGTTGGCTCTAGAAAGAACATACCCGGCGTCGCGTCGCCGGGTACGTTCAAGTGATGATAGGAGCAAGGAACATGATTCACAAATTCCGCCGGCGTCTCAGTCGTACAGAAGCGCTATCTGCCGTACTCTATGCGCCGCCGGATTTGCTGCTACGGTTATTTGGTGCGCACCAGTGGCATAAAGAGGGCAACCGCCGAGGCACCTGCCGGCGCCGGCGCATCGTGCACTACGGTGCGTTCGTAGGTGGCGACGACGGTCTTGTACACGTTGATGCGGCCATAGCCGAAATAAGGATCGAAGCCGGGGTCGCCAAGGTCATCGGCTTCTGCGGATCAGTTCCACGGTTTTGTCTGGGTCGAGTGAAGGGTCAACGCTGAGCATGAGCCCGACAAGGCCACTCACAAACGGGGTCGCCATGCTGGTGCCGGTCATGAAGGCGTAGCCGCCGCCGAAGTTCAGGTCATGGTAGCTGCTCAAGATCCCGACGCCGGGGGCGGCAACGTCGATATAGTCGCCATAATCGCTGAGCGACCAGAACACGTCCTTTTTCACCACGGCGCTGACGCCGATCACGTCGTCAAGCGCTGCGGGGTAGAACGGTTCGTCGGTGGCGCCGTTGCCCGCGGCCGCGACGACGACAACACCGTGGTCATGGGCGTACTGGATGGCGCTTTCGAGCGTATCGGAGCTGGCAAAACCGCCGAGGCTCAGGTTGATGACGTGGGCGCCATGATTGACGGCGTACAGAATGCCACGGCTGACCGACCGCCACGAGCCTTCATTTAGTTTATCCAGTACTTTGACCGGCATGATCTTACAGCGTGGGCATACTCCGGCAGAACCTTTGCCATCGATGGCGGCGGCGGCGATGCCTGCGACATGG
Organism: Candidatus Fredericiella danica; assembly: GCA_016713335.1. GTDB lineage: Bacteria > Chloroflexota > Anaerolineae > Caldilineales > Caldilineaceae > Fredericiella > Fredericiella danica. Next base: position 97,439 of record JADJPH010000012.1, on the reverse strand, counting down.
GTCCCATGACCGTGATCGTCCGCAGGGTCGCTGTCGCCGTTGATGAAATCCGTGCCGGCCATGACGCGTCCCTTGAATTCCGGGTGGAGGCGGTTGATCCCGGTATCGAGTACGGCAATGATCACGGCGGAACTGCCGGTGGAGATATCCCAGGCCTTGCTCAATTGGATCAGCGCGTGACCATAGCCGCCTGCGGAATCGTTGAAATAGGGGTCCGCAATGTCCAGGGTGCCCTGGACTGCGCCGTCCTCTTCGACGAAGTTTACCAGGGTGGCAGCTGGTTGGGCTGCCACCGCCAGGTGATGTTGCGCCCTGCACGACCGCCACATTGATTTCAGGCATCCAATCGACGAGTTCCGCGCCGAGGGCCGCGACTGTCGCCAGCCGGGTTGTCTCATCAACCTCAGGTCTGAATTGGATCAGGAGGGTTTGGACTGCGGGGTCAGACTGCGCCGCAGCGCTTGCAGCCGGCGCGAGTGTTGTGGCAAACGCCACCACGACAATAGCCAGCGCACTTACTAAGTAATAGGCTTTTTTGGTCGCCGTGACCATGACTGCCTCCGCTCCCACCATGTTCTTGCTAAACATAGTGTAGCGAACTGGAGGCATGAGTACGACGGCTTAACGTCTACCTTACGCTGTGCAGAAAGCCTGCTGCACTTTCTAAATCGACTGCCGAAAGGGGATTGGTGAGGTGGACAATTGTCCTGAGCGGGATTTACAGGAAAATCGGCATAGCATGCGTGCTATTCAGCCGGAGCGCCAGATCAGGAAGAGGACGTGGACGCCCAAAAGAAACGCAAGGACGACGCCAAGCACACCAAAAATGGAGATGCCCCACAGGGTTGGGGGGGCGCTGCTGGCCCAGAGGAGCGCAGAGGCAAGCAGGACGGCTGAGGCAATGATGCCGTAGGCCAGGCGGTTGATGGGCTTTTCAATGCCGCGCTGTTCGACATTGATCCTGAGCTCACCGGCTTGCGCCCGTTCGATCAGGTCGAGTGTCTCGCGTGGGAGCGCCTGCAGCAACCGGCTCCAGTCGCGAAACGAGCGCACGGCATCCCGTTGCAGCCGCGCCGGTGAGAAGCGCTTCTTGATCAGGTCTGCGCCAAAGCGTTGGAGGGTCGCCGTGAGATTGAAATCAGGATCGAGTCCGCGTGCGGTGCCTTCTGTTTGAACAACGACCAGCAGCAGCATATTGACGCGCGGGGAACCCCAAGGTGGTGTTTACGGATGATGGCAAACATCGACCCAAATGCTGCCCCGATATCGAGTTTGCCTTCGGCGGTGTCCCCGAACTCGCCGATAAAGTCGGCTACATCCGCACGATAGCTGGTCTGGTTCAGGTCGGGTGGCGTCTCACACATTTGCAGCAGTTCATCGGTGAGACCGGCGACATCTTTGGTGAGAAAAGCCGTGACAATGTTGATGAAGTCGTCGCGGGTGTCTTCGTCGACACGTCCCACCTTGCCCAGATCCAGCATGCCCAGTTGGCCACCCGGCAGCACGAAGACGTTGCCCGGGTGCGGATCCGCATGGTAGAAACCATCGCGGAAGATCATCGTCATCATCGTATTGGCGAAGAGTTGCGCAAACGCGCCCATGTCGACGCCGTCGGCTTTCATGCGCGCGGTGTTGGCGATACTGTAGCCGCTCAACCGTTCCATCGTAAGCACCCGTCGCGAGGAATACTCCGGGTAGGCAACGGGGAACTTGACCTTTGGATCCTTTGCAAAGTTGCGGTCAAAGACGAGAATGTTGTTCAGTTCGGTCTGGAAGTCCAGCTCGCGCAGCAGGGAACGTTTGAACTCATCAATCGTATCTGTTGGCCGATAGAACGCGATTTCCTTACTGTTGTTCTCAGCAAGTTGGGCGACGCTGTTGAGGAGCGACAGGTCACCGCGCACCTTTTGCTCGATGCCTGCGTGCTGGACTTTGACGACGACATTGACGCCATCCGGGAGTTGGGCAAGATGGACCTGGCCAATCGAGGCCGAGGCCAGGGGGGTGTAGTCAAACGCCGCAAAGATCTGCTCTGGGGGCTGCCCCAGTTCGGCCGTGATCGTGGCGCGCACCGCATCAGGCCCATCGGCGGGGACATCAGCCTGCAACTGCGCCAGTTCGGTGGCGAGTTCCGGCCCGACCATGTCGGCGCGCGTGCTCATCATCTGGCCGAGTTTGATCGCGGTGGTGCCCAATTCGGTCATAGCGAGGCGGACGCGCACCTCGAAGGGCAGGTCTTTGACGGGGGTGCCGTCGGGGGTCAGGAAGCGACGGCGCACGAAGCCGGGCGTGATATCGCCCACCCAGTCGGCCAGCCCATATTTTGCCAGCACGCGTGTGATTTCGTCGACGCGGCGGAAGCTGCTTTTGATGTTGGTGACGCCAGATATCATGCGCGCCGCTGTTCGTCCGTCAAGGGGTGTACGGCGCGCTGTCAGGCGCCGCACACCCCTTAGTAAATGCTGAAATCCTTGACTTCAGCGTTGTCGATAAATTCCTTGGCCAGGTCGGTCAAATCGTCTGGTTTTCCAAAGACGACCCACATGCAGATCATGTCGTCCTCGCCTTTGCGGGCGATCGTGTGCCGCACGATGCGGAGATGATGCTCAGCGATGCGACGCAGAAAGACTGCGTAGCGAGACTTGTCATACCTGGTGGTGAGATCAAACGTCATCGTATCGTTGGCGCGCTGTTGGATCTCCAACCTTGGGAAAATCCAGAGCACGGCGAGCACGACGATTGTTGCCACACCAATCAACCAGTATGCCCCAAACCCCAGCCCAACGCCAAGCGCCGCAGCCACCCAAATCGTGGCTGCCGTTGTCATGCCCGTAACCTGACCGTGATCGCGCAGGATGACACCGGCGCCCAGAAATCCGATACCCGTGACGACGCCCGCCGCAAGGCGCACCGCATCGGCCCGCCCGGCAGCATAATCCGCAAACATCGTGAAGAGGGCGCTGCCAACGCAGACCAGCGTGATGGTGCGGAGCCCGGCGGCTTTTTCGTGATACTCCCGCTCATAGCCGATCAGCCCTCCGACCATGACCGCAAGCAGGAGGCGGAGTAGTTGTTCCTGGATCATACGGTCTTCATGCCTTGTGGGTCGCCGCGGCTGGTAATGAGACCAGGGCGCCGGCGGGGATGAAAAGTTTGCTTCATCTGGGGCAGTCCTTCTGCCTGAGCGGTTAGCGCTTCGCCGTGGTGAGGTTCGCCAACGTAAGTAAGTTTACCCCAAATTGCGCCCGTTGTCGTGCTAGAATTTTGAGTGACCGCCAAGTTGGCGCCCTGGATCTGCTTTCGCCGGCAATGGGACAGTTGGTCAGGATCCAGTGATCACGCGAAGGATGCGTGGCGCGGAAGTAACGGTGACCGGGCCCTCGCCAAGGTCGAAGCCATCGGCCATGACGGGCAGCGGGGGATCGCAGGTAATTTCGAGCGTGGTGGCGCGCAGGTGAGGGATGGCCGGATCTTCCGCCATCCCCGCCAGCACATCAAACCCGTAGATCAACATGTCCAGCTTGTCGAGCCGATCATAGATGAAAATGTCCAGGTGGTCGTCTGTGTAGTGGATGTCATCGTTAAGCCGGAAATTGCCGCCCACGATGGGTAGATTGACCCCCATGACGGCATGCGCCCTTGCCTTCATCTCAAGTTCGCCCCCGTCGATGCGAATGTTGAAGCGTGCCATTGGCGCCGCCGCAAAGGTAGCCAGAAGACCGGCGACGCGGCCGATGTCGCCCTTCTGGATGGCGTCCGCATCCGGATAGAGCGACGAGAACAACCCCACCGTGAATGTCTCGAGGAACCAACGTGCGCGCCCTTTGTGCGCGCATGACCTGCGCCGATGCGCTGCACTGCGCCAGTGCGCAACACGGCGATGGCGCCTTTCAAGTCGAGGGGAATGTGTAAACTGCGCGCAACGTTATTGCGCGTCCCGGCCGGCAGGATCCCAAGGGTGGTTCCGGCGCCGATCACTGCATTCGCCGCGGTTTCGACCGTGCCGTCGCCACCACACACCAGGACAAGTTCTCCGCCGCGATGGACTGCTTTTGCCGTCGCGGCCAGCACCTCGTCCGGACTTTGCACCAATGCGACCTCGACGTCGATACCAACCGCATGCAGACCATTCACGACTTGATTGAGCCTGCGTGTATTGCGGGCCTGGGACCCTGCAGTCGTGTTATAGATCAGCGGTACAACACCGGAAATGGCGGCAACCATGGCTACAAAGCTTGAATACGATAGCTGAATTCGTACGCACGCGCTTGAAGTCGATATTCGGCGAGCGTGTCTGGTCCACAACTGGCGGTGCCGAGGCCGCGCTGTGCACTGTCGAGATTCAGAATGACCTCCGCCCGCGACTTCAGGTCCGTTGTATGGCGGGCAGCATACAGATCGTTGGCTTCAAAGTGCGATGCGGAGAATTCAAGGGTCGGCATGCCGCTGACCCGCACTCCCTGCCCGTCAGCGCCGGTCAATGTGAGCCAGCGCACGTCGGTTTTGTGCCCGTGTTCCTGGGGCACGATATAGGGCACATACTGCTCAGTCACGGTGCTTTCGTAGACACCCACCATCGCCGCGGCTTTGCGATCCGCGTAGTTTTCCCAAGGACCGCGGCCATACCACTTCAACTCCTCTAAGTTATCCCGGAGCACCATGTTGACACCGATGCGGGGTAAGTCATCCACGTCGGGGCCGAGTTCGATGCGGTTCTTAACGTGCAACTCGCCCGTGGGCAGCAGCGTATAGTGCTGTGTGTGCGTGAAGTCGTCCCACTGTTCGCGGCCCGAGGCGCAATGAACCACCTCAATGGACGGCAATCCATCCTCGGTTTCAGTGACGCGGATGCTCTGGAGACGCTGCTCTACATGGTTCAGCCCAAGCGCCAGCCACCGTGTCAGCGGTTTATTGCCCTGCTGATCCAACAGCAGTTTGATGCCATCATTGTCAGTGGCGCCGCGCCAGACGTTGAGCTGAGGTCCGCGCACAAAGGCGTTCGACGCACCGGGGCCGAAATGCCGGAGCATACCGGATTGGCGGTCCACGACGATACTGACGCCCAGTTCATCCAGGCCAATCGTGATCACATCGTCGCCTTCAGCCAACGAGTAGGCTGTTTCCGCGCCATGGCGCGGCGGTGTGGCAGCGCCGGGGTTCCGCCTGGTACGGCCAACTGCACCCAACCGACTTCGAAGCCTGCAGGGGCCCACAGCGTGTCCGCTACTTCGAAGAAGCGCACGTTGAAGAACGCTTCACCGTCGGTCCGTAAACCTGCCAGATCGAGATCGACCTCCCTGGTTGCCCCTGGCAGCAGATTGAGTTCGGGCAGCAAGCCATGCGCCGTCCGGACGCCATCCACCGTCAGCTCCCATTCACCGTACAGGTGGTTCAGGTTGATGAAGTCGTGCTTATTGTGAATCTGAATCCGCCCCTGGGATGTGCTGCTCCAGGCGACGGCGACTGGCTGCGCCAGATGCTTGAACTCAAAGAGCGCAGGGTGCGGTGTGCGGTCAGGCCAGACGAGCCCATCTGCACAGAAGTTGGCGTCGTTTGGAATGTCGTCAAAGTCGCCGCCATAGGCCCAGTACGCTTCCCCATTTTCCGTAGTGAGGCGGATGCCATGATCGAGCCACTCCCAGATGAAGCCACCTTGAAGGCCTTTGTAGCGTTCAAAGGCTGCCCAGTAGTCGGACAGGCTGCCGTTGCTGTTGCCCATGGCATGGGAGTACTCGCAAACAATGACAGGGCGGTGTCCCTGGCCGGATTGGGCCCATTCGACAATTTCGCTGATGGCGGGATACATCGGGCAGATGATGTCCGTGGCGCTCGCGCCATCGTCCCATTGCGCACCCATCCAGCGACTAATGGCGCCTTCATAGTGGAGGGGCGTGAGGATCGACGCTGCGCACCCAGCCGGCGGCGGCGTCATGGTTGGGACCGTAGCCGGATTCATTGCCCAGTGACCAGACAATGATGCATGGGTGATTCTTATCGCGCTCCACCATGTTCTGCGCGCGCTCAATAAACGCCGCGGTATAGCGTAAATCGGTGCACAGGTCGTAGAAGGCATGCGCCTCAACATTTTGCCTCGTCCACCACATAGAATCCATACCGATCACACAGATCATAAAAGCTTGGATCCTTGGGATAGTGAGAGCAGCGAATTGCATTGACGTTGAACTGCTTCATCAGCCTCAAGTCAGTCTCCGTGAGCGACGCGTCGACAGCCTTGCCGCTGGCGTCGCTGTGGTCGTGGAGGTTGACCCCTTTGATCATGACCGGTTGACCGTTGACGAGCAGTTGGCGATCCTGGACCTCGACGCGTCTGAAGCCGACGGTGCAGCGCGTGCTTTCTACCTGGTCTGCGCCCTGTAAAGAGACGACCAGGGTGTAGAGATAGGGCGATTCTGCGGACCACTGCTGTGGGCTGGCGATGGCCGTCTCAAATCTGACCTCATTGGTCGTTTGCGTTGGATAACCCAATTCGCTCTTGCGCCCCCCCACGACCCCTGTGAGTGGCGCCGCCAGCGCAGGCTGGCCGGCGGCGTCGAAGAGTTGGGCGGTCACCGTGCAATCGGGCGCAGGGTGGCCTGGAAATCCGACTTTGCAGGTAATCCGCAAGACGCCGTCTATCAGATTGTCGTCGAGGTCCCCGCGTGCGAAGAGATCCTGCAGGTGTGGTCGCGCCGTGCTGTAGAGGAAAACCTCGCGATAGAGTCCCGCCTGCCACCAGTGATCCTGGTCTTCGATAAAGCTTGCATCTGAGAATTGCACGACGACCACCCGCAGTTCGTTTTCGGCGCCAAGGTGGACCTGGTCGCTGACATCAAACTCCGCCGGTGTACGGGCATCCTTGCTCATGCCAATGGGCTGGTTGTTGACATAGACGTAGAGCACGCCTTCGCAACCGCCAAAGTGGAGGACAATGCGCCGGGTTGCCCAGTCGTCTGGCACGGTGAACAGGCGCCGATAGATGCCGGTTGGGTTGTCCTGCGGCACCTCCGGTGGCAGATCGGGGAACGGCATTTGCACGTTTGTATAGTGCGGTTTGCCGAATCCCTGCATCGTCCAATTGCCCGGCACCTCGATCGCCGACCAATCTCCCTGGGCGATGGACGCGGCGGTCACTGCTTGCGGTCGATCCTTGACTTGAAACTGCCATTCACCGTTGAGACTCTGGAAGTAAGGTGATGCTTCCCGCGGCTGAGCCAGCGCTTTGGCTGCGTCGGGGTAGGGAGTCAACGTCGCGCGCGGCGGTAACTTGTTGAGGCCGGTGAGCTGCGGCATCTTCCAACTGGGCGCACCGGCGATGAAAAGCATGGGCATGAGCGACGAATCAATGGACATGGCAGGCAATCTTCGATCTAGATTTCAATAAAGAGATGGAAGGGTGTGAATTTCGTTTCACACTCGATTGGCACCCATTATACAGCACAGCCAATGCGCGGCGCTGATTCAGGAATGAGGATTGTGCGCGGGTTACGTGTCTGCCAGTGGATGGTTCGCTTTTGCTTGTAGCTTCTGTTCGGCCGTGGTGCGCAATGCGCCGACCAATTGGGCAAGTTGAAGCGGTTTCGTCAAGTAGCCGTCCATCCCTGCTGCCCGGCAGGCGGCGGCATCCTCTGGCGTGGCGGCTGCGGTCAAGGCATAAATGGTGGGCTGCTCGCGGGTCGTGTCGGCGCGGATCCTGCGTGTTGCTTCGAGTCCATCCATCTCGGGCATGTGAATGTCCATTAAGACAACGTCAAACCGTTTGCGTTGCAGCGCCTCCAGCACCTGGTAGCCATCTGCGGCCGCCTCAGCGTGATACCCAAGCCGCGCCAGGAGGTGAAGTGTCACCTTCTGGTTGGTCGGGTTATCTTCGGCGAGCAGGATGGTAAGCGGGATCTTTGCCCCCATCGAATGGACAAAGGGCGATGATTTGCTTGCGGACTGGGGCGATGCTGAACGATGCAGGTCGCTTGCAAGCGCACTTTGCAATTCAACGCTTCACTGGGCGTGCAATTGAGACAACTGAACTATCATCAATCGGGAGGGCTTGTGTTTCGCCTGGCGGCGTCACCACGATAATTGGCAACGTTTGGCACGAACTCATTTTCCGTACTTGTGAGATGCCGGCCACGATGGCTGCATCGGATTCCGCCACATCGATAATCGCCACGTCCGGTGTTGGGGGATTGGCGAGTCGGTCCAGGTTTCCGAACTCGTTGGTCGTGGTCGCCGCAACCTGCATCTTGAATTCTTGGAGGGCCGCGCACACCGCCTCGGCCCGGTTCTTATGGCTGCAGATGACCCATGCCCTGCGCTCTGCAAGTGCAGAGGTGTTTTGCAGGTTGCCGGCTTCTTGGCCAACGCGTTCTGCCTGGAAGGTCAGGGTAAAGGTTGATCCCTGGTCTGGTTCACTCACAACCGATACCTTCCCGTTCATGAGTTGCGCCAGGCGATAGCAGATGGCCAAACCAAGACCCGTTCCGCCATAACGTCGTGTGCTCGACACGTCCACCTGTGAGAAAGGTTTGAAAAGTCGATCCAACCGATCCTTTGGGATGCCGATCCCTGTGTCGCTGACGGTAACGGCGATCTCAACGCGATTCATGGGCAGTTCGCCATTCAGGGCGGCGCACACGACAATTTCGCCCTCATGGGTGAATTTGATGGAATTATTGACCAAATTCAGGATGGCCTGACGCAAGCGCACGCGATCGCCCATGAGCAGAGGAGGCACCTCTGCAGCGACGATGGCATTGAATTCAATTCCCTTTTGGAGCGCCTGGTAGGTGCATGCGGCAACAATCTCCTCGATGATTTCTAGAACCGAGATGGGCGCGGTTTCCAGTTCCAGCCGTTCGGCTTCGATCTTCGAGAAGTCAAGAATGTCGCTGATGATGCTAAGCAAGGCGCTCCCGCTCGAAAGGATCGTATCGACATAATCCCTCTGCTCTACATTGAGCGGGGTGTCCTGCAATAGAGTGGACATGCCGATGACGGCATTCATTGGGGTGCGTAATTCATGGCTCATGCTCGCCAAAAAAGCGGACTTTGCGCGGTTGGCGGCTTCGGCTTCGACGAGGGCGCGATGCTTTTCGGCGGCGAGTTGTGCATTGTGGAGCGCGTGGCCGACGATCTTGGCGACATTTTCGGCGAGCGCGATCTCGTCGACGTCAAATGTCCGCTTTGCGGTGAAATCGATGCCAATGACGCCGGCAACCTGGTCGGCGATATGGACCGGCACAATTAAGCAAGAAACCACGTCAGCAGTGCGTAACGCCTCCGGGGCGACGTCGCGCACCGGATGCGTAGGCATCTCGGCGATCGCGATGGGTTTGCCGTGCCGCAGGATTTGCTCGGCGGCCGGATTGGCTTCCACAGGGACAAAGGTCCCCAATGCGCTCTCTGCGTCCGGCGGTTTGTACTCGCCAATCGTGGTGAAATGCTGCCGGGTCTGGTTCAACTGTGCGATCCTGACGCTGCTGGCGCCAAAATAACCGGCCAATTCAGCGCACACTCCATCGAGCGCTCGGTCGATGTCGTTGCCGGCTGAGTGCGGGATGGCCTGGTTGAGCAGCGTGATCTCACGCAGTTCGTGTCTCACTGATTCATAGAGGCGGCTGTTATCGAGCGCAACTGCCGCCTGATCGGCAAACGCCTGGAGATGGTCCGCATGTTGCTCGGTGAAGAACTCCGGTGTGGCGCTCTCGAGCGAAAGGAAACCGAGGACGGCGCCCTGGCTGCAAATGGGTGCACCAAGCTGCGAACGCACCCAGTTTGAGGTCGGGACGTGCACCCAGGCGGGGTCATCGGCGCCTTTGGGGAGCGCATACGCTTGCTGTGTCTCCGCCATAATGCGCAAATTGCTTGCAGCAGCAAGCGATAAGCGAAGTTCGTAGATCGCGGGGTTATCGCGGTCCGGTCCCTTGCGCCGTACGACACGGGCCACATGAGTCTTCTCATCGAGCAGGAGTACGGTTGCGGCATCGTGGGGCACCACGCGTGAGAGTTGTTCCAGGATGCAATCGAGCAGGGCGTCCCGATCGAGCGTATGATTCAGGGTGTTGGAGATGTCGCGGAGTGCGTCCGCCAGTAGCCCTTGCTCGTGTTCCGCCAATTCACTTTGCTGGCGCAGCCTGACTTCGCGCCATGCCTTCGGTGCGCAGCGCAACCTCTGCTTCCAATGTGTGTTGTTGTTTGCGCAACTGCTCATAGAGGACGGCAATTGCCTCCATGGGAATACCGACCAGAATCAGTCGCCCGATCATGCCGACATACCACGGATCAATTTCCAGTTGAAGCGGTCCGATGTTTTGCTGCGCGCCAACGCCTACAATCCACATCCCCAACGCAAAAATTCCGAGGGTGATTCCTTGCAGCCCAAACACCAGCGCAAGAAACATCAGCATTGGCATCGCCAAAAAGAGCAAGTTGACGGCGACGGTCTCCTGCCAGATTGAGGCTGCCAGCACCAGGAGCATGCAGAACGCAACGCCGATCAGGGTCTGTCCCCAGCGCCGGTCGGGCCGGCGCCATGCCCAGATCAGCGGCACAACCATAAAGACCGCAACGGCATCACCCGTGCCAAGTTGAACCAGCAAAACGGCCAGGCGTGTGGCGTCCCACGCATGGAGCGCCGGTGTGACGAGCCAGAGCATCAGCCCATAGCCAAACGCAGTGATCAGGTAGGGAATCGTGCAGACGATGAAGACAAACTTGAGGTAGCTCTGCACTGTCGCAAGACCGGCGTCGACAAAACGCTGCCAGAGCCAGTAGGCGAAGATCATCTGGCTCACATCAAGCGTCATCAGGGCGAAACAGATCGCAACGGCTTGAACTGGCGTAATGGCGACGTCAGTCGTGAGGATGTAGCCGGCATTGACGACAAATGAGCCGGCCACAAGCCAGGGCAGGATGGACCAGCCAAACCAGATTGCGCCTGCCAATGCGATGCCGGCCGGCAGCCAGATGAGCGGATAGCGATCTACTGCATCGACCGAGAGGGCCTTGTCCAGTTGTGTGCTCAGGACATACACCAGTAACCAGAGCAGTAGCTGCAGATGGCGGTAGCCGTGGGGTCCGATGCCTGTTCGCACAGACGGCAACGTCGTTGGATCATTGCCTTTTGATGATTTTCGCATTGTGGTTCCGGTGCGCGCGATACATGGAGCGTGGCATGCCACCATCTACTCCTCGTGTTCAGTGTAGGCGCAGTTACGCCGGAACGCATCGATCAAATGTCAGAGAATTAGTGCTTTAGTGGAATCTGGTGCAACAAGAACGGGGAATGTGAGACGGGCACGCCAACTGGCGTGCCCGTCCACAAGGAGGAAACCGGAGAACAACCAACCGCTTACGGATGCTTAACGGCCGCCTGCGCTGCTGCAAGCCGCGCAATCGGGACGCGATACGGGCTGCAGCTCACGTAGTTCAGTTTGGCCATGTGGCAGAACTCAATGCTATTGGGGTCGCCGCCATGCTCGCCGCAGATGCCCATGTGCATGTCGGGGCGCGTGCCGCGGCCCAGTTCGACGGTCATGTTGATCAGTTTACCGACGCCGCCGCGATCCAGTTGCTGGAACGGATTCGAAGGCAGGATTTCCTTCTCGGTGTATTCCATCAGGAACTTGGATTCGGCGTCGTCACGGCTCATGCCGAAGGTCGTCTGGGTCAGGTCGTTGGTGCCAAAGCTGTAGAACTCGGCCACGGTGGCCAGTTCATCGGCAGTCAACGCGGCGCGGGGCACTTCGACCATCGAGCCGTATTTGAAGTCGACCGTCATGCCACTCTCGGTGAAGACTTCTTCGGCAATGCGGTCAACGATCTCTTTGATGTACTTGAGTTCGTTGACATGGCCGGCCAGCGGCACCATGATCTCCGGGTGCACGTCGATGCCGTCCTTCTTGACGTGGATGGCCGCTTCCAGGATGGCGCGCACCTGCATCTCGGTGATTTCGGGCATGACAACGCTCAGGCGATCGCCGCGCAGACCGAGCATCGGGTTCGACTCGCTCAGCGCCTTCACGCGGCTGAGGATGTCTTCCTTCTGGCGCACCAGGCCCAGGGCGGTGTCGATTTCGCTCAGCGTGTGGAAGTGCTGCAAGCGCACCTTGAGGTCCGCCAGGTCCGCTACCAGATCCTGGTAGGAGGGCAGGAACTCGTGCAGGGGCGGATCCAGCAGGCGAATGATGACGGGTAGGCCATCCATCGCGCGGAAGATGCCTTCAAAGTCATTGCGCTGTACGGGCAGCAGGCGTTCCAGGGCGGTCAGGCGACGGGCTCTGCTCGTTGCCATGATCATTTCCTGGACGATGGGGAGGCGATCTTCTTCAAAGAACATGTGCTCGGTGCGGCAGAGGCCAATGCCCTGGGCGCCATAGCGGCGTGCGCGTTCGGCGTCCTTGGGATAGTCGGCGTTGGCCCACACGCCGAGGCGGCGGACGCCATCGGCCCACTTGAGCAGAATGTTCAGTTCGGCTTCGTTCTCAAAGTCCGGGTCCTGGGTCGGCAGTTGGCCAAGGAAGACTTCGCCGGTGCCACCGTCCAGGCTGATCCAATCGCCTTCGCGGACTTCGACTTCCTTGTCGTCGACCTGGATGTGGAACATGCGGTGATCGACGTCGATCTCCATCTCTTCGGCGCCGCAGACTGCCGGCGTACCGAATTGGCGGGCGACGACCGCGGCGTGGCTGGTGGCGCCACCGCGGCTGGTGAGGATGCCCTTGGCGGCGATCATGCCGTGCACGTCGTCGGGCTTGGTTTCCGGGCGGACCATGATGACGGCCTTGCCCGCTTTGCCCCACTCATCCGCCGTGTCGGCGTCAAAGACCGCCATGCCGACGGCGGCGCCGGGGCTGGCGTTGACGGCCTTGCTGACGAGCAGTTTGCCCTCTTTGCGCGCCTTCTTCTTGGTTTCTGCGCTGAACTGCGGGTGCAGCAACTGATCGACCTGTTCGGGTGTCACGCGCATGACGGCCTCTTCCTTCTTGATGAGGCCTTCGTTGGTCATGTCGACTGCGATCTTGATTGCGGCGCGCGCTGTGCGCTTGCCATTGCGAGTCTGGAGCATCCACAACTTCTTGCGTTCGATCGTGAATTCCACGTCCTGCATGTCGCGGAAGTGGGTTTCCAGCTTGTTCACGATGTTCATGAACTCCGCAAAGGCTTCCGGCATGTCCTTTTCCAACTGGGCAATCGGCAGCGTGTTGCGGATACCGGCCACGACATCTTCGCCCTGGGCGTTGATCAGGTAGTCGCCGTATAGTTCGTTGACACCATCGACCGGGTTGCGGGTGAAGGCGACGCCGGTGGCGGAGTCTTCGCCCATATTGCCGAAGACCATGGTCACGATGTTGACGGCGGTGCCGAGGTCGTGGCTGATGTTGGTGGCATTGCGATAGTCGATGGCGCGCTTGCCGAACCAGCTATTAAAGACCGCCCGGGTCGCCATTTCGAGTTGCTTGTAGGGGTCCTGCGGGAAGTCGATGCCTTTGTACGCCTTGACAAGGCCCTTGAAGCGTTCGACGATCTGCATCCAATCATCGGCGGCCAGTTCCACGTCGTTCTTGACGCCTTTGCGCTTCTTGAACTCTGTGATCACGTCTTCAAAGGGTTCGTCGGCCACGCCCATCACGACCGAGCCAAACATCTGGATCAGACGGCGATAGGAATCGTAAACAAAACGTGCGTCGCCGGTGAGCTCGATCATGCCTTTGGCGGTTTCGTCGTTCAGGCCGATGTTGAGCACGGTGTCCATCATGCCGGGCATGGAGAACTTGGCGCCCGAGCGGCACGAAACAAAGAGCGGGTTCTTGGGGTCGCCAAAGTTCTTGCCGACCTGCTGTTCCACGGCGTGCATGGCGACCACTTCCTGGTCCCACATGGCAGGCGGGAATTGGTGGTCATACTTGAGATAGGCATTGCAGGCTTCGGTGGTGACCGTGAATCCCGGAGGCACCGGCAAGCCCAGGCGTGTCATCTCGAACAGGTTGGCGCCTTTGCCACCCAGCAATGAGCGGATATCTTCCCAATCTTTGGTTTTTGCAGTGCTCTCAACTTTGTCCAATTGGTTGAAGAGAAAGACCCAAGTCTTCTCGTCAGCTTTGGTCGCTTTGGATGATTCTGCGACAGCTACAGTCATGGCGATTTTTCCTCCTACGGTAGAAATTTCACGAAATCTAAATGAGCGGTTGCTATGCATCCCATGGACGCAGGACTTTTGCCTCAATTATACCCGGATAAGTGTAATGGAAACGTTATAACTCAGCGTCCGACGTTTGGGGAGATTGACAACTGGTCAGGTGGCTAGTATTGGGTGGTAAGGTCCCATCAATTGACAATGCTTTGCGCGCAGGCTACGATTGCTGGACCTATTCACATAGTGCTAAAGTCTGGAGGTTATGATGGCGACCCTATTTGGCCAGCAGTTTGCGCGGTCGGAACTACTTTCGCTGGTCGGGGATATCAGCCAGCTCGCGGGCGTGCGCGCCGGCGAATTGGCGGATGGGTTTGAACGCGGCGTCCGCGTCGCGGATGTGCGCACCGGCAGCGGGTTTGATTTCACCGTCCTCGTCGACCGGGGGATGGATATCGGCCCTGCTTCCTACGGTGGCGCCGCGCTCGGGTGGCGTTCCCCCACGACGGCCAAGGGGGCGGCTTACTATGAACCGGCTGGGTTAGGCTGGCTGCGCGGTTTTCACGGCGGGCTGATGACCTCCTGTGGTCCCAGTTTCTTTGGTGCACCCTCCGAGGATGAGGGGCAGCCCCTGGGGCTGCACGGCCGCGCCTCGTACACCCCGGCCACGAATTTTAGCTACGGCGGCGCCTGGGTCGGCGATGAGTATGAACTCTGGGTGAGTGGGCAGTTGCGCGAGGCGTCGGTCTTTGGTGAGAACCTTGTCGTTGAGCGCAAAATCACCGCGCAACTTGGGGGCAACCGGCTGGCGATTGAAGATACAGTCAGCAACGAAGGCTTCCAGACCACGCCGGTGATGATGCTCTACCACTGCAATCTGGGCTTTCCCGTGGTCTCGCCACAATCCGAATTGATTGCCGCCTCGGCTGAAGTGACGCCGCGCGATCAGGTCGCAATGCCCGGTCTGAGCCGGCACAATGTGTTCCAGGCGCCGACGGCCGGGTACGCCGAGCAGGTGTTCTACCACCGCATGCATTCGGGATCTGACGGCTACACCCAGGCCGCCGTGGTCAATCGCACCTATGCCGGCGGTCAGGGCATTGGCGTCTATGTCCGCTATCGGACGGCGGAACTGCCGCACCTGATCCAGTGGAAGATGATGGGACAGGGCGCCTATGTCTGTGGCGTCGAACCCGCCAGCAACTTCGTCGAAGGGCGCGGCAAGGAGCGCCGCGAGGGCCGGTTGGCCCTGCTGGAGCCAGGGCAGGCGCGCAGCTACCGGATTGAGATTGGTGTGCTCAGCACCATGACGGAGATCGATGCGTTTGCTGCGGCGGTGCATGGCCTGGGGCAAGGCGCGGCCAAGTGACCGTAGCTCCTGCCACTGAACAGACTCAGGAACACCCGGACCGGCAGCTTGCCCACGAGCGCCGGTCCGGGTGGATGCTGGCATTGCTTGCCACTTTCGCCTTCAGTTTTGCGCCCCCGGTCGCGCGCGCGGCAATCACGGGCGGCTTCAACTCCACGACGCTGCTGATGCTGCGCGCCGTGATTGCGACGGCGCTGCTTGGGATTACGCTGGCCATGACGGACCGCCAGATGTTGCGGCTGCCGCGCCGTGGTCTGGGCGCGATGCTCTTTCTGGGCGCCGTCAATGCGGTGGGCATGCTCCTCTTCTTTTCCTCGCTGAATTACCTCGATTCCTCGCTGACGGCGATGATTCTGGCGCTGAGCCCGCCCATGGTGATCAGCCTGCTCGCATTGCGCGGCGAACGGCTTTCCGGTCGCGATCTGCTGCGTCTGGGCATTGCGCTGGTGGGTGTATTTTTCCTGATTGGTCCGACCGGGCGCGTTGACTGGTTTGGCGCAGCGCTGGCACTCGCGGCGACTTTCCTCTTTTCGTTTCAACTGGCATTCACCCAATGGGCGCTGATCGCCTATCCGTCACGCACGATCTCGTTCTACGTCACCGCCTCGATGGCACTTTTCGTGGCGCTCTACTGGTGGTTGGCCGGCGCTGAGTGGGTGGCGCCCACGGCCGGCGGTTGGTTGGCGGTTGTCATGCTGGCATTCGTCAGCACGTACCTGGCGCGTCTCTCCTACTATAGTGCCGTGCGCAAAATCGGCAGCGGTCAAATTGCGCTGTTAGGGCCGTTAGAGACGCTCCTGAGCGTCATATGGTCCATCTTATTCCTAGATGAGCGGCTATCACCGCTTCAGACTTTCGGCGGCGTCCTCATTCTGGGCAGTGCGTTGTTGGCGGTGCGGACCTTCAGGACCGTCAATCTCCGGATCCCCAGACGCTGAAGCGTGCGGCAGCAGCGTAGGTCGGTTGGGGCGCCACAGAGTTGCGATCCCATTTTCGTGGGTTTGAAGCGTCTTCAAACGTCGTGTATAATGCGGCCCGCAGGTCTCTGTGATTACAAATTGGACGCCCAGCGTGGGGCGGCGCGGACGAAATTTCGTCCAAAGCCGTCTCACGCTTTTTTTGTCGCAATGATTTTTGTCTCCCCAATCGGGAGCAACTCGAACCGTGAATGATCATCGCCCCAAAGACGTGGCGTGTCACCGGATACGTGCGTTTTGAGTCAGAGGAGATGACCATGAGTGAATCGAGCCAGGCTGCCTGTCCACCCCAGGAGTCCAACCCCTTCCAGTTTACCGGACTTCCGCCCCGCCAGGGTCTCTATGACCCTGCCTTCGAAAAGGACGCCTGTGGCGTTGGCTTTGTGGTCAACATCAAGGGACGCAAGAGCCATCAAATTGTGCGCCGGGCGATGACCGTGCTGGTCAATCTGAACCATCGTGGCGCCTGCGGCTGCGAAGCCAACACAGGCGACGGCGCGGGCATCAACCTGCAGATGCCAGACAAGTTTCTGCGTAAGGTGGCTGCGGCCTGCGGCTGTGCGCTGCCCGAACCCGGCGCATACGGTGTGGGGATGGTCTTCTTGCCCAAGGATGAAGCTCTCCGAGCGCGTTTTGAGGCGAAACTCGAAGAGATCATCACCGAGGAGGGCCAGAAAATCCTGGGTTGGCGCACGGTGCCGACCGACAACAGCACGTTGGGCGCATCCGCCATTGCCGGTGAGCCGTTTGTACGCCAGATTTTTATCGAGCGCAACGAGGCCGCGTTAATCGGTGCGGATCCCCTTGCCTTTGAACGAAAATTGTATGTCATTCGCAAACAGGCGGAACGCGCCCTACGGTTCAATGGCGAAGAGAGCGGCCGGCAATTTTATGTCGCCAGCCTGTCCAGCCGCACGATCGTCTACAAGGGCATGTTGCTGGCGGAACAGGTGGACGCTTACTACCCGGACCTGCTTGACCCTGATATGGAAGCGGCGATTGCGGTGGTGCATTCCCGCTTTAGCACTAATACGTTCCCAAGCTGGGACCGTGCCCACCCCTATCGTTACCTGATTCACAACGGTGAGATCAACACGATCCGCGGCAATGTAAATTGGATGTACGCCCGCCAGTCGACGCTCAAATCCGAGTTGTTTGGGGATGACCTCCCCAAGGTTTCGCAACAGATCATTGACCCTGACGGCAGTGACAGTTCCCAGTTTGACAATGCATTGGAATTTTTGCATCTGACGGGCCGGCCGCTCCATCACGTGGCGATGATGATGATCCCGGAGCCTTGGAGCAACCATGAGAGCATGGCGCCTGATGTGCGGGCGTTCTACGAATACCATGCCACTGTCATGGAGCCGTGGGATGGCCCGGCGTCGATTGTCTTTACCGATGGCTCGGTCGTCGGCGCGGTCCTCGACCGGAACGGTCTACGTCCGTCGCGCTACTACGTCACGAAGGATGATGTCGTGGTGATGGCCTCTGAGGTTGGCGTCCTCGGCGACGAGATTGAGCCGGAGAACGTCGCCTACAAGTCGCGTCTCCAGCCTGGACGCATGTTCCTGGTCGACACGAACCAGGGACGCATCATTTCCGATGAGGAAATCAAGTCGACGATGGCCGCCGCGCATCCGTATCAGGAGTGGCTGACGAAGAATCTGGTTGAACTCGACAAGGTGCGCACGCCGCCGAAGTTGTATGAGGCCGACGATCATGCCAGCGTGCTTCAGCGGCAGCATGCATTTGGGTACACCTTCGAGACGCTACGCACGTTGATCGCGCCCATGGCCAGGAACGGGGTGGAAGCCCTTGGCAGCATGGGAGATGACGCCCCGGTGGCGGTGCTGTCGGATCAACCCCAACTGCTCTACTCCTATTTCCGGCAACTGTTTGCCCAGGTTACGAACCCGCCGCTGGATGCCATTCGTGAGGAACTCGTCACGGCCTCCGATGTGATGATGGGAACGGAAGGCAATATCCTCGAAACGCTGCCCGAAAACTGCCGGCAGATTCGTCTCAAAAACCCGATTCTGACGAACGAACAACTGGCCAAGATCTCGCACATCCGCGAGCGCCACTTTAAGGCGCAGAAACTCTCATTGCTCTTCCCCGTCGCCAGCGGCTGGCAGGGGATGGAGAAAGCCCTCGACAATCTCTTTGCGTTGGCCGATGAAGCGATTGAACAGGATGTGAACATTTTCGTCTTGTCGGATCGCGGAGTGAGCGCCACGATGGCGCCGATTCCTGTGCTGCTCGCCACGGCGGGGCTGCACCACCATCTGATCCGGCGCAAAACCCGCACCCAGTGTGCGATTGTCGTTGAGTCCGGTGAACCGCGTGAGGTGCACCACTTTGCCCTGCTGATCGGGTACGGCGCCACGGCCATCAACCCCTACATGGCGTACGAGACCCTCTACGACATGATCGCCCAGGGGTTGTTGACCGATGTCCCCTATGAGAAGGCCAAATCCAACTACATCAAGGCCAGCCTCAAGGGCATCATCAAGGTGTGCTCGAAGATGGGCATCAGCACCCTGCAGAGCTATTGTGGCGCCCAGATCTTCGAAGCGCTCGGCCTCAATCGAGAACTGGTCGACAAGTACTTCACCTGGACACCCACGCGCATCCAAGGGATCGGGCTGCCGCAGATCTATGAAGAAGTACGGATGCGGCACGAACGAGCCTTCCCCGAGCGCGAGGATGCGCCCGAGGTGCTTACCTCCGGCGGTTACTACCAGTGGCGCGCCGATGGCGAACGCCATCTCTTCAATCCGCAGACGATTCACAAACTCCAGTATGCGGTCCGGCAGCGGGATGATGCAGTATGGTCCACCGGCTACAAGACCTTCAAAGAGTATTCGGGGCTGGTGAATGCGCAAGAAAAGGCGTTCTGCACCCTGCGCGCCCTGCTCGATTTCAAGTTCCCGGCGGCGCCAATTCCGCTGGAGGAAGTGGAACCCGCCTCGGAAATCGTGAAGCGTTTCAAAACGGGCGCCATGAGTTACGGGTCGATCAGCAAGGAAGCGCATGAGACGATGGCCATTGCGATGAATCGCATTGGCGGTCGCAGCAATACGGGCGAAGGCGGCGAAGACCCGGAGCGTTTTGAGTGGACAAACGAACGCGGCGACTCCAAGAACAGCGCGATCAAGCAGGTCGCCTCGGGCCGGTTTGGCGTGACCAGCCAGTATCTGGTAAATGCCAAAGAGATTCAGATCAAGATGGCGCAGGGCGCCAAGCCGGGTGAAGGCGGCCAGTTGCCCGGCGCCAAGGTTTACCCCTGGATTGCCAAGGTGCGCTTCTCTACACCCGGCGTGGGGTTGATTTCGCCGCCCCCGCACCATGATATCTACTCCATTGAAGACCTGGCGGAATTGATCCACGATCTGAAGAATGCCAACCAGGAGGCGCGGATCAGCGTCAAGCTGGTGTCTGAGGTCGGTGTCGGCACCATCGCCGCCGGTGTGACCAAGGGCCACGCTGATGTGATTCTCATCTCAGGACACGACGGCGGCACGGGCGCGTCACCGCAGTCAGCCATCAAGCATGCCGGCTTACCGTGGGAACTGGGCGTCGCGGAAACGCATCAAACGCTGGTCTTGAATCAATTGCGCAGCCGGGTCGCGGTCGAGACCGATGGCCAGTTAAAGACCGGGCGGGATGTCGCCATCGCGGCCTTGCTTGGCGCCGAGGAATTTGGTTTTGCCACAGCGCCACTGGTCAGTATGGGCTGCGTCATGATGCGTGTCTGCCATCTTGACACCTGCCCGGTCGGTGTCGCCACGCAGAATCCGGAGTTGCGCAAGAAGTTCGTCGGCCAACCCGAAGACGTTGCGAACTTCATGTACTTTGTTGCGGAGGAACTGCGCGAGATCATGGCGCAACTGGGCTTCCGCACTGTCGATGAGATGGTGGGGCGGGTTGACAAACTTGAAGCCCGCCAGGCGATCGAGCACTGGAAGGCCAGCGGGATCGACTTGTCCCCCCTGTTATGGAACCCGCCCATGGGTGAAGAGGTTGGCCGGTATTGCCAGATCAGCCAGGATCACGGGTTGGATAAAGCGCTGGACACGACGACCTTGCTTGCCCTTGCGGAGCCGGCGCTGGTGAACGGTGAGAAGGTCAAGCACACGGTTAAGATCCGCAATGTCAATCGTGTCGTGGGCACGATGGTGGGCAGCGAGGTCACACGGCGGTATGGTGTTGGGGGGTTGCCCGAGGACACGATCCATTTCCATTTCCAGGGGTCGGCCGGGCAGAGCTTTGGCGCCTTTATCCCCCGTGGGATGACACTGGAACTGGAAGGGGACGGGAACGACTACTTTGGCAAGGGGTTGTCCGGTGGCCGGGTGATCGTCTATCCGCCCCAAGGTAGCACCTTTAAAGCGGAGGAAAATATCATTATTGGCAACGTGGCACTGTATGGCGCCACTGCCGGTGAGGCGTTCATCCGCGGGATGGCCGGCGAACGCTTTGCGGTGCGCAATTCCGGCGCCCAGGCTGTCGTCGAAGGGATCGGCGACCACGGCTGCGAATACATGACGGGTGGCCGCGTGGTGGTGCTTGGCAGAACCGGGCGCAACTTTGCGGCCGGGATGTCCGGTGGCATTGCGTACGTGGTGGATTGGAACGGTGACCTTGCCCAACGCGTCAACAAAGAGATGGTTGGCATCGAGCCGTTGAAAGATGCCCATGAGATCGGCGAAGTGAAGGCGCTGATTCAGAAGCACGCCGACGCCACAAACAGCGAACTGGCATGGCGTGTGCTGATCCGCTGGGATGAAGTGCTGCCGAAGCTCGTGAAAGATCATGCCAAACGACTACAAACGCGTGCTGGAGGCGTACGCGCACGTCCAGGCGCAGGGTCTCAGCGGCGATGAAGCCGTGATGGCTGCATTTGAAAGCAACAAACGCGACGCCGCACGCGTCGGAGGTAACTAAGCCATGGGTAAGCCAACGGGTTTTCTTGAATACCAACGCGAGACGCCGGCGGAGCGGAATCCGCTTGAGCGCGTGCAGGATTATGAGGAGTTTCACTTTCACCTCGAGGATCAACGGTTACGCGTGCAGGGCGCCCGCTGTATGGATTGCGGCATCCCGTTCTGTCACACCGGCCAGTTGATCAATGGGATGGCGGCCGGTTGCCCGGTCAACAATCTGATCCCGGAGTGGAACGATCTGGTCTATCGCGGGTTGTGGCGCGAGGCGTTGAATCGCCTGCACAAGACCAATAACTTCCCGGAGTTTACCGCGTCTGTCCGGCGCCTTGTGAGGGCTCCTGCATTGGGGCTGAATGAACAGCCGGTGACGATCAAGAGCATTGAACTTGCCATTGTCGAGCGTGGTTTTGAGGAGGGGTGGATCGTGCCGGAGCCGCCCCCTGTCCGCACGGGCCGCAAGGTGGCGGTGGTAGGCTCCGGTCCGGCGGGTCTGGCGTGCGGCGCAACTAAACCGCGCCGGGCATTGGGTGTCGGTCTTTGAACGGGCTGACCGGATCGGCGGCCTGCTGATGTATGGCATCCCGAACATGAAACTGGATAAGGACCAGGTGGTGCAGCGCCGGGTCGATCTGCTCGAAGCGGAGGGCGTGCGCTTCTTCACCAATTGTGAGGTGGGCAAGGATTACCCGGTAGGCAAACTACGCGAGGAATTTGACGCGATCGTCCTTTGCGGTGGTTCAACGAAGCCCAATGATCTGCCCATCCCCGGTCGGAATCTAAAGGGCATCTACTACGCGATGGACTTTCTGCGCGGCAATACGAAGCATTTGCTGGACCATCGCATGGGGCGCAACGGCTATGACCCGTATATCTCCGCCAAGGGCAAAGATGTGATCGTGATCGGTGGCGGCGATACCGGCACCGACTGTGTGGGCACCTCGCTGCGTCACGGCTGCAAAAGCCTGGCCCAGTTTGAAATTGTGCCGCGCCGCCGGATGCCCGCACCGCGGACAACCCCTGGCCGCAATGGCCGCGTGTCTACAAGATGGACTACGGTCAGGTAGAGGCGGCGGCGCGCTTTGGTACGGACCCGCGCACCTATCAGATTTCGACCACCCAGTTTGTAGGTGACGAGCACGGCCACGTCAAGGAATTGCATACCGTCAAGGTGAACATGCGTTTTGCCGATGGCCGGATGAACTTTGACCCGATCCCGGCACGGAGGGAGGTCTGGCCTGCCCAACTGGTGCTGCTGGCCATGGGCTTCCGGGGGCCGGAGGATCAGTTGATCGACCAACTCGGCGTGGCGCGGGATCCGCGCAGTAATGTGAAAGCGGATCACGGAAAGTTCCACACGAGTGTCGAAGGGATCTTCGCGGCGGGTGACATGCGGCGGGGCCAGAGTCTGGTGGTGTGGGCGATCAACGAAGGGCGGGGTGCAGCCCGCGAGGCGGATCGCTGGCTGATGGGACGCACCGAATTGCCTTGATAGCGATGGTGCGGTGTGCGTAAAACAGACGGGGCCGGAGCAAACTTGCTCCGGCCCCGTTTCTGATTCATTGGGGCGCTAATGCGATGTGGACGCCGCCGCCAGCAGCGCCGCTTGCTGTTCGGGCCTGTCTGCCAATGCATTGGCGTCGAACTGATAGGCCACAGTCGTAACGGCGACGCGCCGATGTCTTGGAGGGCTAGATTGAGGGCGATGGCAGCATTTTGATGGAGCGCCTGCCCTTGAATGAGTCCATGACCAGGTGGCCCACAATGACATGGATATACCCGTCGTTCATCTCTCCATCAATTCTTCGATGTACTCGTGTACGGGACCCGTGAGTTCGCGATAGGGAGACGGGAAGGATCTTGAGAACGCCTCGTCGCCGATCCGTTCATCCCAGTGCTTTTGAACCCGCTCCGCTTTGTCGGGGTCGATTGCCACATGCACGGCGGTCCAGGGGGCGCCCAGTGACTTGGCGAAGTTGATGGTGTGAATGGTCCCGGCATGCACGTCGTCAATCATGACAAGTGTCTTGACGGGGTGGGGACGCATGTTGGGGAAGAGCGTGCCCTGATTGAGAACATTTGCCACCAACTTGTAGTGTTGGTGGATGCGATAGAAGATGAACACCAGGGCCGGGATCAGGAAGATGACGATCCATGCGCCATCGGTGAACTTCGCCACGGCGAAGATGATCATGACGATAAAGGTCATGGTGCCGCCAACGGTATTCACCGATTGCTTCCATCGCCAATGGTCATCATAGCGCATGATTGACCCATGCATTTCGATTTCGTCGCCGGGTGCATCTTGCCCACACGGCGCCAGCGCACGACCATCCCTACCCTGGGAAAGCGTAAACGACAGGAAGACACCGATCGCATAGAACGGAATCAGTTTCGTGGTTTCGGCCTGGAAGAGGATGATCAGGAGCGCCGCCACCAGCGCCAGAATGACGATGCCCCAGGAGAAGACCAGGCGGCGCCCACGATAGGTCATCTGTTTCGGTAGAAAGCCGTCGGCTGCCACGAGTGCGCCAAGGGGGAAACCCAGCGTACGATGTATTCGCGGCCATGATCAGAATCACAGTGGTTGCCGCCATGGTGACGTAATAGAGTGGAGAGGTGCCGTAGAGCGTACGGGCGATCTGCGAGATGACCGTCTCTTGGATGTGTTCGCCGGCCACGGCCTGGATGCGATTGGCCAGCACGGTAATGCCAAAGAACAATGTGAGCGAGGAGCGTGCTCATGACCATGAGGGTTTGCGCTGCGTTGTGGCTTTTGGGCGATTTGAAGGCCATGATGCCATTGGAGATGGCTTCAACACCGGTGAGCGCGGTGCATCCACTGGCGAACGCTTTGAGGATCAGAAGAGCGTCAGCGCCTGAGTTGTCTTCGTACTGGGTAGACTGCCTGGTAGTGACCGTGCCAAGCGTTCCCGCCATTGCTGGTAAAAGCCGAACGCGAGCATCCCCAGCATCATGAGCACGAAAGAAGTAGGTTGGAATCGCAAAGATCGACCCTGACTCTTTGACGCCGCGCAGGTTGATGATGGTGATCAGGGCAACCAGGACCAGGGCAATCTCGACGCGCCACGGGTATAGCGATTCAGGCACTGCCGAGGTGACTTGTGCGACGCCGGAGGAGATGCTGACGGCGACAGTAAGGATGTAGTCGGTGAGTAGTGACGCCGCGGCAGTCAGCGCCGGCATATCGCCCAGGTTGTCGCGGGCGACGATAAGCCCGCCGCCGCCGCCGGGGTAGGCGTAGATGGTCTGGCGGTAGGAGATCGTCAGAATGATCAGCAGACCAACAATCACGAACGCAATGGGATCGAAAGCCCAAAATAGGCCATGCCTGCCACCGAGAGGATGACCAGGATTTCTTGGGTTGCATAGGCGACTGACGAGAGTGCATCCGATGCAAAGACTGCCAGACCGATCGTCTTGCTGATGGTCTGGTGTGGACGCTCTGACGTCGCCAACTTCTTGCCGAAAAGGACGTTGCCGACAGAGTCCCGTCGTACGGGCGGTGTATTAGTAGTCATTGCGTATGCCTGTCATTGCCGGCCCAACAACTTCGCCAACTCGCCGCGCTGCGTGGCGCGCACCACTGCGAGCACTTCGTCGTACGCCTGCAGTACGGTGCTGCCGTTGGGAGTGATCACATCCCCCTTGCGGATGACGGCAGCCAATGTGCATTGATCGGGCCAGACAATGTCTTTGACCGCCCTGCCGTTTACGACGGAAGTCTCATGGATCTTTTCTTCGACCAGTTCCACTTCACCCTTGCGGAGTTTGAGGAGTGTCATCATGTCGCCCAGTGACATTTCCTCGATGATGAGCTTCCCCATCATGTCCGCCTGGTTGATGGCCACATCGACGCCCATCTCGGGGGTGAAGAGCCATTGGTTGCGCGGGTTATTGACGCGCGCAATGATGCGTGGCACTTTGAACTCAAAGCGGGCCAGGCTGGCGGCCACGAGGTTGGTTTCATCATTGCCCGTGACCGCGGCCAGCACATGCGCTCGCTTGATGCCGGTCTGTTCCAGCCGGAGTGGATCGGTGCCGTCGCCGCCATGAATCACTTCGGCCGGCAATTCCCGGTGTAGCTTGACCAGGATGTCCTCGCGTGAGTCGATCACACGGACTTCGTGGCCTTCTTCGAGGAGTAGTTTGGCGACGTGCGAACCGACTTTGCCGCCGCCCACAATCACAACAAACATAGGAACTCTCCGTTTCTAGTTCAGGCAACAGGCGCCATCGCCACGATCTGCGGCAACAATTCGGCCGGGATGCACAAATAAGCGAGATCATCGGCCTGGAGGCGTTCCGTTGTGCGGGGCACAAACACGTGGCCGGCGCGTTCGATCGCACAGACCACCGCACTGCCATCGCACACTTCGGTGACGGCCATGCCATACCACGGCTCCGGGACGCGCACATTTAACAACTTGACATCGCCGTGGCCGATTTGCTCCATGTCGATCAGACCCGGGTGCAGCAGCATCTGTTCCAGACGGCGCGCGCCCCAGGAGGTTGACATCACGGTTTGGAGCCCCAGGCGCTCATAGACTTCCCGCCGCCCGGGGTTATAAACGCGGGCGACGACGCGCGGCACTTTGTAGACATCACGGGCGATTCTAGCAGCCACGATGTTTTCATTGTCGCTTTGGGTGGTTGCCGCCAGGGCGTCCGCCAATGCGATGCCCGCGCGCCCAAAGTCCCTTTGTCAAAACTGACACCCTGCACCGTGCGGCCAAGGAACTCTGGGCCGAGGCGATCAAAATTGCTCGGTGTGTTGTCGACGATGGTCACCGAGTGGCCCTGCTGGGAGATGGAACGCGCCAGCTCCGATCCCTCACGACCACAGCCCACAATCAATACGTTCATGTGTCACTCCAACCGTTGCATCAAAAAACCCGCCGATCACAGGCGGGTCATTGCCAATGACGACACTACTCCCAATCTAGACGTGAATACTCTTTACTGGAGGTGCGCCTTCCCCATTTTCCTCTTGGGCGAAAGCTTTGTCAAGTTAAGCCAAAAGCCTGGGTGTACTATCATCCGGGCGGCAGCGCCGCCATGACGCGGCGGATCACCGCATCCAAGAGCGCGGGATCCACGCGCTGGTCACCCAGGCGCGCGACCACGGCTGCTTTCACCTGCTGAACTAGCGCCTCGTCATTGGGCTGCGGCAGGCGCGCACCAGGCTGTGCGCGTTGGAGGCGGATCCCCAGCTTCATCGCCTTTTCCCGGGCAACATCCGTGATCACTACGTCATCGTTCACGTCGAGTTGCGTGACGCCGCGGGCATGCATGTCTTCAATGTCGCGTTCTGTATAGAAGACCTTTCCCATTGAGTCCTTACCTTCCAATTCGACCGTCAAGCGCCTCGATTGCCTGCACCGCCGCACTCCGCGCCGCCAGGATTTCGGATTCGGAACCTGCCAGCCACATGCGCCCGAATCTCCCCACCGACGAGACGTGCAGGAGTTTGATGGTGGCGCCTTTTTCGGCCTCGTTGCAGGCATAGTTGATATAGGCGGCTGGCGCACATTCCAGGACGAGCATCGTCTCGCCCGGCACGAGCATGCTGCCGCGCCGGAAGCGGTTGAGCAGTTGCGCCTGGTAGGGATCGACATTGGTGATGACCTGCACCGAGGCAATCTCCGGTCTTAGCCGATCCTCCGGACGGAGTCCCAGGCGGTCCAGCACGATGCGCCCCGCCTCCAGGACTTCAGCCTGGGAGCGCGAATGCACCTCAAACATGCCGAACTCGCGCTCGACCAACTGGGCGCCCGGTCTGGCCTCAGTCGATTTAACGGCAATGTCAACAAGTTGGAAGACCTCGTTGCCCGGCGCCACCTCGATGTACAGGGATGCCATCCCTTCGGTCGGGAGATCTCCTTGCGTGATGGTGCCAACGAACGCCGCATATTGCGGCTGCATGCGGTCGAGATAAGAATAGCAACGGAGCTGAAATGAGCTTTCGGCCATGGTCTGCTTCCTCTGGCGGCTATGCCCGTTCGGATTCAAGTTTCGCTTGCAGGGCGATCCCAAGGGGTGTCACAAAGAGCGGATCGCCGGGCAAACAGGTTGGAACACCAGTGACTTCTGCAACGACCTGATCCATCCCTGGAAATGCACAGGCGCCACCGACCAGGTAGATTCTGTCCACAGGTCGATCGGCGATGTGACGACGGACGATCGTGCCTACTTTCTCCATGACCGGTCTGATCACCGGAAACAGTTGGCGCTGCTGGGCGGGATCCACCTTCAGCCTCTCCGCCTGTTCAAAGGGGATGTCTTTGGCGCCGGCTATGCCCAGGGTGAAGTGGGTGCCGCCAGTCGGCTCATCGGCGGTGTAAGTGACTTCCCCGTCTTCAACCACGGCGATACCGGTGGTGCCGCCTCCCACATCGACGATGGCGCCGTTGCGGATTTGAAGCACGTTGTTGGCCGCAGTTGGTTCATCGACCAACGTGGTGCATTCGAGACCCGCGGCGTAGATTACGTTGGCGGTGGCGCGCACCTCGACGCGGGGGACGCCCGGTGGAAAGGCCGATGCAGCTTCGAACAACGGACGCCCCAGTTTTGCCTCCACGCGCTGTTTCAGTTGCGTCAGCAAGGCGACCGCGCCGGCAAAGTCAACGACCAACCCATCCCGCACAACCTGCGCAAATTCATAGGCGCCGGCCACGGGTTCGCCGTTGCCATCTACGACCAGGAGCACCGTGTATGCTGTACCCAAATCAACGCCGGTGTAGAGTGGGGCACCAGACGAAAAGGGGGCGCGCGTCTGTGCACCATTCTGCATCACCGTACTGGTGGATGCCAGCAGGTCTGCGAGTCGCGGGTTCATTGCAACCTCAGCGCTCTGCGTGGTCCCCTCTTGCGAAGGGCGCCGCTAAAACGGTCAAGCATCTGTTGCAAGTTCACTCCAATTTGCCGGGTGAGCCACGTAGATGAACCGAACAGAACCTGGCGTGCCGAAGGTGATCGCAGAACCTTTGGCAATGAAGATGACATCACCTGGTCCGCCCTTCACGACTTCATCCCCGCGCGTAATCACCAACTCGCCCTCCAAGACAATGTCGATTTCGTCGTAGGTGAGCGTCCACGGGAAGACCCCGCCGCCGGGCGCGGTGGCGTCGAGCGCCATATAGCCGGCTGCCATCGGTGACCCGTCGCGCTCGGTCACGACATCGCGCAGTTGCACCTGAAGGTGCCGTGCGCCTTCGCCGAACGCATCCAGCGTGGTTTCTGAACGACGCGCGACTTTCAGCGGTGGCAGCGCTTCGGGCTGGCGGCGCTCGCGATCCGGCGCCTGCGGACGTGCGTCCGGGCGTACGATGCGAATATCGTGTTGTTGGGCCACATCAGCGGCTTCGGGGGTGATCAGATCGCGCTGACCCAGCACCAGCACACTGGCACCCTGCTCTTGTGCAAGCCGGCGTATGTCGGCCGCCGTGAAGAGTTCACCCGGCATGGTCTATTCCACACATCTCAAGCCGCGCACAACCAAACCGGGTGTTAGCCGCGGCCGCCGATGCTGCCCTTGCTGCTTTGGGGCAGAATCAACTCGACATCCTGATGCGGGCGCGGGATCACGTGCACGGAGACCAGTTCGCCCACGCGCTTTGCCGCGGCGGCGCCGGCGTCGGTGGCGGCCTTGACCGCGCCGACATCACCGCGCACCATGACCGTGACAAAGCCACCACCGATGTACTCGCTGCCGATGAGCGTTACGTTGGCAGCCTTGACCATGGCATCGGCGGCTTCGATTGAGCCGACCAGACCCTTGGTCTCAACCATTCCGAGAGCAATCATTGCAACGTCTACGGGCATAACACATTCGTCCTTTCCTGAACGTCAAAGCGATGCGTTGCCACCTGCTGCACCATGTGGGGCAGCCAGGCAATCCAGAAGGCAACAGCGGCTATTTGAGCTGCATTTTCAATTCCGCTAGCACGCGTCGGACAATCTCGTCAGCGCGTTCATTCATCCCAGCGGCGCCGAAATCAGCCATTGGGGGGGGGTGAGTTGGCGCCGGCGGTAAGTGCTGCGTGGGGTGCATTCGCCGCGCAGTTGGGCGGGGTCATCCGTGCTTCCTGGTGCAAGGGCGGCGGCGGGCGGCGGCTGGATCTCATACGCCAGGCGTTTCACGTTGTAAAGATGGTGCACCGTGATGTTGTCACCGGTGATGGCGCCGCCGATGCCACCCGATCCCAGCGTCATCGAGGGCATCACGCCCGTCGTCATACCGGTAGCGCCCAATGTGCCCATCGTGTTGACCAGGATCCGGAACACCGGCTTTTCCAGCCCAAAGCGCATGATGACATCCTGATCCTGTGCATGGATGACCAGCGAGTGGCCGCGACCGCCATAGTTGATGAGTTCGATACAGCGTTCACACCCTGCCTCCCAGCCGTCGGCCTCATACCAGCCGAGCACGGTGGTGAGTTTCTCCGCCGAGAGCAGTTCATCGCGCCCGACTTTTTCAAGTCTTGCCACGAGGATCCGCGCGGTGGCGGGGACTTGAATGCCGGCCATCTGCGCCAGTTGCTGCGGGCTTTTGCCTACCGTCTTGGGGTTGATGAGCGGGCCCGGTGTAAACAACAGGCGGCCAAGCGCGCGCCTGTTCGGCGCTGACGAAATGGGCCCCTTCTTCCTGCATCAGCTCGGCGAGCCGGGCGGCGATCGGCCGATCGGCGACCACCGCCTGCTCGGTGGCGCAGATCACGGAATG
This sequence comes from Candidatus Fredericiella danica, assembly GCA_016713335.1. Taxonomy (GTDB): domain Bacteria; phylum Chloroflexota; class Anaerolineae; order Caldilineales; family Caldilineaceae; genus Fredericiella; species Fredericiella danica. Next base: position 67,276 of record JADJPH010000012.1, on the reverse strand, counting down.
ATCAAAGGCTTTGGAAGCGACGATGTAGCGCGCCGCCTGGCGCAAATCGGCCGAGCGATCCACGTAGACAGGTACATTCCCCGGGCCAACGCCAAAGGCCGGCTTGCCCACCGAATGGGCGGCTTTCACCATGTCGCTGCCGCCTGTCGCCAGGATCAAGGCGACATAACGATGGCGCATCAACTCCTGGGTGCCGGGGAGGGTGATTTTGGACATACAGGCGACCAGCCCTTTGGGCATGCCGGCGCGCTCGCCTGCTTCCGCCATGAGTCGAACCGCCTCGACGCAGCACTTGACTGCCGAAGGATGGGGTGCACAAAGGATGGCGTTGCGCGCCTTGACGGCAATCAGGGTCTTGTAGATCACCGTTGACGTCGGGTTGGTGCTTGGGGTGAGCGCGGCGATGACGCCCATGGGCCAGGCGATGTCGTAAAGCCGGCGGTCTGGATCGCTGCGGATGACGCCCACGGTGGGAATGTCCTGGATCGCACGCCAGAGCACCTGCGAAGCCAGTACGTTTTTGAGCGTCTTGTGTTCGGGGACGCCGTAGCCAGTCTCTTCGCACGCCATCCGGCCCAGGCGTTCCGCAGCCTCGGCGGCGGCCGCGACCATCGCCGCACAGATGCGGTCGACATCGGCCTGCGATGCCTGCAAGAACTGGCGTTGCGCCTCGCGTGCGGCAACCGCCAAATCACGGGCTTCTTGGATGGAGAGAAGATCGTTGTCCATAGAGTCAGAATCGCAACGGGTGCTGCGCTACATCCAGCACCGCTTCTTGAAAGGCCGCCACCGCTGCTTTGCAGGCGGGCTGGTCGCCGGTGAGCAAGGCGCCCATGAAATTCGTCTCTGACGGCGGGAGTGTGAGCGCGGCGATGCGCACCGCCGCCGCCTTTAGCGCCGCATCCAGGGCCACCATCCCTTCCATGGGTGGCGCCACCAGGTAGGCGATTGGCGCACCCACAGGGAGTTCACAGACCTTGGCGAGATACGTGCCGGTCCGCGAAATCAGATGGGGAAAGAACGCGATCGTGTCGTCGGCATTGGCGGAATACCAGATGGCCTCGTGCTGCATGTAGGCCAGCGCTGCATTTAGGCCGGCGCGCACCTCCGCCGGATCGGGTCCTGCCAAAATGGCCAGGATTTCGCCCGAGAGTGGGCCAGATGCATGGCGCGCACCCGCATAAAAGGAACGTGCATAGACCACTTCGACGTCCGCCATTTTGGTCGCTTCATCGATCGAGACATAGGTAGCGTCGTCGTTGTCCGCCGTGATCAGACCAATGGAACGCTGCGTCGGCGCAAGCCCCAATTTCTCGGCATAATCGCGATCTACATTGGGGATCAGCCGGACCGAAAGTGGGTTTGCGTAGATTGGATCCAAGACGCCCATCGACTGTACTCCCGCTATGAAGCCAATTTAAGCTTGACGCCTGACGCCTGACTCCGGCGCATCTTCTGGGCCAACTGGATGGCATATGCGCCTGCCTCCAGCGGATTGGTGCCGCCGCCTTCAAAGATGTTGCAGATCACATCGCGATCCGCATCGGTGTCGCCCGGCTTGGGCCGATAGGCCATATAGGCGCTCATGCTCTCGGCGCGGCCGAGTCCGGGCCGTTCGCCGATCAATAGGATGAGCACCTGGGGCTGCAAGAGATCACCGATGTCATTCATGACGCCGACGCGGCAGAATTCGACGAAAAAAGGTGTGCCCAGCGTCAACCCAGCCGCCTGTGCGCCCTGGCGTATGACCGGGAGCATCTGGCGGAGATTGGCTTCGATGGCTGCAGCGCTCAGCCCATCGCCGACCACGACCTGGATGTCTGGCCCTCTTGTGCATTTTTCCGTGATCAGGCGTTTGGCCGCATCCGAAAGTTGCCGGCCCAGGTCGGGGCGCAGCAGGTATTCCTGTTTGCCGCCGGTGACCTTGGTTTGCACCGTGAAAAGACCCAGTTCGTCCAGCAGTCGTTGATCCACCGCGCGATACAAGGCATCCTGCGTCACCGCGTGATCGGCTTGAAAGAGTAGCAGCGCCCTGGTGGTGTAGCGTGGTCCGGCGCGGCCAACGCCGATCCGGGCGGTAGTCGCCGCGACCAGTGCCTGGAGGCCTTCCGGATCCTTCGGCTGTTTCACACCCGGCGCATAACGCGCTTCGCTTGTCGCGGGATCGGGCAGATCGATCACAAGGTCCTGGGCCGCGGAGGGGGGGACGGGTTTGACCGCGGTAGAAGCAACGGGTCCGCGTGCCGGCATCGCCATTGGGGTGAGCGGCGTGGCGTCAACAGATGGCAGGGAGGCGAGCGATGCCGCGGCCGGGCGCGGTGCAACTGCCCCTGCTGCAAGCAGTTCCTTGACTACTGCGTCGACCACTGCCGCCAATTGCGCTTCGTTCATATCCCTGCTTCAGCGAATTCGTAGAAAGTCATCTGCGCAAAAAGAAGGACGGATCCCCGGCGATTTCCGTCAGCACGCCATTCCGCATCAAACCTAGTTCGACCATCCAGCACTCAAATTCGGGCGCCGGGCGCAACCGAAAGAGTTGGCGCAACGTCGGTGCATCATGGTAGGAGGTGCACTGATAGGAGAGCATCGAGTCGTCTCCCATCGGCACCCCCATGAAGTAGTTGCAGCCGGCAGCGGTGAGCATGACGGCCAGATTTTCAATGGCATTCTGGTCGGCGCGGGCATGATTCGTATAGCAAGCGTCGCAGCCCATCGGAATGCCGGTCAATTTCCCCATGAAATGGTCTTCAAGCCCGGCGCGCTGGATCTGCCGGGCATCGTACAGGTACTCGGGGCCGATAAAGCCCACGACCGTATTGACCTGGAACGGGTGGTATCGTTTTGCGAGCCCATAGCAGCGCGCTTCCATCGTCACCTGATCCCAGCCATGATGGGCATTGGCGGACAGTTCGGACCCTTGACCGGTCTCAAAATACATATAGTTGGGACCGGTGGGAAAGCAATGCTTGCGCGCCATGGCGTAGGCTTCATCGAGCATGCCGGCTGAGATGCCAAACGACCGTTCCCCAATTGGGAGCCGGCCAGTGATTGGAATACCAGACCGACGGGTACGCCCGCCTCCATGCATTTCATCTGCGTCGTGACATGAGAGAGTACGCAGTTCTGCGTGGGAATCGCCCAGGTCTGGATAATCTCATGAGTCATTTCGAGCAGGCGGGCGACGGAACTGTACGAATCGTCCACCGGGTTGATTCCGATGACAGAGTCGCCTGAACCGTAGGAAAGACCTTCGTAGATTTCGGCGCGAATCCCTTCCGGCGAGTCTGTTGGATGGTTCGGCTGGTTACGGCTGGCCAGGGTGCCGGCAAGTCCGAAGGAATTGTTGCAGTGGGCGGTGACGCGGATCTTGCTGGCTGAGTAGATCAGGTCCAGGTTAGACATCAACTTGGTCACTGCGGCGATCATCTCCGCCGTCAGTGCATTGGAAATGCGCCGGATTTGTTCGGCGGTGGTGGTGTCGGCAAGCATCCATTCGCGGAATGCGCCAACGGTCCAATCCTTGATTTCCGCGTAGATGGCTTCGTTCACGGCATCATCGATGATGCGGGTGACTTCGTCCTGGTCGTAGGCGGCGGCGGGGTTGGCACGCAGTACATGCAATGGCACTTCGGCCAGCACGACGCGGGCCGCCGCGCGCTCCGCGGCTGATTCTGCGGCGACACCGGCCAGCCGATCGCCGGACTTCTCTTCATTCGCCTTCCCCATGAGGGTACGGATATCGGCGAATTCGTAGGTTTTGCCGTGCAGTTTTGTGCGTAGCAGCATGACGCTTAGCGATAGAAGATCAAGGTTTTGATGCTTAATGGCACCACTCGTCCATCCATGAGTGGGGCGCCAATGTCGATGTAGTCGCCTTCGCTGAGACCGACCTGGTCGATGACCAGCAAGGGGCGGTGGGGCGCCATGCCCTTGACGGTCTGCCCAAGCGCCTGGGCATAGTCGCGCTCGATAATGACCACCAGGGGGTGGTGTGCGGGTAAAGTCGTGCTGAACTCGGTCAGGGCTGTGGCGAGTTGCCAGAGTGTATTATAGTCGAGAGTTCGCCCAGTCTCAAGTGCGATGGCAAACAGGTCGGTCGTGACATCAACGTCCCACCGGACGACCGCGTCGGTGATTGCATGCGCAACATCCGTTGCCGGGAGGGTTTGGGTCAGTGTGGGGCGAATCACCGGCACATTGCGCAATGGCAACACGTCGCGTTCGGCCCAGATGGTCGAGCCTGAGAGGGTGACGGTCTGGGTGCCCGCGCCAAGGACGGTTGCGCAGCGTCTCCGCCGGCTTTTCGATACGATAGCGCTGAAGTCCAGGGTGTTCACGCAGCGACTGTGCGAGGAGCGGTCCCACATCGCCGTGGCGCGTGACATCGGCCACGCTGCGCAGCGGGATGGGTGCGTAGTAATAGTGCCCGATGCCGCCGGAGAACATTAGCGTGGAGCCGGCGCCGGAGACAGGCGACGGTGGCGTCAGGTAGATCTGCTGCGCCAGCGGCGACGAAGCGCCTTCGATGAGTTCCTGCGCGAGTTCAGCCATACGGTCGGTGAAAATGCGCAAGTCGGCGAGTGTCGGCGCGTCCCCCACCGTGAGGCGCAGCCCGCACGCGGCCAGAATCTGCTGGGCTGGGGTGGCCAGGTGCGTGATGCGGCCGCTGGCGGGATCGATTTCCATGATGCGACCGCCGAAGTTCATGGCTGCTGCGGCGACGAATTCTTTGCTTTTGAAGATCGCACTGTTCGCCGATCCCCCGCCGATATCCACATTGGTCACGGTGGCGAAGTGCGTCTGCGCATAATACGCCGCGCCGGCGCCGCGCCCGGAGATCAGGCTTTCAAGATGAGGTCCGGCAACGCTCACGACGAATTCACCGGCCAGACCGGCCAGACCGGCCAATACGGCGTCGGCGTTCTTCTTCTTCGCCGTTTCGCCAGTAATAATGACGGCCCCGGTTTCCACCTGGCGTGGGTCGACGCCCGCAGCGGCATACTCGCGCTGTGCGAGCTTCGTGAGTCCGGCGGCGTCCACGGTGTCATGGTCTAGCAGTGGCGTGAAGACGATGGGACTCTGATAGATCACGGCGCGATCGGTGATCGAGACGCGCGGCATCTGCCCGGGCTGGGCAATGTCGGCGACCGAGATCTGGGAGAAGATGATCTGCGTGGTCGTCGTCCCGACATCGATACCGACGGAAAGCAGCGTGCGCGAATCTGCCATAAAAAGAGGCTACGGTTGTGGGCATACCCTGGCAGCATTTGCTGCCGGGGTATGCGCTACGCTATTGCTTGCGATAGGTCCATCGGCCGCCCACTTCGAGCGAGTCGATCACGCCGACGATCACCATATCCACCGGCGCGCCGTCGGTTTGCCCGGTGAGCCGTGCAGAGGAACCTTCCGTGACGATCACCAGGTCACCGGCGCCGGCGCCCACCGTATCGATGGCGATGCAACTAGGGCCGATGGGTTCACCCGTGGCGTCGGTCTGGCGGACCAACAGCAGTTTACGGCCATGGAGCTTTTCGTCTTTGATCGTGGCTACGGCTGAGCCAATGACGAGCGCAATTTGCATTTGGAGACCTCGACTTCTCTGGACAGCCCGTTATACCGGATGGTGCAGGTGCAGCCGCCTGTAGTTCTTGTTCGATACGCCGCAGTTCGGCTTCATCGGTCTTGGTCGGACCCTTGAAGCGTTTCTTTGCGTCCACTTGCCAGTAGATAAACATAAAGAGCGCCAGAATGATAATCGACCAACCTGCCAATTTGTCAAACCGCTTTTTCGGATGAAGTGCGCCACGCCGGCGTAGGAGGATGCCAGTGCAATGACACCCTAGGATTGTGCATCAAGTTCAGAGACCTCATCCAGATGCGGCACGGCAGCGCCGTGCACGGGCGCGCCTTGTGCATCGAACTGTTCAATTTGCCGGATGCCTTTGCGGTCGAGCACGAGCAACGTGCGCTCATAGGTTGCCGCGCCATCCTCGGTCTGAAACACCGAGATCAGGTTGACGTGATAGGTGCGATGGCAACGGATGTATTGCACCTTATCGCCGCGCAGTGCAAGTTTTTCCTGGAACGGGTCGTCCATCTTGCGTAGAAAGGTCCGAATGTCGATGCGCATGATGTCGTTGATGGCAGTGATTTCCAGCCCGTCTTCACTGAGGTAGTCGAACGCATCCTTCCGCAGTTCCACGAGTTTGGAGTAATGGATCACCGATTCGGGGTTGCCGGGCACGTCTAAATCGCCTTGCAGTGTGTCCGTACGTAGCTTCATGACCGGGGCCGGCACCTGTGCAGGTTCAACGAAAGCCATCTTTTCGCGGAGTTGGCCCAGTTCACGGCGCTGATCGTGGGTTTCGATCTTCGTCCGATAGTCAAACATGCGGCGGCTCAGCAATGTTGTTGAGAAGGCGCGGCCCTGTTCCTTGATGCGATCCTTGAACATATAGGCGATCACAAGGGCGAGAAAGACCGGCGCCGTGAATTGCCCATAGATGGTCTGGGCGTAGAATGCGATCAGCGTGGCGAAGACCATCGAGACGCCTGCCGCAGTCGCAAACAGAACATGCTCCAGGGTCGTGCCTTCCCGGCGCGTACTTGTGGTCAGCCAGAGCACGCTTGACGTGAACTTTTTCAGGGCAGACACCCGCAACAGGTATTCTTCGTTTGTCTGTTTGGTGAGCACGGACGGGAAGCCCTGCAACTGGCGGTGTTTTGTCTCCGTTTTGATTCGTTCGACCAGAGTCGCCTGCCAGACCCCGGCATCGGCGGCGGGCAGCCAGGTGGCTGCCAACTGATGCGCCTGGAGCAGGACCTCCTCCACGATAATGCTGATCGACTCGTCCGTCAGGTGGTAGGCGCGCAAAACTTCAGGTGTGACGTCCACTTCCTGTAACACCGATGCGAGTCCGCGATAGCGCGCTTCGATCTGGTTGGCAAGGTCGATCAGCGCCGTCACGGTGACGACATATTGGTTGGCGCCATTGCGGGCAAGGCTTTGCGGTTCCGAGCTCATCAGCGGCGCCATGTGGGCCTGAATCGCGCTCTTTAGGATTGCGCGCAGGATTCTGAAACTGTCGCTGAGCCTGGTTTCTTGCGTTGCGTCCAGCCCAGCCAGGTTAGCGTGAAGGATATCTTCACTTCTTTGCAGCGGTGAGTTCGGGGCGGTCAGCAGTTGTTCAAGACCAAGCTGCGGCGTCTTCATCCGCATGTAATGCTGAATGTCGCGATAAAACGCATCGCGGGTAGGCTGCCGCGTTGACACCGAGCGATTGCGGCGCAAAGAAGTAGGTGTCAATGCGATAGCGCGTGCGTTTGCCTGGGGCGAGGGGATAGCCCAATTTCATCTCCAGTTGATAGCGATCATGGACGGCGACACGGCGCAGCAATGCGGTTCGCACGGCAAACTCCGAAATGGGACCATTTCAACCTGGGGGCAAACCGGAAGGCACATTGTCAATGGTCAATGGTCAATTGTCAGGTGTCCCGCGGCTCCGGCCGCCCTCCTCAGCCCCCCCCCGCCGCGGGCGGCTGCTGCCGCGCCTGCGGGGGCGGTCGGGGGGTGCTGTGCGGCGGGGGCGCCGCCTTCTCGTGCTTCTGGGGCTCCCCCGTGGCTGACCCTCCGCCCGCTTTTTCCGTTTGCCCCCCTTGCCCTCGTGGCCCTTTGCTTGTGGGGCGTCCTTCCCGGCGCTGCCCTGGCCGCTGCTCTTTTGCCCGCGGCTTTGGCCGGCGGTTTGCCCTCTTGCTTCGGTGTTTTTTTGACAGACCATCGAGGTCGAGCCACGCGGCCCCTTCCCCCCCTTCCCTGCCCTCCCCCCCCCCCCCCCCCCCCCCCCCCCCCCACCCCGGCGGGGGAAAAGCCCCCGGCCCCCAACGAAAACCACAAACACCCCCCCCCCCCCCAAACCCCCCCCCCCTTCCCCCCCCCAAACCCCCCCCCCCCCCGGAAGGACCCTCCCCTCCCAAAATCCCCCCAACCCCCCACCCCCCCTCTCCAAACCGCCCCCCCCCCCCCCCCCCCCTCCCTCCCCCCCTTATTCCCCCCCAACTCACGATCCCCTGAGAGGGCCGTATGCGTTGACAGGTTGGCGGGTTAGGACTACACTCAGGAGCAGATCAACACCCTTTGTTGCCAAACGCAAGCCCGCGCACGCCATGAAGCTAACCGGCCAGCAGATTAGGCAGATCCAGGACGCACTGCTAGGCGGCTTTGACCGCGATGGTTTGCGTATGTTTGTGCGCATCCGGCTGAATGAAGAACTGGATGCGATTACCCACAACGACAATCTGACCGTGGTGGTCTTTGACCTCATCGGTTGGGCGAACCAGCAGGGCAGACTGGGTGACCTCATCCGCACTGCGGCAGAAGAACGCCCTGCCAATGCCGGTCTCCAACAACTCGTCAAGGACTATGCACAGTGGGAAGTGACCGCCGCGAAGGATGTCACTATCGGCGGCAATCCGCAGGCGGTTTTTTCCGAAGCATACCGTCTCCAGATGGCAGGCGAGTTGACGCGTGCCCAGATCCTCTACAAAGAGATCGAGAATGAACCCTCGCTCCGGCTTGCCGTTGCCGAGCAACTGCGCGCGATCGATGACGAACTAAAGCACAGTTACGTCGACGATCATGGTGTGGTCAATCCTGAATTGGTGATCGCCGGCAATCCGCTGCCGCCGATTCCGGGGTACGCCGGTCCCGAGGGAACACCAAAGTCTGGCAAATCCTGGTTGCGGCCCATGGCGGCCTCGCTGGCGACGTTGTTACTGGTTGGCGGAACTGCCGTGGTGGCCATGCAGCAGCCGGCAGTCAGGGAAGCAGCGCAGCAGTTTGCCGCTGCCTTATTTCCCCACCGATGCCACCCCGACGCTGGAACCCAGGCCTGAGCCTGATGAATCTCCCACTGCCACGGTGGATGCTGCCGGAGGGCGCGCCACCCCGACCGCGACTGAGCCGGTGAGTACGCCGGAGCCGCCCCCGACCGCAACCGAGACGCCAAGGCCGCGGTCGCCAGAGGCGCCGCCTCTGGCGGTTGATTCCGGCAACCTCGTGAGTGAAGCGCAGACCCAACTGATCGACGTGCCCTCAGGCGGCGACGTCGTCCTCAAAGTGGCCGAGCTCTGGATCGCTCCGGAGGGGACGCCATCCGACTGTGCCGGCGCGTTTCTTGCACTCAGTTGGCAGGTGCGCGCGCCTTACCCTGGCGGCGACGAGTTGGATGTGCGCCACTTGATCCCGCGTGGGGGCGGCAACTCGGAATCATTGGGTCAGGGCACAAGCGGGCAGGTGACGGTTGGCATCTGCGACGAATTGACGTTACGCAACAGCAGCCTCGACGACTATCGCGTGCAGGTGCGCTATGCGTCGGGTGTTTACTAATCCATTGTGACGAATTGAAGGCTTCCTATGAGCAGCATGTCTACGCCTGGATCGAATGACGCTGCCGCCGGTGAAGTGCGGTGGCATTTGGAACTTGAATCAAAGCCGGATTTTGATGAGGCCATGGCGCGGATCTACGCCTGGTTCGAACAAGCCATCATTGACCGGCCGCCCGTGCGGTTTGCGCGCCACAACGCGCTCTATGAGGAGGCGGACGCAGCCGCCCAGGCGCGTTACCCCACCTTGAAGGAGTGGTGGTTCGATGAGGAGTATCAGATCGAACGCTTTCTGCAACAGATTGAGGGCAAGCGCTTCCTGGCGGAAACATTCCCGATTTTCTGGCCAAATCTGGGGCCAAATGTCTTTGCCGGGTGCTATGGCTGCCTATTGGAGTTTGGCGAGGTGACATCGTGGGCAGAACCGATGCTGCATGACTACACTCAACCGGTGGCGCTGGATTGGAACAGCGAATATATCGGGAAGTTGGACAACCTGACCCAGCGCGCGCTGGCGATCTGCAGCGGCAAGTTTATGGTCGGGTATACGGACCTCCATCCCGGCATCGACTGGCTGGCTGCGCTGCGTGGCTCGGAGCAATTGTGTCTGGACTTGTTTGATGAACCCGACGGTGTCCGCACGGTGATCCAGCGGAACCCGCAGGATTTCCATGCGTTTTTCAACCGCTACGATGCAATGCTCAAGGCGAAACGGCAACTGTCGGTCAGTTGGATGGGCATTCCTTCCTTTGCCACGATGCACATTCCAAGTTGCGATTTTGCCACCATGATCTCCCCGGCGCAGTTCCGTGAATTTGTCTTCCCCGTGCTTTATGCCGAGACGGTCGGCATCACCCATAATGTCTTTCACGTGGATGGGAAAGGCGTGGCGCGCCACCTGGACGCCATCCTGGAGTTGCCGAATATTCAGGCCATCCAGTGGGTGCAGGGGGTGGGCGCCGACAGGCCGATCATGCAGTGGGTTCCGCTGATCCAACGGATTCAGGCGGCCGGCAAGTCCGTTGTTGTCGACCTGGATCGGTGGGAACTGGACGCGTTCATGGCTGCGATCGCACCGGAAGGCATCTTTCTGTGCCTTGCTTCGGACGGCGAAGAGGACGAACATGCGGTGTTGCGGCAAGTCGCCGCCTGGTAGTTGTGACCTGCGCCCTGCCGATTCTACCATTTGACCGATGTATGCCTCTGGCATAGCGCGATATACTGGAAGCGTGCGCCGCAGCACGTTGCGGCATCAAACCAGGTTCGTGTGCCATCGCCCAGGAGGTTGTCATGGTCAACGCTTCGGATATCTTTCCCACCTTGCTGGCGCGCGTCGGTGAAACGCATCTGCGCCAACGGCTCACCCTTGAGGTGGAGCATGCCGGTGAATTGTTGGGGCGCGGGCGCACCCTGCTCAATATTGAGAATGCCGAATGGATGATGATCTTCACGTATCACACGTTGAAGTTCACGCATCTGTACAATTGGGGACACCGCAACTTTCTGGATGTGCACTGTGTGGTCAATGAAGTGGTGTTGCCACGCCTGCCGTCTGCCTTTGATGGGTTTACGCTGCTCCACCTGAGCGATCTACACCTGGATATTGACCCTGAAATCACGGACGCCATCATCCGGCGGCTCGTGGGCGTGCGCTATGACCTGTGCGTCATCACCGGGGATTATCGCGCCAGCAGCAGCGGGGCCTATCAGGCGGCAGTCAATTACACGCGTCAACTCACGGCGTATCTCAGACCGCCAGTCTACGCGATTTTGGGTAATCACGATTTCATCGAATTTGTGCCGGAGTTGGAGGCAGGTGGGCTGACCTTTCTCTTGAATGAAACGGTGCCGATCCGGCGTGGTGATGCTGTAATCTACCTCTCGGGCGTCGATGATCCCCATTTCTATGAGACGGACAATCTGGAGAAGACGCGTGCAAATATTCCGGCGGATGCGGTCTCAATTCTTCTGGCGCATTCCCCGGAGCTCTATCGAAGCGCCTCAGCCGCAGGTTATGACTTCATGCTGAGCGGGCACACGCATGCCGGGCAGATCTGTTTGCCGGGGCGGATCCCGATCTTGGGGGGCAATGCCAAGTGCCCGCGGTCGATGATCTATGGGGCGTGGCGGTATGGGGGGATGCAAGGGTACACGTCTGCCGGCACAGGGTCCTGTGGGGTGCCGGTGCGCTATTCTTGCCCGCCGGAGTTCACGTTGCATCGGTTCCGCGCCGCGTAAACGAAATATTTCCCGCAGGGACGCCGTGACGCAGGGAAGACGGGGGGAAACGATCAACGCGGAGACGCGGAGGGGCGCGGAGAGCGCGGAGGGGAGAAGGTGGTGCTTAGCTTGATGCGTATGGGTAGCAAGCCGCACCTACGGTGATTGGGTGTCAATTTGTACGTCTGCAGACATGCCCCAACGAAGATCGGCGGGTTGTTCCTGCAGTTCGATTGTGACGGTGTAGACGACGTCACCGCCGATCACGTTGGCCGCAGGCGCGATCTCGGCGACGCGGCCGGCGATGTCGGAGTTCAGCGCCTCGATGTAAATCGTTGCCGGCTGCCCGATGGTGACGCGGGCGACGTCCCGTTCACTCAAATCGGTCGTTTCTACGCGTAGGTTCGCCAGGTCGGCGACGGTCACCACGTTCTGGCCCGGTTGCACCATTTCTCCTGTGGTGATGGTCACTGCGGTCACGGTGCCGGTGAAGGGCGCGCGCAATTCCGTGTCTGCCCGCTTTGCCTGGGCAAGTTTGTAGGCGGCTTCCGCCTCGGTCACATCAACGGCGGCCTTCGCCAGTGCCTGGTCGGTGGCGCCGGCTTTTAGCAGATCCAACCTTGCCTGGGCGCTCCGCACCTGTGCTTCGGCCTCAGCGAGCTGGCTGGCGGTTGCTGGGCTGAGCAACTGATCGAGCGCCGCTTGCGCCGCCTGCACCTGAGCAAAAGCGGCGGCGACGATGTCCGCATCCGGCGCCGCATAAAGGGCATCATAGCGCGCCTTTGCCGCCTCGAAGTTGTTGGTGGCCTGCTGAAGCGCGCGGCTCTCGGGCAACATGCCGACGTCGTTGCTTGAGGCAACCCGGTTATAGGCGGACTGCGCCTGCTGCAGTGCGGCTTCGGCGTTCGACTTGTCTACCAGCGCCTGGATGCGTGCCTCCGTGCGCGGGCCGTTGGAAAGTTGCCGGTAGGCTGCCTGGGCCGCCGCCAATTCGGCGCGCGCCGCGGCCACTGCCTGGGGCCGTTCGGCGTCGCTAAGCTGCGCCAGGCGTGCCTGCAATGCATCGACTTCCGCCTGGACGCCATCAATTTCTTGTGGCCGGGCGCCGGCTTGCAGTTCGGCAACCTGCGCCTGTGCGCGGAAGAGCGCGGCCTGCGCCTGGATCACCGCATTGTCCGCGGCGGCCTGATTGGTGGCGGCCAGCAGCACACCCTGTCCAACCGGGTCGCCAGTTGCTACCAACAACGTATCCACGCGGCCCGTTGCCGGAAAGGCCAAGCTCGCTACGGCGGCGGCAGGACCTTGCCGGCAGCCGCAATGTCACCGGTGCGTGGTTGCCGGTCGCCGGCGGGCGCGGCAGTGGCGACCGGCGTGGGCGTAGGGGGCGGGGGCTGTGTGCAACTGCTACAGAGCAGCAGTGTAATGGCGGCGGCCAGCAGCCGTGACTTGGCGAGCATCGAATCATCTCCTCAGTTGCCGGCGCCGTCTTCAACGATCTTGCCATCGCGCAACCGTACCGTGCGGCGGGCAAAGGCCATGACCCGCGGGTCATGGGTGGCAAACACGAAGGCCGTACCGGTCTGTTCATTCAACTGCTGCATGATCGTCATGGCCTGTTCGCCGTTTGCCGTGTCCAGATTGGCGGTTGGTTCATCGGCCAGCACCATGGATGGCCTGGTCGCCAGGGCGCGGGCGATCGCCACGCGTTGCTGCTCGCCGCCGCTCATCTGATCGGGTCGGTGAGTCGTTCTGTCGCTCAAGCCGACGGCATTGAGCAACTCCAGCACCCGGCTGCGCCGTTCTTTGGGCTTCACGCCACTGAGCAGCAGTGGCAGCTCCACATTTTCGTAGGCATTGAGCACCGGCACCAGGGCAAAGAACTGGAAGACGAACCCAATCTCCTTCTTGCGTAGGTCGGCACGCTGGCCGGCGTTATAGCGTGCAACGTCGTGACCGTTGATCGTCACGGCGCCGCTGTTGGGGCGATCCAGGCACCCCATCAACTGCAACAGGGTTGTCTTGCCCGAACCGGAAGGCCCGACCAGCGCCGTAAACTCGCCTGCTTCTACGCTCATGCTCACGTCGTCAAGGGCACGCGTTTCGATTTGGCCGATATGATACGTCTTGATGACATGCTCGACGCGGATGACTTCCATGCAACAACTCCTCGCTACGTGTTACCAGAACCCGGTGCGGTGTGACGCTCGCCACCAGGTCAATTGAATCTTGTTACTGGGCGTGCAACGCATCGACCGGTTCCAGCCGTGCGGCGTACCACGCCGGATACAGGGACGCCAGCAGCACGATCAACAGTGTCCACAGTGACAGCCAACCCATCGACACCGGACTGAATTTGGCATAAAGCGTCGTCCCAATCGGGATCGTGTCCACCGTCGAGGCGATGTCGCCGATGAAGATGCCCTGGGTGGCCAGATACCAGACGCCCGCACTCCCCAGGATCAGCCCGACGACAATGCCGGCGAGCGCCAGGATGGTCGCTTCCAGCAGGAACATGATCACCACCTGGAAGCGCTTCATGCCCAGGGCGGAGAGGATACCTATCTCGCGGATGCGCTCAAAGACTGCCATGAGCAGTGTGTTGGCGATGATCACCGCCACGATGATCATCACGATCGCATCGAGAATCTTGTAGAAGCCGGCGGCGGTCTCGAAGGTTTCGAGAAACAGGCTGTTCAACTCGCGCCAGGTCAGCACCTGGGTATCAGGCGCCTGCAACTGCGCCGCCACCTGCTCGGCCGTTTCCCTGTCGTGCAGTCGCACCATTACTGTACTGGCCCGGTCGCCGGTGCGCGCGAGTGCCTGTGCGCGCACCAGTGGCATGAAGGCGGCCGTGTCGTCATAGCTCAAAATCCCGGTGTTATAGATCCCGCGAATGGTGAAGGTCACCGTGTCGGCTTCCCCGTCCGCATTGACCACGGTGAGATTGACCTTCTGCCCTGCGGTCACCCCCAGGCTATCGGCCAGACGTTTGCCGATCATGATCCCGCTGCGGTCGTCTGGCTGTAGGTATTCACCCGCTACCAACCCGTCCCGAATCGGGTCATAGAGCGCTGACTCTGGCTCAATGCCATAGACGCGCAGGCTGGCCGATTCGTCCGCGGTGTCGAGGATGCCGGTTGCCCAGAGCACCGGCGCGGCGGCAAGCACTTCCGGCAGGGCGGTCGCCTTTGCTGCGATTTCGTTGGCATTGCTCAGCAGATTTTCCCACTTCAGGCTGACCTTTTCCTCTTCATAGGAGGGCGCCCGTAACTGTAGGTGACCTGTCTTTAGCCGGATGCTGGTTTCAAGCGAGTCCTGCATAACGCCGGCGATATAGCCATCAAGCAAGATCAGCAATCCGAGTCCGAGTCCGACCGCAATCAGCGTGAACCACGTGCGCCGGCGATGGCGGGCGAGGTCGCGATAGGATATTTTCCACAGCTTACCCAACGCCATGGTTTTGTGCTCCCTTCTTCCACTTACACATGGTGCAGTGCCTGCGCCGGCTCGGTGCGCGACGCTTGCCAGGCAGGATAGGTTGAAGCCAGCGCCGCAATGATGACAACAGCAATGCCGCGTACGAGGATGCCGGCCCAATCGATCACCGGGTAGATCCGCGTCGCCATCAGGGCGGTGATGCCCCCCATCTTGGAGGCAGCAGAAAAATCGATGCCACCTGCGGCGTTGATCAACAACAAGAGTGCCACCGCCAGGGCGCTGCCGGCAACCGCGCCGACCAGCCCGATCAATGCACCCTCGGTCAGGAAGAGACTCATGATCTGGCGGCCTTTCATGCCAAGCGCCGCCAGGACCCCCATTTCGCGCGTCCGTTCGAAGACCGCCATCAACATCAGGTTGAGAATCCCGATGGATGCGATCAGGAGCACGACGAAGCCAAAGAACTGGGTGTACGCCGCCTTGGTGTCAACGGTTTCGCGAATCTCAGGGCGGAGCGTGTCCCAACCATTGACCTCATAACCGGGAAGCGCGGCCTGCAACGCCGGGGCCACCACCTTCTCCTGGCCAACGCTCTTAAGGGTGATTGCCACCTCCGTCGCCTGATCGCGTAGGTTGTATAGACTCTGCGCCTCGGGCAGGGTGATGAACGCCATCCCCTTTTCCGCTTCCGCCATGCCCAGGTCATAGACGCCGATCACCGTCATTGAGCGTTGGCGCATCGCCTCATGTTGGCCACGACCTACGAGGGTGACCCGATCGCCGGTATCAACTTTCAGGAGATCGGCGAGGCCCCGCCCGATCAACACCACATCCTGGTCACCGTCCTGAAGGTACCGGCCTGACGTGATGTTCTCAGCCTGAAGACTGATCTGGCCCTCGATCGCGGGTTCCAGACCGGTAATCACGACTGGAAACGCCCCCTCACGGCTGCTGATCAGCCCGCCCGTGTTGATTCGTTTGGCCGCGGCTAGCACCTCCGGCTGGGCGCGTGCCGCCTGTACGACTGCATCGGCATCCTGCAGCGGGAGGAGGGGCAGCCGGCTTAACCTGGCAACGAAGCCTGGCGCATGCACCTGAATGTTCCCGCCGTAGAGCCGCACGGCGTTGCCGAAGATCGCCTGATCTGAGCCTTTGATCAATCCGTCCATAAAGAGCAACAGGATCAGACCCAACACGATGGCGACGAGGGCGATTGCCGTCCGCCGCCAGTTGCGCCACATGTTTCGCCACGCCATCTTGAGCGCTCCGCTCATGGCTTACGCCTCCTCCTGCTGAAGAGTCGAGTCGGGCTGGCGCGGCTTGGCCGGCCCCATGCCAAACTCAAGGATGTTCACGATTTTGGAGAACACACCATCCATCTCGGACTGGGCATAGATCGAGCGGTCGTTGTCCACGTCTGCGATATTGCGGATCAGATTGTGTTGCATCACGTAGTTGCCGAGATTGGAAAGCACAGAGTCGAAGATAAAGGCCGCCACCTCGACATCGAGGTCCGTGGCAATGTCGCCCTGGCGCTTGCCAAACTCAACCAGATTCCGGTAGTAGTCCTGCGCCATGTTATGCGCACGTTCATAGAATTCCGGGTGGGATCGTGCCGGCGGTGAGGGCGCGATAGCCGATCCTGGTCAGTTTCGGGTAGGCCAGTTCGAAGGACACTCCGTTTTGCGCCAGCCAACGGAGATAGCCGAAGACGCCGACGTGATGGAGGTCAGGGTGATCGAACCCGAAAAACTCATTCTTTTTTTCGGCCAAAAGGTCGAGCAGATACATGTATAGATCGGCTTTGTCCTCGAAATATTGATAAAACTGCCTTTGGCGATGCCGGCCTGCGCCACGATGCGCGATCGAGGCGCTCTCGTAGTCGTTCGCCGCGAATTCGGCGATGGCCAGTTGCAGGATCTGTTCACGTTTTTCCGGTGGGAGGTTGAAGAACGTTGGCTTTGGCATTGGTCGTCACTTGAATAATGTGACCGGTTGGTCATGTGACTGAGTAGTCATGTGACTGGACGGTCATATCATCGCGCTGAGCAGCGGCTTTGTCAAGATGCGGCTGTCTTGCCTCTATTGTCTTTTTCAGCCAAATCGCAGTACAATGAGTATGCCCAATTTTTGTGAGAAACCCTGAACGCATGACCCAGCTCACAGCCCCGACCAT
Organism: Candidatus Fredericiella danica; assembly: GCA_016713335.1. Taxonomy (GTDB): domain Bacteria; phylum Chloroflexota; class Anaerolineae; order Caldilineales; family Caldilineaceae; genus Fredericiella; species Fredericiella danica. The sequence goes on along the minus strand of JADJPH010000012.1, from coordinate 50,061 downwards.
CCCATTGCCGGTTTGTTGCGCGCGGCCTTTGCGGGAGGCGTCATGAATTTCGAAATCCGGACCGCAATGTTGGGTCTGGCTGCGGGCAATCTTGTCTTTGGTCTGATGCTCCTGTTGTTTCAACTCGGTGAGCCACACGCCGAACGGATCCCCTATCTGGCCACCGGCAAGGTGCTCCAAGGCATCGGGTGGTTGCTGCTCTATGGCCGTGGTGTGCTACCCGACCTGCTTAGTTTCACGGTCGGCAACAGCTGTCTGATTGTCGGGACCGCCTATGACACCTGGGCCATGTACCGGCTTTCCGGGAAACCGGTCAGCCGCACCCTGGAATTTTCCAGCATAGCCGGTGTGGTCTTCGCCTGTATTCTCTACACCCCGCTGCCGGCTGCAGCCAGGATTGCCACGACATCCGTCACCGTCATGATCTTCTTTGCGCTCGGTGGGCGCATCATGCTCAGTAAAGCAGCCGGGAACCTGGCATTGCGCCGGTACATCGGTTGGAGCATGTGGCTGATGGTTGCAGTGAGCGGCGTGCGCGGCATCTGGGCGACGCTTGTTCCAGAGCAATTCTCGTTGTTTGCCGCCCACCCGATCCAGTTGATTATGTTCGGCGCCCTCTATTGTGTGATGCTGACAAACGGTTTCGGCATGCTGCTATTGGCCAAAGAGATCGCCGACAATGAGTTGCGCGAAAGCGAGGCCCGCTTACGCACGATCTTTTCGTCGGCGGCCATCGGGATGGCGCTATTGGATCTGGATCGGCAGCCGCTCCTGATCAACCCAGCGTTGGCACGATTTATGGGGCGGCCGGCAGAGCAGTTGTTAGAGACCAGCGTCCAATCCGTGACGCACCCAGATGACTGGGACGAGGACCTCCTGCTATTTGGTGAACTGAGTGCAGGTCAGCGTGAAAGCTACACGATCGAAAAACGCTATGTGCGGGCGAACGGTCAGGTTGTTTGGGGACGCCTGACTGTCTCCGCCATTCGCGACGCGATGGGTGCCGTCACTGGCGCCATCAGCATGGTGCAGGACATCACTGAGCGCAAACAGATCGCGGAAGCATTGCAGGAGTCCGAGGCCCGCTATCGGCTATTGGCCGAAAACATGGTCGATGTCATCTGGGTGCTGAACGCCGCAGGTCAGTTCACGTACATCAGCCCCTCGGTGACGACACTGCGCGGCTACACCCCGGAGGAGGTGCTGGCGCAACCCGCCGCCGCGGCGCTCACCCCAGCTTCGCAGCAAGTGATGATGGCGGCGCTTGCGCAATATATGCCGCGCATTCTGCAAGGGGCGGCCACCTTTGATGCGCCCCCGTTGGTTTTTGAGTTGGAGCAACCTTGCAAAGATGGCTCGACCGTCTGGACCGAAGCTATGGTGAGGACGCTTTTCGATGATACCGGCGCCTTCACTGGCTTCCTGGGGCTTAGCCGCGACATCACTGAGCGCAAGAAGACAGAGGGGACGTTGCGGGAGAGCGAGGAGAAGTTCAGGCTCGCCTTTAGCAACGCCAATACCGCCATGTGTCTGGTCGACCTACAGGGAAATTTCCTGCAGGTGAATGACAAAATGTGCGCGGTATTTGGCTATAGTAAGCAAGAACTGGAAAGCAAGACCGTCAACGATATGTCGCTTCCAGACGATAGGGCGCTCAGCCCAGAATTTATCAGTCATGCCATTGAAGGCAATCAGGAGAGCGACCTTTGCCAAACGCTATTACCATCGGCAGGGTCATGTTGTCTACGGCGAGGTCTCATCTTCGCTCGTGCGCAATAGCGATGGAGATCCCTTATATTTCATTTCCCCCATATCCAGGATCTCACGGCGCATGCAGGCAGAGGCGGCGTTAGCCGAGGCGAAAGAAGCTGCTGAAGCCGCCAATCGCGCCAAGAGCGAGTTTCTTGCCAACATGAGCCATGAGATTCGCACGCCGATGAATGGGGTGTTGGGCATGATCGCGCTGTTGCTGGATACCGCGCTTGATGCCGAGCAGCGGCGATATGCCGAGACGGTGCGGTCTAGTGCAGGCAGTCTGCTCGCCGTAATCGATGACATCCTGGACTTTTCAAAGATCGAGGCCGGTAAGTTGACCCTCATTGACCAGGTGTTCGACCTGGAGGCGCTGGTGGATGAGGTGGTCGCAACGCTTGCTGTCCGTGCACATGAAAAGCAATTGGAACTGATCTGTAGCATCGACCTGGCGGTGCCTATGCAGTTGCGTGGCGATGCCGGGCGTCTGCGCCAGATCTTGACCAACCTGGCCGGCAATGCGGTCAAATTTACAGCGACTGGCGAGGTCGTGATCGGTGTCGCCGTGGAAGAAGTGACGGCTGATGCCGTGTTGTTGCGATTCACGATCCGTGACACTGGGATCGGCATTCCCGCCATAAAGCAGGGCTTGCTGTTCAATAAGTTTACGCAGGCGGACACCTCGACCCAACGCCAATTCGGCGGTACCGGACTGGGGCTGGCAATTTCCAAACAACTGGCCGAGTTGATGGGAGGAAGCATCGGTGTGATGAGCACCGAGGGCGTGGGGTCGACCTTCTGGTTCACAGTGCGCTTGGGACTGCTGCCCGCGGACGCTCAGGTGCAATCGATGCCACTGCATTCGGTGCGGATTCTGGTCGTTGAAGGCAACGCCACCAGCCGTGCAATTCTAGTTGCACGCTGCGAGGCGTGGGGTGCGCGTACGACCGTGGTGCAAGGTGTCGCAGAAGCACGATCGTGTCTCCAGCAGGCGCATGGTGCGCAGGATCCCTTCTCGATTGCCATTATCGACCTGCCGGCAGGGGATGTTGACGAAGCGCCCTTGCGCGCCATCAAGGCGCAGAGTGATTTGGCAGGTACACACCTGTCGACACTCACGTGGTTGACTGACGGTCGCCTGGCCGAACGAGTGCAGGAGACCGGGTGTGACCATATCATGGCCAAGCCCGTCCGTTGGCGGGCGTTGCTCGATGCTTTGGTGAGCCTTTTGCGGGGTAACGCACCCATACCAGCGCCGGCGAATATCGCACCGTCACGCACGCTGTCTGGCGTCTTTGCGGACTGCCATGCGCGCGTGCTTCTCGTCGAGGATAACCTTACCAACCAACGTCTGGCGACCATTCTCCTGCATAAGCTGGGATTGGAAGTCGATGTCGCGGCCAATGGCGTCGAAGCATTGCACGCGCTGGCGTCAATTGACTTTGACCTGGTCTTGATGGATGTACAGATGCCCGTGATGGATGGGCTGGAAACGACGCAACGCATCCGCGATCCGCAATCTGATGTTCGCAACCACCGCATCCCCATCGTCGCCATGACGGCTGCGGCGATGATGGGGGATCGCGAGAAGTGCCTTGCTGCCGGCATGGATGACTATATCGCCAAGCCAATTGCATCGCAGTTGCTGGTTGATCGCATAGGAAGGTGGATCACGCCGTAGGACGGAGAGAGCAAGCGAAGTTAGGGGAGATTAGAGATTGGAGATTGGCAGGTCCTATCGCATTTGTCCAATGCTTACTTCCGTTGCAATTGGCGTGTAGATTGTGTCTCCCTCTGCGAAATGTCTGAAGATTGTGTGGGCGGCATCGACGTAGCGTGGGTATCGCGGGTTGTCAGGGTCGGGCGCCGGGGAGAAAGAGAGCATGCGCCCGCAGAATTGTTCCCATGTCTCGCTGACCTCTCCCGGGAAACGGAGATCTTGAAATTCACCGTGACCATAGTATGCGGGCAGCGACACGGGCGGCAATGCCTGCCGGCTGTGGTCGGCATCCCAACCGTTTTCAACGGTGCGAATCTCATCGATCGCTGTGTTCATCACGTCGCTCGCGCACTTCACGCCCAGTACTGCCATCCAGCCTGCCGGCTTCAAAATCCGTAGAAACTCCGTGCGCGTGGCGTCGGCCGGGAACCAATGGAGCGCCCGGGCGACCGTGATCAACTGGATACTATGGCTGTCGAGCGCTGTCGCGTCCGAGCGTGCGGCGACACTGACGAAGTTGGGATACCCTCCGAAATCTGCCTCGGCGATCCGGCGCATGGCTGCGTTTGGCTCCACGGCGTAGGTCAGTAGCCCACGCTGCACCAGATGCCGGGTAAGTATCCCGGTGCCTGCGCCGACATCGGCCACCCAATCCGCTGCCTGCACTCGACTGACTTCCAACATCACATCAATCGCCTCCGGCGCAAAATCCCAGCGATGCTGGGCGTAGACAGCGGCTTTTGTCGTGAAACGATTCGTGTTATCCATGGCGTAGTCCCTATACAACGGCGGTAGCCACCGCGATCTTCGAGTCTGCCGTCCCATAGTACAGATACCAGCGTCCCTGATGTGGCGCCAGTCCCTCCAAAAAGCAGACATTGCCGACCTGGCCGGTGATCTCATAGGCGCGCTCGGGCCAGAAGAAGGGCGCCTCGACGCGGCGCAGGACCGCCGAGGGATCGTGTGGGTCGCAGAGCACCTGTCCGGCCGCGTACGTGCCGTCGGGCAGGTTGTCCGCACCGCCAGGGTTGCGGTTCTTGCTGTTGTAGATGAGTAGGATGCCCTGTTCGGTCAGGAACGCTGGCGGACCGGGTTCCACGAGTGACGAGTCAAAGCGTCCCTGGCGCGGGCCAAAGATCGGCCGGAAGTCGTCATGAACGGGCACGCCGGCATTGAATGTGTCCAGGATGCCCAGCACCGTGGCGCGCCACGGTGCATCCTGTGCCCGTCCAGGAGCGCCTGGCGCAGTGCAGCGGGGGTGCGGCCCAGGCGAAAGCGGTTGAGGAGTGGCTCAGGTGCTGTAGCGCATGCAGCGCAGCCTCCCCCTGGTCAGGTTCCAGGGCGCCAAAAACTGAGCGCATCAGGTCGGTCCAGTGATCAACAACCAGCGGCTCCCAGTCGAGCAGGTTGTCGGAAGTGGCGAGGTAGATATCGGATTCACCCCAATACATCCAGTACTTGCCATCAATGCGGCTGGCAACGAGATGATCGCCGTCGAGGCTGCAGACGATGGATCCTGACTTGGACCAGAGGTCGCGATAGCGCCCGGCCTGGGCCTTGCCGAAGGCAAGCCCGTGCTTCTGCCAGTGCACCAGGTCAGTGGAAGTCGCCACCGCCAACCTGGCCGTGTAGCCGTCATACGCGGTGTAGGTCAGGACGTAGCCGCCAAGCCCATCTTCGACGATGCGAGGATCCTCGCAGCCGCCCTCCCACTCGTAGACTTCCATCGCGTCGTGGTCGGGATAGAGGACCGGTGTGGGCCGGCGCACGAAGTGCAGCCCGTCCGTACTGGTGGCGAGACCGATGCGGGAGGTGCCTGCGAAGCGTCCCACGCTGTCTTCGGCGCGGTAGAGCAGATGGATTTGGCCATCGCGCACCACGGCGGCGGGGTTGAAGACATCTTTTGCTTCCCAGTGCACCGCTTCTTGCCGGATTGGACAGAAAAAGGTCGCGGTGGGGTCCGGGGTTAAGCAAGGATTGGCCAGGTCTTCACGGACGAAGGGCCCGAGTGTCCAGTCTATGTTCCTCACCAAGTGATGGCTCCCAAGCTTGTGTTGCGTGGATGCGGCGCCTGATTCGCCCCAAATGCTCGCTTGGGAGTGCAATGGCGCCTCCGTCAGTCCTACTCTGCAACGTGCGTCTCCAAAGACAGGAGTTGACCAGTCCACAAATGGGGCAGCAAGCATCACCGGCGTCCCCTGGGACGCCCGTGATGCTGCTGGATGGTGCCGTTGCTAGTCGCGTGCGATGTCCGGCATGAAGACCCGGCTGCCGCCGACCAGGATGGTCATGAGCGCATCGTTGGTGGCGTAGAGGGCGCCGTCAGACGCGTTCCAATCCAACGTCGAACTGCTCAGGTTTGCGGCGTCAGGGGTGAAGGTCAGTTGGTTGATTGCCGCAGCGACGATTTCCTGTCCGGCAGTTACCGCCGTCCCGCTGAGTTGCAGTTGGCCCCCCGCCGGCAGCGTCACGATTTTGATGCTGGCAAGTGGGTCGCCGTCCTTGTCGCTGAAGGCGCCTGTGAAGTCGGCCTGGGCAAAGGTGACCACACCAGGCGCACCCAGGTGAACCACGTCGCTGATCACCGGGGCGTCATTGACTTTGTTCACGATGATCCGTATCGTCTCAGCGTCGGCCAACACCGGGACACCATTATCTTCGACCTGGATAGTCACCGTGTAGACGCCTGGGCCGTCAGCCTCTTCCGGTCGCCACTTGAAAACACCCAATGCAGGCTTGATCGTTGCGGACACCGGTGCGCCCGGTAGCAGCGAGAAGGTCAAGTTTGTGCTGTCGATGTCGCTCGCGGTCACCTGGAAGGTGAGGAGCGTCTCTTCGTCGATCGTGCGATCGCCAATGGCGTCAAGCACCGGCGCATTGTTGACCTCGTTCACTGTGATCGAGATCGTCTCCGCATCTCCCAATGCGGGTGCGCCGTTGTCAGTCACCTGGACCGTCACCGGGTGGACGCCGGGGCTGTCCGCCTCGCCGGGGGTCCAACGGAAAACGCCGGTGGCGGCGTTGATGCTGGCCCCAGCAGGGGCGCCGGCGGCTAGCGAATAGGTCAGGGTGTCAACGCCGTCCGGATCCGTGGCATTTGCGTCAAAGCTGATCAGCGTAGCCTCATTGCCGGCTTTGTCGCCGATGGGATCAAGCACCGGGGCGTCGTTGACTGCGTTCACTGTGATCGATATCGTCTCGGCATCGCCCAGCGCGGGTGCGCCGTTGTCGGTCACCTGGACCGTCACCGGATAGATGCCGGGGCTGTCCGCCTCACCGGGCGTCCAGGTGAAGACGCCGGTGGTTGGGTTGATGCCGGCAGCGGCGGGAGCGCCGGCGGCCAGTGAATAGGCCAATGTGTCAATGCCATCGGGATCCGTGGCGTTGGCGTCGAAGGTGATGAGCGTGTCTTCATCACCGGCTTTGTCGCCGATCGGATCAAGTACAGGTGCATCATTGACGGCATTCACTGTAATTGAAATTGTCTCAGCATCGCCCAATGCGGGTGCGCCGTTGTCGGTCACCTGGACCGTCACCGGATAGACGCCAGGGCTGTCCGCTTCGCCGGGCGTCCAGGTGAAGACGCCGGTGGTTGGGTCGATGCTGGCGGCGGTGGGGCGCCGGCGGCCAATGTATAGGTCAGGGTGTCGATGCCATCCGGGTCGGTGGCGTTGGCGTCGAAGGTGATCAGCGTATCTTCATCACCTGTCTTGTCACCGATGGGGTCGAGGATCGGGGCGTCGTTGATCGGGTTGACGGTAATCGAAATGGTCTCGGTATCGGTCAATACAGGTGTGCCATCATCCGCCACCTGCACGGTCACCGGGTAGACGCCGGGGCTGTCGGCCTCGCCGGGCGTCCACGTGAAGACGCCGGTGGCCGGGTTGATGCCGGCAGCGGCGGGGCGCCGGCGGCCAAAGTATAGGTCAGGGTATTGATGCCGTCCGAGTCGATAGCGTTGGCGTCGAAGGTGATGAGGGTGTCTTCGTCACCGGCTTTGTCCCCGATGGGGTCAAGGATGGGAGCATTGTTGACCTCGTTGACCGTGATCGTCAATGTTTCGGCGTCGGTGAGTTCGGGAGCCCCGTTGTCGGCAACCTGCACGGTGACTGGATAGGTTCCCGGCCCGTCTGCCTCGCCCGGTGTCCAGGTGAAGACGCCGGTGCTCGGATGAATCGATGCTGCGGCAGGGGCGCCCGGCAGCAGTGAATAGGTCAGGACCTGACCGGTATCGATGTCGGCGGCGTTGGCATCAAAGGTGATGGCCGCACCTTCGTCGCCGTTCTTGTCGCCGATCGGATCGAGCACCGGGGCGTCGTTAACAGCATCGATGGTGACCGTCACCGGATCGGTGTCTTGTAGTGCACCACCAGAGCCACTGTTTCCATTGTCGTTGGCGATTAAGGTGATGGTGTCTTGCCCGTTGTAGTCGGCGTCCGGTCCGTAGCCGACGTCGGCACGCGCAGCGTTTACGTCGGTCAGCGCACCCTGGAAGGTCATTGACTTGGAGCCATTGCTGCCACCCGTCAAGATCAGGTTGGTGGTCGTGGTCAGGGCGATGTTGCCGTGGACGGCAGACAGGGTGAACTGGAAGTTGGTGGCGGCGCCGGCGTCCACGTCACTTACGCTAAACCCATTTCCGGTGCTGTAGGCATCTTCGTCGACTGTGACAGCGGCGGGCACCGTATTCACCGGCGCGTCATTTACTGCGGATACGGTGACGGTGACCAGCGCGCTCGCGGCTGCATAGTCAAGGCCATCCGATCCGTTCCACCGGAATGTATCGGTACCGTTGAAGTCCTGCTTTGGTTGATAGGTAAGCTGTGGCACCAGGGCGGTGGAAATCTCCTGACCGGTGATCACATTCGTGTTGGAGAGCGCCAGGGTGCCGCTGAAAGGTAGCGCAGTTACCTTGATTTTGACCAGGGTATCACCATCCGTATCGGTGAACTTCGCGGTGAAATCGGCCTCCGCAAAGGTTCCAGTGGTCTCCTCGTTCGTGGTCTTGTTGACTGCGGTCACGACTGGGACGGTGTTGGGCGATTGATAGCGGGCAATGACGAAATTGTCATCACCAGTCCCCAGCGGCAGATCCGTGTAGCCACCCACGACAATCTTGTTGTCACTTTGGATCACGACCGCCTCCAAAAAGTCGGCCGTGTTGCCACCGCTCAGCACGGTACCTACATTGGTGGTGACAATTCCAGAAGTGCCAAAGGTGGTATCGAGCGCACCGGCGCTGGTGTAGCGGACGAGGGTCAGGTTTTCAACGGTCGTATTACGCCACCGCGAAATCATCCGAAGTGCCGGTGTCGGCATGACCGGCGATGATGATCTTCCCATCTGATTGGAGGCCAACCGCGTGCGCTTGATCCGCGACGCCGACGGTGACGAAGCAAAAGCCGCTCGGTGCATTGAAGCCGGCAGTGTCCAGTGCACCGGCCGTCGTCTAGCGCGCGACGGCAAACTGGTTGGCGGTGTAGCCGGCGACCACAATCTTGCCATCACTCTGCAACACGAGACTGGTGGCGACGTCACTCCCTGTGGTCAGGGTGGACGTAATGTAGCCAAGTGGGGTATTGAAACCGGCGGTGTCGAGCGAGCCATCGGTGTTGTAGCGCGCTACCAAAAAGTAGTCACGGAGACCGTCGGAGGTTGACCCGGCGATGATGATCTTGCCATCTGTCTGGAGTGCCACCGCGTTGGCCACCGATGCAGTTCCCAGTATGGTTGAGACGACACCGTTGGGGGCGCCGAAATTGGCAGTATCGAGCAGACCGTTCGCACCGTATCGAGCGAGTGTAATCTGGGCGTTGGATTCGCCGGCAACCACGACTGCACCATCGGTCTGCAGTGCAAGTGCGCGGATGCGATCGGCGTTTTGCAGTCCAAAGGCGTCAGTGTAGTTGAGTCCGCTCGAGGTGACGCCAAAGTCCGGATCGAGATCACCTGGTGCGGCCAGAGCGGGCGAGAACAAGCCTAGGGCAAGCACGATTGCGAAACCAGCGCACATTAGTGCATTCAACCTGCGGGACTTCGAGTGAGATCTGAGCCTGTACATCGTGGTGGACCCTCCAAAAAGATGAACCCTACATGATGGACAAGCATCGAAGCGGGAAAACCTGCTTCGATGCTTGCAGATTCCATACTACCGTGCAATGTCCGGCATGAAGACCCTACTGCCGCCAACCAACACTGTCATGAGCGCACTGTTGGTCGCATAGACCGTGCCATCCGACGCATTCCAGGTGAAGCTGGAACTGCTCAGATTCTCGGCCGAAGGTGTGAGGGTCAGTTGCTTGATCGCACTGGCGGCGATCTCCTGGCCGGTCACCACCGCCGTCCCGTTAAACTGCAGTTGGCCACCGGCCGGCAGCGTCAAAATCTGGATTGTGGCCAGTGGATCCCCGTCCTTGTCACTGAAGCTACCCGTGAAGTCGGCCCTGGCAAAGGTGACTACGCCGGGCGCACCCAGACGGACGACGTCGCTGATCACCGGGGCATCGTTCACCTTGTTTACGGTGATCCGAATCGTCTCAGCGTCTGCCAACACCGGGACACCGTTGTCTTCCACCTGGATGGTCACCGTGTAGACGCCTGGACCGTCAGCCTCTTCTGGTCGCCACTTGAAAACACCCAATGCAGGCTTGATCGTTGCAGACACCGGTGCGCCTGGTAGCAGTGAGAAGGTCAGGTTTGTGCTATCGATGTCGCTCGCGGTCACCTGGAAGGTGAGCAGCGCCTCTTCGTCGATCGTGCGATCTCCGACCGGATCCAGCACCGGCGCGCGTTGACCTCGTTTACGGTGATGGAGATGGTTTCGGTGTCGCCCAGGACCGGTTCGCTGTCGTCGATCACCCGAATGGTGACCGGATAGATACCAGGGCTATCTGCTTCGCCGGGTGTCCACGCGAAGACCCCCGGTCGCCGGGTCAATCGTGGCGCCGGCGGGCGCGCCCGCCCCCAGGGAGTAGTCCAGAATGTCAATCCCGTCTGAGTCGGTGGCGTTGGCATCAAAGGTGACGAGCGCGTCCTCATCGCCAACCTGATCGCCGATCGGGTCGAGCACCGGGGCATTGTTGATCTCATTGACGGTAATCGTCAGCGTTTCGGCATCCGTGAGGACGGGTACCCCATTGTCTGCCACCTGCACCGTGATGGGATAGTCGCCCTGCCCATCCGCCTCGCCGGGCGTCCACGTGAAGATGCCGGTGGCGGCGTCAATCGTCGCCGCTGCCGGCGCGCCGGGAAGCAGTGAGTAGACGAGCGTGTCACTCCCGTCAATGTCGGTCGCGTTGGCGCCGAATGTGATCAGGGTGGTCTCGTCGCCGGTCTTGTTGCCAATGGGATCCAGCACCGGTGCATCATTGAGGGGATTCACCGCAACCGAGACTTCATCCGAATCCTGCAACGGGCCGCCTGAGCCGGTGTTCCCAGTGTCATTCGTGCCGAAGGTGATGAGGTCGGTGCCATTGAAGTTTGCGTCCGGTCCATAGCCGACGTCGGCGAGCGCGGCATTGATATCCGCAATGGCGCCCTGGAAGGTCATCGATTTTGAACCATTGCTCCCGGCGGTCAAGGTCAGGTTGGTCGTGGTGGTGAGCGCCAGGCTCCCGTGGAGTGCGGAGAGCGTGACCTGAAAGTTGTTGGCGGCGCCGGCGTCGACGTCATTGACACTAAAGGCGTTCCCGGTGCTATAGGCATCTTCGTCCACAGTTACCGGCGTCGGGACGGTGTTGACCGGGGCATCATTCACCGCCGCAACGGTTACGGTGACCGTTGCGCTCACAGCCGCGTAGTCAAGGCCATCCGTGCCGTTCCAGACGAACGCATCGATGCCATCGAAGTCCTGGTTGGGCTGGTAGGTGAGTTGTGCCAGTTGGGCGGTGGTAACCTCCTGGCCGGTGATTACATTGGTGTTCGAGAGCGCCAGCGTGCCACTCAGCGGCAGCGATGCCACCTTGACTTTGACCATGGTGTCGCCATCGGTGTCGGTGAAGTGCGCCGTGAAGTCCGCCGCGGCAAAGGTCGCGGTGATTTCCTCACTGGTGTTCTTATTCACCGCGCTGACAACCGGGGCGGTATTGGGCGACTGGTAGCGGGCGATGACGAAATTCTCATCGCCGGTGGCGAGTGGATGGTCAGTATAACCGGCGGCAACAATCTTGTTGTCGCTTTGCACCACGACCGCTTCCAGGAAATCGGCGGTGTTGTTGCCGCCGCCGAGCACGCCGCCCACGTCTGTGGTGACGTGCCCTGAGACGCCAAAGGTGGTGTCGAGCGCACCGCCGCTCGTATAGCGCACAAGGGTCAGGTTCTCGTTGCTGGTGTTGTGGATGCTGGTGCCTGCGAGGACGATCCGGCCGGTGGGTTGGATCGCGACGCCAAAGGCCTGGTCATCGGTGTTGATATTGGTGGTGCGGCGGCCGGAGACGCCAAAGGTGGTGTCGAGGGTGCCGTTGGTGGTGTAGCGCGCCACGGCGAAGTCGTCGGTCGAACCGCCGTTGCTGTAGCCGGCGACGACGATTTTGTCGTCGGGTTGGATGGCCAGCGCCTGGGCCAGGTCGATCCGGTCAGTAGGAAAGTCGGTGGTGATGTAGCCGAAGCCGCCATTGAAGGTGGTGTCAAGACCGCCAGCAGTCGTGAAGCGCGCGACGGCGAAGTCATCCGAAGTGCCGGTGTCGGCGTGACCCGCCACGATGATTTTGCCATCCGACTGCAGCCCGACGGCGTGGGCATCATCGGAGGCGCCGATCGGCAGCGTGCGGTAGCCGTTTGGGGGGTTAAAGCCCGCAATGTCGAGCGCACCCGCCGTGGTATACCGGGCAACGACGAATTGATTGGCAGTGTAGCCGGCCACGACTAGCTTGCCATCGCTCTGGAGTACCAGTGCAGTGGCAACATCATTCCCTGCTGACAGGGTTGAGGTGATATAACCCAGCGGAGCATTGAAACCTGCCGTATCGAGCGAACCATCAGCGTTGTAGCGGGCCACCGCAAAGTAGTCGCGCACGCCGTCTGAGGCAGAGCCGGCGACCACAATTTTGCCGTCGCCCTGGATCGCCACGGCATTGGCCGTGGATGACATGACAATCGTAGTGGTCACCACGCCAAAGGGGGCGCCGAAGTTCGTGGTGTCCAGCAGGCCGTTTGCGTCATATCTGGCAACCGCGAAATGGGTTTCGGATTCACCGGCGACGACGACCGCGCCATCGGGCTGGAGCGTCAGGGCATGGATGCGGTCCGCGCCCTGGAGGGTAAACGCGTCGGTGTAATTCAGCCCGCTTGAGATGAGGCCAAAGCCAGGGTCCAGGTCGCCCGGTGCGGCCAGGGCGGGCAGAAAAACACCAATAGCTAGCACGACTGCCAAAAGTGCACAAGCGAATTCACTGAACCGGCGACGCTGTGAGTGCGAGCGATCCATGATCATGACGATCTTCTCCCCCAGGAAATAGATACCTACAAATTGTTGAGATGCGTCGCCGCAGGTGATGTTGCCGCAGCGACGCATAGAGACCGTGCGTTAGCGTTCAATATCTTGATTGTGACCAGCGGATCGCTATCCAGGTCGCTGTACCCGGCAGTGAACACCGCGAGCGATACGAAACCAAGGGGGGCTAATCTGCGCGACTGGCGCCAGGTTGGGCCAGGTGTGATCCACCGCATAGTTATTTCCTGTTGAACGTGCTACAAATGCAAGGAAACATAGAAAAAGCTTGAGATCCGCCGATCTCAATACCAAAGGCTGGGGAGGTGGGTTGTGCTGTTGAAAGGGCGGGCGCAATGATAACAAGACAGCAGTTAATTGCAGCCATACACAATGGCCGCAATAAAGGCATCTTGCGGACAATCATATAGTGGTGCGAATGCTCCTAACATAATACATCAGTTTTCAATGACCTGATCCTTCGAGGTCCTGTGCCGTTCTCGAATGCGCACCGACAAAATGCCAGCTAAATGTAAGAATAATTGACACCGAATCCTGTTAGACTGAAATTCATAGAGAAGGAGATTGATCATGATAGCAACATCGAGTATGTCAATTCTCGCAGTCTGGAGCACAGTGATCGCCCTGGCGTACTTTGCACCAGATTACACGTCACGGATGCGCATCCCGTGGCCGCTCGTGGCCGGTCTCTTCTTACTGTTGATGACCGGCGCCACGGCTGCGACATGGCTGCTTGTGCAGACCCTGCCAGCATAAAGGAAGCTGTCCCCTTGCCCAGGGGCAGCACCGACGTGGACGTCGTCAAACGACGGAACACAACAAAAAAGACCGGGAAGCCAACAGCTTCCCGGTCTTTTTTGTTGTGTTCCGTGCCTACTGCAGGCGGGTGTACATCACGGTGATGGTGCCGTCCCAGCGGCGCAGTTCCAACCGATTGCCGTCGAAGCGGAAGGTCGACGACGACTGCAGTGCAGAGATGAAGGACTGCTCCTGCTCCATGACGCCCGGTGGGGTGTCACACATCGACATGCCGGTGGCAAACTGGCCAATCGAGATGTTGCTGCCGCTGACCGAGTAGCCGCCGGAGTAGGTGTTGCAGCCGGCCTGCCCGCTCAGTTGTGACCCCGAATCAAAGCGCGTGGTCAGGTTCGTACCCACAATGGGGCTGGCAACCGCACCGCCGATATAGTAACCGGTGACGGCCCAATTCGTGCCCGCCAACGGATTCGTCGGCGCAGCTGCGATGACAGTCACGGTGACCCGTTGCGTGACGACAGAACCATCGCGCAGCAGCACGCGCATCTCGTAGGTGGTTGTGGTGGGTGGGCAAACCTGCTGGCTACCCTGGCCGACCTGTGGAAACTGCTGGTAGGGTTGGCCCTGTGGATAGACCCAGACGGCCTGCACATTTCGACAGACCATTGCAGCGTCGAGCACTGGCCCTGGTTGATGGTCGTCGGATTTGCCGTGAAGGACATTTGCGGGGCAGGCGTTGCGGTGGGCGCCGGAATCCGTGTGGGCGTTGGGATCGGTGTCGGCGCCGGGACGAAGACTGGCGGCGGCGGCGAGGCAATGATCGGTACGTCCTCGGCATTGGCGACGGCTACAAAGTCCGCTGAGACCCAGCCCATGCCGCCGGGCGCAGTGGGCACGGCAACGGCCCACCACTGACTGTTCGCACTGCGACCGATGATCTCACCTTCTGTGCCAAAGGGCGCCACACCAGGATCGGGAAGTTGGTGCCTGGTCCCGAACGGACGTTGACGCCATTTGGAGCGGTGACACGGCCGGTCGGTTCACCGGGGTCGGGTTCCGGTACTGCAACCGTCAATTCACGCACAGCCTGCACGGCAATGGCATCGGCGCCGTTGCGCAGTTCCAGCCGGTTGCCACTGACTGAATACGTTGTGGCGCTTTGTAGCGCCGCCTGGAATTGCGCCTCCTGTTCCATCACGCCGGCCGGTTCCTCGCAGAAACGCCGCGTCGAACCGATGCTGCCGATCAAGATCGCGTTGTCGGAGGTCAAATAGGAGGCGAAGAAGTCATTGCACCCGCTGTTGCCGGCGACGCGGTTGTCGTCGTCAAAGTTGATCGTAAGATCGGCGCCTTCGATCGGGCTGGTGACGGCTTCGTTGCCGTTATTGTACGCAGTCACCGTCCACGAAGTGCCCGCCAGATCTTGGCCCGCCGCGACAAAGGTGGCAACGATCTTGGCGCCGGACACCAGGGTCAGTTGATTGCCGCGGGCGTCGAACTTGTCGACGGAGGCCAACATGTCCATGTAGGCGGTCGCCTGGGTCATCACCACTTCCGGACACGCCATCATCGTTGTTATCCCGGTGGAGGCGCCAAAGGTGAGGCTGGAACCCTTCACCGTGTAGGGCACACTATAGCGATTGCAGCCGTCGGAGCCGGACGCATTGCCGTCGGCGCCGAACTCCAGTGTGATCCCGTCGCCGGGGAGCGGTAGTTGGCCGTTGAGTGAACTGAGCACCCACCGGGTGCCAGCCAGGGCCGAATTTGCGGCCATGGTAGTCCGGAAGGCGCCTACCACCAAGAGGGCGGCGAGAAGTAGAACAGCAACGGTCGAGAGTTTCTTCATGGTCTTCTCCTTTGTTTTGTCGAACCGATAACCGAGCGGTTGTCTTGCGCGCTGGGCTGATTAGCCAGCGCTTAGCACGCATTGCACAACGAGGTCGCCACTGTCCGCGAACATCATCAACCCTCGGGCAATCACCGTATAGGTTGTCGCCAGCGCCAATGCGGCGAGATAGGCGCCCTCCTGTTCCATCACTCCTGCCGGCTCCGGGCACAGCATGCGCGTCGTGGCGATGGGGCCGACGTGGATCTGGCTCTCATCCCCTGTGGTATAGTTGGCGCGGTAGTTGTTACAGCCTGCCCTCCCTGCAAGGCGGCCATCGGGGAAAAAGTGAGCCGTCACTTCAGCCCCTTCCAGCATGGTGACAAGCTGCTGGTTTCGATCTCGGTATGCGATGACCCGCCAGGTTGTATCTGACAGCAAAGCCGGTCGCGTTGTTTCAATTGACATCGCGCAAGATTTCTCCCAAGATTATGGCGCCGCCGCGGGCGTGGGTGAAACGACTCGGAAGGGCGAGTTCACCTCGATGAAGAAGTCGTCGTAATCCTTGATCTGGTTGTTTGCCCGCCATTCGGCGGCCGCCTGTTCCGCTTCGTCAATTTCCGCTGCCGTCAGATTGCCGGCAAATGACCAGCGTTGTTCTGCGTAGTGTGGTTCTGAATCCTCTAAAAGGGCATATAGGAAGAATCCAGTCTTGTAATCATGATTGACAAAGGCGGCTTGAAACGCGCCGTTGATGATGGCCATGCGGTGTCCTTGCCGGATGGCGTCTTCAAGGCATGCGGTGGCCTCTGCCAAGTAAATTTCCGCATTGGGACCGTCATAGCTGCTGGCGAAATCAAAGAAGTCGACCTGCGCATTGGCGTAACCCGCGGCGCACGCCTGGCGATACCAGTACACGGCCTGTTCCGAACTGCCGTAGTAGATGCCCATGGCGGACGTGGGGCGGTAGAGGTTTGCCAGTTGCCGCTGCGCTTCGACGTCGCCGGCTTCGGCTGCCGCGAGCAGTTCGGGTGGCGGCGGCGCACTGAGCGTCGCCCGCCATTCGACCGGTCCCCGCACCAATTCGAGGTCGCTGAAGAAGAGGGAGCCGCTCGGCGTCTGGTCAAAGATTACGGCGATCTCGGTGATGGCGGCTAGATTTACACCTGGAAATTGGCTCAGCAGGGCGCGCAAGCTCGTGAGCGGGACGCGACCGGTAAAGAGACCCCCTTCAAAGAACGAGTCCTCTTCAAACAGCCCGGGTGGGTATTGCAGGGCGGGTTCGTCGGGACGCGTCACCACCGTGGCCCTGTTGCCCGCGGCATCGGTCAATTGAATGCTAAACGCCTGGGACTGACCTTCCGGATTGAGCGGGGAGAGCGGATCGATTGCGGCACGCATGCTGAGCGCGGAAAGAATACTGAAGACGCCTGCGCCACCTGGCACTTTGAAACGAAGTGCGCCACCCGGCTCCGTCCAACTGATGACCGCCACTGCGGGTTGGCCGGGCACCTCCAGGTTGACGCGGCGGCAGCCCTCGGTGCCGGGCATGGCTGCTGGCGTGTAGAAGCCAGACGGGCAGAAAAGCGTTGTAACACCTTCAGCAACCACTTCGCCACCCATCCCATTGGTCTTGAATTCGTCTGCAGAGGCTGGGATGAAGAGCGGAATGCGATCCGATTTGGCGGCAAGGTTCGCCGTGCGCGCGGGCAGCTCATATAGCTCAGCAGGCGCCAACGCCGACGTTGCCATCCCCATGCGCTGTGTGGCATCGAAACGGGTCTGTGGATCGGTGGCGAAGAGGAGAGGTCAAGAAGTCCAAGGCGTAGTCAACAAGAAACTGCCGTTGGACCTCGGGTTTGAGGAGCGTTTCACAATCTGGCCGGTCGCGGACGCCAAAGGGGTCCGGTCCTAATTCGGAATTGAAGGCGTTGTGATTCGCCTCTTCCAACCATACGGAAGTCATCCAGGCCGTCTGATTTGGGGCGAGCCGGCCGGCTTCAAAGTAATGTTGGCCATCTTGGGAAATGACGTCGCCATCACACGCAGGAGGAGGATGGCCAGGGGCGCCCGCGAGCCGGGGGCGGGGTCGATAAAGACGGTGGCAGGTGCGATCATCAGGATGCCGTCGACCGGCCCATCGGTGGGGTCAACGTCGGCGCCTGCCGGGTTGAATTCCAGGTCCTCGGAGAGACCATAGGCCGATTCGCCGCCGCGGGAGTGGCCAAAGAGCGCCAGGCGCTCCAGATCGACGCGTCCGGCAAGATCGACGCCAAACGGATTATCGCCTCCCTCGTTGGCGGTCTGCAGCGCTTTCAATTGTAGATCGACGATCTGGCGCAACCGTTCGCCGGGTGTCCCTTCACCAAAACCGAAGGTATTTTCGGCGTTGATATTCATCGACAAGGCGATATAACCGTGAGCCGCGAGTTCGCTGGCGAGATATGAGAAGCCATAGTAATTGCGCTGTTCGTCTTCGGGTGCACACGGCCACACATCGACTTCACCGCCATCTGGCGTGGGGCAGCCCGGATGGGTGCCGTGGAAGATCACGACGACAGGAAAGGGGCCATCGCCCTCGGTGGGAGCGGCGATGACGCCGTTCAAACGCACCGGCATGTTGTGAAAGCGGCTGTCCTCCGGAAAGCGGGCCTGGGTGACCGTTGCGTCGCCAAGGTTGTACTCCACGGCGGGCGGGAGAACGTTGGGTGAGGCAGCGGGCACGGCGATGTCAGATTCAGTTGCAGGTTGTGCGGGCGCAATCGGTGCACGCAAGGGGAAGTTGCACGCAGACAGCACCAACATCAGGGCAATGGCGGCCAAAAGTGTGCGGACGTGTCGCATGGGTAAGCCCATCCAGTCGCTTGCGTTCAAGGGTTGAGCATTGAATCGAGTTGGTAATGAAAGAGTATTCCGCAGCTTACCACAAAGGTGTGTACGCCGCGAAGATTGTCTGAGAAAGCGCGTTTGGAAGAATACGCTGTGCAGAGCAGATTCGTTCCATCGCAGTCACGTGAACATGTTCATTGTCAGAAGGCGATACGGGGCAGGCACGCCGTCGCGCACAGGCCGAACGGCTGAGCAACATGGTGCTGCTATCCTGAAATATGCGGTTGCAGGTTGTGTGCATCGCCGGCAGAGTGACCAATTGCGTGAAAAACTCATCAGTTTGCCTAGAGGAAACGAAAATGATGGAGAACCCTGATCCCAAACATGTGGTACGCCGTTCTGGATTCCAATGAGGTTCCGAAGGGAAAGCCGGTCGGATTCAGGCGTTTGGGTGAAGACCTCGTCTTCTGGCGTGATCGCGCCGGAAAAGTGGCCGTCATGCACGATCTCTGCCCTCATCGGCATGCTAAGCTGAGCCCTGGAAAGATCGTGGATGGCAACCTGCAGTGCCACTTTCATGGCTTCCAGTACGATCGCACCGGGGCGTGCCAGTTGATTCCGGCGAATGGCCGCAACGGCCCAAAGCCGAAGGTTTTCCAATGCAAGCCTTATGTTGCGCTAGAGGCGCACGGTTTTATTTGGATTTGGACCGGCGAGCCCCGCGCCAGTTATCCCCCGCTGCCTTATTTCAAAGGGCTTGACAAGCTCGTGTGCGACACTGTGCACAAACAATGGAACGTCCACTATACGCGCTCGGTCGAAGGCGTGCTCGACGTTCGCACCTGCCGTTTGTCCATAGCAAGACCATTGGTCGTGGTATAGGCACGTTGGTGAACGGTCCATATACGACGTTGGAGAACAACGAGATCCGGGTCTGGCTGAGCAACCAACCTGATGAGGGGTTGCCGGCAATCAAACCAACGGAAGTGCCACCACCCAAAGGCCCTGCGATGCTGTGGATGAACTTCCCGAATCTCTGGATGCTAAATATCGGTGAGGACATGCGCAACGTATTGGTGTCGGCGCCGATCGACGAAGAGAACACGATGCTCTACCTGCGTGTTTGCCAGGGCTTCCTGAAACTTCCGTTCCTGGGCCAGGGGCTGGCGAAGATCTCGAACCTATTCAACTTATTTTCGCTGCGTGAGGACGAATACATCATCTCGACGCAGGTGCCAAAACATGGCGACCTGAACGCCGGTCACTTTATCCCCGGCGACCGGCCGATTGCACTGTACCTGCAACACCGTCAGGAATTGATCGAAGCGGAGGCGGGCCAAGGTAGAGGATGTAAGCGGAATCCACAGGTATGGCTAATCGAATTGTCCACATATTCACGATCCTGTTGGCCTGCCAATTGGCGGGCGAAAGTCATTACGCGGTTTTTGCGGCTGCCGGTGCCCGGCCCCGTGCTGGGCATGGTCATTCTGTTCTGCGGGCTGGTGGTGCGCGGGTATGTGCCCGACGACGTGAGTGGAGTTGCCGACGGCTTGCTTGGCAACCTGTCGCTGCTCTTCGTCCCGGCGGGCGTCGGCGTCATGTTGCACGCGAAATTGCTGGCTGATAACCTGCTGGCGCTTTCGGTGGCCCTGATTGTCAGCGCGGTGGTTACCATCGCCGTGACGGGGCTTGTCATGGTTTGGATGACGCGGCTCACACAAAGGCTGCATGAAAAGACGGAGGCTTGAAGATGGCCAACCCACAGGAAATCTGGGTCTATCTGGCCGCCAGCCCGCTGCTCAACCTGACCCTGACGCTTGCCGCGTATCTGGTGGGCGACACGCTATTTCGCAAGAGTGGGCAGAAACCGATCTTCAACCCGGTGCTGATTGCCATCGTGATCCTGGTGACGATCCTGACGTTGAGGGGGACGTCGTATGAGACCTACTTTGCCGGCGCCCAATTTGTCCACTTTCTGCTTGGGCCGGCAACGGTGGCGCTGGCCATTCCGCTCTACCGCCAGTTTAACCGGGTCAAAGAGTCGGCCGTTGCCATACTCGTGTCGTTGGTCGTGGGTTCGCTCACGGCGGTAATCACGGCTGTGTTGATTACGTGGCTGCTGGGCGCGCCGCAGAACGTGGTCGCTTCGATTGCGCCGAAGTCGGCGACCACACCGATCGCGATGGGGATCGCGGAGCAAATTGGCGGACTGCCCTCCTTGACTGCGGTGCTGGTCATCTTGACGGGCATCACCGGTGCAGTGGTGGGCACGACTGTGCTAGAGAAACTGGGAGTGCGCTCGGCGCGGCAGAAGGCTTTGCGCTGGGGCTGGCGTCGCATGGCATCGGCACCGCGGGCGCTCCAGGTGAGCGAACTGGCGGGCGCGTTTTCCGCCCTGGCGATGGGGCTGAATGGGCTGGCGACGTCGTTATGTGGCGCCGGTGGTGATGAATGTGATTGAAAGGGTGCTTTTGGGGTGAGGAGAGAGGGAGGAAAGATCAACGCGGAGGCGCGGAGATGGCGCGGAGATCGCGGAGGGGCCAAGCAGAGCCACGCATGTGAGTAAGTGGCTAGCCAAATCCTCTGCCGTCTGAATCACAGAGGTGCTGCGGCCGCATTGCCCGGCCGCACCCTTGTCCTGCAGTCCACGGAGGTGGACTTGGGCTTTTAGCCGGGGTTTCAACCCCAGGCTCCAGAATCCAAACCGAAAGGACATCATCCTAGTCTACCACGCCAAACCAGCCTTTGCGTTCGGCCCACTTTGCTAACTCAAGCACAGGTACGATGGACGCAGACAGTACGAGGACCAGCAGCCAGTCCGTCAAGGGCAGGGCATAGGTGCCGAACGGCTCGTGGAGGAAGGGCAGGTAGACGATCAGGATGAGCAGCGCCATTTCCCAGAGCACGGCCAGGTTGAGCCACCGGTTGGCAAAGGGTTTGTTGAAGACCGAATGGCGGTCGGAGCGGAAGTTGTAGGCCTTGAAAAACTGGATCAAGACCAGGGAGACGAAGGTGATGGTCATGGCTTCTTCCATGCTGACGCCAGAATTGAGCATGTAGGTGAAGAGCCCGAGGTTGACGATCGTTGACCAGATGCCGCCGAGAACCATCAGCGTGACGACCGGCCGCGTGAAGATGCCGGTGCGCGGGTCACGCGGTTTCCGCTTCATCAGATCTTTCTCCGGTGGGTCGACCGACAACGCCAGTGCCGGTAAGCCGTCGGTCGCCAGATTCACATACAAGATCTGTACGGCTGTCAGCGGCACCGGCAAGCCCAGCAGGGCGGCGCCTGCCATCAACCCAATCTCGCCGATGTTGGAGGAGAGCAGATACATCAGGTACTTCTTGATGTTGCCAAAGACGCCGCGCCCTTCCTCCACTGCCGCCACGATCGAAGCAAAGTTGTCGTCGGTCAAGGTCATGGCCGCCGCTTCCTTGGTGACGTCGGTGCCGGTCACGCCCATGGCAATGCCGATATCCGCCTTCTTCAGGGCCGGCGCATCGTTGACGCCATCGCCGGTCATGGCGGCAATGTGGCCGCGCGCCTGCCAGGCCGTCACGACGCGCAACTTATGCGCGGGCGAAACACGGGCATAGACGCTGATCGCCTCGACCTCACGGTTCAACTGTTCGTCGGTCATCTCTTCCAACTCGGCGCCGGTCACCACCCGTGCGTCTGGGCTGAGCATGCCAAGTTCGCGCCACCGCCTGCGCCGTCATCGGGTGGTCGCCGGTAATCATCACCGGCCGGATTCCAGCCTCGGCGCAGATCGCAATGGCTGCTTTCGCCTCCATGCGCGGGGGATCGATCATCCCTACCAGGCCAAGGAGCGTCATCTCGTTTTGGGCTGTAGCAAGTGTGGTGTTTCGGCTTGGTGGCGATTGCCAACACGCGCAGCGCCTCGCCCGCCATGTCACCTGCGCCTGTGCCAGGATGCGTTCCCGCGCAGCCTGATCCAGGCGCTACCACTTCACCGTGCCGTTGCTCATAGGCGCACCCGTCCAGGATCACTTCCGGCGCACCCTTGGCGTAGGCGGTGAGACCCGCATCGGCGTCCACTGCGTCGCGGTCGCCATTCTGCGCGGTCCCATGCAGCGTCGTCATGCGTTTGGTTTCGGAGGTAAACGGAATCTCGTACAGGCGCGGTTGTGCGGCGTCCAACACCGTTTTGTGCAGATCCGCCTTGGCGGCCACCACCACAAGCGCACCTTCCGTCGGGTCGCCCTTGATATCCCAGCCGCCACTCTCATCCTGGACGAGATGGGTGTCCGACGCAAGCACAGCGGCCGTGAGGAGTGTGCGGAGTTCAGGCTCGGGCTGGTGAGGCGCACCATCGTGGCTTGTGAAGTCACCGGTGGGTAGATAGCCTGCACCGGAGACGGTATACAACTCACCGGCGCAGTAGATCTGGCGCACGGTCATCTCATCACGCGTCAGCGTCCCGGTCTTGTCGGAGCAGATCACCGAGGTGCTGCCCAGTGTCTCCACTGCGGCCAACCGGCGGATGAGTGCGTTGCGTTTTGCCATCTTTTGCACGCCAATGGCCAGCGAGATGGTGACCACCGCGGGCAATGCCTCGGGGACAACGGCCACCGCCAGCGCAATGCCAAAAATGAGCATGTCGATGAACGGCTGTCCGCGCCAGAGTCCTAATGCGACGATGATGGCGACGACGACCAATGCCGCCCGTGCCAGCACCACGCCGACACGGTCCAGATTCTGTTGCAGGGGGGTGCGTCCCACTTCAATCGACTGCAACATCTGTGCGATCTTGCCGAATTCGGTCTGCATGCCGGTGGCAACCACCAGCGCGCGTCCGCGGCCATAGGTCACCGCGGTGCCGGCGTAGACCATGTTCTTGCGGTCACCGACCGGGAGATCATCGCCCGCCAGGCGTGCGGTATGCTTCTCCACGGGGACGGATTCCCCGGTCAGCGCGGCTTCCTCGATCTGTAGGTTGATCGCCTCCAGCAGGCGTGCGTCGGCCGGGATGCGGTCACCTGTATGGAGGAGCACCACGTCGCCGGGTACCAACTCGCGGGCCGGAACCTTGATCTCCACGCCCTCGCGTACGACGGTGGCGGTGGGTGCCGCCATCTTCCGAAGTGCTTCAATGGCGCGTTCGGCGCGGTACTCCTGCACAAAGCCCAACCCAACCGCAAAGAGTACAATGATGGCAATGACAATCGACTCGATACCGTGTCCCAGGAAGAGAGAAAGTGCGGTGGCGACCAGCAGGATGATGACAAGGACATTTTTGAACTGCTCCAGCAGGATCTCCCAGGGAGAAACCTGGTGTGCAGCTTGCAGTTCGTTGGGACCAAACTGTAGCAGGCGCTGCGCGGCAACGGCGTTCGTCAAGCCACCTTGCTGGCTGTCGACCTGTTTGAATGTTTCTTCAATTGAAAGCGCGTGCCAGGGCTTTGTGTCCACCGGGTGACTCCTTTGCCAAACGTGAGAGAAAAAAAGACCATCGCCAAATAGAGGCGATGGTCTTGCGTTTGCATCCAAGCAGCCGGGAATTTCTTCCGTCTTGACGACTGCCCATCCTGGTTCTACAGGAAGCTACTCCCCACCGGAGTGACTCAATTTTACCGTATCTGTGTCAATGCGTCAACAAGTTGACGGGGGGGAAAGATCAACGCGGAGAACGCGGAGGGGCGCGGAGAACGCGGAGGAGGAAGCGAGGTGCGCTCTTCATTGACAATTGACCATTGACGCTTGACAATTGACAATGAATTTTTCCGATAGCCCCTCAATTTGACATAAGGATCCCACTTCATGCCGCGTGCGTGGCCAGTTGGCCCCTTTGAGAGTGTATTTGCTGAGCCACTCCGCAACGGGTTGACGAAGCCAAGGTCCGTGCGCGGGACCGGCATCAAGGTGGTCACCATGGGTGAGGTGTTTGCCCATGATCGGATCGCACACATCGAGATGGACAGGGTACCCCTTTCCGAAGGCGAGGCGGTTCGGTACACGCTGCAGACCGGCGATCTCTTGTTTGCCAGGCAATCCCTGGTGCTGTCCGGCGCCGGCAAGTGCAGCATCTTCCTGGGCGATGACGAACCGGTCACCTTTGAAGGGCATCTCATCCGCGCACGGATCGATCCCAGGCGCGCCGATAGCAGGTTCTACTATTATTTCTTCAATTCCATGGGTGGCCGGCAGGCAATCGAGCGCATCGTTGAGCAGGTCGCCGCCGCGGGAATTCGCAGTAGTGATCTGGGCAAACTAGTGGTCCCGTTCCCTCCCCTTGCCGATCAGCAAGCAATCGCCGCCATCCTCAGTGCATTCGACGACAAGATCGAACTCAACCGGCGTAAGATTGCCACGTTGGAGGCCCTGGCGGGTGCGCTCTTCCAATCCTGGTTTGTTGACTACGCCCCTGTGCGTGCCAGGGCGGCGGGGTGTGCCCTGCTGCCTGCCGAGGTCGCCGGTCTGATTTTGGACGGGTTGGACGGGTTGGACGGGTTGGATTTGGGGAAATTGCCGCCGGGGTGGCGGGTTGGGGTTCTTGGCGATCTGGTCGGTTTGTTACCTGGGTATGCGTTCCGGAGTGGGGATTGGGTCGAGGCGGCGTGCCCGTTGTCAAGATTGGGTCGATCAAACCCGAAATCGTTGATCTGGACCAGGTTAGTTATGTGGCGGCTGACATTGCCGGACAGGCCCATCTATATCAACTCAGAACGGGCGACCTGCTGATTGCCATGACGGGCAACGTTGGGGCGGTGGCGCTTGTACCACACACCACGAACCCACCCCTGTTGAATCAGCGGGTGGCAAAGGTGGTGCTGGAGAACACAGGGACAGGCGATCTCGCCTATGTCTATTGCCTGCTGCGGTCTGAAGATTTCCGCTTCCAGGTTGCGGCGCGGGCACACGGCTCGGTGCAACCAAACATCAGTGCGTCTGCGATCCTGTCCATTGAGACCGTCATTCCACCGGTTGCCGTGCGCGCCAGGTTCAACGCGGCGCTGCAACCGGTACTCGATCAAATCCTGGCTACTCATCTTGAGAGTCAACACTGCATCTCTCCGAGATACCCTCCTGGCCAAACTCGTAAGCGGCGAACTGCGTATCGGCGGCAACGCCAACGGATCAGAGCCGCGAACGTGAGTGAGCGGTTCACATTTGACGAGCCCGCCGAGAACCCAAATTTTGTTATTCCCCCCCCCCTAATAAAAAAAAAGGGAAAAAATTACCCGCGCCGGGGGGGGTTTTGCCCCAAAAGTTTTTTCCCCCCCGGGTCAAAAATTAATCTCCCCCAGACCGCCCCCCCCGGGCAAGTGGGTGTTCCAAAATTTTCTTTTTTTTTTTTTTCTTCTCCCCTTCTTCTTTTTTTTTTTTTTTTCAATCCCAAAAGCTGTCCCCCAACCCCGGGGGGACTTTTCCCCCCCCCCGCCCCCGGGGGCCTCTCCCCGTTCTTTTTTTCTCGTCCCCCGGGGGGGCGGCCCCCCCAAACCCCGGCGGCAAACCCCCCCCGCCCCCCCCCCCCCGCGGAAGGAGGGGTTTTTGGGGAAATCTCCCCCCCCCCGAACCCCCCCCCCCCCCCGCCCGGGGCAAAACCCCCGGGGAAAACCCGCCCCCCCCCCCCAAGGGGGCGCTGCATCCCCACGCCGGAAACCAAAACACAAAAACCGGGGGGGGCCGACAACAAAAAAATTTCTGGCCCCGGGGACGTTCCGGGGGGGGGATACGGATGGAAGGAAACCCCCCGGGCCCGGAACCCCCGCTGCTGGGGGAGGGGGAAACCCGGGGGGGGGAATTAAAAATCCCCCGCCCGGGGCCCCCCGGCGCCCTGCACCCCCCGCCCCCCGACCCCCCCCCCGGTCCCGCCCTCCCCCCCCCCGGGGGCCCCGCCCCGGGGGGCGGGGCCCGGGGCGCCGGGGGGGAGGCAAACCTTCGCGGGGGGCTTGGGGGGGCGGGTTCGGGGGCCCGGGGTGGGGGGGCCGGGGGGCGGAGGGGAGGGGGGGGGGGGGGTGGCACCCCGTCCCCGGTTAGGCGCCGGACGCCGAAAAAGGTGCGGGGCCCGGGAGGGGGAGGGAGGGCCGCGGGCCCGGGTTACCCCCCCCCGGGTTGGACAAACCCCTCCTCCGTCCCAGATAGGGATACGCTATAATGCGGTTCTTCATCATCAACCACCGATGGGAACCTGCCGATGCCACCTACAACTTCCAGCGGGCCAACCTGGGCTTTGAGGCCAATTTATGGAACGCCGCCGACGCGCTGCGTTCCAACATGGATGCGGCCGAGTACAAACATGTCGTCCTCGGGCTGATCTTTCTGAAGTACATCTCCGATGCCTTCGAAGAGCAGCACGCCCTGCTGGAAGCCGAGGTCAGCCTCGGCGCGGACCCAGAAGACCCGGACGAGTACCGGGCCGCCAACATCTTCTGGGTACCGCCGGAGGCGCGCTGGGCGTTGCTGAAGGTGAATGCGCGGCAGCCTACGATCGGGCAGATCGTTGACGATGCAATGACGGCCATCGAGACGAGCAACCCGTCGCTCAAGGGTGTGCTGCCCAAGGACTATGCCCGCATTGGGCTCGATAAGCAGCGGCTGGGCCAGTTGATCGACCTGGTGAGCAACATCGGGCTGGGCGACAAGGAGAGCCGGTCGAAGGACGTGCTGGGCCGGGTCTATGAGTATTTCCTGTCGCAGTTTGCGTCGGCGGAAGGCAAGAAGGGTGGGCAGTTCTACACACCCGCCAGCGTCGTGCGGCTGCTGGTTGCGATGCTGACCCCCTACAACGGCCGCGTCTACGATCCCTGCTGCGGGTCGGGCGGCATGTTTGTGCAGTCGGAGAAGTTTGTCGAGGCGCACGGGGGGCGCATCGGCCAGATCAGCGTCTACGGGCAGGAGTCGAACTACACCACCTGGCGGCTGTGCAAGATGAACCTGGCGATCCGTGGGATCGACGGGCAGATCGCACATGGCGACACCTTTCATCATGACGGGTATCCCGACCTCAAGGCCGACTTCGTGTTGGCCAATCCACCCTTCAACGACAGCGACTGGCGCGGAGAGCTGATCAAGGAGGACAAACGCTGGCAGTATGGCGTCCCGCCCACGGGCAACGCCAACTTTGCGTGGGTGCAGCACTTCCTTTATCACCTGGCGCCCACGGGCATCGCGGGCTTTGTGCTGGCGAATGGGTCGATGTCATCCAATCAGTCGGGTGAGGGGGAGATCCGGAAGAATCTCGTCGAGGCGGACCTGGTGGATTGCATGGTGGCGCTGCCGGGGCAGTTGTTCTATTCGACGCAGATCCCGGTCTGTCTCTGGTTCCTGGCGCGTGACAAGCGCAACGGCAAGTTCCGTGACCGGCGCGGGGAGGTGCTCTTCATCGACGCGCGCAAGCTGGGTTCGATGACCGACCGGACGCATCGTGAATTGACCGATGGCGACCTACAGAAGATTGCCGGTGCGTACCATGCGTGGCGCGGGGACAAAGAGGCGGGCGAGTATGCGGATGTCGCGGGTTTCTGTAAAGCGGCGACGGTCGAGGAGATCCGCAAGCACGGGCATGTGCTGACGCCGGGGCGCTATGTGGGCGCCGAGGCGGTGGCGGATGACGGGGAACCGTTTGAGGAGAAGATGCAGCGGCTGACCGCGACGCTGTACGAGCAGCAGGCGGAGGGAGCGCGGTTGGATGAGGAGATTAGGAAGAATTTGAGGTGGTTGGGGTTTGGAGAGTGATGGCATGCCGGTTATCGCGGCGGATCGAGCCGCTGAAGTAGGA
This sequence comes from Candidatus Fredericiella danica, assembly GCA_016713335.1. Taxonomy (GTDB): domain Bacteria; phylum Chloroflexota; class Anaerolineae; order Caldilineales; family Caldilineaceae; genus Fredericiella; species Fredericiella danica. Next base: position 21,988 of record JADJPH010000012.1, on the reverse strand, counting down.
GTCAATGTGAACCCATACGTGAGAGCGGTCGTGGCGCTGGACGATTACTGGTTGCTTGTCGTGTTCGAGAACGGCGAGCAGCGCGTTTTTGACGTGAAGCCTTACTTGGGACGCGGCATCTTTGCACGGTTACAAGACCGCAAGGTTTTTGACGCTGCAAAAGTTGTGGCTGGATCCGTGGAATGGCCTGGAGAGCTAGATCTGAGCTATGACACGCTGTATCTAGGCAGTGTCGTACTGGCCGAATCACCTGCACCAATCCGGGTGGTTGCCGAGCGATCCGCAAGTTACGGAGCATCGACGGATAAACCGAACGCTTCGATGTAGCCGTCCAGCCTTCAAACGATGCCTTGGCCGCCGGGAGGTGCGGCGCATGCCGGGGTCGTTTGGCGTGCTACAATGGACGCAGAGCGTTGAACGGCCTATCTCTCGCATTGGAGGCAACGTAGCGTGTCGGTAATCAACTCCAACGCGGCCAATCAGACTTTGCGCCAGTTGCTTGGCAACGGATTGACCTATCGGGTGCCGCGCTTTCAGCGTGATTACAGTTGGACGCAGGATGAGTGGGAGGATCTCTGGCAGGACATTCGCGAGACGTTGCGTCCTGGCGGCGAGCCTGCCCACTATATGGGCTACCTGGTCCTACAGTCACAGGACAATCGCAGCTTCGACGTCATTGACGGTCAACAGCGCTTGACCACGCTGAGCCTCCTGGTGTTGGCTGTGCTCAAGACCCTCCAGGAACTGGCGGATGCCGGGGTTGATACCGACAACAATCGCAGGCGCATCGACCAACTGCGTCAGACCTATATCGGTTACCTTGACCCGGTGACGCTGGTGCCGCGCACCAAATTGTCACTCAATCGGAACAACGACGCCTATTATCGAGACTATCTTGTGCCCTTGCAGCAGTTGCCGCAGCGCGGTTTGCGCGCATCAGAGCACCTTTTGCGCAAGGCATTTGAGTGGTTTGTACGGCAAGTGCATGATGCATATGCCGGCGCGCGCAGCGGTGCCGAATTGGCCAGGTTTCTCGATGAATTGTCAGACAAACTCTTCTTTACCGTGATTACAGTGACCGATGAATTGAATGCCTTCAAGGTCTTTGAGACGCTCAATGCCCGTGGTGTGCGCTTATCACCGACTGATCTGCTCAAGAACTATCTCTTTTCTGTGGTTTATCGGGATAGCGCCCACCCGCAGGAGATCGACACGCTGGAACGACGCTGGGAGCTGATGGTCAGCCGGCTTGGCGGTGAGAGTTTTCCTGATTTCCTGCGCGCACACTGGAATAGCCGGCGTCGTTTTGTCCGTGAGTCTGATCTTTTCAAGACAATCCGCGGTGACACACCGGATAAGGGCAGAGTGTTCGACCTGTTGCGCGAGATGGAGCAAGACATCGACGTCTATGTTGCCCTGTCCAATCCTGAGGGACTCCTTTGGAGCGAAGGTCAGCGACGATATGTGCGTGAATTACGGATGTTCAGCGTGCGTCAGCCCTGGCCCTTGTTGCTGGCGGCGTTTCGCAGTTTTGATGCAAGCGGTATGACCGAATTGTTGCGGGCTTGTAGTGTCATTTCGTTCCGCTACAACGTGATCGGCAGCCGGGTCACGAATGAACAAGAACGCACCTATAATAGCGTGGCACAGCGGATTGCCAGCGGGGAACTGGCAACGCCGGCGCAGACGGTGCGTGCACTTGCACCGATCTACCTCACCGATGAAGCCTTTCGTCAGAGCTTTGCCACCAAGGAACTGCGCACCACTGCGTCGCGCAATAACCGGATTGCTCGGTATGTGTTGTTTGCCATCGAGCGCCATTTGACGGGGCAGGACTATGACCCGGACAGCGCGCAATATAGCCTGGAGCACATCTTGCCTGAGAATCCCGGTACTCAGTGGCCGCAGTTTAGTGATGAACAGGTCGACGCGGCGGTCTATCGATTTGGCAACTTCACGCTGCTGGAAGCCAGTGCAAATCGGGATGTGGGTAACCGTGGTTTTGAGGAGAAGAGGCCCGTATACGAACGCAGCATTTTTGAACTTACGCGGCGCGTGGCGCAAGAGAATTCCGAGTGGACGATGGATCGACTCGCTGAGCGCCAGCGGTGGATGGCAAAGCAGGCGACGGGGCTTTGGCGGATTGCGCAACTTGAATAAGGAATGTCCCCGGCACGCGAATTCTGCTGCCGCGGCGAGCGTATGGGTGCGTCGACCCCGGCATGCGCCCAGGTGAGGTCATTGACGAAGTGAGGTGCGGCGCTTGCCGGGGTCGTTGGGCATGCGGGCGGTGTTGTCACGGTCAAAGAACGCCCGCCCACAAATGGTAGTTGACGAACCGTGTGGGCTTGCAAGGGGTTGGGGGGGGGGGCGGGGGGGGGGGGCGGAGGCGGCGGCAAAGCCGGATTGGGGCGGCGAAGAGACGGGCGGGGGGGAGGGGCGTGGGGGGCGGAGGGGACCCGCCGAGTCAGGGTCGGGCGGATGGGTCAAGGCGGGCAGTGCCGGGGACGGTGCCGGCAAGCGAATTCGGCGAAGGCCGGAGCAGGCGGTGCGGAGCTCGACCCCGGCATGCGCCCAGGTGCGGTGATTGACGAGGTGAGGTGCGGCAGGGGTGCGGATGGGTCAAGGCGGGTAGTGCCGGGGACGGTGGCGGCAAGCGAATGCGGCGAAACCGAATTATCGTTAAAGTTGCATGAGGCGCCGGTCACAACGCTAACGAATCTCACAAAATATCACGATTTTGATGATTGACATCCGCGGGTCCGTCTGATAATATCGCAACGTTCCACCCGCTACCCACAACTTCCGTCGCCAATTGATCAGGTGCACCGCCCCCGGCAAAGGCTGAGCCACGCAGCGTGGCGCCTGTGCTTTGCGGCGTCCGCCCCGACAAGCGGAGCGCCGGTTGTACGTGTCCACTGTGACGCGTCGCGACTACACAACCCGATTCTATAAGTCAAAAACAGGTCCGTGCCCTGCGTTCAGGTGCGCGTAGCGGTAGCTTTGCTCGATGTGGGCGGTGACGCCATTGGGATGCTCATAGGAGGATGGCAGATGGCTTGGGAACAGATTCAGGGGGGATTGCGGCAGGTTTCGTGCGCGAACAGTGCGCACATCTGGGGTGTCAACAGCAAGGGATACGTCTGGGAGAGAACGGACGACAAGTGGACAAATGTGACCGGCGCGACCTTGAGCGGCATTTCGTCCGGTTTTGACGGCACCGTCTGCGGCGTGGACAGCAGCGGCAACGTCTACAAATATGCCGGCGACAACCAATGGACGAAACTGCCGGGTAACCTCGTGCAGATCTCCGTGGCCGACATCCGCCGCGTCTGGGGTGTGGACAGCAGCGGTACTGTATACCATCGGGCCAGGCCAGATGACGCGGCGCCCGATGTGTGGAGTTGGGTGAAGGTGGGTGGCGCCACGCTGACGGGTGTATCCGTGGGCAGCGATGGCGCGGTATGGGGTGTCACGTCGACCGGCGCCGTGTGTCACTACCTGGGCGCCGACCAATGGGAGATTGCGCCCGGTGCGCCGGCGCTTACGCAGCTTTCTGTGGGGGATGCGGCGCGGGTGTGGGGCGTCGACGCATCTGGCAACGTCTACAAGATGGGGAAGCCTGCGGCTGCCACAAGCCCGTGGCCGCCCACTTTTCAGCAGGTCGCCGGCCAGACTTTGAAGCAGGTCTCGGTCGGAGACGACGGCCGCATCTGGGGAGTTGATGGCTCCGATCAGATCTGGCGGCTACCGGCGACGTTAAGCGACGTATTGGCGGCATCACCCGAGCTGAAGCAAGGCAGTTCGGTGCTCTCACGCGCAGAGTGGTTCACGTTGCAGGGTTTTGTAGCGTATTCCATCTATGAGAAATCCGGCGACCGACGACAAAATGCGCGCCAAAATCGGCTACGGCGCCACGGATACACTGGACGATGCGATGACGCAGACCGTGAAGCTGTATGCGACGCTCAAGGACAACTGCGTCACATTCGACAACGAGATCAAGCCCGGTACGGTCGACCTGGCAAATGACATTGTGCAATACCAGCGGATTGCGGATACCGTGTACGACCGGCTCGGACAAGCCATCGATGCGTATGATATCGCGGGTGTGGAGACCGCAGAGATCACCGACAAGTTGAAGGCGTTGGCCGGTGAGTGGGCGAAGGATACCCCCAGCGAAGCGGCCACCAAGGTGAAGGATCGGTTCAAGGCCTATGTGCAGCGGCTCTATGATGAGGCAGATACCCGCAGCAAGCGTGCAACGGCGCTGAACGACAAACTCATTGCGTTTGCAAAAAGCCTGACGCAGTCGCAGGCTGACTTCACGCAGATGCGTGACGTGACCCTGAAGGGCAAGTATGACGCGGAGGACGAGGAGGTCAAGAAAGCGAAGCAGAAGGTGAAGGACAAGCAGGACGAACTGGAGACGATGCAGAAGAAGAAAGATGATGAGACGATCGTCCTTGAAACTGCGCCGCTCTATCTGCTGATCCCTGCGTTCGGTCCCTTTATCATGGCCGGTGTGCTCATCGGCGTGGGCGTCGACTTTGCCAAAACCAAAGAGGAAGTGGAAGGCCTGCAGGCTCAACTTGAGAAGTTGGAGGCAGCACAGGCGGCCCATCAAAAATTCCTTGGCGGCATCGACACGGCAAAAGGTCTCACCGACAAGACGGCCAATGATATCAAGACTGTGCAGCCGCTGGTTGCGAAGTTGGCCGGGGCCTGGAATGCGTTGGCGAGTGACCTGGAGAGTCTGGTAAAGCCCAATGAGGGCGTCCTCACGAAGGCGAAGTTGGAGGCAAAAGACGAGGACTGGTTGATGAGCTCGCTTGACCTGGGCACGGCGCGCACGACCTGGAAAGACCTGAAGGATGCGGCCGACAAGTACCGGCAATTTGCTTTCCTGACGCCGTGGAACTAACCGGCCAACCGACGTTGACTTTGCCGAACCTGTTCGATTCCGGAGGACGAAAGATGAGCGAGACATTGGCGGTGCAGAGCAGTTATGGTGCAGTACTAAATACACTGCGGGCGCAAGACCGGCTTTCCTCAATTACGGCGCCAGCGTATTCAAATGTGTCAAAGCATTGGGTTGCTGCTGACTACGTGGTGGACCTGGGAAAGGCGTATCAAGACGCACAGAGCAACGGCGCAAGAAGCCTTGAAGTCTTTGCCGATACGGTGACCATACCGGACAAATTTGTGGCCGTCCTTGGTAGCGGTTCCCTCGTTGTATTGAGTATTATCAGCCGCGATGTGCAACTCCAAGGTTCACCTGCGGTGACTGAATTGATTGACGCAGCCACTGCCCCCAGGTCGCCTGCGGTGCGGGTGCTGGCGGATACGATCAAAGGCGACCTACAGGTTCAGCTGACCCCAAAGGCGGGAGGATCGACCTCCACTGCGCCGATCGAAGCAGCGGATGGTCAATTGCTCTTCTGTGGGTACACGATCCAGGATGGGGCGCTTGTCAAGACGGCAGGTGGCCTGCCATTGGACATGCTAAGCGTAGGTGAGCCGCTCTATCAGGTGTTGGTCGGCAGTTTTGACCTGGCAGCGGGGGCGCTTATCGACAATGCGAATACCGGGAATCTCGAACTTGGTCGGGCAGTGCTGCGGTGGTTGTCACGCTGGAGCACCTATCCAACCTCAGACCTTGCCCAACTTTGCCGGGCTGCGACGGCCCTGGGACAACTTCTGCCAACTGCTGGTGACGATGGTCAGTTTGTCCATGCGATTCCAACGCTTGCAGCGGATGCCTGCTTTGCGGTCTTCAAGAGCCAGATCGATGTTGCCGAAAAATACGAGCTTGATCAGAGCTTTCAGGACATTCACGCTGACTTCAGACAGGTTGTTGGTAAGGTGGTAGGCGCCTGGATCCAGCGTGATCACGAAGATGCAACTGCGCTGCAGAATGAGATCGATGCCGCCAATGCAATTGTTGCAGCCACGCAGAAAGCACTCAAACAGGCAGCAGCCGACCTGGCGGACCGGAAGCTCGAATTTGCCTTGGAAGGAATTGAACTGAACACCGAGATCAAGCTGGATCGAATCAACAAGATCGTCAAGGCGACCTTCGATATCGTGAAGGCGGTCGTGGAGATCGGCATTGGGATCGCCATGATCGTGGTGGGCGACCCGGCTGGACTCGCCGGTGCGGCGGCAGATATCGGCGAAATCAAGGGCACGGCGCAGATGATTGCCACCGTCGATGCCCCGATCGCCGAAAAGGCCAAAAATATGTTTCAGCTTTTCTACACCGAGCCACTCGCGCGGATCGCAAAGGGTGTGTGGCAAGACAGGGAACTGCTGGCTAAGGGCTTCAAAGTCGCCGCGCCAGGTGCAGTCTCAGCGTACGAGGCGGCGACGATCCTCAGCAAAATCGAGCTCCCGCTGGATGACTTGAACAAAGTCCAAGAAACGATGACCCAGGTTGGCGAGTTGATCGACTCCACAGTGAACGTGCCAAATCCTGTCACCTCGAAGGCGATCTGGGATAGTTTCGAGGCAGAGGCAGTGAATCAATTGGATGCGATCATCGGTGACAAGGATTCCGCCAAAGCGGTGACCGAAGCTGCCCTGAAATACAAGACTGCGGTGCAAAAGGTCGCCATCTACGGCCGTGCGCAAAGTGAACAGCAAGCGCTGCTTGCTCAGGCCACGCGCTCCTTGGGAACGCTGATCATCGAACAGGGCGCTTTGATTCAGAAGAAGGCAGCGCTGACGACCCTGACGCAGGATCTATCCAGGCAGGAGGAAATGCTGCAGATCCTGCAAGATTCCCGTGCGAATCGATTACGCGACCTGCGGCGGGCTGCCTATGTATCACTGAGCAACTTTCGCGCTGCCTATTTTTATGAGAATCTTGCCTGGCCGGATGGAAGCGTTGCGCTTGCGAGTAGTGTGAATGACTTGAAGGAACAGGCCGCCGCAGCAACTCTGGCACTGGAGAAGCGCACCAAGAATTTGCGGAGCCCCCATGCTGAAAAAGTCTTCGACCAGCCTGAGCTACTGAACGAGATCAGAGAGCGGCTGGGAACCACGATCACCTTTCCACTCACGGGCGATAAGTTTGCCGAAGATCAGCGGGTGCGCCTGAGCGAAGTCTATGTCTGGCTAGACGGTGTCAAAGCCATTGATCCGGCTACACCGATTACGGTTGAGTTGCAGGCTGCCCAGTTCAGAGATCGCAGCGTTTCTGAGCACGGGTTTGCATTTGCCGCTGCGCAGCCTGTGCGAATTCGATTTGCCTACCGCGACAAGCGTCATATCGAATCGAAGGATCTCATGGGAGCAGTGCCGCCTACCCCGTTTGCGACGTGGTCGCTGCATGTGCACAACAAGGCTGAGGAGCTTGACTTCACAGGCTTCAAGTCCGTGACCGTTGAGATCTTCGCCAAGAGTGAAGCAAATTAGTGAAGTAAGCGAGAGGTGCGAAAGACCATGAGGGGACGGCGAGTGTTGTCCTTGATCAGCACCCTGGTGGCAGTGGCCGGCGTCTTCTTTGGCGCCGTGTTGCTGCCCGCGCCAGGCGTTGCCCACGCTGCGTCCGCCAGTGCCGGCACTCAATTCACGGCGCCTGCGCAAGCCGCTCAACTTCAGGAGGATGACTGGACCGCAATCAACCGTTTTGTCTTTCTAATTGCATTTGACAGCTACTTACCCGAGATTACGAACGTCCAATTGGCGGCGCGGTTCCACCAGTTGCAGTCGTATCAGGATCTGGTGGACGTCACGCGCAATTGGCGCACCTACACCTTCCCAACGCTGCAGTTGCTTGCCGCAGCGTTGGCGAGCGGCGATGTTGACGCGCAACTCGCTGCGTTGCAGGTTGCGCTCGACGGCAAGGCGCGGGTGCCAGGCTTACCACCGGAAGACCCGGCTGCGATCTTGGCCGCGCTGCAGAATCAATTGGACGACATTGTCCGCATGAGCAATGCGATTGACCGGGAGTTGGCGTCATTCGATTCAACCCTGCAGTTGGCATTGCGCCAGTACGCAGCCAGGCAGTTCCCCGCTAACCCGTGGGTGGCGATTGGCCCGCCCCTGGATGAAGTGGAGCAAGCGCTGGAATTGGTGCGCGGCAAATGGCATGCGCTCCGGTCAGATTTGACGTCCATGCGAGATGAAGTGGCGCGCATGGCCGGGGAGGATGCGCTCGATCTCGATCTGGATCTCGGCGTCGCGACGCGCACGTGGGATGACATCACGACGCAGGCGCAGAGCCTCATCGCCGATGGGCAGCGGCAGCGGCAGGTTCTGACCGGTGCAGACTATTACGAGCACTGTCCGTTTGAGGAGGGCAGTTGGTATCGCCTGCGCAATCGCTTTCTTGCGAGCAAAGACCATGTCCTGACGCTAAACGGCGCACGGCTCAAGATGGCGCCGGTTTCTGCGGGCGGTGACAGCCGTCAGGAATGGCAATTTCAGCGGGTGGGGCAGGGGTGGTGGCGGGTTATCAGTAGAAGTCTGGGCGACACCCAGGCCATGGATGTGGTGAACGATGGCAAAGCCTTTCCGTTGACGATGGTGACAGACAAGGGGACCTCGGGCCAGTTCTGGCGGTGTCTGCCGACACAGCATAATGGGTGGTTCCGGCTCGTCAACCTGTTCAACGGGGAGATGCTGTCGCTGGACACTTATTCGGACACCTACGGCGCCCACATGGCGGCGAGTGAGAATCGATCAGGACAGTATTGGGCGATGGAGGAAGTGGGCAGCACGGATTGACCATAACGATCCATACGCATCAAACGAAGGCCCACACTGGGAGGACGAAGAAAAAGATCAACGCGTCTCCGCGTTGATCTTTTTCCTGTCCTCTTCCTGGGCCCCTACGGGCAGCGGATCAACCCCTGCGCCCAGAGGCAGGTGCCGCAGGTGGGGAACTCGTTGCCGATGCAGTCTTCCAGGTTGTCCTCGGAAGCATCACAGCCGCCGCAGAAGGTGCATGGGGGAACGCAAAGCCCTGCGCGCTCACGGTAGGCGACATAGGCAGGGTCATGCCACAGGTCGAGCAGTTCGCGCTCGTGGGCGTTGCCAACGATGTGGCGGAAGGAGGTGTGCGCCTTCTGGTGCAGGTAGCTGCCGTGCGTATGGAGCAGGGGCCAACAGGGGCTCACATTGCCGTTCCACCCAATCGTCATCGACCCGGACTCGACATAATCACAGACATCATTGCTGCCACCCCAGTTGGCCCCGGCATAGCTCACGCTGAATCCGCTTTGAAAGGCGGCAAAGAGCGCCTCGCGCGTGTACTCGTCGAAATCCATCTTGGGTAGACTCAGGTGCGGCGTTTGGCTTGAGTTGATGTAGCTCAGCGAGCGCATGGTTTGCTTGTAGAGCACCTCGGCCTGGGGGTCGTCGGTCACGGGCAGCACGTTGCTCACCGAGAAGTGCAGCGCGCCCAGGTTCCGGGCGATCATCAGCACTTTGGGCAGGTCGTGGATGTTGCGCTTCATGGCCACAAAGGCGATCCCGATCTCCGGTTTTGCGGTCTTGTGTCCCTTGCGCAGGGTGCGGAAACGTTTCAAGTTTTCCAGCACCTTGGGCAATTCTGCGCCGAGGCGGACGTCGGCATAGTTTTCGGGCGTAGCGCCGTCGATGGAAACCCAGAGCACATCAAGCCCCGCATCGATGAGTTGGCGGCTGCGCTGTTCGGTGAGCAGGGTGCCGTTGGTGATCATCTCCACGCGTGCACCCAGTTGTTTGACCCGTGCGATCCATTCCGTGGTCCGCTGGTGGAACATCGGCTCGCCGATGCCGCCGAAGTAGACCGTTGGCATGGGATCAAGCCGGGCAAGCCCTGCCAGAATAATCTCAAACGTTTCGTCGCTCATGCGGCCGATCGGTGTCTGCCAGGAATTGCGAAAGCAGGTGACGCAGTCAAGGTTGCACGAGTCGGTTGGCTCGATGTAGACCTTGGCCAGGTGGCTGGCAGGACGATGAAGGCGGAGGGTGTTGCCTTCGTGCTCGATGCGCATGCGCGCGCCGGGCTCAAGGCCAAGGCTGCGGCGCATTTCGGGCGACAGCACCAGCCGGCCTTCGTCGTCGACGTAGCCCCATTCGACCGAGGGCGCCGACGCCGGCTTAGGTGGCGCGATCTGGGGGGCGGTCGGCGTGTCGGCTGTGAGTTCGATTGGTATCGCAGTCATCGTAGCTGGTTCTCCGGTCAAAGGGGGATCGTTTTCGTCATACCGTGGGGGGAGTCTCCATGCGTGATTAGCATAACCCGATTGTGGGTAATTGTCATGTGGCGGCTTCTCTGCGTCCCTGCGGGAGAATCACTTTTGTCGTTGTACACCCATTTTGCTGAAAGCATGTTTTAATATTGCGGTCGTGATGCAAAAAACGTTGCGCATGGTTTTGTCAGGGAGGATTGCAATGCAGGAGTCGCCAAATGAATGGAATCGAATCACCAAACGGCTGCAAATGTTGGAAGCGGTGCAGGAGGCGTTGCAAATCGAGGCTGAGAACAACGCCAACGCTGCTTGGGTGTCAAGTTCTGAAGTGAAGAAACGAATGGCAACGCGAGGGGTCGATGTGGAAAGTTCACTATGGCCATGAGTCGCAAGTATCCTCTTCTTGAAGCCGCTATGAAACCAAAGCCGAAGTTGTTCTGGGCTTCGCTGTTGACCGTTCTTCTCACCGCCGGGTGTGCGGCGCCGGAGTGGATGGTGCGACGGGTGGCGCCGGTTGACGTGATTGCGTTTGGGTCATGTGCGCAGCAGGATCTGCCGCAGCCGATCTGGGATGCGGTGCTTGCCAGCGCGCCCGATCTCTTCATCTTTTTGGGGGATAACATCTACGGCGACACGCAGGATGTGGCGGTGCTGCGTGAGAAGTACGCGTTGCTGGGGCAGCAAGCGGGGTATCAGCGGCTCAAGGCGCAGGCGGACATTCTGGCGACGTGGGATGACCACGACTACGGGGCGAACGATATTGGGGTGGAGAACCCGATCAAAGTGGAGTCCAAGACGGCGTTTCTCGACTTTTTTGGCGAGCCTGCGTATAGTCATCGGCGTGCGCAGGAGGGTGGGGTCTATGCGGCATACCGGTATGGTCCGGAGGGACGCCGCGTGCAGATCTTGCTGCTCGACACGCGTTGGGACCGCAGCCCGTTAAACCGTGTCACGGACGAGCAAAAGGCCTTCCGGGCCGCGCAGGACATTGGCCCGTATCAGGCGACGACCGATCCGGAGGCGCGCATTCTGGGGGAGGAGCAGTGGCGTTGGCTCGAGGCGCAGTTACGCGCGCCCGCGGACTTGCGGTTGATTGGCACGAGCATCCCGTTTTTGCAGGATGGCACCGGGTGGGAGACGTGGGCGAACTTTCCGGCGGAGCGGGCGCGTTTGGTGCGGTTAATCGAGGAAACGCAGGCGAATGGCGTCATTTTCATCACGGGCGACACGCACCGGGCGCAATTTTCGAAGGTGACGGCGGGGGTGCCGTATCCGTTGTGGGAGGTGGATTCGAGCGGATTGACGCAGAATTCGCCGCGCGTCGCGCCGGACAAGAATCGGCTGGGCGCGGCGTTCACGGACGATAATTACGGGTTGATCAAGGTTGATTGGAGCAAGGCGGATCCCGATGTCACGATGGAGATCCGGGATGTGAACAATCATCTGGTGATGCAGAACACGGTGCGATTGACGGTGGGGGCGAGCCAGTAGGGGGCGTGGTTGTCTGGGGGGAGGAATGACGGTCAGCACACGCCCGGAGTAGCGGGGGCGCGGCAGGGTTCGCGGAGGTGCCAATCATCGGCACAAAGGTGCAATAACTCCGCGCCTCCGTTCTGCCTCGTAAGCCTTCTGGCCTTCGCGTTTCCGCCGGTCACGACGCCCAGGCCGCTCCCTGGCATGCGCCAACGTCCACGGCCCATCAGGTGCCGCACGGTGTGGCGCTTGCCGAGGGCGGTTCTTTGCGGCGCACCGCTTTGCTGGCCAGCGAGCACCCCTTTGCGAGGGCACCCCGGCCCGGGATCACCACCCTGACGGGATGGTGCTCTGACGGACGGGAGGTGACGGGGGGACGGGGATCGAGCCGCGCTTAAAGTCGCCTTCGGCGACCACGATGCTTTTGCCGCCGACGTTGATGTTGAATTCGGCGCCGGTTTTGCTGGCGCGGAGCAGTAGCAACGATGGGCGTAAAATTTCGTAGCCCTGTTCGTTGCGCAGATCAATGCTCGCCTGTCCGGTGTATTGATGCTGCACAAGATATGCCGCCAAGCAGCCGTTCGCGCTGCCGGTGGCCGGGTCTTCCGGTACACCGTAGTAGTCGACAAAGACGCGCACGCTGAGGTTGTTCTCCGGACTGCGTGTCTCCGGGCAGAAGACCAGAATCCCTTTGGCCGTGGTGTGGCTGATCAACTCAAAATAGCGTGTCCGGTCGATGGTGGCTGCCTGGAGTGCGGCCAGATTTTTCAACGGCACGATGAAGAAGGGGAGTCCGGTCGATACCTCTTCGATGGGAAAGCGGCCATCAATGTCACCGGCCTTTAGCCCAAGCACCGGCGCCAACGCCTCGATCGGGTGCTGCGGGCCAAAGACCGGCTGCACCTGCCGCATCCACCCATAGCCGTCGTCACCAAAGCTCACCGGAATCTGTCCGACCTTCAGGTTCAATACCACCTTCTCCGCCTGACCATTCAATACGTAGTTGCGGATGACGTGCGCGGTGCCGAGCGTGGGGTGCCCGGCAAAGGGCACTTCCTCCGCCGGTGTGAAGATTCTGACGTCAAAACCGCCGTTCTGCAGGTGCTCGTCAAAGATGAAGGTCGTCTCCGAGAAATGCATCTCACGGGCGATATCCTGCATCTCGGCGCCCGAAAGTGCACCGGCGTTGCGAAAGACGGCGAGCTGGTTGCCGGCATATTTCTGTTCGGCGAATACGTCGACAATGTAGAAGTGGGGCATGGGCATGAACCGTGTTTAGTATTGCGTATCTCGTATACACCCTGTTCGATCTGGACGCCGTAGGTGTCGCGCAGGCGGAACCACTTCTTGGAGACCTCGGCGACCTTGTCGCGGCCCTTGTAGAATTCGTATTCGTGGTCCAGGAAATTGCCCTTGATGTCATAGTCCTGGCCGCCGTCAACCGAAAGGACCAGGTGGTCACGGATGATGTTGATCAGATCTTTCTTAACCACACCGCCCTTGCCACCCTCGCGGTCGAGCCGGATCTGGCCGCGGACGGTGATGACCTTACCCTTCATCTTGACGAGTTTGCGGCCCTGGGGATCCTCGAAGTCCAGTGTGTCGGCGATGCGTAGCGCCTTGCCATCGACCTTGAACGCACGCTGGCCTTGTTCGTTCTCGATCCAGAAGTCATCGCCGATGGAGAACATTCTCTCCTTCATCTTGTAGCGCGTGGCTGAGCCGCCGCGGCCAAACTCCTGACGATCTTCTTGCTTTTGCTCACGCCGATTTCTACCCATCATGGTGAAGGTCTCCCTCTTGATCGCGATTGTTATTGTTTGTCTCGGCTCGATTTGTATCGCGGCCGAGCTTGCCTGTAACGCCAGTATAGATCGACTCACAGAGCCGATAGAAAACCAATTTAGCACAAGATAACGTTATGCAAATACCCAAAGAAGTTGTAGATTCGGTGGATTTTCCGCTCCACTATCTACAATAGATGCGATTAACGTCAAAAGTCCAGGAAACGACTAGCATGCAAAGTTCGCTTGACTCCGCCATCCGCCCAAAACTTGGGATTGCGCGTTCACTTGCCATCTATTACGGCAATCCGTACAAATTGTTGCACATGCGGCGCTTTTACGGCCAATTCATCCACCGGGGCGCCCTCTGTTTTGACATCGGCGCACATGTGGGCAACCGGTTGGCAGTATGGACCACGTTGGGGGCGGATGTGGTTGGCGTGGAGCCGGCGCCGGAGTGTCAGTGGCTGTTGCAGCGGCTGTTCGGGCGTAACCGGCGCGTGACGTTGGTCGATGCCGCCATGGGTGCGGCTCCAGGCCAGCAGACGCTCTTTGTCAGCGAGCGCAACCCGACGGTGACGTCGCTCTCGAGCAGTTGGATTGCGACGGTGCAGCGCACGGATGCATTTGCCGGCGTGCGTTGGGAAGGGGCTGTCACGGTGCCCGTCACGACCCTTGACGACCTGATCGACCGCTACGGTGCGCCGGCATTCTGCAAGATCGATGTGGAGGGCTACGAACTGGAGGTGCTGAGTGGGCTTTCGCGCCCGCTGAATACGCTCTCCTTTGAATACGTTGCGCCCACGCGTGACCTTGCGATTGCGTGCATCATCCGTCTCGCGCAACTTGGAAATTATGTGTACAATGCCTCGCCTGGTGAACAGCATCGCTGGCAATTTGCGGAATGGATGGCGCCACCAACGGCAATTGCGTGGCTCCAGCAGCTTGGCGATAGTGACGGTTCGGGCGACATCTACGCGCGGCGGCTGGGATGAGAATGGAAACATCCAGACTGAGCAAACCAGGCGTTTCATGCACAATGGATTCTTATCGATGCGCGTAGATTGTGCAAAGGGATGCTGAATGGTCTGGAATGACTCGCCCGCATTGGGGGCGCTGCGCCGTCAATGGATATGGGTGGCCTTTGTCTACGCTGCTGCGCTTGGGATCGGCGCCTACGTACTCCAACAGACCTGGACGGTTGCGGAAGCGCTGCGCTGGTTTGCGTGCGCCGGCGTCGTCATGGTGGCGCAACTGGTAATCCTCTGGCGGGTGCTACGTACCAATCATGCGCCTGGCGCTGCGGACACCCCATTCCCAGATCTGGGTCTTGCCAATGGTCTGACCCTTACGCGGGTTGCTTACGGCGCTGTTGGCCGGTTTTCTATTCGGCCCAACCCCTACCGGTCTGTTGGCATGGGCGCCTGCGATCTTGTACACAATGGAGCGATTGATCGATTTTGCCGACGGCTATGTGGCGCGTGTCACCCGGCGCGAAACGCGACTGGGTGAAATCCTCGATATCGAATTTGACGGTCTGGGCATCCTCGTTGCCGTGGCGCTCGGCATCCAGTATGGCAAACTGCCGTTCTGGTATTTGCTCTTAGGGTTGGGGCGCCAGCTCTTTATTCTGGGCATCTGGCTGCGCGAGCGCAGCGGCAAACCGGTGTTCCCGCTGCCGCCCAGCGACAATCGGCGTGTGATCGCGGGGTTTCAGACCGGGTTCATCACCGTTGTGCTGTGGCCGATCTGGACCGCGCAGATCACGTTGCTTGCCAGCTATGTTTTTGCCATCCCGTTGATCTTTAGTTTCGGCCGCGATTGGCTGGTGGTGAGTGGCGTGTTGGACGCGAATTCTGCGGCTTATGCCGCAGCGCGGCGCAAGGGCAAGCAGATCATTGAAGGGTGGCTCCCCCTTGGCGCGCGCATCCTGGCGGCGCTGTTGGCGGTGGGCATGCTGGCACAAATCATGCTTGGCGTGCTCTATGGTGACGGCGCGAGTTGGCCGGTGCTGGGTGTGCTGCTCCTGGTGGCACTGGCGATCGGCGGCGTGCTCCTTGGCGCGGCGGGGCGGGTTGCGGCGCTGATTGTGGCGGCGTTCGCCGCAATGGACATTGTCGCAACCGGGATGCAAATCGACAATGCCACTTTGTTGGTCTGTGCGATCATCGTCCTGCATCTGGGGAGCGGGCGCTTCGCCCTGTGGCGACCGGAAGAGCGGCCACTGCATTCCAAACTCGGCGCACAGAGCCCCGGCAGTGAATAAACCAATCTCATCACCAGCCACGAGCCTCAGCCAACCGTCCGGAAAGCGTAAACTGCGCTGGTCGCGGCGTGGCTTGCTGCGGTTCTTCTGGTTGGCCTTGGCCGTTGCCCTGCTCTGGCTGACGCTCCGCACGGTTGAACTTGGTGCGGTGTGGGCGCGGCTGAGCCAATTACAGCCAGGACAGTTGCTGCTCCTCTTTGCCGTCAATCTCCTTGTGCTGGCCACCTTTAGCGCGCGTTGGTGGCTGCTCCTCTTTGCCCAGGGATATCGGGTGCCCTACCCGGCGCTGATGGTGTACCGGTTGGCAACCTTTGCGGTCAGCTACTTTACGCCGGGTCCGCACTTTGGCGGTGAGCCACTACAGGTCTATCTGGTGACCGCACGGCATGGTGTGCCGGCGCCGGTCTCCGTTGCCGCGGTCGTGCTCGATAAGGTGTTGGAGATGTTGGCCAACTTTACCTTCCTGGCATTGGGCGCGTTTGTTGTGGTGCATTACCAACTGGCGCCCGGTGCGGGCGACAGTTCATTCGTGGCGATCATTGTGCTGTTGCTGCTTGTCCCAATCGGCGTGCTCGGCATTCTGGCAGCGGGGTGGCATCCGGTGTCGCGGCCGTTGGCCATTTTGGACGGCTATTGGCAGCGGGTGCGCCAGTGGCGCGGCCTCCCGGTGCAACCGTTCACGGCGGGGCGTGCCTTCCAGGCAACGGTGGCAAGTGAGGAGCAGTGCACCTGGCTCTGTCGCCGGCATCCCTGGATCCTTGTTGCTGCCCTCGGTGCGTCGGCGATCAGTTGGTTCGCCATCATGGGCGAGTTTTGGTATATGACCGGGGTGCTGGGACTTGACCTGACCTTTGTCGAGGCGATGGTGGCGCTGCTGGCTGCGCGCCTTGCGATTCTGCTGCCGCTACCCGCGGCGCTGGGCGCGTTGGAGGCGAGCCAGGTGTTGGCGATGCAGAGTATCGGTTTGCCGGCTGCCGACGGCGTCAGTCTCAGTCTGTTGATCCGTGGGCGGGACGTCCTATTGGGGGTGATGGGGCTTGTTATTGCGGCGGGACTACTGGGGTGGTGGAAAAGGAAGGCGTGAGTGGGGGAACTCACGCCGAAAGCCTAATTCTGTTCTTTGGCGGTAATTTGAACTTCGATGCCAAACGCGTCGGCAACGGTCAGGGTGTTGGCGAAGTTTGGCGGTTCGATGCCGAATTCGCTCATCTTGGTGTTCGCCGTGGCCGTGCCGGTCAGCGTATCGCCGTTGATCGCAGCCTTGACGTCAAAGGTGATCGGCTTGGTGACGTCGCGCACGGTCAAGTCACCGATCATCTTGAAGCTGACTTCTTCACCGTCTGTGTAGCTGGCAGGCGCCCCTTCAATGGCAGTTGCCTTGAATGTGGCCACCGGGAACTGGTCGAACTTGGGGCCATTTTCGCGAATGAAGTTATCGCGGCGGTCCTGATCGGTCGTCAACGTATTCATCTTAACGGTGAAGGAGTTGTCGCCGAGTGCTGCCGACAGGTCATTCAGGTTGAGTTGCAACTGGCCTTCGATTTCCTGGGTGCTGCCAACGACGTCGACTGCACCGGCAGCGATGCCAAGCTTGTCCAGTGCGCCGCCCAGGAATTCCTCGTCCACGAGATAGGACGCCTTGGAGGCGCTGGGATCGACCACAAAGGTGCGTAGCCCGGTTGCAGCGGTTTCTGGTGCAGCGGCGGCAGCTTCGGTCGTCTCCGCAGCGGCTTCGGTTGTTGCAGCCTCCGGTGCAGCAGCTTCGGTTGTCGCCGCTGCGGCCTCAGTCGCTGGTGCGGCGGCTGGTTGCTGACCGCCGCAGCCGGCGAGCACTGCAGCCAACAGGAGTAACGCAGTGGCGGTGGATAGAGCCTTCTTCATTGTTTGTTCCTTTCAACCAATCGAGTGGTATGGATTATCTTGGCGGCCCATGCCGTCAAGGGAGTGAAGTCGAACCATTGGTATCCGGTCCAGAGTGTGCCACCGGCGCCGCGATCGCACCGGTGGGCAGATAGGGCGGCAGCGCCATGCGCTGATCGCCGTATGCTTGGTACAAGAGACGCATGAAGAGCGAATAAATACCTTCGTGGCGCAGGGCTGATTGCACCCTGGCAACTTCGAGCCCCGATTCGAAGCCATAGGGCGCAAAGGCGTCGATCAAGGCGGGGTCCTTTGCGATCACATGCACCGGCGTCGCCCACCCCTCACTGCGCCGCGAGACACCCGGCGGCTGATGGTCGCCGATCAGCACGAAGATGCTGTTGTCGTCGCCATTCTCCATGATAAATTTCGTGAGCATCCGCAGTTGATAATCGACCGCATGGAGGTAGTTGGCGCGCCGGGCGGCGTGTTCGATGCTATCCGGATCAGTCGTTGGCGTCTGTTCCTGCACCTGGTTTAAGGTTCGCCAGTCGTCGACCAACACCGGGTGTGGTGTCCACGGGTAGTGTGAGTTCTGGGTGATGGTGAACAGAAACCTCGGCTGGTCCGTCGCGGCTGCCAGTTGTTGCTCTGCAAAATTGAGTGTGTACTGGTCGGGGAGTGCCGGACCCCATCCGAAACGCGGTCCAACGTAGTCAAGGTCCTTGTTGCGCACCAATTTGTCAACTCCGTAGAAGCGCTCATACTTCGCCCAGACTTTGTCGACGTAGTCCTCTTCGAGCGATGAGAGCCAGGTGTATTCATACCCCTGATCTTGCAGCGTGCGCCCGAGACTGGGATAGGTGTGCACCTGGTACTTGTTAAAGAGCGACAGGTACTGCGGTTGGTTGTCGATCCGCAGTCCAAAGAGCACCGACGTGTAAGCCATCCACGAGCCACCGCCCCACATGGGCGAATCGCTCAGTGCCGTCGTCGCGCGCCACCCGGCGATTCTTAGTTGATCTTCCAAATCGTTCAGTACGGCAGTGTACGCTTGACGAAAATCGGGGCGCAGATAGAGCACACTGCCGTAGGATTCGATAAAGATAAAGTAGATGTTTGGCTGGCGAGTGAGCTTCAGCCGTGAATAGTAATACTGTTGTTGTACGGTGGTGTCGTCAAAACGGGCGATGTCGGCGGCCAACGCCATCGACGCAGCGACGTTCTGCTGAACCTTGGCGGCGACGCTGCTGACCACCATACCGGGTGTTGCGGTGTAGTGTTGATAGACCGCGGATGCCACCAGGCCCAGAACCGCCAGCGTGGCGATGGCGACGCGCGACATGCTGCGCAAACGGGGCGACGCTGCGCTCGAAAGCAGGGCGCCGACGAGCATCCAGAGTGCAGTTCCCGTCAAAATGAGCCCTGCCAGCGCCACTGGCAGGAGCCACCATGCAGTCCGGACATGGCCGGCAAGAAATGGTAAGCCGTCGCGCGCCAGGTAGTACTGGCTATAAAAGACTGGATCGACGGCATAGATCGAGACCACGATCGCCTCGTACACGTAATACGCAAGCGCCACGATGTAGACAACCAGGACAAGCCACCGGAGCCAGCGTCGCCGCACCCACGCCACACATGCCCAGAGCGCAGCCACGATCGTCAGTTCAAGCGAAAACCGGAATGGGTCAGGATTTTCCCGCCAGACGAACAACTGGTTGATGCCCACCCAATAGCCGTCTTTGAATAGTTCGGGGCCAGGGACGAGTGTGGCGCCTTCCTGGTTCAACAGATACATGGGCGCAAAGAGCAGGGAATTGAGCACAACGAAGCTTGCCCAGAAGACAAGGTTCGGATGCGTCTGTAACCAGTTCGTTTTTTGCGGTCGATCCGTCTGCACGTTTTCAGTCCCATCGGTGGCAAATCAGCGGCTATTGTAGACGCACTTGGGTGCCATGCAAAGGAACGAAATCGATTGCGGCGTTGGATGCATGGATTGATTAAGATTTTCTCATCTACGCGGCGCGGGTCCCGTGTAGTGCGCACGCGGACGAATTAACTGATCGTGCGCGTATTGCTCGATGGCGTGGCCGAGCCAACCTGCGATCCGGCCAAGGGCAAAAAGTTCCAGGGGAGCCTGTTTTGGCGCCTTGAGCACAGCCGCGAGCACGACCAGGGCGAGATCGACGGTGGGGCGCAGCCCTAGTTCTTTGTAAATGGAGGTACACAGTTCACTTGCCAGCAACACGTGCGGTGCCGCGGATAGTGTTCGTTGAGCATTGCCAGCAGTAGCCGTGCTCTTGGGTCACCCTCCGGGTACAGAGGGTGGCCAAAGCCCGGAATGCTGGCAGCCCGTTTCAGGTGGTCGGCAATCGCAGGGCGAACGCCGTGGCGAGCGGCGTCCAACAACCCTGCGACGAGCGAAGTCTGCCCGCCGTGTTTGTGTCCCTGCAGCGCGGACAACGCGGCAATGACGACCGCATAGGGGGATGAGCCGGCGGAAGCGACGCAGCGGGCGGTGAAGGTCGAGACATTGAGTTCGTGGTCCGCACAGAGAACGAGCGCGGCGGTGAGCATCCTCTCTGCATGGATGTCATCTGGCGCCCAGGTCTGCTGTAGTGCCCGCGCCATCGTGTGTTCCGGCATCCGCCCGACTGTATGAAAGGTGAGTAGGTGCAGGATCCGCAGCCCAGTTCTCGCTACGGCGGCGGCGTCGATCTGGTAAGCCGCAAGGTCATGCGGGGCCACGCCCGCCAGCATGGTCTGATAGGCTTCCAGTGGGCTTGGGAGCTCCCTGGATGTGGGCAAGAGATCCATGAGGCTGAAGTCGCTGACGATGCCGCCGGGCATGGAGAATTCGCCGGTCCACAGGAGGGCGGCAACTTCCTCGAAGGTGCGTTCCTGCGCCAACGTGCAGGCGTCATAGCCACGGTAGTAGAACTTGCCGTCCTCAATCAGGGTGAGTGCGGAATCCAGCACCGGCATGCCGAAGCGAAGCGCTGATTCCGCGGCTTTGGCGGGTTCACGGCGATACTCTTTGCGCTTTTGGAGCGCCTCGAGATCGTCGAGCCTGTAGCGGCGTGCGCGGCTGGCCCCTTCGCCCTCCTCAGAGCGAATCATGCCCCGGCTGACATAGGCGTAGAGTGTGGGTACGCTGATGCCCAGCAGGCGTGCCGCTTCGTGGGCATCGACGGTCGATTGTTGTGGCGGCATGGGTGAACCCGATCCTTGTACGTTGATTTGATAATCAAGATTGACAACGTTGATTGTAGATCGTATCTTGGGGAAGGAGCAAATGAACTTCACGCAGAGAGGAGAACGGGGATGATGAGTGGGATGAATGGGACAGGTGGTGGGCCGGGGTATGTTGCAGGATTGGAAGGAGTCGTGGCGGCGCGGACGCGGTTGAGTCATGTGGATGGTCAGCGGGGTGAGTTGATCCTCGGTGGGTATGCGGTTGAAGACCTGGCGCCGCGCGCAACATTTGAGGATATGGTCTATCTGCTGTGGCATGACCGGCTGCCTGACTCAAGCGAGCGCGAGGCGTTGCGGTGCAAACTGGCGCGGTGGCGGACGCTGCCGCGGGCCACGGTTCAATTGCTCGAAGAAGTCGCCCTGGCAGCGCTGCCGGCGATGGATGCGCTGCGGATGGCGGCGGGGACCCTTGACCTTGACGCACCTGCGGAGATGCGCAGCGATGCGAGTCTGGGAGAGTTGCTCGTGGCGCGCTTGCCAACTGTTGTGGCGACCTACTGGCGGTTACGGCAGGGGCTTGCGCCGGTGGCGCCTGATCCCACTTTGGGCCATGCCGCCAATTACCTCACGATGTTGTTTGGCATGCAACCCAGCCCGGCCGCGGTGCGTGGGCTGGAGACCTATCTGAACACGGTTGCTGACCACGGGCTAAACGCGTCAACCTTCACCGCACGAGTGATCATTGCGACGCGCTCGGATCTGGTGTCGGCGATCACGGGCGCCCTGGGCGCGTTGAAGGGTCCGCTGCATGGCGGGGCGCCTGGTCCGGCGTTGGACATGGTCTTTGAGATTGGGGGCGCCGGGAGTGCTGGAGCCTTATTGCGGGCGAAGCTGGATAGGGGTGACCGGTTGATGGGCTTTGGCCATCGGATTTACAAGAGCGCGACCCGCGCCGAAGTGTTGTGTGGGCGGCGCAGTCGTTCTATGCAGGCGGAGGAAGCAGGGGGCCAAATTGTATGCGCTGGCGACGTCGGTGGAAGCAACGGCGGTGCGGCTGTTGGAGGAATACAAGCCGGGCAGGAACTTGCAGACGAATGTGGAGTTCTATACGGCGTTGCTGCTGCATGGGTTGGGGTTACCCACCGAGCTCTTTACGCCGACGTTTGCGGTGGGGCGTGTGGCGGGGTGGATTGGGCATGCGTTGGAGCAGGTTGAGGAAGGGCGGC
>JADJPH010000011.1 GCA_016713335.1 Candidatus Fredericiella danica | reverse complement strand
CATCAAGCGCAAAAGCCGGGCAATGTGATCTCGATCGTAGGCGCCGGCGGTCAGTCGATCCATTCGGTGGATGATTGGTTTCTCTACGCTCCCCCTAAGATGGGTGAGCTACATTGGAAAGACGGTCGCAGCGCCAAGGAACTTGCGAAGGCGTTTTTCGCGACTGGCACACCCGTAGTACCGCCCGAACTGTTGGATTTGCTCGCCTCATCTGACGAACTTGGAGAAGTGCGATTTACGGAGGCGTGGCCGGAACGCAAGATTCAGCTTGACTCTTATTTCGGCGAAACCCGAAATGCCGATCTTGCCGCGATTTCCATAAGTGCGATCGGCAAAATTGCCGTCACGGTGGAAGCAAAGGCCGACGAGTCATTTGGTAGACTCATTGCAGAAGAACTCAGCGCCGCGTCAGCCACGTCCAAATTGCCGGCTCGCATTGCCGCGCTTTGCAGCAGCGTTCTGGGCCGTCCACCTGCCGGCGTGGGTAATCTCCGGTATCAGTTGCTTCACGGGATCGCCGGCACGCTCATCTTTGCCAAAGAGCGCAATGCTGTTGCTGCGGTCTTTATCGTGTACGAGTTCAACGGTCCGTCGTGCTTAAGCCGGAATCTCGAACGCAACGCAGGAGATCTGGCATCTTTTTTGTCGGTGTTGTCTTCGTCCAGGTCCCTGTTGAGGCAGGGAAAATCGCAGGTCCGTTTTATGTACCCGGTGATGCACCGTTTCATCCAGCATTCCGCTGTTTGTTGGAAAGGCCATACGCCATATCTCTTAAAATTGCGACGGCGTGAATCATTTTGACGTTTGATATGCTCATTGTCCTGCGTATCCTGATCGGGGGATTCGCTCGATTTTGCGAGCCAACCACCAGAGGTAGAACCACTAAACGCTAGGCCGCGTTTCATAATCCCCAGGTCACGGGTTCAAGCCGCAAAGTGAAGACAAAAGAAATTTTCCCGCAGGGACGCAGTGACGCAGAGAACACAAAGAGCACAAAGAAAATATGCGCTTATCGTTCGTTCCTTTGAGGTCTTTGCGTTCGTTGTGACAATTTTCGAGCTTCCAGCGCGCATTTCCCTGCGGCTCTGCGTCCCTGCGGGAGATTCAGTCCTTCGCTTGATGCGTATGGGAATGGATCGCTTTCGGATCCGCATGACAGCACTGGGGAGAGAAAATGACCACAGTGCTTCGTGCACCTGTTCTTCAGGTGCCGGCAGCGGCAGCATGAAACAACTGTGGTAACGAGCCGTAGTATTACGGCAAGACCCAAAAGGAGATGATGATGGCACAGCATACCTGTGAAACCTGTCCGCTTCGCAAGCGCGCCGAGGCAAAGCCAAACTCGTGGCTTGCGCGGCTGTGGCGCTGGCACACGTCGTGGTGTCCCGGCTGGAAAGCCTATCAACAGTCACTCAGCGCCAGGTCGTGACGCTGCGGCATGCGCGGGTAGCGGGAAAAGCTGTGCGTAGGCTCATGGCTGCGGCCACCAGCCTGGTGGCGCTGGGCGGCATGACGCCCGAAGGCGCGCAGCCGATCGAGCAGAGTTTTGCCGCGACGCGGTGAAGTGCCCCCAACCGACAAGGAGGCTGGCATGACGCATATTTCGCTCCCAAACGATCTCATCGACTGGCTGCTGGCGGGCGACGTCGCCATCCAGTATCAGGTTCGCCGTGATCTGCTGGACGAAGAACGCCCGGATCTGCGGGCACGCATCGCGGCCGATGGCTGGGGCGCACAGTTCCTGGCTGCTCGCCGGCCCAACGGCGACTGGGGCCGGGGGTTTTACCAGCCCAAGTGGATCTCGACCCATTACACGCTGCTGGACCTGAAGCACCTGGGCATTGCGCCCGACCATCCCCAGATCCGTGAGAGCATCAGCCAGATCCTGGCGCAACACAAGTCAGCCGATGGCGGCATCAACCCGGCGAAGACCATCGAGAACAGCGATGTTTGCGTCAACGGCATGGTGCTCAACTACGCTGCCTACTTTGGGACGCCCACCGCGCCCCTGCAATCCGTCGTGGACTTTTTGATCGGCGTGCAGATGCCCGACGGCGGCTTCAACTGCGAGTCCAACCAGCATGGCGCCGTCCACAGCTCGCTGCACTCGACGATCTCGGTGCTGGAGGGTATTGCCGAGTATCGCGCCAACCGTTACACCTCCCGCGCCGTCGAGCTGGACGCTATCGCCCGCCAGGCGCGGGAGTTCGTGCTGCAACACCGCCTGTTCCGCTCCGACCGCACCGGCGCGATCATCAATCCACGCTTTCTGCTGTTGTCATACCCGTCACGTTGGTTCTATGACATCCTGCGGGCGCTGGACTATTTCCGGAGTGTGGGCGCAGCGTATGACCCGCGTATGCAAGATGCGCTCGCTATCCTTTTGCAAAAGCGCCGGAAAGATGGACGCTGGCCCTTGCAGGCCCAAGACGTAGCCAGGGCCGGGTGCACTCGACATGGAGCCCCGGCCAGCCCAGCCGCTGGAACACGCTGCGCGCATTGCGGGTGTTGAAGCACTTCGGCGCCGACAGTAGGGGCATAGGGACAGTGCGGTAATCGAAAATCGAATTGGGCGCCAGCCTGGCAAGTATCGATGGTCACTTTACCAGCTATCCAGAACGCTGGTCGTTTGTTGATGTGAACTGCGCATTCATTTCTCCGCTCACTCCGCGCAAACTCCGCATCTCCGCGTTGATCTTTTTCTCTGTCCGCGCCAACCGGCAAACGCGAAGGGACGGAGACGCGAGAGGAAATGGAGAAGAAGGCCCTGCGGCTGGGATTAATAACGGATGGTCAGGCTGCGTTGGCTGCGCTGAGCCGCCCCTGGCATGCGCCAAATCCGATGCGCCTACCCGTGACCTGGCGGCGCATACCGGGGACGTTATTGGCGAGTGATCTCAGCCCGGTGGGCGATCCTCGTCAATGATGTCTCTGGACAAAAAGATCCCGGCCTGGGCGGCGATCTTTTGCTGGGGTGCGCGATCTTCCTTCGCCCAGGCCGGGATCTGGTTCAACCAACGTCGCGGTGCATCCCGCGGTGGCATGGGTGCAGTGGAGGCAAAGCCGAGCCAACGCAAAGCGGTGCGTCGCACGGTGCCAATGATGGTGGCCGAACGTCCAACCAGTGCACCGTGCGTCGCACCAGGCTCGGCAGCAGGAAGGGGGTAGGCGCGTGACCGGTTTTGTGCGCCGCACTGGCCGCGAAGTTATGCGTTTGGCGGGTGGTGTTGGGCCAATGACGCCATGGGCGCAGATTCAGTTTCGGGTCAGCCTACAACGTCAGGTACAAAGTTCACGGCAAAGCTGGGATGTGTTTACTTTTGGCGCTGAAATGTCACCGTCCAACTGAAGTGACCGCGGCAACCGCCGGTGGCTGCAAAGTGCGCGCAGCTCGCCTCGTCCTGGCAGAAGTGCGCCGACAGCAAGCTTTCCGTATCGATCCCTTCCGGATTGGTCGACAGACCGGTCGCCACATCCGACGTGACCAGCGCGCCGTCATTGTTGCGGATCACCTTCACCTCTTGGCCACCGCCCAGCACGAATTCGGCCACGCCGTCGCCCTTGCCTTGCGCGCCCGTCACCTCGATCTCCCTTGCGCCGTACTGCACCTGCACGGCTACCCCGTTGATCCGGCTGCCGTTCTCGTCGAGTACGTTCACTTTCAGCACGCGGCCGCCGCCGCAGTGGACAGATGGCCCATCGAGCGCTCCCCCGTTTTCCACTACATCCCACAGCCGCCGCTCGACCAGCACAAAGTCATTGCCCGACTTGGGAGCAGGGGTCGGGCTGGGTGTGGCCACGGCACGTTTGGCAGGATCGGAAGCAGAGGAAGAAGTGACAGCCACAGCAGCGGTTGTTGTTATATTGGGTGTAACTGTGGGCAGCACTGAATCTTCTGCTTGGCTGCCGCCGTTAAGATCCACCAAAAAGCCTGCGATCCACTTATTGTTGGAGAGGAGATACCAGTTGCCCGCGTCGTTGGTGGCTGTTACCTGTACCCTAGTGCCGGCAGGGGCGGAACCTATGATGGCGTACTGCGTACCGGGTCCGGCCCTCAAGTTGGCATTGTGCACCACGACACCGGTCTGCGGGACGGTAACGGTCTGAGTATGTACAACGGTCGGAAAGAAAACCAGACAAGCGAGGGCAGCAGCTACGGCCGTCCAGAGGGTTGTCCGAAAATGTCGTTTGAGGAAACCCATCATCGATCCTTGTCGTCAAAAGGCACTGAACTGTAGGAGCACCATTTTACCACGCATGCACGCGGTATGTACCTTGGCCATTCCAAAAGATGTCTTGCACCGAGCGCGGCAATTGGCCGTCGAACGCCACACCTCACTGTCGGCACTGGTAACCCAGATCATCGCAGATCTGGTGGATGAGGATAGTCGCTACCGAGCAGCCTGTGAACGGCAATTGGCGATCCTTGATCATGGTTTGAGTCTGGATACGCAGGGCGCAGCAACGTGGACACGCGCGGAGCTACATGAGCGCTGAGCCGCCACTGGAGTTTGTCGACACCAACGTTCTGATCTATGCCTACGATCGCACAGCCGGTGATCGGCACCTGCGCGCCAAGGTCCTGGTGGCTGAACTGCGCCTTATCTTGAATGATCTTGCCCTCTGGCGCGTTCATACACCTGACGCCTCCGATGTGCTGGCTGCTGCAGACCTTCATCAACTCCTATTCCCCTGGAATCCCCGCCAATTGCAGGATCGCCGCTGCTGAACCCACGGCGGCGCGCTGGCCCCCGAGCAGCAAGACTTGATCGCTGCTGGGATCGACGCCGATCAGCATTAGATTGGGGCATGAGTACAGGAGCGGAATGGCGAACGAAGGTTGCTCTGCACACAAGTCAAACAGCACCGCGCAGGGGTCGAACGCCACGATGCGCTGCGCCGCGCCAGGACAGCCGCCCGCGATCATGACCACGTCAAGTGCACTGCGCCGGTCGAATTCAGCTTTTAGACCGGCCAGAAAGACCGAGTCGCCATACAGCACCAATCGCGCGCCTGCGCTCATCACAGCCTCCGGCGCTTGTACTCTTGTACTTGGGGCGCAGGGGGACAACGCCCCAAGCTAGACCAGCCAAAACGTCCAACCTGCTGCCAAGGAAAACGGTGGTCGTTTCCCAGCAGCTCAGTCGATCTCACCGCGGACTGAGTTTAGTACCCGTCCTCGTTGTACGTCACCTTGTCATTGCCAAGATAGCCGGTATAGGGGATCCATGTCTCATCATCGATCTGCTGATATGGATCGCCGTTGCCTGCCGTATCGTGATATTTCGCCCGGTTGAGCGAACTGTAAACACCTGTCCCCTGTCCGGCAAACGCATACTTGGAAACATCCAGGCGCCTTACGACCGGGGCCGTTTTCTGATCAGACGTGACGTTGACCATCATAAAATCTGCCGGAAAGGTGTAGGCGCTGCGTGGTATGTTGTAGGCGTCGAGGCTTTGTCGCGCGAGCGCAACGGTGTCGTCTTGCGCTTGAAAATGGGTGGCGCAGGTCAAGCGTGGCAGCGCATCCTCTCCCATCCACTGGCTGAGCAAATAGCCAAGGGCGCCCTGTGTCGTGTGTGAGCTGTTGATGATTGTTCTGGCGGTGTCGATCAGCGGTGGGGGCACCTGGTCCACCGGGATCCCCAAATTGTGCGCAGCCCATTGATCGGGTGGCATGACAACCTCGTGCACCAGCACATCGATACCCTTTGCCAGATCCAGCATCGAATAGTTGGGCCTGGTGTCGCCGCTGTAGATCATCGTGATCGGCAGCACATTGAGACCGGGCGGGGCGAATTCGACTTTAAAGCTCATCGCGCGCGCCGAGTATGAATCGCCGGGAAATGGGTAATCTTAAGCCCTGTCGCCTTGTTCCAGTAGGCAACCCCACCGACCTTCTGCCAGTCCAGTTCGACCGGAACCATCGCATAGGCGTCATAGTTGGCGTTGGGCGCCGTACCACCGTACGGATCGGCATAGTTGCCGCCCATCGGCTCGCCCAGGCTGTTGACACGATAGGTGGGCCCGACTGGCACAAGCGGCTCCGGCGTGTTCCAGTCCGCCTGCGTGGGCGGGACAAAGGTTGGGAAGCTGTTCTGGCCAAAGCTGAAACTCTCGGTGTGCCAACGCCAGGCCTCGCGCAGGTGGGACATTGTGTTGCGGACCCCGTCCTGATAGATCTGCCCCGTAACTGGATCCGGTACGCCAGAGGGCGCCGATCCCCATACATACAGCGGTGATTTCCGATCATTGGCTTCGCCAAAGCAGTAGATCGCTGAAATTTCGCTCATATGATCGGCGTGCAGATGGGCGAGAAAGATCTTGTCCATGCGACTGTACGGGATGCCAGCGGCGATATAATTGGCGAGTACACCCATGCCACAGTCAAACATGACATAGTCGGCCGGCACCGGCCATCCATTGTCATCCTCCGTCGTCGGGCCGACTTCCACATATACGCTGACCCCCTGCTGTGAAAGACGGGGAATGCACGAGGTGCCAAGAAATGTAATGCGCATCTCATCGGCTTCCAGCGCTTCGCCTGGGCACGCCGTAGGCAGTTGGTAGAATTCCGCATAGTCGCCGCCTGGAAAGCAGGTCTGCGCATCCGTCGCGGGCGCGGCGGCAGCGCTCCGTGGCGCGTGCAAGCGATAGCCGGTGACTCCAGCCGCCGCTGCGCCGGCGCCAACTGCTTTAAGAAAATGGCGTCGTGTGACTTTCATTGCGATTCTCCTGAATTTTCAGCTTTGGTAGTCTGCTCGCTGCCGGTGCGCACAGTGACCGCGCGCGCGTCAACCGGTGGCTACCTTATTGCGACTGGGCACACCGGAAACCAAGGTTCATCACCCAGAAATCCGCATTGGTGTAGTCACGCGTGGCGACGCGAACATTCCAATCGCTGATGTGATTCCACGCCCCACCGCGAATCACGCGCGATAGACCGGAAATCGGTCCTGGCGGATCTTTGGCTGGGGACTGGCTGTAGTAGTCAACTTGCCACCAGTCATTTACCCACTCCCAGGCGTTGCCGGCCATGTCCATGACGCCATACGGGCTAGCGCCGGCGACATAGGAACCCACGGCGTTGGTGTCGCCAACACAGGCGCCCGTGGCTTCCGCCGCGTAATTCAGCTTTGTGCAGCCTGGTTTGCTATCGCCCCAGGGATATGTACGCGTGTCGGTGGAACCGCGCGCCGCCTTCTCCCACTCCGCCTCAGTCGGCAGCCGCTTGCCCGCCCAGGCGCAGAACGCCGCAGCCTGACTCCAGTTCACCTTAATGACCGGGTAATCGGCAAAGGCCGGGTTGCCGTAGTAGTCTTCGCGGGTAGCCGAGCTTGATGAGTACGGCGCGACACAGCCGCCGTCGCGTACGCACGCTTGATAGAGTGCGTTGGTTACCTCGTATTTGTCGATCGCGTAGGCGCTCAAGTAGACGGTGTGCAAAGGTTGTTCGTCAACGCTGCACCCTGGGGCGCCGGCGTTACACCCCATCTGGAAGGTCCCCGCGGAAATCTTGATCATCTCGCCGACTGGCGCCGATGTGCGGACGGAACGCTGAATATGTGAGATAAAATATGGCGTGCCTTCTGGCGTGGGCGCCGGCGCCGACCCCGCTGGCCGGGTCGTGCCCGTGAGCGCGGTTAGAATTGTTATCCCTGCCAACAACCCGCTCAGGAGGATAGATAGCCGTCGGTTCATGGATCATTCCTTTCGCACCTGAATGGCGGATGGAGATCAGCGCAGCGACATTTCCGCTCCACTTGTGTATGCAGCCACCATAGCAGAGTAAAATCCAGGCTGCACTCGCGAAAGTGATAGTTTGGGGGCTGCGGAAGTGTTAGTTGCCCAACCCATGCCGGGCGGCATAGGCGATCACCTGGGCGCGGTTCTGCAGGTGGAGTCGTGCCATGGCCTGCGCCAGGTGGTAACGCACAGTCGCCTCACTCAGGGCAAGCGTTTCGCCGATCTGGCCATAGGTCTTGCCCTGCGCCACCAGGGTCAGGATCGTACTCTGGCGCGGGGTTAGGTCGTTGTCGGGCGCGACGTGGGGTGCTTCGGCGCGCTGCGCCTGTCGTGCAAACTCGGTGAGCACGCGTGCCGCTAGCTCCGGCGGCAGGGCCGCGCCGCCATGCGCAACGACTGCCAGCATTTCCAAAAAGCGTTCGGCGCTCTCGCTCTTGAGCAGATAGCCGTTGGCGCCGCTCTTGATTGCCTCAAAGAGATGCTCGTCGCTCGATGAGACGGTGAGCATCACGATCTTCACTTCGGGAAACTCGGCCTTAATCAGCCGGGTGGCGGTCAAGCCGTCAGTCTCCGGCATGTCGATATCCATCAAAATCAACTCTGGCTGCAACCTGCGGGTTTGCTGCACGGCCTCCATGCCGTTGGCGGCCGTACCGATGACCACGTAACCGTTCGTTTCAAGCAGCAGACGCAAAGATTGGCGGAACAGTGCATGGTCATCGACTAGCAGCAGCTTCACAGCATCACCCTTCTTGCGCGTTGGGAGCAGTTGGACCATTCCCCCACGGCACCACAAGCGAAACCTGCGTACCTTGTCCGGGGCTAGAGATCACAGCCAGACGGCCGCCGATGACGGCGGCGCGTTCTTCCATGGCGCGCAGCCCGTAGTGGCCCTCCTTGTCGCTGGCGGCGAGATCGAAACCGTTGCCGCCATCAATGATTTCGATGCGCACCTCGTCACCGGCGCTGGCGAAGATGATCTGCACGTGGCAGAGGGGCGCAGCGCCGGCTGCCGGCTGCGGCGCATGTTTACGCACGTTAGTAAGCGCCTCCTGCACAATGCGCAGCACCTGCAACCCAAGCGCGGGCGATACGCTCTTGGCTTCCAACTCCGGCGCCACTGAAAGCGCCACCGGCAGATTGTACTGTTTTTCGTAGCGGGCAAGATAATCGCGTAGCGCTGGGAACAGCGCCCGCTGGTTCGAACGAGAGCTCTTGACGCCCATCAGATACTCGCGGACATCGCCTTCAGCCTGCAGCGTTGTGTCGGCCAAACTGTCGAGGCATGCCTCCAGTTGGCTGCGCTGCCCGTTGGTCGCCAGCAGTTTGGCGGTCACTGCTTGAAAATGGGCAGCCGCCAGCATCTGCGCCACGCCGTCGTGCAGTTCGCGCGCCAACTGTTCGCGTTCGCGCAGCATGGCCAGCGCCCGCTCCTGCTCAAGGATCCGTGTGCGCGTCTGGAGATGTTCGGTGACGTCACGCAGGACAAGCACATAACCAACCGCCAATCCGCGAAAGTCCTGCAGTTCGGACAGAAGCGGTGCATATTGGCGCGCCTGCCCCATATAGCCGATCGTAAGTTCGTCACTTTCTTCATACCGTTGCTGCGGAGTCGCGCTGGGCAGGTCAGGCAATGCAGCTCCTGGCCGGGCGAGTTCGTGCCACGTGCGCCCGCGCGCCTCCCGGTTGTACACCCCAAGGATGCGTTCGGCGGCGGGATTCAAGCTGGTCACGCGCAATTGCGCATCAAACACAACAACGCCGGCGTGCATCTGCTCAACCAAGGTTTGGCGAGCGGCAGGCAGCGGATCCAGCATCCGAAACCCAAAAAGAGCAATAGCGTACATGCCGGCCGTAAACAGGGCGACAACGACATCGATGTCCGGCTCAGCATTTGAAATCGGAAAAATAAAGACTGCGAGTAGTACGGTGCGTGTGATGAGCAAGGTCAACAACATCAACGCCACCGGCCAGCGATGCTGGGGCGAACGCACAAAGAGCCAGGTTAAAGCGCTTACTTGGACCACTGCCAGCACAACGATATAGATCACCGCAATCACGCTGCCAACCTCCATATGAGGAATGGTAGGGTCATGCTCGACGGTCAACCGCCATAACAGTTGATGGGAATCGTTGCTGAGCACAAGCAGCGCAACCAGCAGGGGCAGCGCGGTCAACAGCGCAACGACGCGGCGGGTCAGCCAGCGTCCGGGTTGGGCGTATTCGAGCGCAAAACAGGCAGTGGCAGTGGCAGCAGGCAATCGCCACATTGCGCCAAACATATGCCAGGCGCTGATCGTCGCCGGGTTGATGGCTGCCGCTTCCACAGCCGTAGCGAGCATCCAAGTGGCCGAACAAAGCCAGGCGATCGCCAATGGCCGCGCGCCATGCATCTCACGCCGTCGCCAGGTATAGATGCCGAGGGCAGCGAGAATTGTCGCCGCCAGCAAAGGCAACCAGATGTCTACGGAATAAGCGTATGCTGCCATCAGGACCGATCGCTGAAAGGTGCAGAAGAATGGCTCCCTCAATTGTACCATGATCGAGGGGGCACGCATGGCGCTGCTGAGATGGTCTGAATTACGGATTCATCGGAGTGCAAAGATTTCAGGGCGGCTTTGGCAAGGCGGAGCTTGCTTGCGATGAATGGTGCGTGCGCGCTACGCGGGGCGGGCGGAGCCGAACGCGCATTTGATACGCGTCAGCATGCAGGCCGATTCGCTGTCAGGTGAGTATGCCGTCGAAGGTAAGAACTTCTATCTGGCGGATATCAAAGTCAAACGTAGACTCCGGACTGCCTCCATATCGGCCTCGCAAGACTGACATCGCAT
Organism: Candidatus Fredericiella danica; assembly: GCA_016713335.1. Classification (GTDB taxonomy): domain Bacteria; phylum Chloroflexota; class Anaerolineae; order Caldilineales; family Caldilineaceae; genus Fredericiella; species Fredericiella danica. The sequence continues at coordinate 141,601 of JADJPH010000011.1, read as the reverse complement.
ACCATCGCCGAACGTACCGTTCCAGGTCGGCAGCCGCGATTTTCTCTGCGCGGCTACGAAGGTAGAGAATGTAAGCGAAGTTGACTGCGTTGCGACCACCGATCAGCGCTACGATCGCTTCCAGCCAGTCATTCTCGATGACCCAACGCCGGATGTTGCTTTCGCCTTGCCCGGCGTCACCGGTGAAGAGCAACGAACCGTTGTTCACTTCGGCGATCCGGCTGCCCAGCGTAGTGCCCTCCTTCATCTTGCTCAGCAGGTTGGCAAGCAAGAGCAGTTGGCCGTCGCTCGAGCGGGTGATGAGCGAATACGCAGGGGCCGCCCGCGTGTTCGATCAAGAAGCGCGGGTCCTTGATCCCATCCTTTCCGCCCATCCGCTCCAGGTCGCTCTTCCAACTCTTGCCGTAGGGTGAGTTGCTGAGCATGAAGTCGAATTCGTTGGCGCGGAAGGCGTCGTTGGCAAGTGTGGAATGCTCCGGACCGCCCACGATGTCGTCGGCGGACGCGCCCTCGCCCTTGAGTAACAGATCGCCCTTGGCGATGGCATAGGTTTCTGCATTGATCTCCTGGCCGTAGAGATACGTTTCGACCTGTTTGCCTTGCGCCTGCGCCAGTTGCTTGAGCGTCTCCTCCGCCACGGTCAACATGCCGCCGGTGCCGCATGCACCGTCATAGAGCAGGTAGGTGCCTGACTCAATCTGGTCGGCGATCGGCAGGAAGATCAGGTTTGCCATCAGCTTGACGGCGTCACGCGGGGTCCAGTGTTCGCCCGCCTCTTCGTTATTCTCTTCGTTGAAGCGGCGCACCAACTCCTCAAAGATTGACCCCATCGCATGGTTGTCCAGACCCGGTTGTTTCACAGCGCCGTCTGTACTCAGCACGGGATTGGGGCTTAGATTGACATCGGGCGATAGGAACTTTTCGATCAGCGTGCCCAACGCATCTGCTTTGGATAAGCGCGGAATCTGGTTGAGGAACTCGAAGTTTTCCAGGATGACCTGGACATTGGGTGAAAAGCCGTCGAGGTAGGCTTCAAAGTCAGCCTTGAGCTGGTGCTGGCTGGTGCGCGCCTGCAGGTCACGGAGCGTGAACTTGGACGTGTTACAAAATGCCTGGCCGGCGGCACTGCTGAGCGCGGATTCCTGGTACACTACCGCCGCCTGATCCAGCATCGCCTTCATTTCAAGTACAGCCTACTTGGTCCGTTCGAGCACCGCATCCAGCCGGCGCAGCACGGTCATGGGCAGGATCACGTCGCGATATTTGCCGCGTACATAGAGATCCCTGAGGACATCATCCGCAATGCCCCAGATGAAGTTGATAATCCAGCTTAGCTGTGTCTGTTCTGTGGCCATCGTTGTCGATTGGGTTGAGGTTTGGCGCCGCCCGGCGCCTCTGGACGGCATTGAAGGGGAAGATCCTCGGCTGTTGAGCGGCGTTGGCACGATTTCGTTGCATTTTTGCATGGCGGCGTGTGGACTGGGGAATCGATCAACAATAGCCTGCGACAGATGCCTTTGTTCATATACTCGTAACCACTTCGTAATGCGTCCCTCAGACTTATCGGCTATTCTGGCGCGATAAAGCAGTTGGTTGGTTGTATCGCGAGGAAAAGAGTTCTATGAGTGTGCAGGGCGCGACAGTGCCGGAAAACCGGCTGGAAAAGACAATCCGCAAGAAGTGGCTGACGATCCTGGCGCACGTGGGATCGGCGCTGCCCCTGATCTATCTGATCTGGGGTTGGTTTACCGGCAACCTGGGCGTTGACCCGATCGCCACGATCAACAATGTCACCGGACGCACCGCTATTTTCCTGTTGACGTTGAGCCTGACAGCCACGCCGATCAACATCCTCTTCGGCTGGGCCAAACCGATCACCGTGCGCCGTGCGCTTGGACTATGGGCATTTGCCTATGCCGTGCTCCACCTGCTCAATTTTGTGGGGCTTGACTATGGCTTTGATCTGGCGTTCCTATTGCAAGATGCACTGCTGAGCAAGCCGTATATCGTGGTCGGCGCGGTTGCGCTTGTGATCCTACTGGCACTTGCGATCACATCGACACGCGGTTGGATCAAACGGCTCAAGAAGAATTGGATCAGGTTGCACCGGTTGGTCTATCTCGCAGCAGCGCTGGTGGTGTTACATTTTCTCTGGCAGGCCAAGGTGCCCGAACGCACGGATCCGCTGATCTATGCGATTGTGCTCACTTTCCTCCTGGTCGTCCGGATCCCGCCCGTGCGGAGATGGATCGTGCTGACGCGCCAGGCGTGGAGTCAGGGCGCGGCCAGGCGCGGGCCAAAGCCTACATGATATCGGTGTCATCCTTCACTCACTGCCTTCCATCTGCAGTAGCGCCAGGGCCGTGCTCCACTCTTCCGGAGTATTTACATTCATAAACGATCGCAGTTCCGAATCCACCGCCCGCAGTTCGCCTTCATCTACATAGCGCGTGCGCACATCGGGCATGAAGCTGATCACGCGGCGCTGTCCCTGCGCCAGCCGCTCCTCGATCGCCGGTAAGCAGCGCCAATGGTACAGTGCATGGAGCGGCTCTTCGTAACCGCCTACCACGGGGACGACCGCATCCCAACGGTCCATGCCGCCATCTGCTTCGGCGGCAATCGCCATTAGCGCTGTAAAGAGTTTTCCACTCACCAACGGCAAATCGCACGCGACCACCGCCGCCCACGCTGGCGTATGCAGCAAGCCGGTAGCGATCCCGCCCAGCGTCCCTGTATCCGGGTAGGCGTCTGCCACAAAATACGTGTCACCCGGCAGCCTTGCCACTGCTGCCAGGTCAGAATCATTGCTCACCACGACGCGCCGCTGCGGGCGCAGCACCGCAAGCCGCCGGGTAATATGCGCGATCAGCGGCGCCCCGTCCGGCGGCGTCTGCAGCAGCGCTTTTGGCTGTCCCATCCGCCGGCTTTGCCCCCCGGCATTGATGACAAGTGTCAGGTTCATTGCTCGCTACTCATCCGTGCGTTTGAACACTACCCCTCTGCCGCCCCCAGCCGCTCAAGCAGCGAACCGGTGATATCTGTTCCGCCCTCTCACCATATTTTCATGACAAATCCCCCTTCGGCGTTTGATATCGGCAGTAGCCTATCATAGTTTGCCGGTCTCCGGCATTGGGTCTGGAGGAAGAGCATCAGTCATATTCGTGGGTATCCTCCGATCAGACTGCTTGAAATCAGTAAAGTGCGCTGCGATATGATAAAGTGATTTAGAAATTTGGAGTCCATCGGCGTCGGCAAATCATCGACAATTGACGATAGTTTGTTTAGCAAAGGGTCTGCGTATGCCGCGAAGACCGTCCATCGCCATCTGTCTACTGTTACTACTCACCGCGCTTGCCTTGAGCGCTTGCAGCCGCACCGCAGACGCGGCGGGCGCCCAGGCGGGAACCGGCCGCGCCATTCAAAATAAAGGCTCTGATACGCTAGTCAACCTGGCGCTTGCCTGGGCGGAACAATATCGAGTTGAGCACCCCGACATTTCCATTGCTGTTACGGGCGGTGGCTCCGGCACCGGGATCGCGGCCCTCATCAACGGTACGGTGGATATCGCCAACGCGTCGCGCGTCATGAAGGACGACGAGATCGCCGAGGCGCAAGCAAATGGCATTGATCCCCAAGAGTACGTAGTTGCCATTGATGCCCTGGCCGTCATTGTCAACAAAGACAACCCGGTGAGCGAACTCACGATCGACCAGTTGGCCGACATCTTCACCGGCCGGGTTCGCAACTGGAAAGAGGTCGGGGGTCTCGATGAGCCGATCATCCTGGTTTCCCGTGAATCAAACTCCGGCACCCACGTCTATTTTCTCGAAGAGGTGGTGCGCAAGGGCGACAAGGAGAATAAGGACGTCTTTGCCAGGCAGACGCTCTTGATGCCTTCCTCGGTTGGCATCACCAGCGAAGTCAAACGGAACCCCCACGCGATCGGCTATGACGGTCTTGGGTATGTCGACACCAACACAGAGAAGTTGATCGCAGTGGCAAAAGATGCGGGCTCGCCTTTTGTGTTGCCTTCGGTCGCAACCGGGGCTGACGGTACCTATCCAATTGCCCGCGACCTCTATGTGTATACTGACAAGTCGCCGAGCCAGGCGATCACTGACTATCTTACTTGGATCACAGGTCCGGAAGGACAAGCGATTGTGGCAAAGCTCGGTTTCGTGCCGATAGCGAAGGAGTAATCTGCATGGCGGTTGCCAACGAGCCTGCGTCTTCCCCACTCGCCACTGCGCCAGCGCCGGGCAGGCGTTGGGGTGAAGTCATTATTGAAAGTATCATCAAGATTGCCGGTGTTTCCGTCATCTTTATCGTCGGATTCATCTTCCTGTTCCTCCTGTGGGAAGGTCTACCGGCGATTCTGGACATTCCCCTACGCCAACTTTTCGGCCCGCAATGGTATCCCATCGAAGAACACTTTGGATTGCTGCCCCTCCTCTTCGGATCTCTGCTGGTGACCGTCGTCGCCGTATTGATTGCACTGCCGTTGGGGATTACGACTGCGATCTATCTGGGTGAGATTGCGCCACCTTGGTTGCGGGATATCCTTAAACCCATCATTGAGATTCTGGCCGGGATTCCATCGATCGTTCTTGGTTTTTTGGGCTGGATCGCACTGGCGCCGCTCATTCAAACGATGGGTGCGCCGACGGGTCTCACCGCCTTCACCGGTGCTTTGATTCTTGCCTACATGGCCCTGCCGACGATCATCAGCATTGCGGAGGATGCACTCTACGCCGTCCCCAGAGAATACCGTGACGGCGCACTGGCGATCGGCGCCACGCAATGGCAGACGATCTGGCGCGTCGTGGTGCCCGCCGCCCGCTCCGGTATGTTGATCGCCGTGATGCTTGGCATCGGCCGTGCAATCGGCGAAACCATGGCTGTGCTCATGGTCACGGGCAATGCGGCGAATATTCCGGCATTCAGCGAAAACTGGCTCTTCTCACCTGTCCGCACCATGACCGCCACAATTGCCGCCGAAATGGGCGAGGTGGCGCAAGGGTCGACGCACTATCACGTACTCTATGCGATCGGGCTGCTGCTCTTCCTGATCACGCTGGCGATCAACTCGCTGGCTGCCCGCCTCATTGGTGTGAGTGGCGGCCGCCGCAGCCGGCCAGGAGGTTCGCTGTGACCCGCCAACAGACGCACCGCATCGCCATTACTGTGATGACCATCGTTTCGGCCATTGTCGTGATTCCGATCATCATGGTCATCGGCTATGTGATCTGGATGGGAATTTCCGCCGTCAACTGGGAGTTTCTCACGCAGGCGCCGCGTAACGGCATGACCGAAGGCGGCATCATGCCTGCCATTGTCGGCACTGTGATCCTCACGCTGGGCACGGCGATTGTCAGCATGCCGCTGTCAATTGCCACGGCCATCTATCTGGCCGAATATGCCGGTGACAATCGTGTTACACGCTGGGTGCGCCTCGCCATGGTGAATCTTGCGGGCATTCCGAGCATCGTCTATGGTCTGTTTGGTCTCGGCGCGTTTGTGCTGTTCGCCGGCTTTGGCACTTCGATCATCGCCGGGTCGCTGACGTTGGGCATCATGACCATGCCGGTCGTGATCAGCACGTCGGAAGAAGCGATTCTCGCCGTGCCGCAGCAGTTCCGCACCGTCAGTTTGAGTCTGGGCGCCTCCAAGTGGCAGACGATCTGGCATCAAATCCTGCCCCAGGCCCTCCCCGGTATTTTGACCGGCATGATCCTGGGTCTGGGCCGTGCGGCCGGTGAGACGGCGCCGATCCTCTTTACGGTGGCGGCTTTTTATCTACCCCAGTTGCCACAATCGATCTTCGACCAGACCATGGCGCTGCCCTACCATCTCTATGTCATTGCGACCCAGGTGCCAGGGATGCCGGTCTCGATCCAGTATGGCACTGCGCTGGTCTTGCTAGGGTTTGTGCTTTCGCTGACGCTGATTGCCAGCCTTGTACGCACCTTCATGCGTCGCCAGCGCGAGTGGTAAAGGATCTGTCTGTGGACATTATCGCGGTCAAGAATCTATATTTCACCTATGCGGATGGCGGTGAAGCGCTCCGCAACATCAATCTGGCGATCCCGCGCAATCAAATATTTGTACTGTTTGGCCCCTCACGTGCGGGGAAATCAACACTGATGCGCCTGTTCAACCGGCTCTCTGATCTCTCTGAAAATGCCACGCATCAGGGAAATGTCCTGATCGATGGCAATGATGTCTTTGAACCCGGAACCGATGTCTATGACCTACGCCGCCGGATCAGCATGGTCTTTGCGGTGCCAACGCCACTGCCGGGATCCATTTACGATAACCTCACCTATGGCCTGCGCATGTCCGGCATGCGGGACCGGGCGGAGATGAATCGGCGCGTCGAGCGTTCGCTGCAACAGGCAGCGTTGTGGGATGAGGTCAAAGATCGGCTCAAGACCTCGGCCTTTGCCTTATCGGGCGGCCAAAAACAGCGACTCTGTCTGGCACGCAGTCTGGCGCTTGAGCCAGATGTCATCTTGCTCGATAATCCGACGTCGGGCCTCGATCCATTGTCGACCGCCACCGTAGAGGAATCGCTCTACGAACTGAAGCGGCGCTACACGATCGTGATGGTGCCCCACTCCGTGCAGCAGGCCGCCCGTGTAGCGGACCAGGCTGCATTTATGCTCGACGGTGAGGTCATCGAAGTGGATTCAGCTGACAAACTCTTCATACACCCGAAGAGCAAGCGCACTGAGGACTATATCACCGGGCGCTTTGGATGACAGAATGAGCAACTGATGGCTACTCCAACCAACAAGATCGACGTCCAAAATTTCAGCTTTTACTATGGCGATTTTCAGGCATTGAAAACGTTGAATCTTGGCATCGTGGAAAAGCGCATCACCGCGCTCATTGGCCCCTCCGGGTGCGGCAAGTCCACCTTCTTGCGCTGTCTGAATCGCATGAACGATACGATTCGTGGCACGCGGGCGGAAGGCGCGATTTTCTTGGACGGCCAGGACATCTACGCACCAGACCGCGATGTGGTGGAACTGCGCCAGCATATCGGCATGGTCTTCCAGCGCCCGAACCCATTTCCACAAAGCATATTCGAGAATGTAGCCTTTGGGCCGCGCATCCTGGGCATCACAAAGTCACGCCGCGAACTGGAGACCATCGTACAGCAGAGCCTCGAAGGGGCTGCGCTCTGGGATGAAGTAAAACACAGACTTGAGGACAATGCGCTGCAGTTGAACCCGGGCCAGCAGCAGCGTTTGTGCATTGCGCGAACCATTGCGGTGAAACCGAGCGTTATTTTGATGGACGAGCCGTGTTCGGCCTTGGATCCCGTTGCAACGCTGAGCGTCGAAGATCTGATGCGCCGCCTCGCTGAGGAGTACACGATCGTCATTGTTACTCACAATATGCAGCAGGCGGCGCGCATCGGATTACACGGGGTTTCTTCTGGCTCGGCGAACTAGTGGAATTCAGCGAGACCGAGAGACTATTTGCTCAGCCAAAACAATCTCTGACTGAGTCGTATATTACCGGACGTCGTGGCTAATGGAGGCAATATGACCGGACGCTCACATTTCGACCGCCAGCTCAGCGAGCTGCGCGATAGCATTCTCATGATGGGTAGCCGGGTGCAAGAAGAGTTGCAACTGGCGATGGATGCACTCGCCACCCTCAGCACAGACAAGGCCAAAGAAGTCTATGCTGCAGATCGCCTGGTAAACAAACTGCGGTTTGAGATTGAAGATCGCTGCTTCTCACTTATCGTCACCCAGCAACCGGCGGCGCGTGACCTCCGCACCATCATGACGGCGATGAACATCATCGTCGACCTGGAACGGACGGGGGATCAGACCAAGGGGATCGCCAAGGTCGTACCTCATCTGCTCAAGAACCCTACGCAGGAGCGACCCACCGAACTGAAACAGATGGGCGAACTTGTGGGCCGCATGCTGAACCAGGTAATGCTGGCCTATGCACACAACAATGTGGACCTGGCGCGCGTGATTGCCCGGCAGGACGACCAGGTGGACGCACTTTACGCCGTCATATTTACAAAGGTAATGGGCCAGATGGCGTTGGCGGGTAACCCTGAAAAGGTCGAGGCCGCCTACGAGGTGCTGCGCGCTGCCCGTGAGCTGGAGCGCTTTGGCGACCTGGCAACCAATGTCGCCGAACGCATCGTCTACCTCGTCACCGGGGCCTTCGAAGAGATCAACACCGACCGCGAAACGGATGTGTAAGTAACGCTATCCGGTCGCTTCGGCGCTCCTAACGGCCGCGTCGACCGTCGGGAAGATGTGCTCTTCACCAACTATCTCAAGTAGCCCTGTCTTGCGGCTATATTCGAGTGCGGGAGCGTGCACCTCGGCAAAGGTCACAACGATCCCCCTCCCGTGCAATTCATGGACCAGGCTCTTGATCATCTCAACGCTCGTCACGTCGAGCACGTCTTGGCTGCCCGCGTCGAAAACAATGGCCCTGGGTTGCGACTCGGCGACCATAGTCTTCACTTTCTCTTTGAATGTAAGCGCGCTGGCGTAATAGAGCGGACCATCCAACCGCACGATCAACACCCCTGGCACCGGCTCGTTTTCGGGGTGCCGTTCCAGATCAGAATAGGCGCCGGGTACACCGGGTACACGGCCGAGTGCGGCAATGTGTGGTCGACTTGATCGGTAGATCACAAAGACAAGTGATGCTACCAATCCGATCACCATGCCCTCAAGTACATCGATGAACAGTACGCCTGCCAGCGCCAGAACCCCAAACCACACCTCAATCGGCGCTTCATGCCGCAGCCGTAGCAGTTTGCGTGAGGCGATGATGTGCCAGACAGCGTGGATGATCAGGGCCGCAAGGACTGCCTCGGGCAGCGGCCCAAAGAGCGGGGTCAAAAATAGCAGCGTCACAATGGTGGCTACCCAGGTGATGAGATTCGTCACCTGAGAGCGGCCGCCGGCGCCTTCCTTTACAGCCGAGGCCGACATGCTGCCAGCCGCGATCATCCCTCCAAACAGAGCGCTGAACAGGTTCGCTGCGGCATGAGCATTCAGCTCCTGGTCGGCGTCCACCTCATACCCATGCTTCTCCGCAAATTCGTGGGCCACGCCCAACGCCTCGCTAAATGCAACCAACAGAACACCAATCGCAGGCAAGATCATCGCCAGATAGGTGTCCATTGGGATTTGCGGTAAAGCCAGGGATGGCAACCCCTGCGGCAGGACGCCCACCACCGCCACGCCGTATTGACCACTCAGATCGAGCACACTACTCGCAATGATCGCGCCAAATAAGACCACGAGACCCGCGGGAATCTTTTCACTCAAGCGCGGCAGTAGAAATAGCACCGCCAGTGCTGCGACTCCGACAACAACCGTCGCCCAGTTTGCCTGCGGCAACTCGGCAACTATCCCAAGAAACCGCTGGACGGTGTTGCCGTCGGGCTTGGGTACGCCGAAGAGTTTGTTCAGTTGCCCTACGGCCACAAAGATGGCCAACCCCATCACGAACCCATCCATCACCGGCTTGGACAGGAACTGGGTGATAAACCCCAGCCGCAGCAGCCCGGCGATCAAGAAGATCGCACCGGTGACCAGCACGAAGGCTGACGCATAGGCCTGATAGGTGGCAGGGTCCGCAGCGTTCTCCGCTGTCGTTGCGACCAGCGCCGCCGCCACTGAAGATGCCAGCAAGGCTGCGGTTGCCGAGGTGGCCTGAACAACCAGATGGCGGGAGGTGCCAAACACCGCATAGACCAGTAGTGCCACAACCAGCGTGTAGAGACCCGCTTGCGGCGGCAGACCGGCGATACCGGCATAGGCCATCGCCTCCGGCACCACGAGCCCCCACAAGGTGAGCCCTGCGATGGCGTCGACTGTGAGCCACGACCGATTATAGTGTGGCAACCACGATAGGATTGGGAGATAGCGACGAAATCCGGACAGCTTCTTCTCTGTGCCCGTTTCAATAGTGGCCATAGCTGGTTGACCTTCACGGTGTTGTTTATTTTCATTCGAATAGGGTTTATATGATAGCACCTTACGAGGAAAATCCAACTTCAATTCCGCCGAATATTCTCGGGCGCCTGTCTCGTAGGGACACGGCAGTGCTGTGTCCGTCGTCACCGCCGAATATTCTCGTATGGACACCGGCATCGCCGTGTCCATACGGCGAGAGGTCTGCGTCGAAAAAATGCGTTGACAGCATGATGCGCTTCGGGTACGATATCTATTGTCCCTGGATGATGGCATTTCCCCCCATGTCGCCTGATTGTGAGGCTCACCCGGAAAAGGTCGCTCTCCCTGATGGTGATGGGTTGACCGCTGCGACAAGGAGATCAAACCAATGGCGCCATTTGAAGCGGAACGTCTATTTGAGACAGAGAGTGCACGCCACGATCTGTTTGGGCACGAACCCGTCGACCCGCTCTACGCGGATGCCCCAACCTCGACCTTTTCTCTCCGCGCCTGGTTCGCCGCCCAGTTTTTTGGCCGCCAACCCGACCAGCGCCGCGAACTACCTGAACAGCGCTACACAAGCGGTCCACTCCACCACAACGGCTGTCAGTAAAACGTATTGCGTATTGCGTGTTGTGTGACACGTGCCACCCATCTCCCACCTCCCACTCCTCTCCCCGCGTTGATCTTTTCCCCCGCACTACCTCCCACCGCGGAGGCGCAGAGACGCGGAGCAAACGCAGAGAGGAGAGAGATGCGAGAATTGATTGTCTCCCTGTCTCCCAGTCTCCCAGTCTCCCTGTCTCTTTGTCTCTTTGTCTCTTTGTCTTTTGTGTCTCTTCGTACGATACGCGACAAATTTCCTGATACGAATCAAGGAACAGTTGCGCCATGCTTCGAGTAAAGATTGTCTGCACTATTGGTCCGGCCAGCCGCGAGCTACCGGTTTTGCGGCGGATTGCCGCTGCCGGCATGAATGTATCCCGGCTCAACCTCAGTCACGGCACGCATGACTATCACGCGGAAACCATTGAACGCATTCGCACCGTCTCCGAGCAACTTCAGAAACCCATTGCGATCCTCGCCGACCTACAGGGACCGAAACTGCGCACGGGGAAAATGCAGGAGGGTGGCGTGCCCTGGAGAAGGGCCAGGAATTGATCCTCACAACCGAGGATATCATTGGTGCGATTGGGCGTGTTCCGATTCAATACAAAGAATTGCCCAAAACCGTCCAGCCCGGGGAGCGCATCCTCCTTGACGACGGCATGCTCGAACTCGAAGTCATCGAAACGGATGCGACAGAGATTCGGACAAGTGTGATCCTCAGCGGCGTGCTCCAAAGCAACAAAGGCATGAACCTACCGGATGCCTCGCTTGACATTCCGGCCCTGACGCTGAAGGACCTGGAAGATGTCAAGTTCGCCCTGGACCATCAGTGCGACTGGATTGCCCTCAGCTTCGTGCGCAAGGCCCATGAAGTCGTAGAACTGAAAGGCATCATTCAGAACAATTCCAACTTCGGCCGCGCGATCCCGGTCATCGCCAAGATCGAAAAACCGGATGCCGTACGCAACATCGATGCCATCATCGAAGTCGCCGACGCCATCATGGTTGCGCGCGGGGACCTTGGCATCGAAACCAGCCCGGAGACCGTCCCGACGGTCCAGAAGATGATCATCAGCAAGTGCCTTGCCGCCGCACGGCCCGTAATCACGGCCACCCAGATGCTTGACTCGATGATTCGCGACCCCAGACCCACGCGCGCCGAGGCGAGTGACGTCGCCAACGCCGTGTTGGATGGCACCGATGCGATCATGCTTTCGGGCGAAACGGCATCGGGCCAATACCCGGTTGAATCCGTTATCACCATGGTCAAAATTGCGGAAGAGGCAGAGCGGTTGATGACCAACTCGCGCGGCAAAATCAACTTTGACCGCCCGCGTGTCTTCACCGGCGCCGGCGCCATCACCCATGCCGCCGTTGAGACTGCCATCGAAACAAAGGCGAAAGCGATCATCGTGCCCACTGTGAGCGGCGCCACCGCCCGGTTGATGTCCGCCTTCCGTCCTGAAGTGCCGTTGATCGCGGTGACGCCGAGCCCGATGGTGCAGCGCCAACTTGCCCTCTTTTTGGGGCACTTATCCACTCTTGACCAAACGGCTCAGCAACACCGATGAGGTCGTGACCGACGCCATCGCCGTTGCCCAGGCAAAGGGCTTTGTGGGTGAGGGGATACAGTCGTCTTAACTGCGGGCGTCGTCGGCAATGTACGCACAACCACCAACTTGATGATGGTGCGCCGCATCGATCGGATTCTAGCCCGTGGCGCCGGGATTGGCCAGCGTGATGTCGCGGGGGTAATTCTTGCCCTGCGCACGCCGGTACAGAGCGCCGAAGACATCGTGGTTGGCTCTCAACATATCATCTTCACCGACAAGGTTGACCGCACGATCCTGCCGTTGCTACGACGTGCCGGCGGGTTGATCACCGTCGAAGGCGGGATGGACAGCCACGGCGCACTCGCCGCCGTGGAATTGGGGTTGCCGGCCGTGGTTGGCGCCGAGGGGAGCCTTCACGAGTTGATCGACGGGCTTTCCATTATTCTGGATGCCAGCACCGGCCAGGTCACCGAGTGGAAGCGCTAGGACGCTAGATTTTGGCAGGCGCCTCATTGCCCGCCTCTTCAATTGCGCGGCGTACATTCACCAGCGGAAGCAAGACCAGTCCGGCAAGGAAAAAGATCCCGATGGCAAGCACTGCCACGCGGTAGCTGTCGGTCAACTGAATGGCAAGACCAAACACGAGTGGCCCCAGCCAACTCGTGCCGCGTTCGCTGATTTCATACAGACTGAAATACTCTGTCTCCTGACCGGCTGGGATCATCTGCGAGAAGAGCGACCGGCTCAACGCCTGGCTGCCGCCAAGCACCAGCGCAATCACCGCACCCACCAAAAAAAACTGTCGCCCGGTCTGGAGCAGCGGCGAATAGGCAAAAGCCACCACACCGGTCCAGATGACCAGGCTGATGATGATCGCACGTTTCGCCCCTGTATAGCGCGCCAATACACCGAACCCCAACGCACCGAAAAAGGCCACAAACTGCACCATCAGGAACAGCGCCGGCAACTCGGCTGCGGTCATACCGAGTTCCTCGCTACCAAACTGTGCCGAGAGCGAAATCACGGTTTGGATGCCGTCGTTGTACAACAGGTAAGCCACAAGAAAGAGCAGCGTATGTGGGCAACGCGGCAGCCGTCGCAGCGTACTCCCCAATTGCTTGAAGCCGATGGAAATGTAGCGCTCACCCGCGGGCAGCGAACGCCGCGCCTGGCGATTGTGGATTGCCAGCAGTGGAATGATCGTAAAGATCGCCCACCACAGCCCCGCCGAAGCCAGGCTGATGCGAATCGCCTGCTCCGTCGTGACGCCCAGTTGCTCGCGCATCGAAAAGAACACGAGATTAATGGCCAGGAGCAAACCGCCGCCTAAGTAGCCTGTCGCCCAGCCGATCGAGGAAACCTTGTCGCGTTCGTCTGGAGATGAGATCTCAGGGAGGAACGCGTTATAGGCGACCATAGCCGCACCAAAGCTCAAATTGGCGACGAGGAAGAGGAATCCACCCAATAGATAATTGCCGCCGCTCACAAAGTAGAGGAGCATGGTGGCCGCCGCCCCGATATACGCAAAGAGCGCCATCACCCGTTTCTTCAGATGGGTGTAATCCGCTACGGCGCCGATCACCGGCAAGATGACAACCTGCAGCAAGACCGACAACGAAACCACAAACGGGAAGTAGGCATCGGCGTCGATCGGCACGCCCAACAAATTCACGTGACCGGTGGGGTCGGCGGCCAACTTCGTCACGCTCGTAAGATAGGGTCCCAAAAAGACGGCCACGACGGTGGTCGAAAACGCAGAATTGGCCCAGTCGTAAAAGTACCAACCCACTTGCTCGCGCGTACCAAGCAAGCGCCGGCGTGGGGCTGTGGTTGCGGCGGTCATGAGGCTCCTAACAGTGTTGCGCGGCCAGAGGAAGCGATCTGCGCCATGGTGGCTGCGGTTGATATCAGTTGAGCAAACGATTTTCTATTCTACCCGGCAAGGGGTGCATGTTGTCAACCGGCCATAAACCGGCAGGTGCACTGCAACCGGGGGGCAATCCGCCTGAACTTGCCTGCCGGGGTCGATTGCCGCGCAACGACCAAAGAAAGACCCGCCCATCGCAGATGGGCGGGTCTGATAAACCTTGCGATTCGTGGTCTTTATGCGGGCACCGGGAAATGCTCCATCGTCTCCGCCACCCGCCCGCGAACAAAGTCCTGAAGTTCGACATTGGTGGGGTCCTTGGCGATCTCTGCAATCCAGAAGGCAATCTGTGCAAACTCACCCTCTCCTAGCCCGCGCGTGGTTGCCGCGGGTGACCCCAACCGGATACCGCTTGCGGTCATGGCCGGCTTTGGATCAAACGGAATCATATTCTTATTGGTAAACGCCTCACCAAACGCCACCGCTTTGGACGCAATGACATGCATCAGCGGTCCGCCCTGCATGCCTGGGAAGACCGCCTTGTCAATGTCCTTAGCATTTGGGCGCGGCAGAGGATCATACCGCCGCGTGGGCCGCGCAGGGTCTTGTGCGTCGTCGTCGTCACGACATCGCAGTACGGAACCGGGTCCGGATGGAGGCGTGCGGCCACCAGACCCGCAATGTGGGCCATGTCCATCATCAGTTTGGCGCCAACCTTGTCCGCAATCTGCCGCATGCGGGGAAAATCCCAGAAGCGAGAGTAGGCACTGGCGCCGGCGACGAGCAATTTCGGCTTCACCTCGATCGCCATGCGTTCAACTTCGTCGTAGTCAATGCGCTCTGTCTCGCGGCTCACCCCATAGTGGTGGAAGTTGTAGAGTTTGCCGGAGCTATTGAGCTTCATCCCATGACTCAGGTGTCCGCCATGATCCAGTTTCAGCGCCAGCACCGTATCGCCGGGATTTAGAAACGCCAGGTAGACCGCTTCGTTCGCCTGCGCCCCGGAGTGGGGCTGCACATTCGCATGATCGGCACCAAACAGTGTCTTGGCGCGGGCGATGGCGATCTCTTCGGCCACGTCGACGCATTCGCAGCCACCGTAATAGCGCTTGCCCGGATACCCTTCGGCATATTTGTTCGTCAACACGCTGCCCATTGCTGCCAGGACAGGTGCGGAAACGTAGTTTCTCACTGGCGATGAGTTCCACGCCGTTGAATTGACGCTGCCGCTCCGCTTCAATGGCAGCGTAGACCTCAGGGTCAGATTCCGCCAACAATTCCCGTGGATCCGGCAATTCCGTCCAAGATTCGAATGTGTCAGCAGATGGTGTCGCAACTGAATTCATGTGGAAAACTCCTGTCTAACCAGTTACCAAAAGCCGGGGAAACACAAGTGGAAAATAGCACGCTTCCCCCGTTTCGTCAATAAATTGGTCTTCATTCGTTGACCACAAAACGATTCCATAGCGCGCATAAATCCGCACACAGAGCGAATTTTTACCCCATTGACAACAACATGCCGTTGCTGTACAATCTGCATGCTTCCTGTATACACACACCATAGCAGCATAATTGAAGAGAAGTTCACGTGGATAACCTTGCCGAGTATTTGGCCGGCAACACAGCCATGCAGGCGGACGGCGTGCTGCTGCGCGATGTTGCATACGCGCGCATCAAGGACGCCATACGCCACGGCGCGCTCCAGCCGGGTGAGCCATTGTCAGAGGTTCGTCTTTCGCGCATGCTGGGGATCAGCCGGACGCCCGTGCGAGAGGCGCTTCAACAACTTGCCCAAGAAGGACTGGTGCAAGTCATTCCCGGCCGCGCGGTGACCGTGGCTGCGCCTTCGATCGAGGACTCCCTTAACGCAATTCACGTACGCTTGATACTTGAGCCTGCCGTAGTGCGACTTGCTGCCGATGCAATGACCACCGCAGAAATTGAGGAATTGCGGCAAACAATGGTCGCAATGGAGACAGCAGTCGAAGAGGAAGACCGCGTGGCATGGTCCAATGCGGACACACGCTGGCACGAGATCATCTCGATGGCGTGCCCAAACCGCCTGCTTGGCGAACTAACCCTACAAATCCGCAATCGCGTCTCGTTCATCGCGGTAGACGTGAAGACGTCACCAGAACGGCTAAGTGTCTGTACTGCCGAACACCGCGCCATTGTTGACGCCATCGCAACGCACAATGGCGCCGCAGCAGAAGCCGCTATGCGTCACCACATCAACATGCTCTGGGAAAGCAGCGTGCGCAAGTTCAGACATGTCTGATATCCCGGTATAAGCTCGATCCTGAAGTGTGTGCTTGGTAGTTTTCAACCCAATTCTCGACCGTTCATTAAGGAGGAACTTGACATGTTGAAGAAACTCTGGCTTCCCGTGTTGACTGTATTCACGGTGATGGCGATGCTCCTCGCAGGCTGTGCAGCGCCGGCACCGGCTGCCCCCGCCGCAACCGAAGGCGAGGCCGCGGCGCCTGCCGCACCCGCCGCTACAGGCGACATCAAAGAGCTGAACGTCCTGTGGGCGCAATGGGATCCCGCCGATTATCTCCAACAGATCGGAAACATGTACGAAGAGAAGACCGGCATCAAGGTCAATATCGTACAAGAGCCCTGGGGCACCTTCGGCGACCGCTTCTTCACCGAAATGGCTGCCGGCGGGGATGCGTGGGATATGGTGGTGGGTGACAGCCAGTGGCTCGGGCAGGCAACGTCTGCCGGTCACTACCTCGATATGACGCAATTCCTGACCGAAACCGGGCTCAAGGATTCCGTCACGCCGGCGACGCTGACCTACTACGGCGAGTATCCACCTGGTTCAGCCACGTATTGGTCGTACCCCACAGAGGGCGATGCCAATGGTTGGGCGTATCGCACGGATCTCTTTGAGGATCCGGCAAACCAGGCCGCCTTCAAGGAGAAATACGGCTATGATCTGGCCGTGCCCGAGACCTGGGCGCAGTTGAAGGATATGGCCGAATTCTTCACACGCCCCGATGAAGGCATCTATGGTGTCGCAATCTACACGCAGAAAGACTACGATGCGATCACGATGGGTTTCCAGGATGTCCTGTTCTCCTATGGTGGGGATTGGGCGGATGCCGAAAACAATGTCATGGGCGTCACCAATTCTCCGGAAGCGATTGCCGCCCTTGAGTACTACAAACAGCTCTATGAATGCTGCCAGGCGCCTGGCTTGAGCAACGCCTTCTTTGCTGAAACCAATGACTCGTTCATCAGCGGTCAGGCTGCAATGGCAATGAACTACTTTGCGTTCTTCCCGGCGCTGGTCAATCCCAGCACAAACCCCAACTATTACGACAAGGTCGGCTTCTTCTCCAACCCGAAGGGACCGGACGGCGATCAGCATTCGGCACTGGGCGGTCAGGGCATGAGCATCATCTCGTACATCAGCCCAGAGCGCCAACAGGCAGCCAAGGATTTCATTGCCTGGTTCGGACGCCAGAGACTCAGGCCGAGTGGGCGAAGGTCGGCGGTTACACGACCAACAAAGAGGTCTTTGCCTCAGAGGAGTTCCTGAATGCCACGCCGTATAACCGTGCGTTTGCCGAAACGATGACGTTTGTCAAGGACTTCTGGAACATCCCCGAATATGGACAGTTGCTTGAGGTCACACAGCGTGAACTATCCAAGTACGTCGTCGAAGGCCAGGGCACCGCAGAAGAGGCGCTCAACAACATCGCGACTGAATCGGATACCGTCCTGCGCGACGCCGGCTACATCAAATAACCGCCGGCAGATTTCCTGACCACTGCTATGGCGGGGCGCCGAACCGGCGGCCCGCCATAGTCAGACTCGCAGTGCCGGTACGAAGAACTCTCGGTAAGGCACATGCTACGCGGGCGCTAATTTCGACCCGCCACATCCGATCTATTGGGACCCTGGTCAGAGGCTGGCTTGCACGCGGCCCCTGACTTCTGAGGAACTGAAGAGGCGCTTATGACCTCCTCTGCACAGGCAAACGTGTCGTCCCCAGTGCGCGCTGAAAAACCGCAGCGCAAACAAATGAGCGACATGACCATCCGCAACCTCTTCATTGCGCCGACGCTGCTCCTGCTGATCGCAATGAACGTCTTTCCACTTTTCTACAGTCTTTATCTGAGTTTCACCAATTACTCGGCGATCGCCCGAAAGGCGCCGGTATGGGTGGGCATAGAAAACTACGTCAACATCCTCACCGATCCCCAGATGTGGCAATACTTCAACACAACTGGAAAGTACACCCTGCTGACAGTATCACTGCAAGTTGTACTTGGGTTCGCCCTGGCGATGCTCGTCAAAGAAAAATTCGCCGGCAGTGGCATTGTCACGACCTTGATTTTGATTCCCATGATGCTGTCGCCTGTCGTGGTCGGTCTCTTCTGGAAATACATGTACAACCCATCTTGGGGTTATCTGAACTGGCTCATGGGCTTCACAAACCCGTCCGTAGCGCCGGACTGGCTGGCCAGCTCGTGGGCGCGCAAATCTGTCCCCGGGCTTGCGCTCTTTGCGGTCGTCTTTGTCGACGTATGGATGTGGACGCCGTTCGTCATGCTTTTGGTGCTGTCCGGACTCAAGGCGATTCCGGACTATCTGTATGAAGCTGCCGCCATCGACCGCGCCAGCTCCTGGTTTCAGTTTTGGCGGATTACGGTGCCGCAAGTCGCCCCACTGCTCATGATCGCCATTCTGTTCCGGACGATCGAAGCGCTGAAATCATTTGATTTGGTGATGGGGATGACGGGAGGAGGTCCAGGGGATCAGACCGAAGTAATTGCCGTCAATCTTTACCGCAAGGCGTTCCTGGGCCAATGGCAGACCGGTGAAGCAAGCGCTTTGGCCTACATCGTACTCATCATCATCATTGCGATCAGCAATCTGTACGTCCGCTACCTGAATCGTTTGCGTGAGGGTTGAGCATATGGCGAATTTTTACGAAACCGGACCGGCAAAACCCGTCACCGAATCGGTGCGCGTTGACAAGGTCACACCTGGCGCACGTGCGCGCCACAACATCCGCGCGGCGGCGGTGATCCTGTTTGCAATCATTGGCTTGATCCCGATCTTCATCATGGTTGTGACCGCTTTCAAGACCCGCGCCGACGTGGTGGCTGTACCGCCAAAAGTTCTATTCCAGCCAACGCTCGAAGGCTTCGTCTTCTTGCTGACCGAACGCGTGGTCCTGCCACCTGCTGCACTGGCGGAGAAGAAGCAAAGTCTCGAACAACTGGACTGGATGGAACGGGTGGCGATGGCCAGTGGCCAGACGATTACCGGCCCGAGCGACTATGTGCGGCGGCTCTGGAACTCCGTCATCATCGCGGGTATCTCAACGCTCATTTCGGTCTTTTTGGGGTTGCTTGCCGCGTATGCATTTAGTCGGTTTCCCATTGCCGGCAAGGATGATCTGCTCTTTTTCATTCTCAGTACGCGCATGTTGCCTGCGGTGGTCGTCACGATCCCCCTGTTTCTGATGTACCGCCAATTTGGCCTGCATGATACGCACCTGGGCATGATCCTGCTCTACACTGCCTTTAACTTGTCCCTGGCCGTATGGCTCCTCAAGGGCTTTATCGACGAAATCCCGAAGGAGTATGAAGAGGCGGCGCTTGTGGACGGCTATTCGCGCATGCAGGCGTTCCGCAAGATCGTGATCCCACAGGCCGCAACCGGCATCGCGGCGACGACCGTCTTTTCGGTGATCTTTGCCTGGAACGAATATGCGTTTGCGCTGATGTTGACCAGCGAAGAGGCTCGTACGGCTCCGCCCAGTATTGCAACGATGTTGGGCCGCGGCGGTATCGAATGGTCGGCCATTGCCGCCGGCAGCCTCGGCTTCTTGATTCCCGTCGTGATTGTGACCTTTATTCTGCGGAAGTACCTGCTGCGTGGCGTAACGTTCGGCGCAATCCGCCAATAATCTCGCCGGAAGCCCGCCTATTGATCTTCAGCCGTACGCCTGTCTGCACAGGGTGACATCAGTCGAAAGATGAGTGGCTATGGCAACGATTGAACTACGCAATATTGAAAAGCGGTTTGGCGAGACCTACGCCGTCAAGCCCTTTAGTCTGACCATTCAACATGGTGAATTCGTCGCACTCTTGGGTCCGTCCGGCTGTGGCAAGACGACGACCTTACGCATGATTTCGGGTCTGGAAACCGTGAGTGGCGGCACAATCCATCTCGACGGCGCCAACATCACCTGGCAGAAACCAGGCTATCGCAATATGGCCTTTGTCTTTCAATTCTACGCGCTCTATCCGCATATCTCCGTGCGCGAGAACATCGCGTTCCCCTTGAAAGCCGAAGGCATGGCAAAGTCCGATGTCTATAAGCGAGTCGACGAGGTGGTGTCCATCCTCCGTATCGAAAACTTGCTGAATATGCGTCCGGGCAAGTTAAGCGGTGGCGACAAACAGCGCGTCGCACTGGCGCGGGCGCTCGTCCGTAAGCCCGCCGCCTTTCTGATGGATGAACCTTTGGGGGCACTCGATGCCGAATACCGCGAGTCAATGCGCGCCGAGATCAAACGGCTCCACCTGAGCACCAACGCCACCACTGTCTATGTGACCCATGACCAGGTTGAAGCAATGGCGATGGCCGATCGCATCGTCGTGATGTCGGCAGCCGAGGTTCAACAAGTCGGTACGCCGGCCGACGTCTACCACGCTCCGGCAAACTTGTTCGTAGCGCGCTTCATTGGCAGCCCGGGCATGAATTTGCTCGCCGGACCCCGTCGCGGTGAAAAGGTCGAACTGCCAGGAACAGGCAACATCTATACAATTCCGGCGCCCCAACGGGAGGTGCTGCAAGCGGCTACACCCGAAGGCAAAAATGTGATTGTGGGCTTTCGCCCCGAAGCGGCGATGTTGAACGAACAAGGCGCGCTCACCGGTGAAGTGTACGCGACGGACATGTTGGGCGCCTACAAACTCCTGCATGTGTCCTTTGATTCGGACACGGTGGTCCACATTCGCTGTGATCGCATGGTCAGTCACCCCATTGGCGCTCGCGTTCGTTTCGACCTGGACCCGCAACAAGTGCGCTTCTTCGACGCAACGACCGAGAAAGCGATCGGCCCTACCCAATCCGCCGGCACCGCGCCGATCAGTGTCCAAGCGGCCAACGCACAGGAGAAGGCAGCATGAGCAGTGTCGAGCTTCGCAATGTCAGCAAGCGTTTCAGCATGGTTGATGCGCTTTCTGATGTCTCCTTCTCGATTAAGGACGGCGAATTCTTCGTTTTGTTGGGCCCGACCGGCGCCGGCAAAACGACCACCTTGCGCGTCATCGCGGCACTAGAGAAGCAGGACGCCGGCAGTGTCTATTTTGACGGTGAGTCTGCCGACCATCTCCAGCCGGCGGAGCGTGACGTCGCAATGGTCTTTCAACAATACTCGCTCTATCCAACCATGACGGTGTGGGACAACCTGGCCTTTCCGCTGCGTTCGCCGATGCGCAATGTTCCCCAGGCCGAAATTGAAAAACGAATCGCCGATGTGGCGGAAAAGCTCCGGATCACGCATCTGCTGGATCGCAAGACCGCGCGCCTGTCTGGCGGTGAAATGCAGCGTGTCGCGATTGGTCGAGCTATCGTCCGGCAGCCGCGAATATTCTTAATGGATGAGCCGCTCTCCAACCTGGATGCAAAACTGCGCGAGGCGTTGCGCGTCGAGTTGCAACATCTGCAAAAGACGCAAGGCGATACGACGCTGCTGGTGACGCACGACCAGATTGAGGCGTTGACCATGGCCGACCGCATTGCCGTCCTGGATCGCGGGCGCATCATCCAAATCGGCACTCCCGCCGAAATCTATGACAAACCGGCATCAACCTTCGTCGCCACGCTGGTCGGCACACCACGGATCAATCTGTTGCCCGTGCGACGCCAAGATGGCTCACTCTTTATCGAGAACTCCGAACTACATATCCCGGTGCCGACGACCGTGCCGTTGCCTGAGCAGTTGCTCCTGGGCATTCGACCGGAAGATGTGCGCATTGCCGCCGGGGGGCCCCACGCTGGCCAAATTTCCCTCACGGAACCGTTGGGCGTGGAGACCATTGTTCATATTCAATCAGGCAGACAGACGCTGTTGAGTCTCATGTCCGGCATTACCAATATCAAGGTCGGCGACGGCGTAACGTTTTCACTCTTTCAGGAACGACTCCATCTCTTCGAGACGGATGGAAGGCGCATCGTCTAGCCGGCCACCCAAAACTCTCTCACAAGGAGCAAACTTATGCGCTTTGGTGTCAATACGTGGGTGTGGACATCGCCCTGTACAGCAGAAGAACTCAAGCGGCTCGCGCCACTCGTCGTTTCCATGGGATTTGACTGGATCGAGGTGCCCTTGGAAGGCCTGGATGATTTGGATTACCGCGAAGGCGCAGCCATTGTTCGGGACCATGGCCTTGGCGTGAGTTGCTGTGCGGCCATGGGGCCGGATCGTGATCTTGTGCACCCAGATGCAGCGATTCGCGCCAGTGGGATGGCGTACATTCGTGGCGCCGTCGATGCGTGCGCACAGTTGGGAGCAACCAATCTGGTCGGCCCCATCTATTCATCCGTAGGCCGCACCTGGCAGGCCACGGCCGAAGAACGTGCCCGCGACACTGACCTGCTTGTGGAAAACTTGAAAGAGCTTGCCGCCTATGCCGGCGACAAGGGTATTGTGTTTGGCATCGAACCGCTGAATCGCTTCGAAACTAGCTTCATCAATCTGGCAAGCCAGGTGATTGACGTGGTGGATCGCGTTGATCATCCTTCCTGCCAGATTATGCTCGACACCTTCCACATGAACATCGAGGAAAAGTCATTGGGCAACGCCATCCGGGCGGCCGGCCCCAGGCTGAAGCACTTTCACGCATGTGAAAGCGACCGGGGTGCACCGGGCACCGGCAACGTGCATTGGGCGGAGGTCGCCCAGGCCCTGGAGGATATTCAATATGACGGTCCTGTCGTCATCGAGTCGTTTACCTCCAAGGTCAAGAGCATCGCACGCGCAGCGGCCATCTGGCGTTCGCTGGCGCCAACGCAGGACGATTTGGCGCGCAGCGGCGTGCAATTTTTGAAGAGCATGCTAGTTGAACCACCGTTTTGAGTCCGAAACAAAGGAGATTCGTATCATGGCACGACCAGTCACATTATTCACCGGACAATGGGCGGATCTGCCCTTGGAAGTCGTAGCACAAAAAGCCAGCGCCTGGGGATTCGATGGTCTCGAACTCGCCTGCTGGGGCGATCATTTCGAAGTCGACAAGGCGCTCGACAACGATGCCTACCTCAAATCGCGCTGGGACATCCTGAAGAAGTACAACCTTGGCTGTTGGGCCATCAGCACCCACCTGGTTGGCCAATGCGTCGCCGACGATCCGATCGACCAGCGCCACCGCCGCGTGCTGCCGGATCGGCTTTGGGGTGATGGCGAGCCTGAAGGCGTGCGCCAACGCTGCGCCACCGAGGTAGCCAACACCGCCATCGCTGCAAAGCAGTTTGGCGTCAGCATCGTCAATGGCTTCACCGGCAGCGCCGTGTGGAAGAACCTTTACTTCTTCCCACCAACGAGCCAAGAGGATATCGACGCCGGTTATGCCGATTTTGCCCGGCGCTGGAAGCCGATTCTGGACGTATTCCAGGCACAAGAGGTCAAATTCGGCCTGGAAGTTCACCCAACCGAAATCGCCTATGACCTCTTGACGTCGCAGCGCGCAATCGATGCATTGGCCGGCCATCCCGCCTTTGGCTTCAACTTCGACCCCAGCCACTTCATTCACCAATTCATCGATCCAGTCGAGTTTATCAACGACTTTGCCGCGCGCATCTGGCATGTACACGTGAAGGACTCGCGGGTACACCTGACCGGTCGCAACAGCATTCTCTCGTCGCACCTGGATTTTGGTGACCATCGCCGCGGTTGGGATTTTGTGTCACCAGGTCGTGGCGACGTGAAGTGGGATCCGATCGTGCGGGCCTTGAACCGCGTCGGCTACCAGGGCCCGCTCTCCATCGAATGGGAAGACTCGGGCATGGATCGAGAATGGGGTGCACCGGAAGCGTTACGCATGGTGCGCAGCCAGGACTTCACCGCGACGGCCGCCGCCTTCGATGCCGCCTTCGCCGCTAAGAAATAGCCAGGGGAGGATCATATGAGCGAATCTACTGGGTTTACCGCCATGGCGGCCGCGTCATCCGCCGGCGAGACGCCCGTCGTGGGCGTTGGGATGCTTGGCTATGCGTTTATGGGTAAAGCGCACAGCAACGCGTTTCGCACGATTCCGTACATGATTTACCCGCCACCGGCAATCCCACGCATGGTCGCGATCGCCGGTCGCAACGAGATTGCCGTCGCCGAAGCCGCCAAACGCTTTGGCTATGAGCGGTACTACACCGATTGGCGGCAACTGGTTGACGACCCCGCCATCCAGATGTTTGACAATGGCGCCCCGAACAACCTGCACGCGGAACCAAGCATTCGGGCGGCGCAGGCAGGTAAACATGTACTCTGTGAAAAGCCGCTTGGCCGCACGGCCGAAGAGTCAAAGATCATGCTGGATGCGGTCAACCTGGCCGGTGTCAAGCATATGGTGGCGTTCAACTATCGCTTTGTGCCGGCGATCCGCCAGATCCGCAACCTGATCGATAGCGGTGCGTTGGGCCGGATCTACCATTTCCGCGCCCAATACCTCCAGGAATGGATCATGCCGCATTACAACATGCCTATGATCTGGCGGCTGGATCGGTCGGTGGCAGGCAGTGGGGCCTGGGTGACCTGGGGGCGCACATTATCGATTTGGCGCATTACCTCGTGGGTGGCATCAAAGGCGTCGCCGCCTTCTCGCGCACCTTCATTGAAGCGCGCGCCGACGGCGGCAGCACCGGTCATGTTGATGTCGACGATGCATTCGTCTCTGCGGTGGAATTCGAGAACGGCGCCATTGGCACCCTGGAAGCGACCCGGTTTGCCGGTGGGCACAAGAATTCCAATTGTCTTGAGATCAACGCCGAAAAGGGTAGCGTCCGCTTCAACCTTGAGCGCTTGAACGAACTGGATGTGTTCTGGATCGGTGAGGAACCCCGTGAAACGCAGGGGTTCAAGAATGTGCTGATCAGCGAAGGCTACCATCCCTGGTGGGAGTACTGGTGGCCACATGGCCACATGATCGGCTGGGAACATACCTTCATCCATGAAATCTCGCACTTTCTGGATTCGATTGTTCACGACAAACCGGTGGGGCCACACGGCGCAACGTTCGAGGACGGCTATCGCACATCAGTGGTCTGCGATGCAATTCTGGAATCGTCCGCTTCACGCCGTACCGTCGATGTGAAGTATTGAGACACGATACGTGTTGCGTATTCCGTATTCCGTAGTGCGGTTCGGCTGTGACTTCAACAGACACGCACTACGGGATACGGAATACAACCTGCGTAGCGAGCCGAACGGGAGAGTCCCATGAAAACGAGTCGTCCCCATGTACCTGTCGCCTTGCCAGTCACGGCGATCATTTTGCTCCTGCTGGGCATTGCAGCCAACTTTGGAATCCAGAGCTATGCGTCCCCACAACAACTGGCGCAAAATGTGCTCTTGAGCGCAATCCCATTCATTCTGATGTTCATCGCCATTATTCTGCTCTACGCCACGCTCATCATCTGGCTTTCGAGCATCTATAGTGATCGGATTTCGCCCGGCGCCTATCGGGTTGGCGAAGTGCTCACGATCGGCGGGATCATCCTGGGGATCGTGATGATCTTTCAACCGTGGATCTTTTTGGCCTACCCGATTGGCTTTGTCGTGTTGTTACTGGCAACGCTCAGTTTCATCCTCTGGTCGCACATCCATCCAAAGCAGACCATGCTTTATGAAGCAGAGGATCAGTTCTGATTGATCGTAAGCGGTGGGCGACGGGACCTATCGATTTGAATTGAACCAGGGAGCAGTGCCGTGTACGGATCAACGTTCGGCCACCAGATGGTGCAGAGCGAACTCGAAGAAATCGTTGGCGCCAACTATGTACGCGCGGACGAGGTTTCACGCCTTGTCTACTCCACCGACTGGTCATGGATGCCGCAGATGTGGCTTGATCGCGGCCAACCCACGCCGCAACCGGACTTCATTGTCCACCCGGGTTCCGCCGAGGAAATCGCTGAAATCCTCCGCATTGCCAATAAATACCACATCCCCGTCGTACCCTGGGGTGGCGGCTCCGGCACACAGGGTGGCGCCGCGCCGGTCTACGGTGGGATCATTGTCGATACAAAGCGGCTGAATCGGATTCTCAACATTGACGAGAAGTCGCTGACCGTGACTGCCCAGGCCGGCGTCATCGGCACGCAACTGGAATGGGCGCTCAACGAGCGCGGGCTCACGCTGCCGCATTATCCGGCCTCGGCGAACTGTGCGACCGTCGGCGGGTATCTTGCGCCGCGCGGCACCGGCACCATTTCGACCAAGTATGGAAAAGCGGAAGACATGGTGCTGAGCATGCAGGTTGTGCTGCCCAATGGTGAGATTGTCCGCACCCCCGTGGTCCCGCAACATGCAGCCGGCCCGGATTGGTTCCGGTTGTTCCTCGGAGCGGAAGGCACCTTCGGCATTATCACCGAGGCCACACTGCAAGTCGACTACATGCCGGAGTCGCGCCTGCTGCGCGCCGTGCTCTTCAGTAGCCTGACCGACGCACTGGAGGCTGGGCGCCTGATGATGACCCGGCGTCTTCAGCCTTTTGTGATTCGTCTTTACGACCCGGCTTCGACGGCTTCCGTGGTGCACGAAATCCTGGGGTATGACTTCGAAGGCGCCTATATGGTGATCGGCTTTGATGGCGATCCCGATATCGCCGCGTTGCAAGAACAGAAAGCCATGGAAATCTGCGTGGGGTTGGGCGCCCGGGATCTGGGTCGCGAGCGTGGCGAGAAATGGTGGGCGCACCGTTACGATTTCTACTACCCACCCCAGACGCTCAAGCTGCCGTGGATGTATGGAACGACAGAAACCGTCACGACCTACGACAAGATCGAAGCACTCTATTGGGCCCAGAAACGCGCCATTGAAGAGACGTACCGTGCCCAGAAAATTCGTTACATCGGACACTTCTCCCATTGGTTTCACTGGGGAGCCATGCTCTACTCACGTTTTATCATCGAACAACCGCCCGCCGATGCACAGGAAGCCCTGGCTCTGCATAACCGAGTATGGAACACCGCCATGACCGCGGTTATCGACAACGGTGGCATGATCAATGAACACCATGGCATCGGACTCAAACTGGCGCGCTTCATGCGTAGGCAGTATGGCGAATCCTGGCCCTTCCTGCTACGGATCAAAGAGACCCTCGATCCAAACGGCATCATGAATCCGGGCAAGACAGGCTTCTAATAGGGAATTCATTGCCATGAGCAGCTCTCACCCACCTATCGACCCTGCACAAGCGACGGACCCGATTCGGGCAACGGATAACTGCAGATACTGTCTGATGTGTCGCCACGTGTGTCCCGTGGGCGAAGTCACCAAGCTGGAAAGCCTTTCACCGCATGGGTGGGCGCTGACGATCGCCTCACAGCGGCGTGGGCTGATTGAGTGGAACACCGACAGCGTCGGGGCGCTCTATCACTGCGCCGACTGCGGGCTGTGCCGCGCCAACTGCGTAACTGACCAGCCGCTGCCCAATGCAATCGTTGCCGCTCGCAACCAGGTGGTTGAAAGTGGGCTTGCCCCGCGCCCGCTCTATACGCTGGCCGATGCGTTGGCGCACTGGGGCAACCCCTATGCGGAACAGATGCCGGTCCAGCCAACCGGCGCCGGTGAGGTTGCGCTCTTCGTCGGTGACGAGGCAATGTATCGCTGGCCTGCCGCCTTGGAAGCTGCCACGCGCTTGCTCGAAATCATTGGGATAAAGCCGGTGTTGGTCGGGCGTGGCCGGAATAACGGCTACCTGGCGAGCTCGCTAGGCTTTGCCGCTGTCGCGCATGATCTCATTGCCGCGACCATTGCTGAGGTTGCCGCCGTCGGCGCCCGCCGGCTGCTCGTGCTGGCGCCTGCGGACCTCTATGCGTTTGGCGACCTGGCCGGCGAACGCCTCCAACTCAAACTACCAGAAGGAGTTGTGCTGGAGGCGGTGACGGACGTGCTCGACAATGCGCTTCAAGCGGGGCAATTGGCATTGCGACACGCAGAACAGCTAGCTGCCTGGGCCTACGTCGACCCCACCCACAGTGCGCGCATCGGTCGCTCTGGCGATGCCCCACGCCGTCTCGGCGCTGCGCTGGGCGGCGAACCGTTGGAACTCTTCTGGCGCCGCGAACGCGCCCATCCATCGGGCGCAACGGCGCTGCGCTTCTCGCTACCGCATATGGCTTATTTACTTGCTCAGGCACGATTGCAAGACGCACAGCGGCAGGGTGCGCAAATCGTAGTGACTGAGGCGCCAGGCGATCTGGCCATACTGTCCGAAGTTGCACCGCGATTGGGAATGCGCGTGCAGGGTCTTTACGAACTGCTCGCTTCCCAGCTTGTGTGAATCGTTCTCATTCGTATTCAGTTTGCCAAGGAGAAAACACATGCATCTGTCTATGCACAATTGGATGCGAGCTGAACCGCTCGAAGTGACAGTGGCTCGGCTCAAAAAGTACGGTTACGAAAGCATCGAGATCAGCGGTGAACCGTATGTCTATAACACGAAGGATGTGCGCAAGCTCCTCAAGGACCACGGCATCCGCTGTTGGGGATCCGTCACACTGATGTTCGCGGGGCGCAGCCTCTTTGCACGCGATGAGGGCGAGCGCGCATCGTCGGTCAAGTATGTGAAGGATTGCATTACGATGGTCAAGGAACTGGACGGATACGAGATGACCATTGTACCGGGAACTGTTGGTAAAGTCACCCCGGATGCCTCACCCGAAGAAGAATGGCGCTGGGCCGTTGAGAGCATGAAAGAGATCTACGACCACGCCATGAAAGCGGGTGTCCGCCCGGCGGTTGAGCCACTGAATCGCTTCGAAACCTACTTCTGTTCGCGCGCTGCACAGGCGATGGCGCTGGCCAAGGCCACTGGGCCGGAATGTGGCGTGTGCCTGGATGCCTTCCACGTCAACATCGAAGAAGCAGATCCCTTTGAAGCGATTCGCGCCACCAAGGGCATGTTGGTTGACTTCCATGTGGCGGACACCAACCGTTTTGCCTGTGGCATGGGCCATTGGGATTGGCTCAAAGTTGTCGGCACCTTAGCCTCCATTGGTTATGACGGCGCACTGACCGTCGAATTCGTGGCGCCGGTGGACCGCACGCCGGCAAATCCCTTCCCGAACATGATCGAAACCAATCCGGTGGATATCAGCGAAGATCAACGCAAGTTCATCGAAGATCATGGTTCGAACCTGCTCACAGAAGAGTTCTACTCCGATCAGGTTCGGATGTGCGCGGAAACTTTGCTCCCGCTGATTCGATAAAACGGTCTGCGGGCCAGGGGTCCGGCGTCTCAGTGGCCGGCCCCTGGCCCGCAGCAATTCCTTGCCAAGAGCCAACCTCATGCGATCTGTTTACATTATCGGTACACTTGACACCAAGGGTGCGGAGATTGGGTATCTGCGCGACCGGCTCAAGGCGCTCGGGCTGGCGACGACGGTGGTTGACTCAGGCATTCTGGATGAACCGCTTGGCATCGAGTTGGACCCCGCGCACGATATTACACGCTATGAAGCCGCAGCCTATGGTGGCTTCACGCTCGAGCAACTCCGCGCAGCGGGCAGCCGTGGCCGTGCCGTTGCCGGCATGCGCACCGCCCTCCAGAAGTTGATCCTGGAGCACTACCGCGCCGGCAAGGTGGCCGGCGTCACCAGTATGGGGGGCGCAGAAGGCGCGGTCATGGGCGCCGCCACCATGATGCAACTCCCGCTGGGTGTCCCCAAGGTATTGGTGTCGCCCATCGCGTCGGGAAAGCACTTTTTGACCCGATGGTCGGCACCAGCGACATCTTCGTCGTGCACTCCGTCGTGGATATCCTGGGCCTGAACCCAATTGCCACCACCATTTTTGACAATGTGGCGGCAGCACTGAAAGGCATGGTGGAACACGGCCATGTGCTTGCACCACCCGCGCCTGACGCTCGTTATGTTGCCGTCACCATGCTGGGCAACACCACGAAAGCGGTCATGGCGCTCAAAGATCGGTTGGCGGAGGCCGGTTATGACGCCGTCATTTTTCACTCCAACGGGGTTGGCGGGCGCGCCATGGAGGAATTGGCCGAAGCGGGGTATTTCACGGGCGTCATCGACTTCACAACCAACGAAATCTACGACCCTATGACCGGCGGGATCCACGATGCCGGCCCAGATCGGCTCAAGCGCGTCGGTCTGGCCGGTGTGCCGCAAGTGGTCGTGCCCGGCTGCATCGATTTCTCGGTTTTTCACGCCAATCACATTCCACCGGCGCTGGTGGGCCGGCCCATCTACGACCACAACCCCGAGTACACGCTGGTGCGCGCTTCCTATCCTGAGATGATTGAACTTGGCCATCTCTTCGCCGAACGGCTTAATCTGGCGAAAGGACCGGTGATCGTCGCCGTGCCGACGGAAGGACTTTCCATCCCCAATCACCCTGGCGGGGTATTCTGGGACCCCGTGGCCGATGCCGCGTTTCTCGATGAAGTTCGCAGCACCATCCGTACCGACATCTCTGTGCAGACCTATGCGCGCCATGTCAACGATCCTGCCTTTGGCATCGATGTGGCCGATCTCTTTCTGAAAATGATGAGTGAAGGAGTAGAAGAACAATGATTGCAGACAACGGCCGTGACTATCGCGATCTTCCACACCTGACCGTTGGCGACGAGGACTTTCGCGCCAAATTCCTGTCGTGGGATATCGGCAACTTGAGTTTCGTCGATGTCCAGGAATATCTGAAGGTGAAGGACCTGGTGCTGGTGCCGATTGCGAGCTTTGAGCAACATGGTCCCCATCTCCCCATCTATACGGACACGATCACCGCAGTCGAAATCTCCCAGCGTGTCGCCGAGATGATCGGTGTCTTACATACCCCACCGCTGTGGGCCGGTTACTCGCCGCAGCACATGCATGAACCAGGACAGGGGCGCGGCACGATCACGCTGCGGAGTACGACCCTGCTCGCCGTCATGTATGACGTTGCTCGCAGCCTGATCCATCACGGGTTCAACCGGATTGTTTTCATCAACGGCCATGGCTCCAATGTGAAAGTCGTTGACCCCGTGCTGCGCCAGTTGCGCTATGAAACGGGGGCATTGATCAGCTTCGTGAAGCCCTACATGGAAAACTACGTCGGCATCCTGACCGGTCTCATGGAGAACCCACCCGAAGAGACGCCTGGTTGGCACGCCAGTGAACTGGAGACCTCGCAGGACATGGCCTGGAATGAAAAGTACGTGCGCATGGACCGTGCCGGTTTTACCAAAGCCCATATTCCAGACTTTCTGCCCCGCACCTTTGCGAAAAAGGACGGCATGCCGGACGTTGAGTTCGAAGGCTACAAATACTTCACTTTCCCAATGGACCACCACGAATTTATCGAAAGCGGCGTGATTGGCAATCCGCTGCGGGCTACGAAAGAAAAAGGCGAAGAGGCTTTCAACCGGCTCTCCACCCATACGGCTAAAGGCATTCTAGAGTTGCTGAAGATCCCTGTGGAAGTCCACGATCGCGCCTTTATCGAGCGCGTACGCTAGCCATGCCTGGGCCGGCGGCGGGTTCGCTTCGCCGGCCCAACGCAAGTCAGGAGGGGAAAATGAACGGTTCAATTGTCCTGGCCGGCGCACTGGATACCAAGGGCGCCGAGTTTGCATTTGTACGTGATTTGATTCAAGCTCGCGGCGTGCCCACGATTGTCGTTGATTTCGGCGTCATGGGTGACGGTCCATTTGCACCGGATATCAGCAATCGTGAAGTTGCGGCCGCAGGGGGACGATCACTGGACGAACTGCGCAGTGCTGGGGACAAGGCGCTCGCCATGCGCACCATGAGCGACGGGCTTACCAGTGTTGTACGCACGTTGCATGCCGAAGGCCGGCTCGCCGGCATCCTGGGGATGGGGGGCAGTGGCGGCACCTCGATCACCACAGCCGCGATGCGGGCGCTGCCAATCGGTGTGCCAAAGGTGATGGTGTCCACGGTTGCGGGCGGGGATGTCGCTGCCTTTGTGGGCGCCCGCGATATTGTGATGATCCCCTCCATCGTCGACGTTGCCGGGATCAATCGCTTTAGCCGCACGATCTACACAAACGCGGCCGGGGCCATTGTTGGCATGGTGACGCAAGCGCCGGCGCCGGCCCGCGACGAAAAACCCCTCGTTACGGCAAGCATGTTTGGGAATACGACCGCCTGTGTGGATCATGCCCGCACTTTGCTCGAAGCGCAGGACTTCGAAGTGCTGGTCTTTCATGCCACCGGGACGGGCGGGCGGACGATGGAATCGTTGATTACCGATGGCTTCATCGCAGCAAACCTGGATCTCACCACCACTGAATTGGCGGATGAAGTCTGTGGTGGCGTCTTATCCGCCGGCGCCGACCGCTTATGGGCGGCGGCGCGCCGGTGTGCCAACGGTGCTGGCGCCGGGCTGCGTCGATATGGCCAATTTCTGGGCGCGCGACACCGTGCCGGTGTACTACCGGGAACGCACCCTCTATGAATGGAATCCGAACATCACACTGCTGCGCACAAACGTGGAGGAAAATCGCCGCATCGGCGAGATGATTGCTGCCGCTGCAAATGCAGCCAGTGCGCCTGTAGCCATCCTCTTGCCACTTCAGGGTGTATCGCAACTGGATAGCCCAGGCGGCGCCTTCTGGGATCCGGCGTGCAACGCCGCATGCTTTGACGCGATTCGGACCCAGGTGCGAACCGGTATTCCTATCATAGAAGTCGACGCCAATATCAACGATCCGATCTTTGCCGAGACTGCGGTGAAGCAACTGCTTGCGCTCTTGAACAAGTGAGCAGTTGCCGGCAGCCTCGCCCTGTTCAATCAATTGAACCACCGTTGTCCTGATCTCACCTGGAGGATATCCAAATGGTTGGCATTGCGCGCAATGAGATTCTGAAACGATTGCACACACAGATTGCGGCCGGTCGCCCGATTGTCGGCTGCGGCGCCGGCACCGGCATTTCTGCAAAGTTCGCCGAGGCCGGTGGTGCGGATCTGCTGATCATCTACAACTCAGGCCGGTATCGCATGGCAGGCCGGGGATCGCTGGCGGGTCTGCTCCCGTACGGCGATGCCAATGCCATCGTCGTCGACATGGCAGCGGAGGTGCTGCCGGTGGTCAAGGATACGCCCGTCCTGGCCGGCGTTTGTGGCACCGATCCCTTCCGTCTCATGCCGGTCTTCCTCGCCGAATTGCGCCGGATCGGTTTTTCCGGCGTCCAGAATTTTCCGACTGTCGGGCTTTTTGACGGCACCTTCCGCACCAATCTTGAAGGGACCGGGATGGGCTACGACAAGGAAGTGGCCATGATCCAACTTGCCCATGAGATGGACCTCTTCACATCGCCCTATGCATTCACCGTTGATGAAGCCCGCGCCATGGCCAGTGCCGGCTGTGATCTGTTGGTCGCACATGGGGCTGACGACCGCCGGGAGTATCGGCGCCGCCCATGCACTGTCGCTTGATGACTCCATCGCCCGTGTCATGGAATTGGCAGAAGCAGGGTGGTCGGTGCGAAAAGATCTCCTGGTCATCTGCCACGGTGGCCCATTTGACGAGCCGGAAAACGTGGGGATTGCCCTGAAGCGCATGCCGGGAATCGCCGGCTTCTTTGGCGCCTCCAGCATTGAGCGTCTGCCCACGGAGCGCGCCATTCGTGGCCAGGTGGAAGCCTTCAAGGAACTGCCGATGGCGTAGGGCGCGCTTAAAAGATGAGCTTGCGCGCAGTATCGGGTGCGCAGTTATCTCACCGGCCATTCCCGGCACTGGGAACACCTCATGCAGGTGTGATATATTGACGCGCATATGAAAGACTTTGCACCGCTTGACGAGTTTGACGAAGAGTCCGACCTGGATGTTGACCTCGAATATGCGGAAGATGAGCCGTTGGAAATCGAAGGGGCGGAGGACGCTGTAACAGCGTTCCCAGCCGCCGATGAAGTTAGCCAGCAGGCGCCAATCCCATTGAGCGCGCCGTTGACGCGCATCGCTACCATCCCAATTACCGATAAGTTACTCGCCTACATCCAGGCGCACCCCTTTTCGCGAGTTTGCCGGCGCTGCGCCGCGTCACTCTCGGCTCCTCTGGCAGCGCTACGCTGAGTTCCGGCTCGGTCCGCAGTTACAGGTCCTTGCCGTGAACTATCCGTTTACACTCAATGTGCTTTCGTTGGCGACTATCGATGACCCGGACACCGTCGCCGTGCTGCCGATCATCACGCCTGCTCGATGCCGGTGCGCGCCTCCAATTGCGCATCCTGAGTGACGAAGAAGACCTCTCACCCCTGACGATTTTGCTGCCGGATGTCGACCTTGGCGCCGCGTACGAAGAGTGGGACCTGCCCCAGTTCTTTTTGTTTGATGAAGACTGGGAATTGCAGGGGCAGTGGGGGCCACGACCGGCCGCTGCAGAACCGAAGCTCGAAGCATGGCTGGCGGCTCACCCAGAGTATGAACGCCTTATCGAAGAGGAGACCGCAACTGGGGGATCACGGCCGAACTCGAACTCGCACTTCTGAGCGAGATGCGGCTGTGGTACAACAGCGGGCTCAATCAGGCATGCCTGAAGGAATGGAGTGACTTGCTGGCGAGTCTGCAAAATGGCGACGAAGCAACGGGAGAGGAAGGCGAATGATTACGAAACTTACCGGCCGTCGGGTGCATTGGATGCTGTTGCTCTTTCCCTTGATCCTGGTCCTGAACGCCTGTGGGCAACCCTATCAGTTCCGCGGAACGGCCTATGATCCCATCTTGCCCGCGCCCACTTTGCAGGGCACACAGGGCGACGGCGAGACTTTTGATCTTAAAGAGGTCGGCAGGAAGGTCAAACTCGTCTTCTTTGGATACACCTACTGTCCGGATGTCTGCCCGCTCACACTGGCAAATATGCGAGTTGTCTACAACCAACTGAGCGACGAGGAAAAGAAAAATGTCGCGGTCATCTTTGTCACGGTTGACCCGGAACGTGATACGGCAGAGCGTCTCAGAGACTATGTCCGCAATTTCGATTCGAATTTTACCGGCGTAAATGTGCCGCTCGATGCGCAAAAGCAGGTAAAGGACGATTTCAAGATCTATGCCGAAAAGCGGATTGAGGAGGGCAAGGACGCCGCTGCCACGGATTATTTCGTCGACCATACCGCAGTAGTCTTCTTGGTGGACAAGAACAACGACCTGCGCGCGATCTACCCAACAGACGCTGCCCCAACCGACATTGTGGCGGACGTTCAGCACTTGCTCAAGTCGAATTAGGGCGCTACCCCGGAATGAGTACGAGAGATAATCCAAAGGGCGTATGGGTTTCCGCGCAGCGGCATGCTAGAATCGATGATGACCGGCGTTATGTGCAGTGGGTTTCGGTCGTACGCTTGAACAAGAGCCAATGAGGTTAGTTTGGATGAGAAGTCCGGTTTGGGGACGTGTGCTCCTGTTACTGTCGGTGGCAATCCTGGCCATCGTGCTGGCAGCGCCCGCTGTATGGGCCGCAGTAGAACTCAACTATTTTACGGTTGTATCCTATCCTACTTCGGTCGTACTCGAATGGAGCACCGCCGCCGAGGCAAATCTTGCCGGCTTCGATATCCAGTGCAAACTCGCGGAAGAACCTGACACCGCCTATCATTCAATTGGATTTGTCCAGGCAAAGGGTGGCCCGCAAACTGGGGCGCTCTATAGCTTCCCCGTGACGGCCGTCACGCCCGGTGTTTCCTATTGCTTCCAGTTGAAAGAGATGACGACCGATGGCACCCCGGGAGAAGCCTTTACGCGCTGTGGCTACGGGCCTAATGTGACGCCTACCCCAGGGGCGCCGGGCATCGTGACCACCAACACCCCCGTGCCGCCGATGCCGGTTGGCGGCACCCCGGTCACGCTGGACCCGAACGGCAATCCAATTCTACCCACGATCGCGCCATTGCCGATTGCCACGGATGAATTTGGTAATCCAATCGTGGCGCCGACGCAATTGCCGGCGCCGATTGCGACCGATCAATACGGGAATCCGGTCGTCACGCCGACGCCGGTTGACCAACAGTTCCAGCCGGACCCCAATCAGCAGCTCAGCCCACTGGCATCGCCGACGGTCGACCCTGCCCTATGGACGCCGACCGCCACTCTGCCTGCGCAAGCCTACGAATCGTTCCCTACCGCGCTGCCGGCGCAGCCGATGGTTGACGTTCCCACCTTGATTCCGCCCCCACTGGCGGCTGTAGGTGACGGCGCCGGCAACGGCGTTGCGAATCTACCGGCAGACGGATTCAATAGCCCACTCGATCCTGCCATACCGCCCCCGCTGGATCCGGCGGGACAGGCACTTGCGGCGGACATTGCCACCCCGGCGCCTCCTGCCGAGTACTTACTGGTCACTGCAACGCCGACGACTGCGGCGGTGGCGCTTGCCCCCCAATTGACGCCACTCCCCACGGTGACGCCGACACCCAGCGGGCTGATGCTGGCGAGTGCGCTGCAACCCAATGCACAGAACCTCATGGCGATGTTGCTCTGCATGACCTTTACGGGGGCAAGCGCCATCGGCATCCTGGGTTTGATCACGAGCATTATGTACATGCGCTCACGCACCTCGCAGCGCGAATTCTACGACCGTTATTCTGATCGCCGTCGTTGACCCAGCCCGCAACCCTTCCCTGCCGTTCTACTTCTCTCAACGCTACTCAGGGCCGCGATGCGAACATTCATTGCACTGGATTTGCCCGATCCCGCCAAGCAGATCGTCATTGTACGCCAGCGTGAACTAGAGCGAGTGCTGCACGACCAGGCATTGGCCGGCTGCGTACGCTGGACCACACGCCAGAATCTGCACTTGACGTTGCGCTTTCTTGGCGACACTACCCTGGCAGAATCTAAGACAGTCGACGCTGCGCTGGCCGAGATCGCTGCGCAACACCTTCCATTTGAATTGCACCTACAGGCGGAAGGCGTCTTTCCGAACTACCGGCGCCCCAATATTGTATGGATCGATTTGAGCGGGGATCGGCGAACCCTTGAGGCGCTGCAAGGGATCCATCGAGGCTGCTGTGCGGGCTTCAGGCTTCGAGCCAGAGGAACGACCCTTCAAGCCCCACTTGACGATCGGACGCATGCAACGTTCGGTTCGTCCGGCAGATATTTCACGAGTTGGCACTCTGCTCCAGCAGATGAGTGTGTCGAATCAATTCAAACCATCGCACGACGGGCGCTTTTTGGTGAGAGAAGTGCAGTTCATCCAAAGCGATTTGCAGCCCAGTGGCCCAGTCTATACGCCACTCAGCATTCATCGCTTGAGCGACTAGGACGGGGGGAAAAAATCAACGCGGAGACGCGGAGTTAGCGCGGAGAGCGCGGAGGGGAGAAGGACGAAATTCCCCGCAAACGAATGCTTACCACTCACCCCGCCATCCGCTCTTCTTCCTCCGCGCTCTCCGCACCCCTCTGCGTCTCCGCGTTGATCTTTTCCCCCGTCTTCGCCTTGGCGGGCGGATTGGGTCTTTAGCTTGACGCATATGCCCTGACCACCTCGCGCCGAAGATCCCCGGCGCGAGCAGCACAGCGCTGGCATGCATCTACAAATCTAGCGGAACGGCTGTGCAGGCTGGTCCACGCTACGACTGATGTCGACTTCCGCTGGTAGCGGCGCATCGGGAATTGGTTCTGCGCTACGGTGCAGGCCAAAGAAGAGCAAAGCAAGTGGAATACAGACGATCAGACCGCTCAAGAATCCCCACAGCCCAATCGCCAGGATGCCGGCCAACTGTGCCTGCAACTGGCCGGGAAAGTCACGCTGAAAGCCCTGCGCCGCAAACAGGCCCGTCACACCCTGGCCAGCCACCCCCAAATGCGATGCAAGACTCGTCGCCTGCCACCCGGCGCCGGCCGCGCCATCGGCGAAGAAACCGACGGCCAGCAACCCAATCGTGGCCGGTACAATGGTGGCCGTAAGTACGCCGGTCGCATCATCAAGGTTCAACATCCGGTCGTACACAAAGGTCATGAAGGGAACTGTCGCCCCGGCCACGACGCCAACCAGGAGTGCCTGCCCTGGCTGTACAAAGGGCGCCGCCGCCATCCCGGCAATGACGCCACCTGCGAGGCCACGCGCCGACATGCTCGGATCGCTGTTTCCGGTCACAAACCATGTGTACAACAGCGGCGTGATGACTCCACCAACCGCAGCCAGTGCGATATTGACACTGCCGCGCATCAGTGCGAGCTCGGAAAGTACCTCCACCTGAAGCGGATTCGACCATAACCACCCGACTGCACCGGCCAACACAAACAAGCCGCCGGCAACTGCCAACAACGGCTGATAGGTGGGAGGCAACGCGTCGTCGCCCGCCATTCGCCCACGGCGCGGCGCCCAGACGGCGAGCGCGGCCAGCGTGAACGCACCGGCCAACAGGAAGACGACGCCGGCGCCGCCGGCATCTACAAACCCATGGCCAAGCACAAGGTTGCGCCCCAGCGCGCTGAGCCAGCCCCCGCCCTGGACCCAGTTACCCGCCAGGGGATAAATGATGCCGCCCATCAGCAACGCCAGCAGCAATGTCGCCATCGCGGGCGCCCGCCCTCGCAGCGCAAGCACAGGCAACAAGGCAACCGTAAAGACCCAGGGCAGATGGGTGAAGAACAACGCATAGGCCAGCGCTGTCATGTCGCCGCCCATAAACCAGCCATTGAGACCGGCCGCACCCCAACCGGTTCCCCAGTCTGCCGGGAGTGGGCTCCATTCCCAGACCAGGGCGCGCAGTTCGGGCCGTGTGTAGGTCAGCCCGACGCCGCCAAATTGCAACGCGAAGCCGATCGCCCAATACACAACACCGGCGAGCGCCAGCGCACCCAGTCCGCCCAATGCCGCATTCCAGGCGCGTTCAGGCGCCAACCCGGCCACCCCCATCAGTACGAGTCCAACCGGCACGAGCATTGCAATGGCGCCGGCGATCAGGTACCAGACCATGGGCGTTGAAGCCACAGCCGGCGCTGCACCCTGCGCCAGTGCGTTCATCGGTAAGAGGAGAAATAGGACTGCAACCACAAGGCTTGCAATCCACCTTGGTTGGCGCAATCGGGCAAAACGTCGGGCAGTGTTCATGGCAACGGTGTCATCGAACGATGCGGCGCAGGGGGTCAGCAAGGTCTGTTTCCGTGTTAATCTAGGCTGCACGGCGCTGCGATCATAACAGAATAGGATTAATTCCCAAAGTCGCAGGATAAATGTGGTAGACTGGAGGCGGGTTAAGTGAAAAGTGCAGAGTGTCATGGATTGTGGATGATACGCAAATTCATGTCGTTACGAATTACGAATTACAGGATACGGGATACCAAGTACGCAATACGAGATACGCTGCCGACCTTCGCCTTCCTGTGGTCTGGCGTTTTTTGTCATCTACGCGTTGACCGCTGCGCCCAGCATCCTGGCGCTCTTTGACGACAGCCTCGAATTCCAACTGGTCCTGCCCACCTTGGGCATTGCGCACCCCACCGGATACCCGCTCTATACGCTGGCCGGCGGGCTGTGGAGCCGTTTGTTGCCGTTCGGCGCCTGGGCCTGGCGTGCCAATCTCTTTAGCGCGGTTGCTGGCGCCATGGCGGTGGCGCTGGTCTTTGCTCTGACCAGACGCATCGTGGCGCGCCCCGACCTTCCCTGGCGCTCTGGGCCGGCCTGGCAGCCGCGATCACCTTTGGATTGGGACCGGTGTGGTGGGAGCAGACCACAGTTGCCGAAGTGTACGCGCTCCACAATCTCCTGGTGGCGGCGGTGCTGTTCGTTGCGGTTGACCTCGAAGGCCGGACTGGCGCCGGTCTGGACCGGCGCATCGCCCTGCTCTTTTTCCTCTTTGGCCTCGGCCTGACCCATCATCGGACGATCGTCTTGTTAGCGCCTGGTCTGGCCATCTATTTACTCTGGGCGATGCCGGGCATCTGGCGGCCGCGCCGCATGTGGTTCAGGTGGGGCCTGGCCTTGCTGGCGCCCCTGCTTCTTTACCTCTATCTTCCGCTTCGCTCCTGGATGGGGGCCGGCGATCTGCATGGCAGTTACACCAACACCTGGACGGGCTTTTGGGATCATGTCCTGGCCCGCGGCTACACCGGCTTCTTTGCGGCCAATGCCCTCAGCGTCGATCGCTCACCTGCCGATTGGATGGGCCTGTGGATCGCACAATCCGGTTGGCTGGGGATCGTTTTCGCGACGGTTGGCCTGTTGTGGCTGTGGAATCGGCAGACGCGCAAGGCCGTGGTGTTGATCAGCGTGGTCCTGGCGACGAACGTTATATTCACCTTGTTCTACCGCGTTGGCGACCAACAGGTCTTTCTATTACCGGCGTGGCTTTGTGCCGCAGTGCTGGCCGGCGGCGGCGTTGCCTGGCTTGCACAGTGTGCGCCCGACAAGTGGGCGTCCTGGGCCGCGCTGGCCGGCGCTCTGCTGCTGCTCGTGGGTTTTTGGCGCGGACCCTGGGTGAATCGCAGCCAGGCATGGGCGGTGCACGATTACGCCGTTGACATGGCAAAGACCCCCTTTGCAGCAGGCAGTGTCCTGATCGGCCTTGAAGGTGAAGTCACCGCTTTGCGCTATATGCAGCAGTCCGCTGGTCTTGGCCTTGATGCGGAGGGCGAAACCACAGACGATCCGGAGCAGCGCCGCCGTGCAGTCGCGGCTGCCATCGAGTCTGGACGTCCAGTCTATCTCACGCGTGAACTCGAAGGCATTGCTGACCGTTACAGCTTTTCCGGCGAAGGACCCCTGGTGCGCGTGTGGCCGCGCGGCGAGACATCCCCACAGACACCGCAAGTGACGCTCGACCAATCGCTGGCAAACGGCGCTCTCGACTTACGTGGCTATGATTTAGAGCTATTGAATTGGGCGCAAGGGTGGGCGGTGCGCCCTACGTTTTACTGGCAGCCCACCACGCCACTGACGCAGACGCTCAAACTCTCATTGCGGATCATTGGCGCGGATGGCGCGCCGTTGACCTATTCGGATGGGACGCCGGCGGTGACAGATCGCTTCCCGCTGCGCCAGGTGGCGCCTACCACCACCTGGCTACCGGGTGTCACCGTGCGCGACGTCTACGAACTCTATCTGCCCCCAGGCGCTCGCCAGGCGCCGGCGCAGCTGCAAGCCATTCTCTATGATAGCGAGACCCTCATGGAGGTTGGTCGTATCGAGATCCCGATCCCGATGCCGCCAAACTGAACCGCCCTCAAGAGTTGCATTTCCACTCCGCGTTTGCTCCGCGTCTCCGCGATGGCAGTTGGAGTGGGAGAAGAAATCAACGCGGAGACGCGGAGTTGGTGCGGAGGACGCGGAGGGGGAGAAAGTGATCAGGATCGCCCATTTTGGCGAACCACCTCCCACGTGGAATAATGCACTTGTTTTGCACGGAGCAAATCAGCTACAGAGTGCTGCATCCGGCAATTCAAATTAGAAATGGAAAAGGATGCTATGACGAAAACAAAAAGTTTTGTCGCCGTTGGACTGATGGTGGCAACGGTGCTATTGAGCGCCTGCGGCGCAGGAGTGGATGGGCAACAAGTGGCAAATGCAGTCGAACAAATGGCGTCGGTGCAAAATGGCGCCACGGCAAACAACGCCATGGCCACCGTCAGCACCAGGTCATTGCGGGTACGCGCAGAGCCCAACAGTGATTCAGAAGTGATCACCGGCATCAAAGAAGGCGAAGAGTATCAGGTTGCCGGTCTGAGCTCCGACGGTGAATGGGTGCAGTTGGCAATTCCAAAGGCGCCCGGTGGCAAGGGCTGGGTCTCCTCGAATTTTGTTTCCGTAGCGGGTTCGATCACGGACGCACCGATCACGGATGCTGCACCGAGCACAGCCACGAGTGCAGCGGCGGGGAGTGCTGCCGCCACAACCGAACCCACCGTTGCCGCCATTGAACCACCCGCGGCCGGCACCGCAACCGTCACAACTGAAGGCGCACGCTTGCGGGTCCGGGCCCAGGCGGACGCCGATTCCGACATCGTCGGCTATGTCTACAACGGTGAAAACTATCCTGTGGTCGAACAGAATGGCGACGGAAGCTGGGTGCGCATCGGCGGCGCTGCCGGCACCGATAAC
Organism: Candidatus Fredericiella danica; assembly: GCA_016713335.1. GTDB lineage: Bacteria > Chloroflexota > Anaerolineae > Caldilineales > Caldilineaceae > Fredericiella > Fredericiella danica. The sequence continues at coordinate 99,365 of JADJPH010000011.1, read as the reverse complement.
CCGAACGGCGGCTGGGTCTCCGCAGAGTTCCTCGTGATTGGCCAATAGCGGACCTTTACGACCTACGTTGCACGTTGATCGGTAAACATGCAACGTAGGTCGAGAATCTCATGTACGAACTTCAGCCCACGCCACAACCGAAACCCGTGTCACCGCGTCGAGAAGGCCGCTTCTGGCGCGGCTTTGTCAGCGGCATGCTGGCATTTATTACGCTCGCCGCATTGGGGCTCACGCTGCTGCTCCTGGGGTACGGCTTCATTGCGCGCGATCTGCCGTCACCAGGCGAGTTGCGGGAACGTGCCTCGGACTTTCAAAGCACCCGTATCTACGATCGCGAAGGCAATCTGCTGAACGAGACTTTTGACCCCGATACAGGCCGCCGCATCGAGGTTCCGCTCGACAAAATGTCGCCCCAGGTGGTGCAGGCAACCATTGCGACCGAAGACGCGAATTTCTACGAACACCCCGGCATCGACCTGTATGCACTCGCCCGCTCCCTCTACTATGCCGTGCAGGAACGCGACATCGTGGCCGGCGGTTCCACGATTACCCAGCAACTGGTGAAACGGGTCATGCTCTCACCTGAGCAGACGATCACCCGCAAAGTCAAAGAGGCGATTCTGGCCGCTGAGATCACGCGCCGCTATAGCAAGGATGAGATTCTTGAGCTCTATCTGAATGAGGTCTACTATGGCAATCTTTCCTATGGCATCGACGCCGCCGCCGAGACCTACTTTGGCAAAGAGGTAGCCGACCTCACCCTGGGACAGTCTGCCCTGCTCGCCGGTCTGCCCCAGGCGCCGGCCTATTACGACCCGTACACCCATCCGGACCGTGCCAGGGAACGCCAGGGCGTCGTGCTTGGCCTGATGGTGGAAGCCGGCTACATCACGCAGGCGCAGGCGGACGCGGCCTGGGCCGAACCGCTCGCCTACACGCCTTTGCAATTCGACCTGAAGGCGCCCCATTTTACGCTCTACGTGCGCCAGCAGTTGGAGCAGATGCTCGGCCCCGAAGCCCTCTACCAGTCCGGACTCAACGTCTATACGACGTTGGACCCCAAACTACAGGCCGAAGCCGAACGCATTATTGCCGAACAGGTGGGGCTGCTCAGTGACCGCAATGTCTCCAACGGGGCGCTCGTCGCCATGCGCCCCCAGACGGGTGAGGTGGTTGCGTTGGTCGGCAGCGCCGATTTTGACAATCCTGAGATCGACGGTCAGGTCAACATGGCGCTGGCGCCCCGCCAGCCCGGCAGTTCGACCAAACCGTTTGTCTATTTGTCAACCTTTGAGATGCCTGGCCAGCCGCGTGAAGCAGCCTGGACGCCGGGCACGCTGATCGCCGACATCCTGACCGAATTCCCCGACGGCGCCAATCCGCCCTACATCCCGCAGAACTATGATCGCAACGAGCGCGGTCTTGTCACCATGCGCACCGCGCTCGCCAATAGCTACAATATCCCGGCTGTCAAAGCGCTGGAAAGGGCCACGCTGCCCCAATATCTGGAGTTGATGCGGCGATTGGGCGTCACCACCCTGACGCGTCCGGATTACGGGCTTGGCCTCAGCCTGGGTGCGGGCGAAATCCCGTTGATTGAACTCACCGATGCTTATGCCGCCCTGGCAAACAATGGGGTCCGCGTCCCGCCTACGACGATCCGCAAGATCACCGACGGCGCAGGACGGGTCCTGTGCGAGATTGGGACCGGCCAACCCTGCCAGGACAGCACCGGCCAACAAGTGATCAGCCCGGTGGATGCGTTCCTGATTACGGATGTGATCAGCGACAACGAAGCGCGCATCCCGGCCTTTGGTCCCAGTTCATCGCTTGTGCTCGCCGACCGCCCAGTTGCCGCCAAGACCGGCACCACCAACGACTATCGCGACAATCTGACGATGGGCTACACGCCACAGTTGGTGACGGGGGTCTGGGTTGGCAACAGTGACAATTCACCGATGGAAGGGGTATCGGGTGTCTCCGGCGCCGGTCCGATTTGGAATCAGTTCATGACCGTTGCCCATGCCGGCGAGCCGGTTGCCGGCTTCACCCCGCCGGCTGGGGTGCGGCAGGTGGAGGTTTGCGCGGACACGGGCACGATCCCGAGCGATGCCTGCCCGGAACGGCGCGCGCACTGGTTTGCGGACGATCGTCTGCCGTTGCCGAAAGAAAATGACCTTTGGCAGAAACTGCGCATGGTGCGTGGCACCAACGATCTGGCCACCGAATTTACGCCTGCCGACCAGGTTGAGGAACGCGTCTTCAAGGTCTATCCGCCTGAGTATCGCGATTGGGCAGAGCAACATGGCATCCCCCAACCGCCACCTGGCGCGTTGGCGCCGGTTGATCCCAGCCAGGTGCAAGTGAGTATCCTGAACCCAACCGAAGGGATGGCCGTTGCCGGCGTCGTCCCGGTCTTTGGCAACGCGAGCGTGCCGGACTTCGCAGCGTATGAATTGCAGTACGGGGAATCGCACGACCCTGGCGCCTTCAGCCTTGCCGTCTATGGGCCGGTCAACACCCCGGTGCTAAATGGTCAGTTGGGCTATTGGGACGTGACCGGGTTGCAGAATGGGCCACACACGCTGCGTCTGCTGGTGCGCGACCAGCGTGGTGCGCAATATGAGGCGCGCGTGCGCGTCTTAGTCGACAATCAACAGGCTCAGGAGCCGACGCCGACCTTTACACCGGAATCCATCCCCCCCACGGAGACGCCGATTCCGATCCCACCCACCAATACGCCCGTGGCGCCGCCCCGGGACACGCCGGTAGACACGCCACCGCCGCCGCCCACTGAGACACCAACGGAGGCACCGGCAGAGACGCCAACGGAAACGCCGACCTTCACCCCAGAGCCGCTGCCGCCAACGGAGACGCCGGTCACAGAGCCGCCACCCGATGGCGTCGACAGCCGCCCAACACCGCCGTGAGCGAGCCCATCAGAGCCACGCACGTGAGTAAGTGGTTCGCTGCGCCGCGGCAAGGTCGCCTGCCCCGTCCCCGGCACTGCCCGCCTTGACCCATTCAGTCCACCGTCCCCGTGACTGGGCGGGTAGTGCCGGGGACGTTTTTTGCCCGTGACGCAACTGTCTGTATCACAGATTGAGCGGATTTCACGGAGGCTTTGGGCGCGGGCATACGCAATGCCCAAGACCGGTGGCTCCGCCGCGTGGCCGTCCTGACCGTAGCTACGGCTTGTAGCCGGTGAACGCACAGGCGAATTCAGCCGGCCACGAAGAGCAGTTCGGCCTGCAAGCGCACTACAACGGACTTAGGTAATTCATTCACGCCATTTCATGGCGTACCAGGCGAAAACCGACGTAGCCGTTGATGTTATCAGGATCGTCCCAGTTGCATCCACGGCTATCCTGGGTTTCAGGCTGCCGGCGACTTCCGTGACGCCGGGCAACGGTGTATAGACGGCGACCCACTTTGCGTAGGCTTGCAGCAGCCGGTCCAGGTAGACCCGTTCCTTGGCCGGCGTGGCGAAAACATACGCCCGCCCCTCAAATAGCGTCAGGCCCGCCGCCACGCCCACCGCCCACTTTTGCGCGTCGACAATCAATCTTTGCAGGTCAGCGTTGTTGGGATTGTGGTTGTAGCTGGCCGCCAGCAGCGCCGCGGTGTGACCCGTGCGCTCGGCCCAACTGAGGAAGGTGGAAACCTGCGTGTCGAAGCCCGTGGCGGGCGCAATGGCGTCGAAGTTGACTTCCAGGCCGACCTTGACGACCTGCTGAAACGTGGCGCGGTCGTAACCGGACAGGATGGCCTGGTGGACTCGGGCTAGTTGGACGCCGGTGAGGGACATGATCGGCCGCGCGTTGCAATGCCAGAGTCCAAAGGGTGTCTTCAATCGCCAAGGCACACAACTCGAAAACCAAACACGTTGTTCCAGTAATCAGGATTATTGCCGTCCCGTACGGCACAGCGCACGGAGGAGTAGCTGCTCCACGAGCCGCCGCGCAACGTGCGCCTGTCGTTCCCCTCAGGGTGATCATCGGGCTGGTACTCCTTAAAAGCCTGGGCGTCATACCAGGAGACACCGACCACCGGATGCTGCTCCTTGCCATCTGGAATACGGCCATCCGTCCAGAGGTCAGGTTTCTTGTGGCTGGTCGCTCTCACGAATTCACCGTATTGCATGTTTGTGACCGGGTACTTAGCAATGCGGAACTCCCGCAGGCAGCGCTTGTGCTGCGGCGTTTCATAATAGTACGTCAACGGGTCCTTCGCCCAGTCACTCCCCATCAAGAATTCTCCGGCTGGGATCGTCACCCAGTCGAAGGTGATGACTGGCCCCCGCCCAAGCTGGCGCGCCAACGCGTGGCGCAACCCCTCCGCCGCCGCGCCACGCACACCGCTGCGCCCGTCCACCCACTGCACGCTAATCAAACTGATCGGCACCGCCGTGGTCGGTTCGCCCGCGACCAGCACTGGAAAGATGCGCTTGCCGTGCATTTGCGCAAAGCTGACTTCGTTATTGACCCACACGGAGGCTTTAGCACTCGGTGAGAGCAGCACGACCAACGCCTGGCACTGCCCGATGGCTTCGGCGATGGCGGCCTGCCAACTGGGCGTCCCCGGCTCAAGCCCTTCGTCGGTCCAGACCGCAAAGCCCGCGCCACGCAGCACGCTTTGCACCTCACGCATGGCCGCAGCGTCCTGCCGGCTGTAGCTGAGAAAAACGTCAATGGACGCCGGTCCGGTAGGTTTTGCCGGAAGTGTGCGGTGCCGGCGCGCCCCAGCCTGCTGCGTCCTGCACCAACTGCTTGAGGGCCGGGTTGCCGGGATTCTGCCGGTAGGCGCCTTGAATCACGGCGTCGAGGCGCCCGGTCTGCTCGGCCCAACTGACCAAGTTGAAGACCACGACGCGCAGGTTCTCCCCGTCGGCGATGGTTTCGAGGTTCTCGTCAAGCTCGATGCGCACCAGCATGCGCAGATCGGTCTTGGCGGGGTAGCCCGACAGCAGGGCGTTGCGAACTTGTTCGATTTGTTTGCCGGTGAGTTTCATACGCAGACCCATACGATGCGGGTTTGGTCTGCCAAGGGGGTGCATTCGTGGAGGGGATGCGCTACAATGCGCTCAACTCCGCTGCTGTGCCCTCAGCAGTGGAACACGGGGCAAGTGTTTCAGCACCGGCCCCGTTGTTTAGTTTAGAGGGGAACGGAGGGGGCGTCAAGCAAGTTGCTACGTCTTGCTCCCAATGGCGAGGGGATTCATGAGCGAAGTTATCTATCTAAAGCAGCACGATGGACGCATGCTGGAAATGACTGCCGAAGCCTTTGCCACTGAAAAATCGTTCCAGAAGTTATTGGCGGACTACCCTCACTTGCTCGCTGGCGGTCAGATGAGCGAGGAAAATCCGCGCCGTTGGCTGCTGGTCGGCAGAGAAATTGGCATCCCCTGGGCCGAAGGCGAGGGCAGCACGCCAGCGCCAGATCACCTGCTGCTGGATCAGGACGGTATCCCCACGTTGGTCGAGGTCAAGCGGAGTACAGATACGCGCATCCGGCGCGAGGTTGTCGGCCAAATGCTGGAGTATGCAGCCAACGCGGTCGTTTACTGGCCTATGGAGAAGCTGAAGTCCCAGTTTGAGGCTACGGCGACCACCCGGAAGCAGGACGCGAATCAAATGCTGGCTGAATTTCTCAATGCGCCACTAGACGATGCGGCTGCGCTAGATGAATTCTGGCAACGCGGGAAGACAAACCTGCAGGCGGGCAAGATCCGCATGTTGTTCGTGGCAGAGGAGATTCCGGTTCAACTGCGGCGCATCGTCGAATTTCTGAACGTGCAAATGTCACAAGCCGAAGTGCTTGCCATCGAGGTGAAACAATTCGTAGGGGAAGGGCAGAGTGCGTTTGTGCCACGTTTGGTTGCCCAGACCGCACAGAAGACAGCCAGCGCAAACGAGCAGCGACGCTGGGATGAAGACTCTTTCTTCCAAGACTTCACCAAACGCAACAATGCAGACACGGCCAGGATCGCCCATAAGATTCTTGATTGGGCCAGGCAGCGTGGGCTGACCATCTGGTGGGGCGCCGGCAAACGGGATGGATCATTCATCCCGCTTCTCGCTGTTGACGGACATTTGTGTCAAGTGATCTGCTTATGGAGCTATGGCAGTGTAGAAATCCAGTTCCAGTACATGAAGCCGCCCAACTCATTGGACGAAGCACAGCGGCTGGAACTTCTGGCGCGGCTTAACCGAATTCCAGGTGTCAAAATCGCAAAAGAAGGAGCAACCAAACGCCCGAATATTCCGTTGAAGACGTTAGCGAATGACGCCGTACTGGCGCAATTTTTAGAAGAAGTGGCCTGGGCGTTTGACCAGATTAAGGCGAAGGGCGCCGAGTAAACGATACATGTTTCGCAGCATGCACCGCAGGTGCTGGCAGCAATATCGGCCATTCATCTTGTCGGCCACAGTTTTCGTGCCAGCACTCTGAGGCTAATGAGATATCGACTTTAGCAACGGCAAAAACGAGACTGTTTCGTTTTTGCCGTTGCTAAAAGGCTCACAAAAAGCGGGGATTTGCGCAGATACCGGAAATAAGGTTTCATTTGGCCGAGGCACAACCTTTCATTTAGCCGGACTTTTTGCTTGCCGGAGTGTGCGGCCCCATGCCCACGCTATATCGCGATCGGCGCTGACGCGTGCGGAATTTGACGTGAATTTCCACCAGCGGCGATGCTAGGGCCTGTTTTGGGGCGTCGAGGCAGCTATGGGGTGCGGTACGCATACCCCCCCGAATCCCGCCCACCGTTGATGTTACCGCGCAAGCGCACTATACTTAGCTTACAAATGGCTAAGGAATCGCCGGGCACGGTCGCCAACCTGCCCCGGCCACCCGTCGACTGAGATGGCAGGACGGCATTGGTCGCACTACATTGCTCACCCCGTTAGCGCAGCCACCGCAGCAGGTCAACTTTTCAACGCACATGGCTTTGGTGGATCTACCTATGCCGCGGACCGCAAACCAGAAGCCATGCGCGGCACGCGTGTGGGCGCCACACATACCGCACTGGACCCTGCACAGCCGCCGACTTCAATCTCAGCTTTAGCACCCGAAAAGAAGGAGTACGTGACCATGCACACCCGACAATTCACGCTCATTAGCGTCAGCCTGTTGCTGGTGGGTCATTGGGTTTGAATATAGCCATTGGTCCAGTTTGGATGGGCGACGTGAGATTGGCCGGTTGGTGCAGGCGCCAGAGCCACCAGCCGATGGCGACGTTGCCGAGCGCGGGCGCGGGCGCGCCGCCCCAGACAAAGGGGCGTAGGGTTTTGGTTTCAGTGTGCAGCGACGGCCTCCAGATGGTGAATGATCTGGGCGGGGGACTCGAGAGATTCATTCTTGCTCCTCGAAAGTCACATCCCATAAGCGATCTCAATGACAAATTGATTCATACCTGTTTTGGCCAAAGACATTGCCGCTCAGGGTAATGCAACCAGTTGCCATTACTTGGCCGCATACCCCAACGTGGTCGGTGTGCAGGGTCTTGCCTTCCAGTATTTTGAGATAGGTCAAGGCGTCGGTGGTCATGGGTGGGTGTCCATGTGAGATTGACGCGAGGGGGATGGGTTCAGGATAGCATACGGCAGAAAGTGGTCGTCGGGGAGAAACATAATGTATAGGCTGTATGAGCCATCGCTGCGTTTGTCAGATTTGTAGACCACGTACCGGCCCAATGGATCGAACTGCGGTGAAGAATTCGTTAGTCAGCGATTCATTGACCCGGTCGATCTCATGCGCGATATTGGTACCCGGTCGATACAAGTTCAGAATCAAGTTCAGATTGTCCGGATCAGTTTCGGTGGCAACAATCCAGTCTACATCGGGAGCGACAGTGTAATTGTAACATAGTCTCCGATGAACTGAGTCGCACCAGCAAAATGGGCGTTTGATCGCCGTCGAATGCGACGTAATACACCCAAGTCGTTTGCGGGTCGGAATAAGGAAATTGTGCCACGCTGACCAGCACACCCGAATTGTCGGCGGTCAATTCGATACCGCTGATATACTGGTGAGCATCAAGCGGCACCGGCACCGCCTCCGCCACAGGCGCATCGACTTGGTTCTCACGACTGTATTTCTGGGCAGTTCGTTGTTGTCATGGTCACGAACTACAAAAAGATCGCCGTCTTGTCGTCAGGGGACACCTCGAAATCTTCCACGCTTTGTGTGCCATCAAGCCCCGTGCTCAATTGTGTAACCGAACCTCCGTCGGCCTGGACACTGTATAATCGGTTATAGGTGCCGGTGTCGCCGGGCAACCGCCCCTGGAAAACGGCTCGATTATCTGTGGTAATGTGCATCAGATTGAAGTACACGCTGGAGCCTTTTGGGACCAATTCCTCCGTGGCCCCGGTGGCAACTTCGATTGAGCAGAGGTCGCAGGGACCGCCCCATATGCCATGATACAAAAGATATTGACTATCCGGCGAAATGGACGATCGGACCATAGTTCGCTCTCACGTCGTCAGCGATTTTGCGGAGCGCGCCGCCTGCAAGCGGATCGTCCACAGTTCATAGTCCCGATCGCTGTCCAGGTCGGTATAAACCAGTAGGGTCTTGCTATCCGGCGCGAGTTGGCTGCCGGTCCCGGTGTACCAATTGCCTGTACCCACGGTCGCAAGCAACTGGCGCGCTCCCGCCGGGAAAGGCATGACATAAAAATTCCAACTATCGTATGTGTTACTCACCGGTTCCGAAATGACGATGCTTGTATTGTCTGGAGTAATCGCAATGCCGCCTATATACCACGGCCCATATACCTGGATCGGTGTCCCCCTCCACCGGCACCAGATAGATCGATGACATGTGGGTCGTTGCACTGCGCGTCCGTATTCGACCCATTTGCCGTCCGGTGACAGGTGAAGGATCGACCGGATACTGGTCGGTGAGGGGCGTGCTCAGCTTTACCGGCGCTGTGCTGCCATCCACCGGCGCACTGTAGACGGTCACATTCGGCCGTTTGTTGGCGGCGAAAACGACGACTCACCGCCCGGCGTTATCATCCACTTGCAACATGGCCAATCTTCAAGCCGCAAGTTGCCTGTCAGCCTTCGCCCACTCTTGTCCAGTACAGGCGCGTCTTGTGCCGATGCCGCACCTTGTGTGAAAGCGAACAGTATCAAGACGAGCGCAATTGTCAACAGGATCGGGAAGGTCTGGTACTTTGCTGCCATCGTCGTTGCTCGCTTTGGTGGGGACACTGGGACGACATGTAACTGAGAGCGGCAATCATACCCGTGCGCATCCGCTGTGGCAAGGTTACATGATCGGTCAGGTACAAGCGCCTCAATCGAGGAATGCGGCGGGTTGTAGGACCGATTGATTGGCGGCGGCATATTACAGGTTGGCGCAGATCGCACGGCCCCAGCAGGACATTGGTTGGCTCACTCAGCCCCTTGCCCTCCGCGGTTGTCAATTTTGAAACACTGGCCGGAAGGGGATTGAAGTCAGCATAGTGCGCTGAGTGTCGACAGCGTCACCTAGTGCAAAGGACACGCTGATCCCCCCCACCGCAAATCCTGGATGAATCCGGACCGCATTTCTGGTAAGATAGACCGTAGACCACACGCTCCGTCCCCCTGCATCCTGTGACGGGAGGCGCAGACCCATGCCATACACCCGCGGGCAGGTGTACCAAATCTGCCAGGCCATCGAACCGGCGTACAACCGCGATACCATGCGGCAAATGACCGCACACTGCATGACGGCGGACTTCGACGCCCATGCCGGCGAAAAGGGCTTCAGCGACCAACTGTGGGAGTTTGCGTGCTGGGCGAACCGCAAAGGGAAGGCGCTGGAACTGGTGCGGTGCGCCGCGACCAACAACCCTGGCAATGACGGGCTGCAAGCCTTGTACACCGCCATGCAAGCGTGGCCTGTAGAACCCGCGCAATCCACCCGCACCCCGACCGGCCCCGTCGCCCTGTTCGACCTTGCACATGGCCAAACGCACTGGGGTGAACTGGCCAAGCGCCGCAATCTCGCACCGAAAGACCGTCCCATGCTCGACATCGGCTATTCGGAGTTTGCTGCCATGCTGCACCAACGCGGCTGGACGCCGCTGGAAAACAAACGGCAGTTCAGCCCGAAAGCATTGGCAGCGGCGCGCTTATTGGTGCTCACTTTGCCGCTGGACAAGCAACCTGACGCCCACCGAAATGAGCGCGCTGGAAGGCTATGTGAGCCAAGGTGGGCGGCTGCTGGCGCTGTCTTACTACGGCGGCGACGATCACTTCGGGACGAATCTACACGACGCCCTTGCGCCGTTCGGGTTAGTGCTGAATAAGGATGTCGTGGTCGATGGCAACCTGCCCTTTCCGCATCCGAGTGGGGAATTCGTGACGGCGCATCCTGTCCCTGGACAAGCGTTTGTCGCCGACGGCGAAACGGTGCACCTGCCCTGGTGTGCGTCGGTCACCGTGGATACGAAGGTCAATCCGGCCGCGCAGCCGATATTGGTCAGCGGCGGCGATGCCAAGTGCTACCGGCTCATCTACGCAGAGGATGAACCGGGCCGCACGTTGGACCGCAAACGGATGCGCACGGCTGCACCGCCGGTTGCCGCAATCGCCACCTACCGCGCCAATGGTGGCCGCGTCGCGGCCGTTGGCTCGTGGCAGGCGTTCACCGACGGCACGTTGCGTCTGCCGGGGTGCGCCAACCGGCAGTTCCTGGACCGGCTGCTGACATGGTTATTGGAGGGGGCCGATGACAAAGGGTGAAACGCGCAAAGGGTGGGTCATCCTGGCCGGCGTGCATGAATTCGAGACGGCGAAACAGTTGGCCGACGCCGCGACGGCGCAAGGGTTCAACGTGGAAATCACCAGCGCCGAACAGCCGGAAATGTTCCGCAAGCCAATCGCCAGGGCCGCGGGGCTGGTGCTTTGCCTGCACAATCCGGTGTGGCCACAGTATGCGGACCTGCATCAAGCCATTGGCGGCATCCATGCCCCGTTCGCCGGACCGGTGATCGTGGCGCGGTGGTCGTCGCGGTATCATCCCAACGTCCGCCGCTACTACACCGAACAGGGCGTCAACATGCAGTACACCGAGCAGGATCCGCTGGATGTGGATGCGGTGCTGGCGTTGATGAAAGCCGCCCTGCCGCCTTGATGGGGAGCGGCGCAATCCTCCTTCCCTCGCCCCGCACGTTCGTGCTATCATGACCACCAGTTCCCAAACCCCAACTGGTGGGCGAAGACCACCGGTGCTATTGCCGACAACAATCGACGCGCAGCGCGCCATGCCAGGACAACCCCGCCTCACCCTATAACTTGCCCCGTCCCTCCCCACGCATCCACCTTCTTCCGATACTCCGGATCTTCATATCGGTTCGGGAGAAAGGCAGTGGCATAGTCCGGCAGTGGGATACCGCACACGTGCGCGGCCAGCAGTTCTCCGCCCGCACACGCGGCCATCAGCCCATAGCCGGACAGCGCCGCAAGGATATATGCACCCTCGACCGGCAGCGGGCCGATCAGGGGGCGATTCTCGCGGGTCTTGGTATAGTACCCGCCATCCACCCAGGCCTTGGGCAATTTATCGAGATAGGCGGTTAGTCCGGGCGCCAATGTCGTCATGCCGCGCAGCACCGTCTCGCTGAACTCGGGGTCAATCGGGAGCGGAAACAGCGGAGGCACAGGTTCCAGGTGGTAGGCCCAGAGCATCAGCAGCGTCTGCGCGCCGTGCCCACCCTCAGGTCTAAAATGTACGCCGCCGGGGAATGGCGCCAAGAGATGCTTTGTTTCCTCGCTCTCCGCCAGCGCCTCACGCTCTTCGTCACGCCACGGCAGAAGCTGTTCATCTTCCCAGATCACCAGCGGTGCGTCGCGCGGGATGAGGCCAAGCCGGTCCTCGACCGCGATCTTGCGATGCAACTCTGAGAAGACCGGCATGTCCAGGCCGAGCAAGGCGCCCACCTCAGCAACCAGTGGACCGGCTGCGTTGACAAACCTGGGGGTGGCAATCGTGTGAGATCCTGTGTCACCCGCCACCTGCACGCCCGCCACCCGCCCATCTATGACGTCGACCCCGGTTACCGTGCCGGTGATCAACCGTGCGCCGTGCGCTTTGGCCTGTTCCAGTAGGTACATTCCGAGTTGCTGGCCGCTGAACCAGCCGCAGCGCCGCGCGTGCAGCACGGCAATGGCATCCCTGGTCAAGTACGGGAAATGCTTCTGGATCAGGGCCGCGTCGAGGAAGAGATCGGCGCCTGTGGGCTGGTCGTGCCAGTCTTCGGCGTTGCCTGGCACATACGGTTGCTCCCCTGGCGCCCCGGCATACACCCGTAGGGGACCTGCGCCAAGGCGCTCCGCCACCTTGGCGCTCTGCACAAAGGCAGGGATAGCGGCAGGATTGCCGGTGGCATAAAGATAGCCGCGGCGGTTCAACCGGAGCCGGTGATCGGATTCTGTATCCAGTTCTCCAGTAGATCGATGCTGCGGTTCATGAAGCGCAGCATCGCGTCATCGGGGCCGGGCCACCAATTGCGATAGGCCTCGGTTGATTTGTCGCTGGTCAGCGAGAGCGGCGGGAGCGGATCGACGAGCAGCACATCGCGCAGCCCCTGTTTGACCGTCAAATGATAGGCGGCTGCAATGCCGGCGATCCCGGCCCCACAAATCACAACGTCGGCACTTAACGAAGACATCAGACACATCCTTCGATCATGACCAGTTTGTTCGTTAACGGGTACTGCAATACACGTGCGTGACAATCAGAGCACCATCCCGTCAGGGTGGTGATCCCCCGTCCCCCCGCCGCGTCACTCACGCACCAACCGCTCGCTCACGTTCGCGGCTCTGTTTGTCACATGCGCCATCTGTCAGGGCACCTGTCAGCTTGCCTCTGTCGAGCACCTCCCCAGGGTGGTGCCCCGTCAATCACACCCAACCGCTCCTTACGTCCGGCGCTGTTTGCCGCATGTCCCCGCGCCTCTGTCAGAGCACCATCCCGTCAGGGTGGTGAGCGCCCAGCCGAGGCCCAAGCGTCCGTGCAATCCACGCAATCCGTGTCATCCGTGATTCAGACGGCCGCGGCTTTGGCCTGGCTAACCACTTACTCACGTTCGCGGCTCTGATGGACACGTGCGTGGCTCAGTTTGTCTGTGACTGCCAGCCCCAATAGCATGAGCATTGCCATCGCAACCGCGGCCCACCCGCCAGGCTCACCTCCAGTTGTCGGCAGCGCGGCCGGCGTTGCGGCAGCGTCGACTTCCGGTGTCGCGGCCGGCGTTGGTGTCGCGGCGCTCGTAGCAACTTCCGGCGCCGCAACCGCGTCACCCTTCAGCCCCTCGCAGTTCAACTCGCGGCTGCGCAATGTGCACGCGCCGGTTGCAGCACCCGCGACGTTGCGCGGGATCATGTCCCACCCACCGGCTGCCCGCGTTGCCGTCACATACCCAAAACTACTATCCGACACCCCAAACGCAACCGGCATGCCGCCGATCTCCTGTCCCGCTAGCGGCGTCGTCACCGGTGAGTCCAGTTGCGTGCCACTGTGACCCACGACCAATTGCGCCGGGCGCTCCTCGCCAAATGACAAGATCTGCAACAGATGGACGTGGCCGGACAGGAACAGTGAGATGGCTGGCGAGAACTGGTTGTTGGACGCCTGCTGTAACATCAACTGGTCGATGAACAACTGCTCCTTCCCATCCTGCTCGCCAAGATGGCCAAAAACATACATCGGGTCATGGAGCAGGAACCAGGCGCCCTCTTTGGCGGCAGCGTCGATCTGCTCAAGTTGCGGCCCATACGCGGCCAGTTGGTCCGCATCGATGTTGTAGTCATCGGCTGCTGAGTTGTCCATGATGAGCAACTGCGGAGACATCGAATCAATCGTATAGACGTCTGAATAGTCGGGGCAACTTGCCGGCAACGGTCGTGGGTCCATCAACAGGAAATACCCATTGCCCATGCGCGCACAGTCCTCATGGTTGCCGCGCACCACCACCCATGGCGCAGCTTCGAGCAGTGGCCGCGCAGGCGCCATCATATCCACCCACCAGGTCTCCCAGTTGTCGCCGTAGGGGCTTCCTGCACACCCCTCATCGCCGTCGGGGCAGGCGGTTTCGCGGTAGACGTAGTCGCCCACATGGATCACCAGTTCAGGGTTGCTGCCGGCAGCGCTGGCCGCCAGTTGCGCCCAGGGCCACTGCGCGGGATCATTGCACGCCTGCACCTTGCTCCCTTTGATGCGGCACCCGGTGTCGCCGACAATGCTGATGCGCGCCGGCTCCATCACCGGCAGGGGGAGTCTGTTCCCCTCAAGCGACAGCACCTGCGCTGCGGCCGGCACTGTAGCGTCGCAGACCAGAACGGGAAAAGCGTCCGACGGCTGTGCACGCACCGCCATCGCCAGCGGTTGGCCGTCAACCGTGAGCATTGGACAAGTGTCCTGGTCTGTGATCACCCTCGCCACTACGCCCGCTGGGCCAAGCAACGTATAGGCGAGCGGAAGTTCGTCTTCGGCGCGCGCCGTCCCAGCGCCACCTATTACAGCCGCAACTGCACACAACAGCAGACCAACCAGGTGAACTCGAAGCTTCAGCATGAGGTTTTTCCTTTTTTGCTGACTAGTAGAGGCCGTGCGAACGTGCCATACAAGCATAGAGAAGGAATGCGTCGCGCGCAAGTGGGGGTATTGCATATTGCGTGATCCGCACTCTGCAACATCTCACAATTGGCCTCTACGCAGTAAAATGCTTGAAACGCGTACCGAATACGCAATACGCAATACAAGATACGGAGCAATCAACCCATGAGTTTTCTTTCACGCTTATTTGGCGGGCTTGGCGCCCCTGGGCATCCTGTCATCCAGCCGGTGGAATACAAGACCCGGTTCATCGATGGCAAAGAGGCGCATACGCTCATCGACGTACGCACAGCCGGCGAATTCGCAAGCGGCTATATTCCCGGCGCCATCAATATTCCGCTACAGGAGTTGAACGGCAAGCTGAACAAGATTCCGAAAGACAAACCGGTGATAATCTATTGCGCCAGCGGCAGCCGCAGCGGCTCCGCAGCCAATATGCTGCTCCAGACCGGCTACACCGAAGTCTACGACCTGGGCGGCATCTCAAGTTGGTCGCGCCAGGGGTATGCGGTGAAGAAAAAGTAAAACCTACTTTGTAACCAATAGCCGGCTTGTGCATCTAAGCATCAGTAGCTCATGCACCAATTCCGACTGGAGTATCGCAATGCCTTTGTATGAATTTGTATGTTCTGATTGTGGATCGTCGTTTGAATACCTGGTTCGCAGTTCGGCGTCGCAGGAACTGATCCTGTGTCCAAAGTGTGAAAGCGGGCAGGTCAGCAAGAAGTTCTCGACCTTTGGCATGAAAGGCAGCGCCGGGGGCGGCAGTGTGTCCAGTGGTGACAACTGTTCCACCGGCGGTGGTTGAGGATCCGCTACAGAAACTGACCGTGCGTCAGTCAAACCTGCAGGAAACGAACGTCCCGGCCAGACTTGGCCGGGACGTTCGTTTCCTATCGCTTGACGCCTCTCCGCGTCCTCTCCGTTCTTCTCCGCGTCTCCGCGTTGATCTTTTCTCCTCTCGCCTCAGAAGCCAACCTGGAGTCGCGCCGGGCTTCAGGCGGGTAAGCCTTGAATGCCACGCTGGGAGGCCCACCTGTTCGATGAGGAAACTTGCGGCGACGGAGGCGTATTGCCCCGCGACTTAGGAGGCTCTGGGTCTCCAACCACCCGACCAAGAGCGCACCACAATAGGCGTTTCCCGCCCCAACCGGGTCCACCACGTTTACTTGCACCGCTGGGATCCAGAACCGTTCATCGCCGGCGGCGCACCGCAGGAGCGCCCCTCTTGCCCCATGCGCAGCGCCACCCGCGGCGCGCCTGCATCAAGCAACCGCATTGCCAGCACATCCGGATCGCCGGGTCCAACGAGCGAGGCCGCCTCGCTCAGGTTTGGCGAAAAGAGGTCGCAATGTGTCACCAGTTCACGCACTGCCGCGTCCGAAAGTGGCTGGGCTGCTGCTCTAAAAGGCTCCAGGCAGACGCAGATGCCCGCGCCACGCAGCGCCTGGAGGAGTGCAAGATTGGGGTGTTCCGGGTGAACGCCGCCATGGAAGCCACGGGCCTGCCAGTAAGGGGCCGGCACCAGGTCCGGCCGCAACGCCAGGTGATGCGAAGTCGCCGCGTTTGGTGTACGCCAGACCTGGGTCCGACGCCCATCCCACTCCATCACCTGCCACGCCCGTGGCGTCGGCGCAACCGGGTCAACGCGCACGCCTGTGGTGTCGATTTCGAGGGCGGCGAGCCAGGCCTGCGCCGCCGGCGGGAAATCCGGCCCGATGCCGCCACACAAGCCAATCGGCTGCTGCGTCCATAGCCGCATGCCAAAGGCCGACTGCGGCCCGCCGCCGCCAAGCATGCCCAGCGCAGTGCGGCCATCGGGCATAACGATGTCGTCGATGATGATGGATGAGGTGAAGTATGCAACCATGAATCGCTTAACGAAGGGTCGCGTACAACATTTTTTTCCAGCGGGGTGCGTCGATCGCCCAGCACACTTCGATGTTGGGTCGCTTGCCCGTGACAGAGAGTTCGTCGACGACCGTCATACCGCGCGTCAGTTCCTCCGCACAGGCGACGTCGACATAGTGCCAACTGCGCCGCGTGCACAGCGATGGGTCAATGGCGATGGCGACCGTAATAGGGTCCGGCAACATCAGCCCGCGCGCCGCCTGGAACTCGACACCATACTGGAGCGCCCGGGCGTTGCAGTCGAAGGTGAAGCGGGCGCGGTCGGTGCCAAACGCCTTGATCTCCTGCATTTCCTGTTCCGAAATCACGGCGTCAAAACGACTGATCTCCCAACCGACCATCAGGATGGACATGCCGGAGTGGAAGACGATACGCGCAGCCTCGGGATCGCACCAGATGTTGAATTCAGCGCCGGGTGTGACGTTGCCGACACAGTTGGCCGCACCGCCCATGACGTAACATTGCTTCACCCATTCGGCCAGGCGGGGTTCGATCATCAGCGCCGCCGCAATGTTGGTGAGTGGCCCCAGCGTGACCAGCGTGATTTCACCTGGAGCCGCCTGGCACCGGCGAATCAGTTCAGGTACGGCGTGTCCTTCCGCTGCCGGGCGCTTGGGAAAGAGCCGGCCAAGGATCCCCATCCCTTCCGGTCCATGATACTCCTCCGCATGCGCCACGTCGCGCAACAGCGGTTTGACACAGCCTTCATACACCGGCGTC
Source organism: Candidatus Fredericiella danica (assembly GCA_016713335.1). GTDB lineage: Bacteria > Chloroflexota > Anaerolineae > Caldilineales > Caldilineaceae > Fredericiella > Fredericiella danica. Next base: position 82,118 of record JADJPH010000011.1, on the reverse strand, counting down.
GCTTTGCCACACAGTTCTACTGTGTAGCGCGCATTGGTGCTGCCCGTAGTGACCGGCAGATTGCCATAGGTAACCAGAATGGCGTCCACCTCCACGTCCGGCCATTGCAGGGCCATGATGAGCGCAACGGCGTCATCGGACGCGGTGTCAGTATCGATGATAAAGTGGCGAGGCATCGAGCGGATCCTTTCCTGTTGCCCGGGCGGTCAGTTGCTTTCGACCTGGAAGCGGCGTGCATTTGCAGCGATTTTTGCTTTGCGGCGGGCTTGATAGATGACGAGCGCAACAATCGTAATGGTGGGTGGAATCATCTCGATCAACTGTGGCGGCACATCCAGCGTCCCCAATTGGGCGCCCAACGCGGTCGCTGCACCAAAGACCAGCGCGGCGATCAATACGCCAAGTGGCTTGCGGTTGCCGAGATTGACGATTGCCAATGCGATAAAGCCGCGGCCGGCGGTCATGTTGGCCTGGAAAATGGTGAGGTAACCCATGCTGAGGTAGAGACCACCCAACGCCGCCAGGATGCCGCTCAGATAAAGCGCCAGGTACTGCGTGCGGCGCGTGTTGATGCCCGCCGCCCCTGCGGCCGGTCCATTCTCACCGGCGGCGCGAAGATGGATGCCGGCGCGCGTCTTGTAGAGGAAGAGGCTCACGACCGGCACCAGCAGAATCGCGGCGTACGAGAGCAGGTTGTAGCCGTCACCATTAGCGCCGTTGAGCAGTGTTCCCAGCAGGGGGATCGTGTTGACGAAGGGAATGAATAGGTTGGGGATGGCGAGGCTGGCCAGTTGTGAGGTGCTGCCCTTGTCACCGGTCAGCACGAATAGGATGAAGACGGTGACGCCGGCCGCCAAAATATTGATGGCAAGCCCGGTCAAAATGATGTCCGTGCGCAATTCGAGGTGGAAAAAGGCAATCAGCCAGGAGAGTGCCAGCGCAGCAAGGATGCCGGCCAGCCCGCTCAGCAAGGCGTAACTCCAGACCGGCCAGCCGGGAAACCATTGCGGCAGATAGGCGCTGACGACCACCCCGGTGAATGCGGCGATCAACATCTGTCCTTCCAGCGCGATGTTGATGACGCCACCCAGGTCGGAGATCAGACCGCCCAGCGCCGGCAGCAGCAGCGGCGTGGCGATGCGGATGATGGTGGCGATGAACGCCACCGAGAAGATGCTGCTCAGCACGACATCAAGCGACATGTTGTTTGCTCACTTTTGCAGCCATCATGCTTCCGCCTCACCGTTCTCTTCGAGCAGCCGGCGCGCTCGCCACGCCAGGAAAGCAGGGAAGAGCCGCTCTGCCGTTACCAGCAGGATAATCACGGCCTGGATGATCAACACCACCTCACGTGTGACATCGGTGGAGCGCTCCATGATCTGGCCGCCCGTACGCAGGTAGCCATAGAAAAGCCCGGTAATGAGTACGCCGATGGGGTCATTGCGCGCCAGCAACGCGACGACGATGCCTTCAAAGCCAATCCCCGGCGACAGGTTCAGGGTCAGACGCTTTAGCAGCCCCTGCGAAATATGCGCACCGGCCAGACCGGCCAGGATACCGCTGATGCCCATGCTGCTGGCAATCACCCGTTTGGTGTTGACGCCCGCATACTCGGCAAATCTGCGGTTGCTGCCCAGCACCTTGAGTTCATAACCGTAGGGGGTCCGGTTCATCAGCCACCAGACTGCGGCCACCGCGCCAAGCGCAAGCAGCAGCCCCGCAGTGATGCGCGTGCCAGGGACTAAGAGCGGCAACGTAGCACTGTCTGGAAAAAAGGGCGTGGAAACGGAGCCGCTCGATACGTCGCGCAGCCATTGCACCAGCGCCAATTGATAGATCTGCGCGGCGATCACGTTGAGCATCAGCGTACTGACGATCTCATCGACGTTGAGATAAGCCTTCAGCAGACCTGGAATGAAGCCCCAGAGAAAGCCTGCGGCCGCGGCGGCCAACAGCACCAGGAGCAGATGGATGCCCGGCGGGGCCGGGATGTAAAGGGCGACGATGCCGCCTGCCAGTGCACCCAGCAGCAACTGGCCTTCGGCGCCCAGACTGAACTGTTTGGCACGAAAGACGATCGCCACCGACAGACCGAGCAGCACCAGCGTGATACTGTCTTCGATCCAGTTGCCGAAGCGATTCAGGTTGGTGATATGCAGACCGCCTTCAAGTGAGAACTGGGGTAGCGGTCCGGTGAGCAGGGTCCAGAACGCCTTGACCGGCTCATCGCTGGTGAAGAAGGTGATGACGAAGCCGATGGCCAACGCCACGATGACGACCAGGACCAGCCGTATGATCTCGCGCCAGTTAATCTTCGCCAACATCAGGCTGCCATCTCTTCCACGGACTGTGTTTTGACCCCTAACATATAGAGGCCCAGTTCATGTTCGGTCAGGTCGGGCCGATTGGCAAAGACGGCGACGATTTTGCCCTTATGCATCACGGCGATGCGGTCGGAGAGGCTCATCACCTCGGCCAGGTCGGCGGAGATCAACAGCACGGCTTCGCCGTGATTGCGTTGGTCGACCAGTTGCTGCCGAACAAACTCACTGGCGCCGATGTCGATGCCGCGCGTCGGCTGTGCGGCAACGAGCAGCACCGGGTCCGCTGAAATCTCGCGGGCGACAATCACCTTCTGCATATTGCCGCCGGAGAGTGAGTTCATTGGTGCATCGACACCGGCGGCGCGAATATCAAATTGCGCCATGAGCCTCTGCGCCTGCTCGCGAATGGCGCCTGGGGAGAGCATCCCGTGGCGCGTGTACGGGGGCCGTGCATAGCGATCCGCTACGAGGTTGTCGGCGATGCTGACATCAGGCGCTACCCCGTTAAGTAGGCGATCTTCAGGAATGTGGGCCACACCGGCCTGGCGCATGACGCGCGCGTCTTTGTCGGTGATCGGCGCCCCACGAATCAGGATTTCGCCCGTCGCCGGTTGGCGCAGACCGCCCAGAATCTCCGCCAATTCGGTCTGGCCGTTGCCCTCGACGCCGGCGATGCCGAGTATTTCGCCGCAAAGAGGTCCAGGTTGACCCCGGTCAGGAGCGGTCGCCCTGCTTCCGAGACACACCCAAGATTATGAATCTGTACGACACGTTCGCCACGAGGGCGCGGCGTGCGATTGACCGATGGCAGCAATTCGCCCCACCATCATCCGTGCGATCTCGTCTTCCGTGACGGTGGACGTGTCGACGCAACCGGTCACCTTGCCGCGGCGCATGACGGTGACGCGATCCGAAATCTCCTTGACCTCGACCAGTTTGTGCGTGATAAAGACGACCGACTTGCCCTGGTCGACGAGACCTTGCACCGCCCGGAAGAGGTCGTCGGTCTCCTGGGGAGTGAGCACGGCGGTGGGTTCGTCGAGGATCAGGATATCTGCCCCGCGATAGAGCGTCTTGAGAATTTCGACGCGCTGTCGCATCCCGACCGGGGTGGCCTCGACAGGCGCCTCGGGATCAACGTCGAGACCGTAGTCGGCGGCCAACTGCTCGGTGATGCGGACCGCGGCGGCGTTGTCCACCCATTGGCCGCGGCGCGGTTCGCTGCCGAGCACGACGTTCTGGGCCACGGTGAACGACGGAATCAGCATGAAGTTCTGGTGGACCATGCCGATCCCCAACTCGATCGCCTTGTGCGTGCTGGGGATCGAAACGCGCTGGCCGTTGAGCCAGATTTCACCGCCGGTGGGCTGTTCGAGCCCGTAGAGGATCTTCATCAACGTACTCTTGCCCGCGCCGTTTTCGCCTACCAGTGCGTGGATCTCGCCTTTGCGCAGATCAAAATCGACGTGGTCGTTGGCGACCACGCCGTTTGGATAGCGTTTGAGGATCCCGCGCATTTCAAGTAGTTCGGACATGCCAGCTTACCGAAGAAGGCAGCCGGAGGTTTTCAAGCTCCGGCTGCTTGACAGCCTACTGGAACGCGGTCTGCACCGTGATTTCACCGGCGATGATCTTCTGCTCGGCGGCGTCAACCTGTGCTTTGACTTCGTCCGGCGTGGCGGCGTCGTAGATCTCGTTGCGGGCCAGGCCAACGCCGTCTTCCGCGATGCCAAGGGCTTCGGCCGTGCCGTAGGGCAGCGTGCCGTCCTGGGTCATCTTGAGCGCGCGCAGCACGGACTTGTCCACGTTCTTCAACATGGAGGTTAGGATGCGTTCGGCCTGCTTCGGGTCGGCATCCTTGACCGCTAACGCCTGATCGGAGTCAACGCCGATGGCAAATTTGCCATCTTCCACGGCCGCTTCAAAGACGCCTTGACCGGTGCCGCCGGCAATCTGGAAGACGATGTCCGCACCCTGGCTGTACTGTGCCTTGGCCAGTTCCTTACCTTTGGCCGGGTCGTCCCAACTATTGGCAAATTGGCGGATGGCCTGGATGTCCGGGTTCGTGTCCCTGGCGCCTTGCTCGTAACCAAGCATGAAGTCGAGGATGATCGGAATTTCCTGACCACCGACCGAGCCGATCACGGCTTCCGGATTCATGCCGTCAAGCGCCTGGGTGGTCATCGCCGCCGCATAGACACCGGCAAGGTATGAGCCTTCGTTTTGCTTGTACGTCATCGAATAGACGTTGGCGCACTGGTTGCTGCAATTGGCCGGATTGACGACATCGTCGTAGAAGACGAATTTGACGTCCGGGTACTCTGGAGCCAGTTTTTCGACATAAGGAACCATGTCGCTTGTGCCGAGCACCACGACATCAAAGTCATTGTTGGCCAGCGCGTCAACGAGCGCCGGTTCATATTGGGTGGAGTCATAGGCGACTTCGATCGTCTGTGCGTCGATCCCAAGCTCTTGCCTGGCCATCTCGATGCCGCGCTGCGCGGAATCAAAGAAGGATTTGTCGCCGAGCGAGCCGTTGACGAAGTTCAATACTTTTAGGGGCGTGGCGGCGGCGGGGGCCGCGCCGGCGTCGGTTGCAGGGGCGGATGCAGCCGGGGTTGCGGCTGGGGCCGCACAGCCGGCGACGAGTTGTAGGGTCAGGATTATCAGGATAAGTGGTGCGATCAGTCTACGCGACATGGTTGCCTCCTCTGGTTGATGCAGAAATGGATCAGGGGTGGATGATACAGGGAATTGGATGGGAAGGAAAATTGTCAATTGTCAATGGTCAATAGTCAATTGTCAATGCGTAGAAGATATAATGGGTGCGATTCAAAAATTCGGGGTTCCACAACAAACCGTAGGGACATCGGCATTGCCGTGTCCGAGGGGGTGGGATCGCTCGAAAGAGCCTATCTTGTTCATGCGATGCATATACGATCAAGATCCTATAACGATACACGGGATACGCCGATAGGAGCCTGAATGCCTGAACTTTTTACTGTGCAGACGCCGCCCGATGCGTGGGCCATGTTTGCGCGCGCGTTTACACCACAGGTCAAGATCGAGCGCATTGCAACGGTGGATGCGCTGGATCGCGTCTTGGCCGAACGCTTGATGTCGCCGCAGGATCTGCCCGAATTTCCAAGGTCGACCGTGGACGGCTACGCCGTTGTCGCCGCCGACACCTATGGTGCGTCGCCTGGGTTGCCGGCATTTCTAACGGTCATCGGTGAAGTGTCGATGGGGCAGGCGGCAACCATGTCTGTGGGGGTGGGCGAGGCGGTGCTGGTGCATACCGGCGGCATGATCCCGCCGGGCGCCGACGCAGTGGTGATGGTTGAAAACACGCAGCAGGCCGGCGCGGATGCAATCGAGGTCATGCAGCCGGTCTCCGAGGGCCAGAGCGTCATTCTGGTTGGCGAAGATATCCGCAAGGGCGCCGCAGTCCTTGAACCGGGAAGACGGCTGCGCCCCCAGGATCTGGGTGGCCTGCTGGCGCTTGGCATCACCGAGATTGCGGTGGCGGCGCCGCCGCGCGTAGGCATTGTCTCGACGGGCGATGAGGTCGTGGCGCCGGACCAGCCGGTGGGACCGGGGCAGGTGCGGGACATCAACACGGCGACGCTCGGCGCGCTGGCAAGGCAGGCGGGGGGTGAGGCGATTTCTTATGGGATCATTCCCGACGACCGCGCAGCGTTGGAAGCGACGGCAAAGCGCGCCCATGCCGAGTGCGACATTGTCGTCTTCTCTGCGGGCAGCTCGGTCAGCTATCGTGACATGACCGCGGATGTGATCGCCGGGTTGGGCGCGCCTGGCGTGCTGGTGCACGGCGTCAGCGTCAAGCCGGGCAAGCCGACGATTCTGGCCGTGGCCGGCGGCAAACCGGTCTTTGGGTTGCCGGGCAACCCTGTCTCCGCGATGGTCATTTTTGAACTCTTCATCACACCCACGATTAGCCTCTTGCTGGGGGCGGCGTCGCGACGGCAGACCCGGGTGCGGGCGCGCCTGGCGCGGAATATCGCCTCCGACACCGGACGCGAAGATTTTGTCCAGGTGCGGTTGGAAACGCGCGACGGCGAGGTTTGGGCCGTTCCCGTCTTTGGAAAGTCCAATCTAATCTACACCCTGGTGAATGCCGAGGGCACGGTCAAGATCGCGCTCGATTCGAACGGTGTCAGGGCGGGAGAGTGGGTGGAGGTAGTGTTGTATTAGTCTGGGTGAGACATATGTGCAGCGTTTCAAAGAGGAGTTCGACCACGGCACGAAGCCCTCCGGTTCACCCTGGCGAACTTGAACCAGGGCGCGAAGCAAATTTAAGGGGTGCCCTCCAGTTTGGTTCGCCAAGGGTCAGAGGTCATTATCACCGATGCCCCCAATGCTCATCTCTGACGCAAAGCGTCCGGTCGAGCAGGTATTCAAAGAATGGCGCGGAAAGATCGTATTCTATGAGGATCCGAATTCGCCCTCTATCGAAGAGTGGAGCGATGCGTGAATTATGAATATTGAGTCTCGAAATATTTATCTCCATGATGTGGCACTGAGTGAGGCGCTCGCAAGTTGGCATGCCGCGCTGGACGAGCAGAGTGCGCTGGCGCCGCTCCCCGCCGAAACGATTCCGCTGGAGCAGGCACTGGGCCGCGTCACCGCGGCCCCGGTGTGGGCCATCATTTCGTCGCCGCACTACCATGCGTCGGCGATGGATGGGTTTGCCGTGCGCGCCGAGGAGACGCGCGGCGCCACCGAGACGATGCCGCGGCTGCTGAAACTCGGCGTCCAGGCATTTCCGCTCGACACGGGTGATCCGCTGCCGCCCAATACCAACGCCGTTATCAAGATCGAGGATACGCAGATCGTCGAACAGGCCGATGGCGCGGCTATCGAGATCCTTGCCGCTACGCCCCCCTGGCGCTATGTGCGCCCCATGGGGAAGACATGGTGGCGACGGAACTGGTGTTGCCTGCCAACCATCGGCTCCGCCCGCAGGATCTCGGGGCCATCGCCGGATGTGGCCACACGGCGGTGACGGTCTATCGCCGGCCACGGGTGGCGATACTCCCGACCGGCACCGAACTCGTGGCGCCGGGCAGCGAACTCAAGCCGGGCGACATCGTCGAGTACAACTCGCTCGTGCTGGGCGCGATGGCCGAAGAGGCGGGCGCGGTGGTGACGCGGCTGCCGATCGAATTTGACGTGCGCGACGCCATCAAGGCAACCGTCGAACGGGCGCTGTCAGCACATGACATCGTCGTGGTGAACGCCGGTTCATCGGCGGGTTCAGAGGATTTCACCGCCTCGATCGTGGCGGAGTTGGGCCAACTTTGCGTGCACGGCATCGCCATCCGCCCAGGCCACCCGGTGATCCTGGGCATTGCCAACGGCAAGGCCATTGCCGGCATCCCTGGATTTCCGGTGTCAGCGGCAATGACCTTTGACCTGATTGTCCGGCCGCTGCTGTATCGCTGGCAGGGACAACTGCCGCCTGAGCGGCCTACGATTGAGGCAACTCTGACGCGCAAGGTGCTCTCGCCGATGGGCGAAGATGAGTTCCTGCGCGTCTCGTTGGGACGGGTAGGCAATCGCGTGGTGGCGACACCACTTTCGACCGGCTCCGGTGTGATCATGTCGTTGGTGAAGGCGGACGGGATCGTGACGATCCCCCGCTTCTCGGAAGGGCACCATGCGGGCGAGTCCGTGCGCGTGGAACTGTTGCGCTCCCCGCACACAATCGACAACACAATTGTGGCGATCGGGTCCCACGACATGACGCTGGATCTGCTGGCCGACCAACTCCAGCGCAAGCATCCGGCGCTACGCCTCGCTTCGGCGCACGTGGGTAGCGTGAGCGGGCTGTTGGCGTTGCAACGCAACGAGGCGCACCTGGCAGGGTCGCATCTGTTGGATGAAGGGACTGGCGATTACAACGTTGGCGCAATTCGCAACATGCTGACCGAGCATGGGATTCACGTGGTGCTGCTGGGATTTGTAAATCGCACACAGGGACTGATGGTGACCAGGGGCAATCCAAAGGGGCTGCACGCGCTGGAAGACCTGCTGCGTGAGGACGTGATCTTTGTGAATCGGCAGCGCGGTGCGGGCACACGCGTGCTACTTGATTATGAGCTCAAACGCCGCAGCCTCGACCCACGCAAGATTCAGGGGTATGAACGGCAGGAGTTCACCCATCTTGCAGTGGCGGCAGCCGTGAAGAGCGGCGCGGCTGACACTGGCCTTGGTATTCTGGCGGCCGCCAGGGCGTTGGGACTTGACTTTGTCCCGATGTTCGATGAGCGCTATGACCTGGTGATTCCGGTGGAATACTACACGTCGGCACTGCTGGCGCCGTTGTTGGCATTGATCCGGGAGCGCGATTCCGGATTTGCCGCCTCGGTGGCGGCGCTTGGCGGCTATGGCACGGCGCAAATGGGTGAAGTGCTGGCCGAAATCTGACGTGAGACCGGTGATTGTGCGGCGATGCACTGAGTAAATTGCGAAATACCATCGTCAGGCACTTGACACACTGGACAATCTATCGTATTGTAATTTTGCAAGATGTTGTAAGTTCTGATCGAGCACGTAAAGACGCCGTCCAGACTTCCAAGTCAGGGTGGCGTTTTTTTGCAGGGCTGTTGGGAACGACGACGTTTTGTAGCGAGTTAACAAGGTTAGTACTAGAAAACTGAGGAGTATTCCAACATGAGTGAGCAACGTGTCACCGGCACCGTCAAGTGGTTCAACGATGCTAAGGGTTTTGGTTTCCTGGCCGTCGAAGGTGGCAAGGACGTGTTCGTCCACCAGTCTGCCATCGTGGCTGAAGGCTTCCGCAGCCTGAGCGAAGGCGACAAGGTCGAATTCTCGATCGAGAAGGGTCCGAAGGGTCCTTCCGCTGCCAACGTCCGCCGCGTCTAAACACCGCACGGGCAATACGCACGAAAGTGCATGAGGAGACAGGGACCGGCCGCGAGGCTGGTTCCTGTTTTTTATTGGTGATTGGGGTAGGGAAACGGGAAAGACCATGGTCAATTGTCAGTGAAGAGGCAACAGCCGGCGTCTCGCATTCAATGCCCAAGGTGATCGTGGGGTGCGTTCTGCTGTTTTCCATCATTGGCGCGACAATATTGAGTATCGCACCTGACATTTTTCGTGAATAACATTGACGGGCACATACCGATTGTAGGAGGCAGGATGGACAGGCAGTTATACGGCAAGATGGCCGACGGCGCCGAGGTCATGCAGTACACGCTCACCAACGCGCAAGGGATCGAGGTCAAGATTGTCACATACGGTGGCACGATCACGTCGATCAAGACGGCGGACCGCCGGCACCGCATGGCGAACGTCGTGCTTGGCTTTTCGAACCTTAAGGACTATGTGACCAGGAGCCCCTACCTGGGCTGCATCACCGGTCGCTTCGCCAACCGCATCGCCAAGGGGCGCTTCACACTCGATGGGGTGACCTACGGACTGGCCGCCAACAATGGTCCCCATGCGCTCCACGGCGGCCGCGTAGGTTTTGACCGCATAGTGTGGGCAGTGACGAAGGAAATTGCCGGTCCAGGGGGCTCCGGCATTGAGCTACACTACTGCAGTCCTGATCGCGACGAAGGATACCCCGGCGCCCTCGATACCTTTGTAACTTATCTGCTCGATGATGAGGGCGCACTGCGCATCCACTATCGCGCCACCACCGACGCGCCCACTATCGTCAACCTCACGAACCATACACTTTGGAATCTGGCCGGCGAAGGCGAAGGTTCGATCTACAATCACGTGTTGCGCGTGAATGCCGACCGCTTCACCCCTGTCGACAGAACTGCCATCCCCAGTGGCAAACTGGCCACCGTGGCCGGCACTCCCTTTGACTTCCGCACCCCGCGCGCGATTGCCGATAGCATTCGCGCCAAAGACACTCAGATCGCCAACGGCAAGGGCATCGACCACAACTTTGTGTTGAATCGGCCCTCCCTCGAGGACAATACCCTCATCCTGGCAGCTACGTTGGCCGACCCAGCCAGCGGTCGCATGGTCGACATCCTGACCACGGAGCCTGGCATCCAGGTCTACACCGGCAACTTCCTAGACGGTTCAATCTATGGCGCCAGTGGCCGTTCCTACCGTCAAGGTGACGGCATTGCGCTTGAGACCCAGCACTTCCCTGACTCGCCCAACCGGCCCGATTTCCCGTCCACGGTGCTTCGGCCCGGTCAGGCCTACGACACGACCACCATCTTCAAGTTCGGTCTGCAGTAGCGGCGTGTAAACGAACTGACCTGACATCCCAGTCCGAGCCAGGATCTTCGCCCGCCACCGCACCCATCATGGTTGGCCTAAGCACCGGCCAACCATGATCCCGGCTCAGACCCTGAACTCTCTTTGTCTCTTTGTCTCTTTGTCTCTTTGTCTCTTTGTCTCTCTGTCTCTCTGTCTTACCCATGTCACCCACCGCCCCTTCCTCCAACCTCGACCTTCTTCGCACGCCCGCCGACTTGCGCCAACTGAATGAATCCTTGCTCCAACTGGCCATTCAGGGCAGACTTGTCCCGGAATTCCCTGTGGGGGAGGGCCAATCGATGCAGGACCATTGGAAGGTCGTCCGGCTGGACACCATCGCGCGGATTGGCACCGGCGGTACGCCCCAGCGTGGCAATGCGCGATACTATGCCGGTGGTGAGATCCCTTGGATCACCAGCAGTGCCACCGCGGCGCCATTTATCACGCAGGCGGCTGAATTCATCACACCGGCTGCACTTACCGAGACCAATTGCCGACTCTACCCGCCGCACACGCTGATCGTCGCCCTTTATGGCGAAGGCCGGACGCGTGGGCAGGTCTCAGAACTCCTGATCGAAGCCGCCACCAATCAGGCGTGCGCGGCCATCGTTTTCGACGGAGCCGCAGGTGCCTTGCGCCCCTGGGTGAAATTGTATCTGCAGGCAAATTACCAGCGGCTGCGCAGCGCCGCCGGCGGCGCTGCGCAGCCAAACCTGAACCTTGCCAAGATCAAGGCACTCCAACTCCCGCTGCCGCCACCGACGGAACAACAGCGCATTCTGGCACGCGTCGAAGAACTGCAGCGTCTCATCGGCGCCCTGGGGGCAAAACTTGAGCAAAGCGCTGAGCAGCGCAAAGCGACCTATCACGCACTGTTGCAGCAGTTCGTGCACGCCGATGCCGGTGCGCAGCACGCAGCGTGGCATGCACTGCATGACGCCTTTGCCGAACTGGTCGTCGATGTGGATGCCATTGGGGACTTGCGAAGAGCACTTTTTACGGTGGCTTGTAACGGGCAATTTGTCACGCACGCGCACGCCCCTGGTGCATCGACGCCACCGGTCCCACCAGTCGAAACCACCGGCCATTTTCCGCGTGATCACCGCCGAACGTCCGCTCAGCTTCCGGCGCTGCCAGGCCATTGGGCAGTCGTCGACTTTGGCACAGTGGCAGCCATCCAGAGCGGCTACATCTTCAAGAGCAAAACCTTCGCGGTCGAGGGCATCCGGCTACTACGCAACATCAACGTGGCGCCAGGTTCCATCAACTGGACTGACACGGTGCGACTACCATGGGAATTGGCGGAGGATTTTGCACGCTTCCGGCTTGCGGCAGGTGACATTGTCATTTCCTGGACCGCCCGTTGATTGCGACCGGACTCAAGGCCGCCCGGCTGGGTTCGGATGATGTCCCAAGCCTGCTGGTCCAGCGCGTCGGCCGGCTTCAATTCCGTCATCCGGAGGTGGTGCTGCCCGAATACGTCCTGATCTGGCTAAATTCAGCGCACTTCATTGATCGTTTGCAGCCTGGTCGCAGCACCGGCGTGCCTCATATCGCGTCACGCGACATCGAGGCGATGCCATTCCCACTGCCGCCTCTGGCCGAACAGCAGCGCATCGTAGACACCGTTGCACGCCTCACCACGCGCCTGGATGAGCTCAAACTCAAACTAGATCAAGCGGAAGCCCTCCGCTGCGCCTGGGTGACTGCACTGTGACCACGCGTCCCTAAGTGCCATGAGCAGGTCTCCGTTGTTCGCTCTGGACGGTTCGAGGGATATTCGCCGGCGACCACGGACACGGCATTGCCGTGTCCCTACCGATCGTCCTGTCTCCTTGTCTCCTTGTCTCCTTGTCTCTTTGTCTCCTTGTCTCTTTGTCTCCTTGTCTCCCCTCACCCCAATATCTCATCCAACTCCACTGCCAGCGCGCCGCGGAGTTGGTCGATTTCAGCTTCCAATTCTCGATAGCGAGCCAGGAGCGCCGCGGGGTCTTCCGTCAGCGCGGAAACGCGGTGCGGGTTCTTGAAGTCAAGATTGTAGCCATTTGCCACGACAGCGTCGATCGGAACGCACCAGGCGTGGGGTCCCTCGGTGCGGTGGTTCCACCAGGCTTTTTCGGGTGCGAACTCTTCGAGCCGGATCGGGCGTTTCTTGGCGTATTGGACGTAACCGGCCGGCAGCGGATGCTCGTAGCACCAGATCGCGGGTGTTGGCGTCCCCTTGGTGAAGAAGAGCAAGTTGGTGGCGATGGCGGTGTAGGGTGCGAAAACACCGGCCGGGAGCCGGATGATGGTGTGAAGGTCACATGAGCGCAGCAGGAGTTGCTTGATGCGGGTATTGACTCCTTCACTGAAGAGCAACCCATCAGGCAGAATGATCGCGGCCTGACCGCCGGGCCTGAGCCAGTCGATCACACGCAGCAGAAACAGATTGGCGCTGTCCCTGGTGCGGAGGCCCGTGGGGAAGGCGGCTGAAATCGCCGGCCCTTCCAGCCCACCGAAGGGTGGGTTCGTAAAAATGTAGTCAACACAGCTTGGGCCGATGAACGAGAGCACAGAAGGTTCGAGCGCGTTGCTATGGGCGATCGACGGGAGGTGAACGCCGTGCAGGATCAGATTGGCGACGCCAAGCAGGTAGGGCAGCGGCTTCTTTTCGATGCCTCGGATCACTGCGCCTAGCTGTTTGGGGGCGACGCCATGGGCGCAGGTGCTCCAGGGCGCAGACCAGGAAGCCGCCCGTGCCGCAGGCGGGGTCGAGAATGAGGCGGTTGGGCTGCGGGTTGACTTGATCAACCATAAACTGAGTCACGGCGCGCGGCGTGTAGAACTCACCGGCATCACCGGCGCTCTGCAGACCGGCCAGAAACTGCTCATAGATCTCGTTGAAGAGATGCCGATCTTTGGGCGTGGCGAGATCGATCTGGTCGATACGGTCCACCACCTGGCGGAGCAGTTCGCCTGACTTCATCCGATTGTGCGTGTCGTTGAAGACACTGCGCACCAGCGCGGCCTGGGGCGATTCCGGGTCGCCACCGAGCGTGCGAAGGGCAGGAAATAGCCGTTCGTTGACGAAGGCGATCAGGGCATCCCCGGTGAGGCTTGGGTTCTGGTGCGCCCAATCGCGCCACCGCAGACCGGGCGGAATCGGATTGTGTGTGGCGTCTGGCTCGTCAGTCTGTGCGTCCACGGCGCGTAGAAAAAGCATCCAGGCCAATTGCGCGATGCGTTGTGCATCACCGTCGACGCCGGGATCCTGGCGCATGAGGTTCTGGATGGAGCGAATCGTCGCGCGTGTGGTCATGACCCGGTGTGAAGAGGCTCAGTCCCTGCCCAGCAGCGTCTCGGCGATGACGTTCCACTCGTCGTCAAGCGGGCCGGTGGCAGGTGATTTGCCGGCGCGGCGATACCAATAGCCGGCGTTACCCAGGTCGCCCTCTTTGCGGTGCAGATAAGCGTGGACCCAGTCGAGGTCGGCGCTGCTGGCCTGGGTGATCTCATGGGCGGCATTCCAGTCGCCCCTGGCGTCGTACCAGAGGGCGCGCAGGGCGGAGGAGATCCCCGCAGGCGGGGTTGGCCGAGTGGAGGAGGCGCGGAAGTCGGCAAGATTCATTGTGCGGCGTGCTCCATAAGTAATTGCAAACGTGGTGTAGGTAATGGCTATTGTAGCATAGCAGGATGTCGTGCGAGATGCGGAATACGTGATACGGGACACGCAGTGCACACTTTCTCCCCGGATCTGCACCAAAAATACCTCATTTGCGCATCCGGAAAGAGTACTTTATTATCCGGCCCACATACCCGAGTAAGGATTACAACAATGACCTCGAGACTCCAGACAGCTCTGATCCCTGGCGGTAGCAGCGGCCTCGGTCGTGCATTTGCCATCGAATTGGCCCGCCGCAACTATCGCGTTGCCATCGCTGCGCGCTCACAAATGCCACTCGCCGAAACGGCCAGAATCATCGAAGAGGCCGGCGGCACGGTGCTTCCCATCCAGGCCGACGTGACCAGTCGCAGTGCAGTCGACCTCATGGTCGAGCGCACCGCAGCTGAGTTTGGGCCGATCGATCTATTGATTAACAACGCTGGAGTTTTTCAAGCGCTGGGTGAGTTCTCAAAGCTTGATCCTGACGCCTGGTGGCAGGTGGAGATCAACTTGCGCCCATGCTGTGCGCGCGTGCCTGGCATGATCAAGCGCAACGCGGCCGGATCATCAACATGGCCAGCATGGCTGGGTTATTCTCGCTGGGGACGGTTTCTGCCTACTGCGTGAGCAAAGCCCCTGATCCGTTTCACCGAGAGCCTGGCCCTGGAGACGAAACCGCACAACGTTGCCGTGTTCGCCGCCCACCCAGGCACGGTGCGCACGCCGATGAGCGACTATGCAGCGACTTCTGCGATTGTTGGCCGTGACGCCCCGGCGTGCAAGACTATTTCCGATACCTTTACGAGTCGGGGCAGGACACGCCGATCGAAAAGTCGGTTCGGCTGATCGGCGAACTGGCGTCCGGCCGGTTAGATGCGCTTTCCGGCTGCTATATCGACGTCGACGCCGACCTTGATGAACTCATCGTCCGCGCCGATGCAATCCAGGAAGAAGGCAAGTTGAAGCTGCGTTTGGCCTCGTGAGAAAAAGGGAACGGCGAGAGAGAACTCCAACAAGATCTCCGCTGACAATAGAAGACTCCTTGCCTTCGTTCCAAACCTACGCGTCCACCTGCGCCAACTCCTCTTTCGCCGCGATGATCCCCTCCGCGGTCGGCTCTGCTGTCACCACGGCCAGCGCCGGCTCCGGCTGCGGGAAGAGTAGCGACAGCGCAATCGACCCACCCAGGATCGCAAAGATCACCGCTAGCGACCACTGAATCGGCACGTGGATCGGCTCTGCCATGAGATACTCTGACGCCACCTCGGTCACCATCTTCGCCCCGACCAATGCCAGAATGATGGCGAGTCCGGTCTTGAGATAATGGAACTTGTCCACCACCCCCGCCAGCAGGAAGTAAAGCGACCGCAGCCCCAGGATGGCAAAGACATTGGACGTGTAGACGATAAACGGATCGGTCGTGATGCCAAAGACCGCCGGAATTGAGTCCAACGCAAAGATGACATCGCTTGTTTCAACCACAAGCAGCACCAGCGTCAGCGGCGTCAACAGCCTGATGCCGTTCTCCACCACGGTGAAGCGTGTGCCGCGGTAGTCATCCGTGATCGGCATGAACTTCCGCACCCCGCGCACAACCCAGTTGCGTTCGAGGTCGACCGCCTCATCATCCGACTGGAACATCCGGAATGCGGTCACGATCAACAGCACGCCGAAGGCAGCGATCAGGAATTCGAAACGCGCGATCAGCGCCGCACCACTCAGGATCATGATGCCGCGCAAGACGAGCGCCGTCAGAATGCCCCAATACAAGACGCGGTGCTGGTACTCCGCCGGCGTGGCGAAGTAGGTGAAAATCATCACGAAGACGAAAATATTGTCAACGCTGAGTGATTTTTCAAGCAGATAACCGCCAAGAAACTCCAGGGCGACCTTCTGTCCTGCAAAGATGTACAGCCCAAGGTCAAAGAGGAGAGCCAAACTGATCCAGAAGACGCTCCACCCCAATGCTTCTTTGACGCCGACCCGGTGGGCTTTGCGGTTAAACACCCCAAGATCGAGTGCCAACATCCCCACAACGAACAAATTGAACAGAATCCAAAACCAAACATTCGTAGCCATATGACCACACATGATACCCCATGAAAGCCCCAGTAACTCCACACAACCTCTAGAGATCGCACACAACACCTTCCCCGTCACGCCCAGACGCCGTAGCATGAGTCACAAGTCAGCAAGAGAAGAATCGTGCTCATTGGTATTCCGTACTATCTGCGATCCGGTACTGCTTATGTCGCTCTTTTTCTTTTCCCTTTCCTTTCTCCTCGGCATTGCCGCCGGTCGCCCGCTCATCGCCACCGGTCTGCTCGGCTGCGCCGCGTCTCCCCATTTCTGGCTCACTCCGCTCTGCCTTCTCCCCCTCGCCGCACTGCTGCGTTGGCGCCTCCGTCGCAACATCCCCATCCCGCCCATGCAGTGGCCGATCTCCGCGGGCTTCGAGCCCCCCATCCGCACCCCACCCTGGCCGCTCCTCCTCTGTCTGGTCCTCGGCTTTGCCGCCGGTATCCTCCGCTATGCCGCTGCGCCCTTTGACCGCTGCTGGACCCCGGCCGACCTCGCCTACTACAACCTGCCGGCAAGCCAACGCTACAACAGGTCGGCGCCATCCAGCGTCGTCATCGGTTGGATCAACAACTATCCCACGCCAGGCGAGGGTTTCCAGACGCTGATCGTGGCCGCGAAGACGGTGCAAATTGGCGAAGCGTGCCATCCTGCCTCCGGCCAGGTGCACGCAATCGTGGAGAGTGGTGAGCACTATTGGTACGGCCAACCCGTACAAGTCACCGGCCGGATGTTCGACCGTGCGTCAAGCCAGGGTATTGCCCTTGACAATGCGCTTGCGCGGCGCAATATCTTCAGCGTCTTCACCTACCCCGAGGTGGAACTTCTGCCGGGACCGGTGCAGGGCAATCCGCTGCTGCGGATGATCTATGCCGTGCGCGACCGCGGCGTTGCGGCCATCAACCGCGCTCTTCCTGAACCCTATGCCGCACTTGCCAACGGGATGATCTTTGGCGTCGAGTCCGGCATTCCCAGGGCATTGCAAGAGCAATTTAACGCCACGGGCGCCTCGCATGTGATTGTCATCTCCGGCGCCAATGTCGCCCTGATCACCGGGGTGCTGATGGGCCTCGCCGTCCGCCTGCTGGGTGCTCGCCGTGCACTCTGGCCCACGCTGGCAGGCATTGCCACCTACGCCGTCCTGGTGGGCGGCGACGCGGCAGTCATCCGGGCCTCGATCATGGGCGGGCTGGTCGTTATTGCCGCCACGCTCAACCGGCGCAGTATGGCGTTGGTCAGCCTGGGCGTGGCGTGCAGTGCGATGATCATGGCCAATCCGCTGGCGCTGTGGGACATTGGCTTGCAGTTGAGCAGCATGGCCACTGCGGGGCTTGCGATCCTCCAGCCGGTCTACGGCCGCGTGGCGGGCCGGTTCTTGCAGCGCATGGGCCTTGCGCCCACCCACACGCTGTCCACGACCGGTGGCGCCCGGCGCTGGATTACGCCATTCCCTTCACCATCATCCGGTCGCTCTTTGAGGATGGGCTGGCGGTGACGCTTGCTGCCGTGGTCATGACGCTCCCGCTGATGCTCTTCTACTTCAACAACCTGAGCGTGGCGACCCTGATTACCAATTTTCTGATTGTGCCCGTACAACCGTTGATTCTGTTTGGCGGCAGCGCCGGTGCGCTGCTCGGGATCATGGGGTTTGAAGTGCTGGCCCGCTTCCCCTTCTGGCTGGCGTGGACGGGGCTGGCGTGGACCGTGGGTGTCGTGCAATGGGCTGCGCAACTGCCCGGCGCCACCCACATGCTCCCTGGCTATTCGCTGCCACTGCTTGCACTGACCTACGCCGCGATCTTCGCCCTGCGCTGGCGGTCATGGCTGCAGCAGGTATTGGCGCACCTGCCGGCGCGCATTCGCACGGTGCATTGGTGGTCGCTTTTTCTCTCACCCGTCGCAGGCGGCGCCCTGGCGGTGGGCGTCGTCCTGGTCTGGTCGGTTGCGCTCACCCAACCGGACGGCAGGCTGCACATCTGGTTCTTGGACGTGGGCCAGGGTGACGGCATTTTGATGCAGACGCCGCGCGGGCGGCAGGTGCTCATCGACGGGGGTGCGGAACCGCAGGTTCTCTTTGCGCAGTTGGGCAAAGTCATGCCTTTTTGGGACAGAACGCTCGACCTGGCGGTGCTGACCCACCCGGACGACGACCATATGGCTGCGCAGATCGAGTTGCCGGCGCGCTTTGCCATCGACACTGCGATCGAAACCAACGCCAGCCGGCGGGACCCAAGGGCTGAACCCTGGCGCATCGCCATGACCCACCAGAATGTGAACCTGGCGGTCCAACATGCCGGTGGCTGGATCGATTTGGGGGATGGTGTGGCGCTGTGGGTGCTCTGGCCGCCGGCCGGTGAAAGCACGACAGAAGAGGCTGGCAATGAGACTTCACTGGTGCTCAAGCTGGTCTATGGGAATTTCAGTATGCTGTTGACCGGCGACGCCGAGCAATTGAGTGAGGCGGTCTGGGTCCAGACGCAATTACCGCTGCAGTCGACCGTGTTGAAGGTGGGTCACCACGGCAGTGCCAAGAGCACCACCACCGCCCTGGTTGCGGCGGTCGACCCGGCGATTGCCGTGATTCAGGTCGGCGCGCCCAATCGGTACGGCCATCCCGCAGCCGAAGTTCTCGACCGTCTTGCGGGCAGACGCCTCTATCGCACAGACCATCACGGCACGATCGAATTCATCACTGATGGGAACAGGATGGATGTGAGAACGGAACGGTGAAGAACAGGGATTAGAGACTCCGGCTGATCCCCATGTTCGGGAAGATGTAATCATCGCGATACATGTTCTTGATGATGCGATAGTAGAGCAGAGCCTCTTTGTTAGGCAGTTTGTACTGCCACTCCCGGCGCAATCGTGTACGTTCAGTAGCAAACTCAGTGTCCGTGATCTCACGCTGTGCAAGCGTAGCCAGAATCTGCGAAGAACCGGCCCCGGCGGAGAACTTCTGCTTGGGGCGACGCACGACGGCATCAGGCAACTGACCTGCAAATGCGTTGCGCAGCAAAGCCTTCTCCATCTGTTGCTCGGTTTGAAGCTTCCACCTTGCCGGCAACGCCAGCGCATAGGCTATCGACTGGACATCGAGGAATGGCACACGCGCTTCCAGCCCAAAGGCCATCGACATACGATCCGCGCGCTGCAAGTTCGTGTTATGCAGTGCACCGACGATCAATTCCATCTCATGCTGCAATGCGCTTTGGGACGTGATATCGCCAAGATAGGCATAGCCGGCATACAATTCGTCTGCGCCCTCGCCGGTGAGCATCACCTTCACATACTCGGCAGTGAGGCGCGCCAGAAAATAATTCGGGATCGCGGAGCGCACCAATGCAGGATCAAATGATTCTAGATGGAACAGCACCTCCGGCAGAATATTTACCATTTCTTGCATATCGTATACGCGCTCATGGTGGATCGTCCCCAGGTAGCCGGCGACCATCCGCGCCGCCACCAAATCCTCACTCCCTTCGACACCGACTGCAAACGTATGCAACTGCTGCAACCCCTCGCGCGCCAGCAGGGTGACGATGCTACTGTCCAGCCCACCACTGAGGCTAACCCCAACCGGCACATCCGCCATCAACCGCTTGATGACTGCGTCATGCAGGATGTGCCGAATCTGGTGCTCTGCCTCAGCCTTGGTCCGTGGTCGCCGCACAGGCTTCGGGGTCTGGCCAATCGTATAGAAGCGGTTCACACCCCGCTGTGAGTGATACCAGTGGCCTGGTGGAAACGTCTCAACGCTGGCGATGGCTGGCGGAATCGCCTTGATCTCTGAAGCGAAATGGAGAATCGTTCCGTCGAAGCCGATATACAGAGGTTTTATTCCGATGGGGTCGCGCGCAAGAAACAGGGTGTCATCATCGATGATCGCAATCGCAAACATGCCGTCCAACAGCTCCACAAACTTTGGACCAAAACGATTGTACAGGCGCAAGACCACTTCGGTATCTGAACGCGTCACCAGCGGTTCATCAGCCAGGTATTGTTCGCGCAGGGAAATATGATTGTAGATTTCCCATTGAAGCTGATCTGGCGCCCATCAATGCGCAGCGGTTGGATGCCGCCCTCGACATCGACAATGGCCAGGCGTGTGGCGATTGCACCCACCGCGGTCTGGCTGAGTCCGTTACCGTCCGGTCCGCGATGTCGAAGAATATCAACAAGCGGTCGAATCGACTCCTCGCTGACCGTACCAAATGCCCTAACAATTCCACATACGATTGACTCCAATAGCAGGCGGCTTTCACACTGATGACCCTGACATGCCAGCATGAATGGGTCATCAATTCACCGTCAAAAAAGAGGCTGTCAGCAATCTGACAGCCTCCACCTATGCGTATTGGTATCCGAGCACGCACTCGTAACGCTATGTTGTTGAAGCCTTATAGTATCGTGTGAAGCCGTTGTCGTCAACACAAGGGGAGACTTGAGATTGTCGAAAGACCAGAATACACGATTACGCGCACCCCGCTCAGACATGCGACGGATGCTTTTGACAGGATTCTGTGCTAATGATTGATCAGTGCCGACGCTCTGGTTTCTCCTTCCGCCTTGCAACTATCTATAAGGAGCCGATTCCATGTATCCTTCCGATGCTCCCTCCTTTGAATCACCTCGTCTCACCCGCCGTCGCCTGCTCAGCAGCGTCGCCGGTCTCACCGCCATGACCGCACTTGCCGGATGCAGACCGGTGACTGCAGGTCGGCGCCTGGCGCAGGGTGGCCCCACAGATATTCCGGCGCAGCAGCCAACACCAAGCACCCCTGCTGCGATGTCTGACATTTATGTGGATTACGAATACGGCGACCTCACAGAGGTGGTGGTCGGTATCCCGTACGGTATCTACCCGGATGTGAACGCCGTGCCCTGGTTGCAGGAGGCCTGAAGGTGCTTCCAGAAGCTGCCAAGATCAAGGAGCGCTCCGGCCTGGACACCATCGCCCTTGGCAAATACGAGGTAATGGAGAAGGAGAATACGGCGCTCATTGAAGTCTTGCAGCAATACGGGATCAAAGTATGGCGCCCGGAGCAACTCAGCCGTGAGCGAGTGGTTGGCAACTTCGGTGAAGAATATTTACTTGCGGCGGGTGCAGAGCAACAGTATACGCGTGACCCCTTCCTGGTCATTGGCAACAACGTGATCGAAAATACGATGGGTTCGCTCCGCGGCGCCGACATACTGGGGATGCGCTCTTCTTGCAGCGTTTGTTGGACGCCGATGCGCTGGGTGTCGTGCGGTCGCCGACTATGCGTTGATGCTGGGCGACGGCAACTGTGACAAGACGCTCTTCCCGGTGTTGGAGGTGGCGATGTCATCATGTTAGGAAAGAAAATACTTGTGGGCAGTTCCGCCAACCGCGTTCGGTTCCAGTGAGTTGGGATATCGCTGGCTGAAGTCCTATCTCGGTCCACAAGGCTACGATGTCGAACACGTGCCACTTACGGAAGACATCTTGCATCTGGATGTTGCGTTGTCCGTGCCGCGTCCAGGACTCATCATCGTCTGTCCGGATGTGATGCCCAAAGGCGTACCTGCCCTATTTTGACGGGTGGCAGCGCATTGAGGTCAGCCGGGAGGACACGCGCTTCCTTGCGGCCAATGGTCTACCCATCAATCCGAACGTATACATCATGGGCTACAACGACAACTACGACCACGCACGCATTCAGCACGCTCGAAGATGCCGGCATCAAGGTCCATAGGTCTATTTCGCTGCGCACAACGAAGACGGCGGATCGATTCGCTGCAGCACGCATCCGTTTGTGCGGCGGTTGGCGAGCTAGCGCGCCTGCTTGTTCAAGGTTGCCGAGGGGCAGCCTCTTCCGGAGGCTTCGTCGCCTTGAAACTCCGGTAAAGCAGCAAATCGTACACGATTTTTAGACCGCCGGCGATGAAGAACGGCGCGCTAAAGGTCATTGCGCCGGCCAGCAGCGCCCCGCTGATCGCCGGCGCAATGGCAGCGCCTACCGAACGCGCAATCCCCGTAACCCCAGCCGCCGCCGAACGTTCATCAGGCGCCACCACGGCCATCGTATAGGATTGCCGCGTCGGGACATCCATCTGTGAGATCGAGAAGCGCGCCAGCATGACCAACACCGCAATCGGCAGCGTCGGCATGAAGGGCACCAGCATCAGCAGGATGTTCGACGGGATGTGTGTGAAGACCATCGTGTTGATCAGCCCAAAGCGCGCGGCAATCCGAGCGGCAAGCAATGCCGAAATGCCCGCCAGAATATTTGCGGCAAAGAAGATCGCGCCGATCGTGTCGATGTTCGCGGCAAAGCGCACGCTGAACCAGAAAGCAACGATGCTCTGCACGACGAAGCCGCCGGCGAAGGCATCCAGTGCAAAGAGCGCGCTCAGCTTGAAGACGATTGCGCGTGACTTGTGAAGACCCAGGAACAACTTGACAGGCCGGCCAGCCGCCGCTTTCGGCGCCTCCACCGCCGGCGACAGCGCCAGGAAGGCGACCAACAGCAGCAAGCCGATCAGCGCATAGCCGGTAAGCACGGCGCGGTAGGAGTCGACCGGTGTCCACCCGCTTGACTGCAGCGCCTGGGCGATAAGCCCGGCACACAGCGCGCCCGTCGCCGTCGCAAATGAACCGGCCAGATTGTACCAGGCAAAGATGTGTGTGCGCCGGTTGTCGGGGACAAGCTGGCTCAATGCCGCTTGCTCGATCGAGAGAAAAGGCCCGATCTCGTTCCCGCTTGGGCTGATCACGCCAATGATGGCCGCAAGCCCAAGCGCAATTGGATTGCGCGTGATGACGAAGACAGCGCCCGCGCCCAACATCAGGGCGGCGCCAATGATCAGCGTTCGTTTGCGCCCAAAACGGTCGGCGGTCGTGGTCAACCAAAGCGAAATGACGGCGTCGCCGGCCAGCGTCAGCGTGAGCAGGGCGCCAACCTGAATCGTGCCCAAACCGACCGACGTCAGGTATAGGACTAGAACGACGGAAACAAAGCCATAAGCAAACAAGCGCGCGATGCGGGCGCCGAAGAGGAGACTGATGTCAAGGGTGGTGCGTGGCACGAAGTACCACTTCATGGCATGGCCCCCGTTTTCAAGTGTTCGCGATTTTCGGTTCGACGCATTGATGTTTGCCATCTATTATATATGGCATAACGGGAACGCTGTGCAGCCGATTTTCAATCAAGGTTGGGACGAATGCATTCAACGAACTACACGAACACCTTTATCGAGACGGCGGAAGACTGTAAAGCGGATGTCGGCATGCCTCCTCCGGTAAAAGAAGATAAGACGATTGCGGGGATGCAATTTGAGTTGATCCACGACCATCCGTACGAATACACCTCAGATGATGTGCTCTTCACCATCTGGGCAGCGAGGAATCACATCACAGAGGCGGACATGGAAACCGCCCGAGCAGGTTTCTTTTCGAAGGGACAAGCCTGCCTGCGCTCATCCCCATTGGCAAAAACCTACGGCTGGGGAATCCACCACGACGAGGACTCACGCGTCGCCATCTATGCGCGCGGGTCAGATGAATACGCTGCCCTGCGGGTTGACAGATCCTTGCGCCACGTGAAAGCAATGCGAAGTTCAAAGGCGTAGGCATCCACAATTGCTATGGTCCGCGTCACGGAGGTTGATGTGCCTCAAGCTTATGCATCGCGCCATTTGGCGTGGGAAGGATGTCTGAACGTCCGTGATCTGGGCGGGCTAGCGACCGTGGCTGGGGTGAGACCCGATGGCAGTTCGTCATTCGCGCCGATTGTCTGGGGCGGCTGTCACGCACTGGCCAGCAGTCAATGCGTGATTACGGCGTGCGCACCATCATCGACATCCGGTCACCACAAGAAGTAGCTGCGGAACCATACGACCTGGCGGATGCCGGCGGTCTCCTGCGACTGCACCTGCCGATCGAGAAATACTATCCCCATGTCGGCGCACTGATCAGAAACGCGACCTCGCGCTTTGAAGTGTATTGCATCGTTGCCGATCACTACCCCGATGCGATTGTCGCGATTTTGCAGGCCGTGAGTAGCGCACAGCCCGGTGGCGTGGTCATTCACTGTCACTCCGGCAAGGACCGGACGGGCATGATCGCCGCGCTCCTGTTGGCCATTGCCTGCGTGCCTGCAGGAGCGATCGCCGCAGACTACGCCGAAAGCCAGGCGCGTTTGTGGCCCGAATATGAACAGCGCCTGCGACAAGGCAACATCGCGTCGGGTGAGGGCCTTTGGCAAAAGCCTCTGGCAGAACCAGAAACGATGCTCGGTTTTCTGGATCACCTGAACACTCGCTATGGTGGCATACGCACTTACCTGGCGCAGGCCGGGATGCCGGCATTTGCGATCGACCAGATCCAAGATCGTCTCGGGTGGCGCTGATGCGGACCGCATCACAATCGTCAGCCGTACCCACAACGCCTTTGTGTTATGATTCCAGCCCTGACAGACCGCATCATCAGCGCTATCGTGCGTCGGTCAGACGCAGATCCGAGAGGACACTTTTTCGATGACTCAACCTGACGGTTTTCTCGCCATCCCCAGCACCGGCAAAGGCCGCGCGCTGCTTGTCCTGCACCCATGGTGGGGACTCAACGACACCACCATGGGTGTCTGCACGCGCCTGGCCGAAACCGGCTTTGTGGCTTTTGCCCCAGATCTGTACCACGGCAAACTTGCCGATACAATCCCCGGCGCCGAAGCGTTGGTCAACGAGCTCGACGGCGCCCAGGCGCGGCGCGACGTTGCGGATGCACTGGCCTTTCTGCTGGAGCGCTCCGGCGAACCAACCGTAGCCGTGATTGGCTTCTCCCTGGGTGCCTACTTTGCGCTGCATCTGTCGACCAGCGCTCCTGAACAGGTTCACGCTGTCGTCGTTTTCTACGGGACCGGCCCCGGTGACTTCGGCGCGGCGCGCGCGGCTTACCTCGGGCACTTTGCTGAAACGGACGAATTTGAGCCGCTGGAGGCGGTTGAAGCGCTGGAGAGTGCGCTCCGGGACGCGGGCCGTCCGGCCACGTTTTTCACGTACCCCGGCACGGGCCACTGGTTCTTTGAACCGGACCGGACGCAGGCATACAACGAGACCGCAGCAAAACTGGCGTGGGATCGAACGCTGGAATTTCTTCAGTTCACGTAGGGAGAGTGTTACATAAATCAAGGTTGGGGGTGCGGGTCGCCAGTTGGCGACCTTTTTGTCCCGCCGCCGAATTTAGGGGAGGCGGGCGGTGCGGTGAGCTGGCCGCGGCGCCAGTGCGCTAGTTTTTGCGGTTTTTGACCGGCCGCCAGGGAGTGGGCCACCCTGGTGTCCGCTGGGGATCCCGCTGAAGTTTGTGATTCGTGTGCAGCCCTGCTGTCGGGCCGGTGGCTGACCGCTTCAACTGCTGTCGGCTGGCGCCGCGTGCCGGTGACATTGCTCCCTGCCTTTGGTCAGGACGGCCCAGCGCTTGAGATTGTAGGCCATGGCGGCCATCCGCGCCTGATAGTCAGCATTGCACACGCCGTAGCCGTTGGCATGGCGAGCGCCGTTATAGCGGCGGAAGGTCGCCTCGGGGTCCACGGTGCTCCCCAGCACATAGCTGCCGCGTTCTTTGTCCGTGCAACGCCGGGCGGTTACGGCGTCACCCGGCGCCGCCCGTTCGATGACAAAGTCATCGGTCAGCAGTTTGCGCCGGAGTGAAGCCGCCCTCAAAGACGCCAAGGGAAGACAAAAGAAATTCTCCCGCAGGGACGCAGGGACGCGGAGAAGCGCATCATTGCCCGCAAAGGCTAGAGGGATGGTCCCTCCTCGTTGTTGGGATCTGGCGATGAATCAGGCGTTGATCAATCAGGTTTTGGATGTACCAGGGAGCGGAGACAACAATGAAAGCCATTTCGTATTCACAGCTATGGCGACGTCGACGTCATGCAGTATGAGGACATAGCGCAATCGAGTCTGGATGCAGGTGAGGTGCTGATCAAGGTACATGCGGCTTCCGTCAATCCGGTCGATCGAGCCGTGCAGGATCGGCTGACAACTCCCGCTTCACACCGCTCGCTTCACACCGCTCGCGTATTACCCGGCTGTGTGCGACAATGATATTCTGCTGATTGACCGGGCACGCCAGGTGGCGGCTCCGATGCAACGATGCACGAAATTTTCACGCGCAGTGAGGGTTGTGTTTGATGGCGGCGTTCTTAAGCAATCCGGGGCTGCGTTTCATCCTTTTTGGTGGCAAGGGTGGTACAGGGAAGACGACTTCAGCGGCGGCAACGGCGCTGCATTTTGCGCGCTTGCGGCCGGAGCGCAAGGTACTCCTGGTCTCTACGGATCCGGCGCATTCGTTGTCGGACAGTCTCAACTGCGCGGTCGGCGGTATGGTGAGCGGTATACCGGGGGTAGACAACCTCTTTGCGCTGGCGCTTGACGCCAAAGCACTCCTTGAGGATTTCAAAACACGGTACGGACCGGTGATTGCCCAGATCGCCGACCGCGGCACCTATCTGGACAAAGAGGACATTGCGGGCTTCCTGGACCTCTCGATGCCCGGGATCGACGAAGTGACGGCGATCCTGAAGATCATGGAGGTGATGCGGGAGGGTCTGTACGACCTGGTGATTGTTGATACGGCGCCGGCCGGCCACACGATCCGGCTGCTCTCCCTGCCGGAGCAGATGGAGCAGTGGATCCGGGTCATGGACATGATGCAGGAGAAGCATCGTTACATGGTCCGCTCTTTTGTCAGGCGACGATATGTTCCCGACCAGGCCGACAAGTTTATCACTGCGCTTTCGGATGATGTGCAACACCTGCGCGACCTGTTCCGCAATCGGGAATCCACCGAATTTGTGCCCGTGGTCAACGCCGAGCCAATGAGCATCTACGAAACAGAACTGCTGTTCAAGGCACTGGATGAAGGCAGCATCCCCGTGACGAGCGTGATCTTGAATCGGTTGGTGGCCGATAGCGTAGGGGATGACGGGAGAGTCTGTCCGTTCTGCCAGGCACGCCAGCGCAACCAGGCCCCGTACCAGCGCGAAATCGAGCGGAAGTTTAGCCAGTATCATCTCGTGCGCATGCCCTTGTTTCCTACCGAAATCAGGGGCTTGCAGACGCTGGCGGTCTATGCTGAGATCCTGTTTAGCGAGACGCAAGCTGATTACGTCACGCTGCCAGCCCTGCCCACGCCACACGCGGTGGAACTCGCGCCTCGCGAAATCGGCACACAAGTCGGTCTCGCTCACTTATTTGCGCAAGACCGCCAGTTTATCCTGTTCGGCGGTAAGGGTGGCGTTGGGAAAACCACGCTGGCGGCGGCCACCGCCGTGGAATTGGCACGGCGCAACCCTACGGGAAAAACGCTTATCTTCTCAACCGACCCAACCGGTTCGCTCGGCGACAGCCTGGCTTGTGTGATTGGCAATGTGCCGGTACCAGTTACGGGCGCCGATGGGTTGTATGCGATGCAGATCAATGCCGCTGAGCGGTTGGATGAACTGAAGCAGATCTACATCGGCGAGATCAATGAACTCTTCGATAGTGTGATGGGCGACATAGGGAACTGGATTGCCTTCGATCGCGAGATTTCCATGGAATTTGTTTCGATGATCCCGCCAGGCATGGACGAGATCGTGGCGCTGATTGCCATGATCGACCTGATCGACGACGGAAGTTACGACCACTTTGTGCTGGACACGGCACCCACAGGGCACACGCTCCGCTTGTTGGAGATGCCACATCTGGCCATTGAATGGTTCAGAAGCCTGTTTCACCTGCTTCTGAAGTACCAAGGCGCGTCGAAGATGGCCAAGACGACGCAATTGCTATTGGACACGTCGCGCGGCGTAAAGAAGTTACAGAACCACCTGACGGACCCCGTGCACAGCGAGTTTGTGGCGATCACGATCCCGGAAGCGATGGGCGTGTTGGAAACGGAACGGCTGTTGACTGCGCTCGACGTTATGCACGTTCCCTGCCACCATCTTGTCGCCAACATGGTCGTGCCACCCACCGCATGCCCCTTCTGCCGCAGCAAACGTGCAGAGCAGCAAGGCTATATCGCTGAACTGCATGCGAAGTGGTCCGCCTATACAATTAGCGAACTGCCGCTGTTTGCGCACGATATCCGCGGGCTAGATGGGTTGCGCGTGGTGGGCAAGGTGATCTTCAGCGCACCAGCAGAATGATTTGGCGTACGCGATCTTCGCGTTGCTTCTACAAGGATCTGGTTGGTCATGCCACACCCAAGCGCCAGCCGTGCGCTGCGCAAAGCCAACAGCAAGGGACTGGCATGGTCATGCACGATCTCAAAATGCACGCCGGGGATAATACCCAACAGATCCTGCGCGACGTCGCTCGTCAGCGAGAATGTGCAGCGTTGTGCAGCTCAATCAAAGGTTATCGTGGTGCCGGCGGGACATGGGTGGACGTAGTCACCCAGAGCGCTGGACAGCGCCACATAGGCTCTTTGGCCAGTGCAATGATTGGGATAGAGGTGCAATGCAGGATACGCTGTACGCAGCACATCTACAATGTGTTGCAGCGCCGTCCCCTCTGCGCTAACCAGGTGTGTGCCTCCTAGAACAGCGATCGGTTGGCGCTCGAAAACGCGCGTGACGTGTGCCAGCGTGTTCAGCAACCCGGCGTGGCAACACCCCAAGACGATCACCAGCCCCTGCGCCGTCTCCACCACCATCGATAGGTCGTCCAGGTAGGGATCAGGCCGCCAGCCTTCGCCGTCGGGCACAAACAGATTGGGCCCGCGGCCTTCCAGTTCCGGGCGCTCATGGATCTCGCCTGTCGTCCAGACGCCGGGCAAGACCTCGACCGGGTCTGCGCTGAGCTTCAGATCGGCAAACTGTCCCAATGCGTCCATGGACATGGGCAGGCCGATGAACTGATAGTGCCCGTCTTTGCGGATGAAGCGCGGACGGGCAATATCCGGATTGGCATACAGCGGCAGGCCAGGACGTTGTGCTAGAACGGTAGACAGTCCGCCGGTGTGGTCGTTGTGGGCGTGACTGAGAACGATCACATCGAAATCGCACAAGGATTTTTCGAGCAGGGCCAGGTTGTGCAACAGGATTGCCGCCGTTTGGCCTGTGTCGAACAACACGCTGCCCTGAGCCGTCTCAATGCAGAAACTGATGCCGTGCTCGCCCCAGAAGGCAGAGCCGAACTGAGCGGTGTTTTCGGTAATGCAGGTAATTTTCGTCATGGTTTTCTAATGTAGCTTTTCCGGGTGATCTTCCAGGCGTCCTTCCACATAAGCACTCAATGCTTCGTCAGTGGTCAACGCAGTGGGGACGACGGGGCGAGTGCCGGCTTCCTGCAAACCTTCATAAGCACCGGCACCCATCCCGCGCGCCAGCACCATGCTGCAATCGGTAATGGTGGCGAACATGCGCGTGTGGCGGGTGCGGGCAGCTGGGTCCCGCCCGTGACCCTCGGGGTGCTGATGTTCGTGGTTGTGGCTATGCGGATCACCTTCTTCGGCTACTTCCTGTGGACCATCAATGAAATCATGATGGCCGGTCTTGGGCCGCATTTCCCGGTTGCTGATCTTGCCGTCTTCAACCGTCGCCACCAGAAAGTAGCGCGCTCTTCCGAAGTGGGCGCAGACAGTGGCGCCGTCATCCGTAACGACTGCAATTTTCATGAAAACTGACTCCATTCCTCATTACCTGTTTGATCACAGGCTGGCACAGCGCCAGGCAGGCCCAGCGGCCACGCCAGCCCAAAACATTCAGATTTGTCCAGATGGATGTTGATCTTCTTCGATGACGTCCATCAGAATATGCGCAACCTGTTCCACCAGTACGCTGCACGAGCTGTGGCGTTGCCGCAGTTCCCCACAGTTGGTTGAGCCAAAAGCTTGTAAAAACCGCTCGCGATAGCGAGCGGCCAATAACTGGCAGCGCTTGTCGTCTACATCCGCTTGCGTACGGCCGTGTAGCGCGCCGATAATCATGATGCCCGAGCACAGCGCGCCGCACACATCTTGCCGGGTATCGCCGACGCCACCGGCAAAACCGGTCGTCAGCATGAGCGTACGGTCGTCAATGTGCCCTAGTATGTGCTCACCCACGGCGAGCATGACGGCCTCCGATCAGTGGTAGCCCTGTTGTTTCATCAGGCTGCGTGCGCGTTGGCCAACCTGTTCCTGTGTAGCATGCGTTGCATCGCTCATGAGACCCTTCCATAGATCGTCACGCCAACAACTGTACCAATCGCCGAATCTCTCAGTGGAATTCTGCGGGGCGTACAGCATAGATACTGCCAGATCGCACCCGCACTGTGCAAATTGCGCAGACTGGCGACCGAAAACCCCATGCTTTCCAGCGTTTCCACAGCCTGTGTAGCGTCATCCTCTTGCACATAGAGACCGAATTGACCACAAAGCGCGCAAAGACCACAAAGAAAATGCGCGCCTATCGTTCGTTATGACAGCACCAGGGAGAGAAAATGAACACAGTGCTTCGATCACCCGTCCCCAGGTGCCGGCGGTGGCAGCATGAAACAGCTGCAAATGTGCTACAATTCTTGCATCTCCTAGCAGATGACGGAGTGTCCATGACATGGTGGACTGGAGGAAAGTGCTGACGTATGGGCGCAGACCCTGATGATAGAGGAGTGAAAGATGCAAGTGGAACGCCAGTTTCTGAAGGTAAATCAGCGTCAAGTCTTAATCGAGCTGCCAGAATCCTTTGTCAACCATCGAGTTGAATTCATCGCATTAACGGTGGACGAACTGACGCCAGAGCCGACGCGTGAGCGTCGTCCACACCCCGAGATTGCGGGCAAAGGTCGTACGCTTGGCGATCTGATTACGCCAATGGTCGATGATGAAGATTGGGACTGTCTACAATGATCGTCCTCGACAGCCACGTCTGGTTCTGGTGGATCAACCTGGAGCACGGTCGCCTTCCGGCCGCGATGGTGGCATCAATTGAAAATGCTCCCCGGATCGGCGTCTCGCCAGTATCCTGTTTTGAACTGGCGCTCGCCCATCGCCAGGGACGCCTTGAACTACCGTTGCCAGCCAGACAGTGGTTCGACCTGGCTTTGGCGGGTTCTGACATCGAACTACTGCCATTGACTCCCGCAATTACTGTCCGCGCTGTTGAGCTGTCGGATATCCACAGAGATCCATTTGACCGGATTATTATTGCTACGGCTATCGAACTAGGCGCCAGCCTGGCAAGCATCGATGGTCACTTTGTCAGCTATCCAGAACTTGCTGGTCGTTTGCTGATGTGAACTGCGCATTCATTCCTCCGCGCAAACTCCGCATCTCCGCGTTGCTCCTTTCCTCTGCCCGCACCAACTGCCAACGCGGCGAGAAATCGCAGCTGGTTATTCTCGTGCCCCTGCATCCACCAGATCTCCCTAAAGTCTCTTCACAAAGCCTTCAAACTCGGGCGCTATCATGGGGCTATCGATGAGTTAACCGAGCAGTAAAGATTCAAGGAGACAGAACATGATTCGCAAGTTGATGGTTCCCGTGTTTGCAGCGTTGGCGATGGTGATGGTGATGGGCACGGCGGCCTTTGCCGCGGATGCGCCGGTAGCGCAGCCTTCAGTTGCCGGGCAGTGTGTCAATTTTGTCGATGCCGACGGTGACGGCGTGTGTGACAATGCGGGGCAACAGCTCGGCCAGGGCAGTGGCCAGCCGGCGGTGCAGGGCACGGGTCTCGGGCTGAATACCAATGATGCCTTTGTCGACGCCGATGGCGATGGCGTGTGTGACAACCTGGGGACGCAAGTGCCGCTGCGTGACGGCACCGGCAGCCAGAACGGCGCCAGCAACGCCCAGCGTGGCGGGATGGGGGGACGGCGGTAATCAGGTTTGACGGCTCAATTCAATAGAAGATGCCACCGTGGAACGGCAAGCGCCGTTCCACGGTGGCTTGTTTGGCGTTCAACGGGTCACAGGACAGCCGGCGCTTCCGGCACAACCGATCAGAGCCACGCAAGTCAATCAGAGCCACGCACGTGAGTAAGTGGTTGGCTGGGCCGCGGCAAAGGCTTTTGCTGTCTGAACTGGGATTTTTGGGATTCAAGGATTACCAGGATTTGCCCGCGCCGGCGAGGGGTGTGGCAGCGCCAGGCGGAGCAAAGGCAAGACCATCCTGGACAGCCTGTAATCCCACGAATCATGGTTCAGACCATTGTCACCATGCTATGCCGACGCCTGGTGCCGCCTGGCAGAGCCACGCACGCGAGTCAGTGGTTCGCGTTGCCAAAGCCGCGGC
Source organism: Candidatus Fredericiella danica (assembly GCA_016713335.1). GTDB lineage: Bacteria > Chloroflexota > Anaerolineae > Caldilineales > Caldilineaceae > Fredericiella > Fredericiella danica. Next base: position 49,575 of record JADJPH010000011.1, on the reverse strand, counting down.
CGTCTGAATCACGGATGGCACGGATTGCAGGGACGCCGGCTTTGGCCGGGCGATCACCACCTGACGGATGGTCCCTGCGACGGACGGGGGGGGGACACCACCGCGGGCGGCGCGCCCGACCACCCCCGGGGGACGGGGACACACCCTGACGGGCTGGTGCCCACAGACGGGGACGGGGGACACCGACGGGACCTCCGCGGCGGGCGGAGGATCACCACCCTGACGGGATGGTGCTCTGACGGACGGTGGGACGGGGGGATCACCACCCTGACGGGATGGTGCTCTGAAAGACGGGATGGTGCTCTGACGGATGGGATGGTGCTCTGATGGTCACGCCCGCCACCTGCGTCTTTGCGTTGATCATTTCCTCCCCGCAGTTTCAACCTTCGCTTGCCTCACCCCAGCCCAAAGCGTGTCTCGATGTACTGCGTGGCTTTGCTGACGGAAAGGGCGACGCTGCCGTTGCCCGCACGGATGTAAAAGTCCTCTTTGCCCTGGAAGGTCAGGAAGACGGGCACGTGGCCGGGTGGACCGTGACCACGCAGAGCGTCTTTTCTGCGTGCTGCGGGAACGCCACTTGCACGTATTGCCGGTTTCTGCACCGGCCATGCTGCCAAATGCCATGTTGAAGATATTCTCAAAGCCGTCCACATTGGGCTTCTTTGAGCGTGCTCAAATCCTGCTCGATCCCCAGGATCTGGCCGTCGTCGGCAACCCCGATCACAAGCACGCCGCCGGCCGTATTCATAAATGCAACAAGATTCTTCATCACCGGCTCGTAGAGATCCTTGTTCACGGACTGGCGCCGGTAATCCCACATCAGGCTCGCCTTGAATTCGGCATATTGCCCTTCCCCCTCCGCAATCAGGGCGGGCAACGGGCGATCCAGCGGCGCCGCCTGACGCGCCTGCGCGGCGGTCATACTGCTGTCGAGGTGGTCCGCAAGTTGCACGGGCCGCGGCAGGTTTCGTAAGCGGATCTCTGCGCTAGACGTTTTTAAGATCAGGGAGCCGTAGTCAAGACGTCGCGCCAGCCAACCCTGTTTGACTTCGATCCCCTGAATCTCCTGGGTCTTGACCAGTGTCGCTTCGGCATTCAAGAAGTTGCGGCGCCAGCGCAGCTCGCGATCACCAATCGTGTAGGTCGGGAAGTACCAGGATAGAAAGACCGCCACAATGATAAGCACCTGTAAGATCGTGAAGATGAACACCACCAATAGATCAAATGAAAGGAAGCTACCGGAAGGTGACGCTTCGTAGAGGCGGCGCGTAGAAATGGGTAACGCGACGCCAAGCAGGAGAAACGTAAAGAGCAATTCGGCTGCGGCCGTGCGAAGGATAAAGATGTACGGGCTTTTCCGGAGGGTCGGTTCAGTTGCCACCATGATCGCTGCTTTCTAGTTCAGTACGGGTGTCAATTCATCACTCGTCAACGGCAGGTTTGCGACAACATCGACGGTCAGGTCGCGGCCCAGTTCCGGCTGGGCTTGCCAGCGGTGGAACGCGGCTGCGCCAATCATGGCGGCATTGTCGGTGCAAAGGGCAAAGGGTGGGATATACAGGGGCAGGCCGAGTTCGTTGCAGCGCGCCTGCGCCGATGCCCGGAGCGCAGCATTTGCGCTGACGCCACCACAGATGCAGACCTGCCGTACACCAAAGTGCAGCGCCGCATCGATGGTTTTACCCACCAGTACGTCGACGACCGCCTGTTGGAATGATGCCGCGAGGTCTGCGCGCAACTGTGGATCTTCCAGATTTCTGCCCTCGGCGCGCAGGCGTTTGGTCAGATTGAGCGCCGCAGTCTTCAGACCGGAAAAGCTGAAATCAAAGCGATGCCCGCTGTCGTGACGCAACGCGCGTGGCAGTTCGAAACTGTGTGGATCGCCATCTACTGCCGCCTGCTGAATGGCAGGGCCCGCCGGGGAATCCCAGTTCGAGCAATCTGGCCACCTTGTCAAAGGCCTCGCCTGCGGCGTCATCCAGGGTGCCGCCAAGCCGGCGGTAGACGCCATGCGCCGCCATCAGCACGAGCTCCGTGTGGCCACCGGAAACCAGGAGGACGAGCGTCGGAAAGCGATCGGCAGCCACCGGCCCCACGCGCCAGCAACTCGGCCCAGTTGGAGTATACATGCCCCTTCCAGTGATTGATCGGCAAAAGCGGCAACCCGGCAGCAAAGGCGAGACCCTTCGCGGCGTTGACGCCGACGAGCAGGCTGCCCGCCAATCCGGGGCCATGCGTCACGGCTACCGCATCGACCTGCGCCACGCCGTCGATCCCTGCTTCCACCATCGCCTGGGCGATCACCGGTTGAATGGCCAGGACGTGCTGGCGGCTCGCCACTTCGGGAAAGACGCCGCCAAACCGGCGGTGAAGTTCGATCTGGGTGGCAATGACGTTGCTGAGGACATAGCGGCCATCCTCGACCACGGCCGCCGCCGTCTCATCGCAGCTTGTTTCGATCGCCAGAATGCGCGTCATTGGCTCACCTCCCGGCGTCGGATGGGCCAGAAAATCAGCGCCAGGGCACAAAGCAGCGTGATGCCGGAGATCAGCGCTCCCACTGTGCGCGGCTGGGTTGTGCCAAAGCGCGCATCGATCCGGTGTTCGCCTGCCGGCCGTCGACCGCAATCACGCCCATCGGATCCGCCCGCCAGGCCGTAACTGGCTGCCCGTCGATAGTCACCTGCCAACCCGGAAAGTAAAACTCATTGATGCGTACTTCGCCGGGCGTAGCCATCTGCACCACGCCGCCGCTGCTGGACCCACGGCTATATTGGCTCGTCACCATCCCTTGCCCGCTGATGATTTGGAGGCGCGTCAGCGGACCGGCGCTGCCATTGTGCTCTGCGTAGTCAGGGGAAAGATAATCGGCGCTCATGGGGGTCTTGATGAACGGTTGTTTGACCCACTCCGTGTACGCAATCATGTCGGGGTGCTCGTTCTCAAACGCAATGATCGCCCGGCCATCTTCCCGCCACGGCTCGACCGGCGATAGATTCGCCCTGATATAGGGCGTGCTGGCATAGATGCCCAGCAAGGCCACGACCAACAGCCCTTCCGCAGTCTGCGTTGGCGGCCGGATCTCTGGTACATGCAAGGGCAACAGATTCCAGGCCACAACGGCGGCCAATAGGCTGAAGAGGAACCCCGCCAGGGCAAGGAAGCGCCAGGGAAACTGGATGACCGCCAGCGCCGGCGCCGCTTCCCAGAGCGGCTGCGCGAGCGGGGACATGACGAAGAGCAGTGCGAGTCCCATTCCCCAGAGGTAGCCCATCTCTGCCCGCAGCCTGGCCTGGCGACGCAGCCCCACAAATGGTGCGACGACAGCAAAGAGGATGAGCAGCGCGCCCAATTGAAAAGGCATGCCGTCATTGGCGCCAATCGGATCATCTGAGTAACCGAACCCCCAGTAGGGGCTAAAAAACTGACCAATCTGAACGAAGTGATTCCGGAAGTCATAGGTGTTGCTGACGTAGACCTGTTGCTGAAGGTAGCGACCTTCAGTCAATAGTGGGATCAAGAAAATCGACGTCAAGAGCAGTGCCCCCGCACCGCCGGCGGCGGCCAACAAAATTGTGCGCCAGGGAAATCCGCCTGCGCGCCAGATAAATGCCAAGCGGAAGAGCACAAAGGTTACCAATAAAGGCGCAATCGACAGCAGGGCAAAGGTGTGGGTCAGCAGCGTGCCGGCAAGCACCAGCATGGCGATGCCAAGTCGCCGCGTCCATCCTGGCGTCGCACCGCCAAGCAGGAGCCGATCAAAGACAAGAAAGAGCCAGGGTAGCCATCCCAGGAGCAGTGCGTCGTTCAATGCGCCGCGTACGTACAGGTCGGCAATGTGATAGGGAAAGTAGGTATAGAGCAGTCCGGCGGTGACAGCCGCAAAGGAGATGGCGGCATCGCGGGATCCGTATCCAGTGCGTTCTTCCGGCCCGATTGGGACGTCTGGCATTGCACCCCGTGTAAGCCAGTGACGCACCAGGGCATAGGCGCCCCATGCCCCTGCCAGCACGCCCACGCTCCAGGCGAGTTTTGCGGCCAACGTGAAGCCGGCGCCTAACAGCACAAAGATTTCGGCAAGGTACAGGCCCAGCGGCGCCTGGATCAGAAAGGTGGGATATCCATAGCCCTGGATGTGATGCATTGCCCAACACTTGCCACCATGCCCCATCGCGGATGCTTGCATCAAAATGCACCAGGTAGAAGACAGTGTGCCTGCCATCATGCGTCAAAAGTAGCCGGGTGCAAAGAGCGGTCCAGCACGGGCAAACACAAGGCAAGCAATAGAATCAGGGTTGGGTCAAACCGCCAGCGGCGGCATCATCGCGCGATTTAACCACGAAGGGGCCAAAGACGCCAAAAAGGGTGGGCAATACCTGGCTGGTGAGGCGCCAGCCAGGTGAAAGCCAAACGAAAAGGGGCTACTTCACGAGTTCTGCGGGTTCGCCCCAGACGCCGCCGTGGACAAATTCGCGCAGCGGCTTGCGGGTGCGCGGCGCCAGTTCCAGTTCCCGGCGCTGGTCGGAGAGTTGATCGGGATCACCCAGATAGCCCAGCGCGATCATCGTTACCGGCTCATGGTCGTCCGGAATCTGGAAGAGTTCACGGGCGCGCTCCGGTGAGAATCCCGCCATCTGGTGCACGAAGAGGTCCAGCGCAGTGGCTTGCACAACAAGGTTCTGCACGCCGAGACCAAGGTCATACAACGCGTGGTGGTTTGGCTTATCATTGCCGCGTGTCAGTTTGGCCACTGCCAGCATCAACACCGGTGCGGTTTTTTGCCCATTCGCGATTCGCATCCACCAAGGTTGACTCGAGTTTTCATGGGTTGCCGGGTCTTCGTGCGTGGCAATAATGAGTGCCAGGGTTGGCCGTTTCCGCTGGATTCGGACCAACGCGCTGCCTCAAGATTGACCGTAGTTTCGCAGGTTCGACGGGCTGGGAATCAAAGGAGCGCGGGCTCCAGCGCTCGATCAGCAAGGGATGAATGGGGTAATCAGTGTCAGCACGTTTGACCTGTCTGGAAGCAATCTCGTTTTTGACCACAATATTCTCCTGGGAAATTTCCCGCTATGGTGTCGATGTTGTCTATGTCGCGTCTAGTGTTGACCGCTTTGTGCTCGAGTGTTGTCTGCTAGATTCCGATCTTGCTGCTCTTTCCTCTCAGCGTTTCCTCCGCGACTCCGCGTTGGTAGTTGGGGGCGGGGGGAAAATGATCAACGCGGAGATGCGAACTCCGCGTTGGCAGTTAGTTCGTGCGGCGGGAATGGATCAACGCGGAGGGGCGGCGGGTGGGGCTGCGGAGTCGGTGGTGCGCTGTTCGAAGAGGTCGGTGCGGAGCACCTGGAGCATGGCCTGGGGGGCGACCTGACCTACGTTTGCTACGAACGCGGCCATGCCGCTCCGATCCCACCAGACGCTCGGTGCGGTGGGCAACGCAAGATTGGGCCATTCGCCGCTGATCAGCCCGATGGGCGGCCAGCGTTCGCTGTCAGGCAGGCGGGTGCGCGGTGCGATGTAGCGTGCCTGGAGTTCCGGCCGGTCACGCTGCGCCCAGATGTGTAGCCACCAGGCAGGGGCAGCGTAGAGACCATGCAGATAACCCAGGCTATTGGTTTCCATCCAGACCCTGATCAGTTGGGAGAAAGTGCCTTCCAGGGTGGTGATGTGCGCAGGGCTGGTCACCCAGCGGGTGAGGTCTTTGATGCCTTCGATGCGCCGGCTTAAGCGCCAGTACTGAAAATTGACCGCCTGGATCAGCCCTGTGCTCTGATACGTATCGGGCGCAGGCAGGACATTTTCGAGCGCTTCCATCTTGGTCCCTGCGGCGCTCTGCAGGATATCCACGACGCGCGGGCTTGCCCAGCGATTGCCTGCATAGACGATGGCAGGGCGTTGCGCCGGCGCGGTGCGAGTCAACGCCTGGCCGAAGATTCGCGCCAGCTCAAAGATGGGTTGATGCGTCTCGGCATCCGGGTTGTCGAATCCGCCGACAAGCACAATCAGTTCCGGTGTGGCCATGGCCAGGGTGTCGGCCAATTCACCGATTTGAAGATTTGCGGAGTAGGCAGTGACCCCAATGATCTGTGCGGGGCAGGCGCTGAGCGCATTTTGCGCAGCAGCGAGGCTGCCGTTGGCGGCCAATCCGGCCAACCAAACCCGAACATGTGATCGCGGACTGGCGGCGACGGCAACCTGGCTTAAGGGCGGATAGCGAACCCTGTCGTCACTGGCGATCAGCGGTGAACGATCCCGCTCGCTCCACAGCACGCGATGCAGGCGCACCGACATGCGTTGCAGCAGTTCTGCGCTCACGATTGCTAGATCGGCGTCATCGAGCGGGGCCTGCTGCCACGCCGCCAGACGATAGACGCCACCGACCGGCTCTAGCAGGCATGCGCGCACCAGATTGGTATCAACGCCGAGCGCGAGGATGCTGCCTTCATCACCGGCGGCTGAGGTTGGCAAGCCTTCGTGAGTGGTTTGCGCTTCTGCGCCCGCCGCATCCGCCATCAAAGCGCCCCTGTGATCATTTGCCACCATGTTAAGATTGTGTTTCCGATCCCTGTCGTCATGAACGACGCAACGATCCCCTCGACAAACGCGATGAAGAGGCTGCTGCGTGAAACGATCAGACGGGCAAAAATCGCGCCTGCGGCCAACCAGACTGCCCGTTGCCCAAACCAGATCCAGCCGCGGATGAAACTCGCGATCCACCTGGGTTGGCGGGACAGGTGGCGATCCGGATCTACGCCAAAGTAGATGAGTGCGCTGACGGTAATGAGCAGCGTCAAAATACCGGTGAGAAAGGGTTCCGGTGCGGCGCGCCATTGGAAACCCGTCTGCGCCGCGCGCCAGAATTGCGGGAGTAGCGTGCCCTGCAGTACACCCAGACTGGCGATCGCAATGCCCGCAGCGATCAGCAAACCCGCGGGTGCGACGCCCAGCCAGCGCAACCACCGGCGCGAGCCCGAACCGGCGCCGCCCTCGCCCTGCATCAAGATCCGCTCGCCGCCGGCAATCACCAGCAACAGCGCCAGCACAATCGGGATCCACTGTATGATGTCTCCCGCGGGATTGGCCAGCAATCCCTGTACAAAGGAGAGCGCGAACATTGCCTGCCAGGTCACGACAGCCGCGTAGCCCAAAGCGACCCCGACGAGAATGTGCTGGCCAAGGCGGGCCAGCCAGTGATCGCCGAAGATGGCGCTAAAGATCAGCAGGCCAACCACAATGCCAACCCACGTCCCCAATAGCACCGCCAGGTCAGCCTGGCCCAGCAGGCTATTCATGGCGTCTTCCTGTCGTCAGTGCGGCGACAAGATTGCCGGTTACGATCAAGGCAAGGAATGCAATCAACGCGAAATTCTGCCCGACCAACTGCTGCGCCAGTTGGAGTTGATTTGGCGGCTGGCCCGTGGTCGCATAGAGCAGTCTGGAGTAACTGGCGGCCCCATCGAAACCACTGACAAGCCCCTTCAACTGACCACTATCCAGGTAGGGCCGCAACACAGGATCGGCGCCGGCGGCAGTCACGGCAACAACCGGCGTGCGGTTCCGCGGCGCCACCAGTTCAAGCCAGGCTTGCACATCTTCGGCTTGTGCACCAAAGACGACGGCCAACGCAGCAGGCGTCGCCCCGAACGCCGGGAGCACCATGGCGCCGCCGGGAACAAAGCGCGCGTCGATCGGCGATTGATCAAGGGTTATCCCCGGCTCCTGGCTGCGAATCCGGCGCACGCCGGATACCAGCCGGCGTGCGGTGGCGGGTCCATTGGGGAGCAGACTGATGATCTCCAGCCGCGCACCTTTGTCGAGCATGTGCTGCACCAACGGTGCGGCCAGGAGATCGAGTTCTCCGGCTGTTGCGGGATCATAGGCCCAAAGCACCTGGACAGTATCACCGTTCTGTAGCCTGTTGATGGCGGAAAACGCTTCCGCAACGCCCGGCCACTGGCGCGCCTGGCCGAGCGGACGCGCCCACTGGAAGAGAATTGGCACGGCGACCGCAACGCCGATCAGCAGAAAAACCCAGGGCATCCACAGTGATGTCTGTTGGTGTGAGGGCGAGCGCGTGGCGCCGGCGATGAGGGGCTCTTCGGCCAGCAGCGTCCGGACTCGACGCAGTTGATCCGGGTCATAGCCGGTAGTTGGAGGAGGCGGACTCTGCTCCTGATCCCCTTCGCCGGGCGCAGTGGCGACGCGGATCGGCTCCAGCAGGCCCTGTACGCCGCTGACCAATCTGCCCGGCGCGGAAACTACTTCATTGGCAGCGGAGATGCCGGCGTCAAGCGTCTGCTCTTCATCCTCCAGTTCCTCATCTTCCGGTTCAAAGGATGATTCAAAGTCCATCTCTTCCTCACCGGGCAACGGCTGTCCGCTCGACTCGGGTGGCGGCGCCGGACTTGGACGCGGCGGTGGCGCCGATTCGCTACGCAGACTTGCGCCGCACCGGCTGCAGAATGCAGATTGGGGTTGATTGCTGTGCCCGCAATGCGGGCAGAGGATGGGAGCACTCACATTTGTTCCAGTCGGTTCAGGCCTTGCCGATCAGCATACGGATGGCAACAACCAGTAAGGCAATCCCACTTCCCAAGAGCACGCCGCGCAGCGCCGCCATCACGGGGGCATCGATGAACCAATCCGTCGCGGCTACCATACTGGCCGGCAACACAGGGACCAACATAGGTGCCTGAGTGAGAATAATGATCAAGGCGCCGAGTAGCATCCATGCCCCACCCTGACGCCCGATGCGCAAGTAACGATAAGCGGCGGCCGCCATAAAAAAGACGAGCAGCGCAAAGAGCGCCGATTGACCTGGCGCCAGAACATAATCGAAAATCCATTCGACGAGTGGTCCCTGCGCGCCGAGGGGGTTGATTAGCCCGGCAACGACCACCGCCGCCAGTACCGCAATGAGCACAAGGCTCAACTCCCAGTCGCGGCGCCCGGATTGGATTCGGCGCAGATGCAGCCAGGCCACATTTGCGATGCCCAACAACAGGGCAATTCCGCCGAGCCACATCAGCCATTGATAGATAACGCCAGTGGCCGGCTGCAGTTTTGCACCAGCGTTCGTCTGCGCCAGCAGTAGGAGTGCAAAACAGGCGATTGCAAGCAGGCTGATGAAAAAGCCGGTGACAGAAAGGCGGGTAGAAGGCATGAGATTAGGCGATGAATGCAAGCGCAAATAGGACAACCGCTGCGGCGACAGTTGTCAAGGCAACCCAGCCGTCACGTCCGAACGCCATGCTCGTTTGCGCCTCGGCCAGCGGGAGCATTTCTAAAGGTGTGTTTGCCGCCTGAGTCGTTGACACGACCACCGGTTGGAATGCCGGCGGCAGGCCGGCGGGACGGCGTCGAAAGACCGAACGGCGCGTGTCGTAGGTGGTCAATGTGGCGCAATGGGTGGCCGGATCGGGTGCAGTATAGGCGGCGATCACGCCTGGTGAACCGAGTGGCGCATGGGCGGACGGTCGTGCAGGAGCGCCGCCAACCAGAGTGGGCTGACGCCGCCGGCAACGACCACAGGAGCCAATGTGTCGTCTCGCTCCGCTTCGACCAGGGCCAGCGCCATGAGACCGGCCATGCCCTGGCAAGATCGATTGCTGCGGGCCAAGACCGAAGAATGGGGCCTCGCCGGTCTCCAACCCCGTATCCAGTTCCACCTGCCACGCACGCGCGATCGGCTGCACCCCGAGCTGGTTAATCATGATGAGCTGGCTCCGTTTCGCGTCCGGAAAGCGCCAGTTCAAGTTGGGCGGGACCGTCAGGATCGCTCAGCAATGCGGCCCAATTGCCGACGGCCGACTGGCCAAGAATGGCGGCGACAGGCGCCGCAACTGCGAGCAGTTGCCCTGCGGCAAAGGCCAGCGGTCTATGACCGGCCAGGTAGAGCAGGGTAGGGGTCACCAGTTTGCGTCGCGCCAGCAGGGTAATTGCCGGCGTCATCGTTCCGTTGAAATCTTGCATGGCCCGGTTATTATACGGTCAGCCGATGCACACGCCAAGTCACTTTGTTTTCGCCAGTTCGCCAAAGCCGCGCCCGAGCGCCTCCTGTGTGACGCCAATCGTGACGAAGGCGTTTGGGTCAAGGTGGGCCACGATGCGTTTGAGATCGGCCAACTGTGGGCGATAGACAGTACACACAATCACCGTGCGCGTTTCGCCGGTATAACCGCCAACCACGGGCCAGTAGCTCACCCGCGATCCAACTCCTGCATCAGGGACTTGATGATCGGCTCCGGCTGTGTCGTGATGATGGTGGCGGTGCGCGTCCGGCTTGGACCTTCGAGCACGTAGTCGGTCGCAATCCCGCTTAAGAGCAGGGTCAGCAGCGCATAGAGTGCGGTCTCCCAGCCAAAGACCAGCCCTGCAGCGACCACGATGGCGCCGTCGACAAAGAGATAAATCTGGCTCAGGGAGAACCCGGTCTTCAGTTGAATCACACGGCCCACGATCGCGGTCCCGCCCAAAGTGGCGCCGCCCCAGTAGACAAGCCCACCGCCAATGCCACCCACTAGTCCGGCGTAAATGGCGCTGAGCAGCATGTTGTCCGTGATGGGGTATTGTGCCAGCAGCGTTGGGAGGTTCGTGTTGAGCCAACCGGAGACAAAGGTGAAGAGCAATACGACCCACGCCGTACTAAAGAGAAAGCGCCAGCGGCCCAGAAAGATGTACCCAACGACGAAGAGCGGGATATTCATCAGTAGGTAGAGCGTTGAGACCGGCCAGGCGGGTGCAAAGTGATTGATCAGAATGGCAATACCGCTGACGCCGCCCGCGGCGATGTTGTAGGGAACCTGAAACAGGCTGAAGCCTGCTGCCGAAATGATGCCGCCAAGCGTAAACAAGAGGATACGACGGAATTCGTCCAGGATGCGCGCAACTGACTTTCGATTCATCGTTGGTGTCCCTATGTACGGTAATCGCCGTTGATCCGGACGTAGTCGTAGCTCAGGTCGGAGGTCCAGACGATCGCATGGCCATCGCCCAGCCCCAGCTCGACGCGCACATCGATGTCTGGCTGGGCAAAGATCGCGGTGGCTTGTGCTTCGCTGTAAGGCAGCGGGGTGCCACCGGCGACGAGTTGGATCTCTCCGAGCCTGGCACCGCCATCAGCCCCCCCGTCAATGAAGAGATCTGCGCGGTGCGGATCAACCGCAATGCCTGCGCGCCCGACTGCGGCCAGGATGCGTCCCCAGTTGGCGTCGCCGCCAAAGAAGGCGGTCTTGACCAACGGGCTTGTCGCCACGGTGTTGGCCGCGGTATGGGCATCGGCGTCACTCTGCGCGCCGTTCACCGCAATTGTCACGAACCGCGTCGCACCCTCGCCATCACGGACGACGGCCTGTGCCAGTTCGATGCACAACGAAGTTAGCATGGCCTCGAAACGGCGATATTCCTGGCTGTCGCCGTCCAGAATTTCCTGATTGCCAGCTAATCCGTTGGCAAGCACGAGGACCGTGTCGTTTGTACTCGTGTCGCCATCGATTGAGATGCGATTGAAACTGCGCTCAACGGCCGCATGCAGCGCCTGCTGCAACAGTTGTTGGCTGATATTCACATCGGTTGCGACAGCCGCCAGCATAGTTGCCATATTGGGGTGGATCATGCCGGCGCCCTTGGCGATGCCCGTGGCAGTCACGGTCTTGCCGTTCAAGTCGACGCACCGGGTGACAAGTTTTGGCCGGGTGTCTGTCGTCATGATGGCCGTAGCCGCCTCGGGCCATCCCGTTGGAGAAAGCTGATTAACTGCAACCGGGACGCCTCCCTTCACCTTGTCGATGGGCAGTTGCACGCCAATGACGCCTGTACTCATGACAAGCACCGAATAGTCCGGCGCATCCAGCGCTGCCGCTACTGCTTCTGCCGTCAAACGCGCGTTGGCATCGCCCTGGGCGCCGGTGCAGGCGTTGGCGCAGCCGGCATTGATGAGGATGGCATGCACTGCCTCGGGATTGAAGTTGAGCACCTGGCGATCATAGAGCACCGGCGCCGCAGGGAAGGCGTTTTGGGTAAAAACACCGGCAGCGCGCGCCGGTGCGGTGGTGACGATCAGCGCCAGGTCTGGCGCGCCATTCTTTTTGATCCCGGCGGCGACACCGGCAGCGGTGAAGCCCGCGACGGCGTAGGAAGTGTCCATTGGCGGTTCTCCGAATTCGTACACTGTTCGTCGATGCCCTCACGAAGGCTATGACGATGAAAATTGGATATCCCCTGCGTCTTCAAACGCTGGCAAGCCAGCTCCGCAACTGCGCGATTTGGGCCAGCACCGCCCGGCGACTGGTCCCGCCGGCAACGTCACGTTGTTCCACGCTGCGGTCGAAGCTCCAAATATCGGTGACATCATCACCGAAAGCGCGATGCAACTTCTGTAGGTCCTCTGCCGTCAACTGCGTCAGCGGATTCCCTGGTTCTCTGCCATCTTTACCGCTGCACCGGCGACATGGTGTGCCTCTCGGAACGGCGCACCGCGCCGCACCAGATATTCCGCCAGGTCTGTTGCCAGCATCTCCGGGCTCAGGGCGGCGCGCAACGCCAGTGGGTTCACCGTCATCGTCGAGATGACGCCACACGCAATCTGGATCGAGCCGTCCAGCGTGTTGACGGCGTCAAAGAGCGGCTCCTTATCTTCCTGCAGATCCTTGTTGTAGGTGGCAGGCAGCCCTTTGAGCACCACCATCAGCCCGGTCATCTGCCCCATGACGCGCCCCGACTTGCCACGCAATAATTCAAGGGCATCCGGGTTCTTCTTCTGCGGCATCAGGCTGCTCCCGGTGCTGTAGGCGTCCGAGAGAGTCACAAAGCCGAATTCGCGGCTGCTATAGATGATCAGATCTTCGGCGAGGCGGCTCAGGTGGGTCATGGTCAGCGTCGCCCAGAAGAGAAATTCTGCGATGAAATCGCGATCGCTGACCGCATCCATGCTGTTGGGGGAGATCTCTGCAAAGCCAAGCTCGGCGGCCAGCGCGGTGCGGTCGATGGCAAAGGGGTTCCCGGCCAGCGCGCCGCTGCCCAACGGCATCACATTGACGCGGGCGGTCAGATCGTCAAGCCGGCAGGCGTCGCGCTGCCATGCCCAAACATGGCTGAGGAGCCAATGGCTCCACCGGACCGGTTGGGCCGGTTGCAGGTGGGTAAAGCCGGGCATCACGTAGTCGATCTCACTTGCGGCGCGATCGACTGTGGTGGCGATCAGTTGATGCAGATGTCTACGTAGTTGCTCAATTGCCCCACGCAACCATAAACGCGTGTCGGTCGCGATTTGATCGTTGCGGCTTCTGCCGGTGTGTAGTTTGCCGGCGACCGGACCGATCAATTCCGTGAGCCTGCGCTCGTTGGCGCTATGGATGTCTTCGTCGCCTTCGCGCAAGACAAAAGCATTCGCCAACCATTCCGCTGCCACCAAATCAAGCCCCGCAATGAGTTGCGCGGCTTCGTCCTGCGAAATGATGCCGGCGCGCGCCAGCGCAGCGGCATAGGCCTTGCTGCCACGGAGGTCCACTTCCCAGAGGCGCTTGTCAAAGTGGATGGAAGCATTGAATTGTTCCATTAACGGATCGGTGTTGCCGGTGAAGCGACCGCCCCAAAGTTTCTTTGTCATTCCTGTTTTGTATTCTCTTCCGGAGTTGATGCGGACGCCTGTGTGCAAGTCACCTGCGCCACAAACGTGTTGGCGTATAGATTGGAAAGTGCGAGCGAGCCCGTTCGCCAACGGACCCACCCGATGATCAGCAAAATACCCGCAGCGGCCGCCAGTACACCCAGGAGACCACCTTCAGGTCCAAAGGCGCCACCGGTCCAAAACTCCGGTCCGGTCTCTACGGTGGACAAGACGCTCACGCCGAGCAACGACCGGCCACTGACGGCAAAGCCAAAGATACTGCCCTGTACGAAATTCCAGGAAAAATGTAAGCCGATGGGTAGCGCCAGTTCACCGGTAAAGACGAAACCAGCCCCAAGCAACACCCCGTACCAGGCCAGGTATGCGATGCTGCGCCCGGTGGCATTCGGATTGAGGATGTGCAGCGCACCAAAAATCACCGATGAAATCAGCCACGCCAACATGACCGCTTGCCACCGTCCCAGCGGGCGGAAACCCTCGGTCATGTTGAGCAGTTGATTGCCACGCGCAAGCAGTTCTTCCGCAATTGCCACAACCACGTACAGAAAGATCGCCGAAACGAACATCCCCCCAAAGGGCGTGCCCGCCGGTGCAACCAGCACATCCACGACTTGCACCCAACCGGCCGCAAGGCTGATGGCAAAGATGGTGCCCATGAGCAGCGCGCCCAACAGAACACCAAAGCCCAGGTCCAGCCACCATGTGCGATGGATGCGGAAACCGTAGTGCGAGAATGGCCGCCGATCAACGAAGCGCGCTGCAAACCAGGCGGCCGCCAAAACGCTGGCCAGGCGCAGCGCTTCCAACAGCAGACTGGAGAGCCAGGGAAGTTGCGCTTCAAAGGCCGCGCGGACGGAACCGCCAATCACCCGATGCGCAAGCGCGGGCCCAAAACCCCAGAGGCCGAAAAAAACGCACATGCGGATGGCCGCGCGAAGACGGTGCTCATGACCATTCCAAAACAGGTCGCCCAGTGTACTCAACAACGTGTTCCTCACAAGAATGACAATTGTATCAAATTTCAGCCCTTCCAGACGAGTGTGAGGCGGCTGCGCGTCACGCCATCCAGCGAAGTGTAGACGTGCGTCCATCCCCCAGCAACGACAATGTCGGCGTGGCCAAGCCCAATGTTGCCGGGCAAGTTCGCGAGCAGGGGATTGTGTGGGTACTTCTCCCAGGGACCGTCGATTTGGCTCGTCAGGCTACGTGCCATCCCCAGCCCAAACTGCGTATCGCCAGGATCACCGGGACCTGGGCCACGCACGCCTTCGTACAGCATATAGTACCGGGCGTCATCACCGGCGTCGATCTTGATCACATCGGCGGAGCTGATGGTGCGAAAGTCGAAATAGGGATTCGTCGCCGGGCCGGTGAGATCTGTGGGTCCATAGAAAGGTGCGCCCACAAAGAGCGGATTTGCGGCACAACGGCGGAATTCTGAACCCGGCGCGCCAACCGGCGCCTGGAAGCACCCCATCGCGCCGGGGTTCTGTCCCAGGGCAACGAAGACATAGACTGTGCCATCATCCACATAAATGCCAGGTGGACCGCCGGCAAGACACTCGTAGGTCATTGGGGTGTTTGGGTGTTCGCCAATTCGCTCCGCAGCAGGGCAATCGCGGTACCAGAGATTCCAGATGAGCGTGTCACCCACATACTCCGGTGGCGACCAGTGCACGCCGTTGGGTGAGGTGCGCAGCATGACGCGCCCCTGCCATTCGTAGACCAGGTGGACTTGCTCCCCATCAAAGAAGACACGCGGGTATTGTTGTTGCTCGATGTGATCGACCGCGTTGTCGCAAGGGCAGGTCAGGCACCCGAATTGACAGAGGGGTGGTCGTTCGCTGCCAAAACTAACGCCGCCATCGTAGCTGCGATAGATCACGGTGCAGCCGGGAAACGGCACGGGATCGCCGCAGCGGTCGACGGCGCCGGCCGACCGCTGGCTCGCATGGAGGTAGGACCATACCTCGCCATTGTTCATGATCACGGTGTCGGACTCGCCCATCGGCAGCCCGGTGTCCGGGGCATCCACGACAAATTCAGCGTGGCCCGCCCACAAATCGGCCAGCGTCGGCGCGCCAAAACGGCCAGGTGGCACTTGTTGGGCCGGGAAAGGTGTTGCGGTTGCCGGGCGGGGTGGCACGATGGGTGGCCGCGTTGGCGCCGGTGTCGTCACGCGTGGTGGCAGCACGGTGACTGTGGCGGCAGGTAGTGCTTGCGCGGTTGAGCCTGGCAGTGGTGGCTTTCCGGGGGTGGGGCGACACGCTGCCACTGTAACGGCCAGCGCAAGCAATAAAGACTTTAGCATCCAACTGGCAACGCAGCGGCGCGACCAGGTGGGTAACTGGGGGGGAGAAGAGGGCGCCGAGATCGTTACTCCATGGGATAGTGAATGCCGAGATTGGTGCGGATGGCGTCCAGCGTCTGCATGATGGCGATGGTCTCGTCCAACGGCATGATTGGGCTTTCCAGGATGCCGGCTCTTACGCAGCGCGCCACCTCAAGGGCTTCATGGCTATAGCCGTTGCCAATATACGGGCGTTGAATCTGCTCGGGTTCAGCGCCTGCGCGGTGTAGCGTCAGCGTGTCCGAGACCCACCAGGGCGAGTGTAGCCGGATCCAACCTGTGGTGCCCAGAATGGTTGCCTCCCAGGGTGTGTCGGTGGCGACGGCAGTGGAGAGGACGGCAAGCGGGCCACTGGGATAGCCGAGCAGGATGCCCGTTTGGGTGTCGATGCCGTTTGGACTCAGTTCCGCCAGGGCCATGATGCGGGTGGGGCGCCCAAGCAACATGTGCGCCAGGGAGACCGGGTAGATGCCTACGTCCAGGAGCGCGCCGCCACCGAGCGCCGGATCAAACAGACGGCCGGCCGGATCAAAGCCGGTGCGAAAGCCAAAATCAGCCTGCACCATCCGCAGTTCGCCGATGGCGCCGTCCGCCACAAGGCGGCGCAGTTCCGCCACGATCGGCAGGCAACGCGTCCACATCGCCTCCATCAGAAAGAGGTTCTGCCGGCGCGCTTCCCAAACCATCTCCGCGGCCTGAATCGCGTTGATCGCAAATGGTTTTTCGCACAGGACCGGTTTGCCGTGGTGCAATGCCAGCAGGGTGTTGTCGCGATGGAGTGAATGGGGCGTGGCCACGTAGATTGCATCGACGTCGGGATCGTTGACGAGCGCCTCATAACTGGCGTGCCGGTGCGGAACGTCAAATTCGTCACCAAAGCGGTCGGCGGCCGCTCGGGTGCGCGAGCCGGCGGCGACGACGCTGTGGTCCTCCAGTGCGGCGATGCCGGTGGCGAACTTGCGTGCAATCGCACCCGTACCGAGGATGCCCCACCGGAATTTGTCTGTTGTCACACAGTGCTCCCATTCATAAGGGTTTCTTGATTGGTTGCGCATATCGTCACGAGTCATGCGTCACGGATGACCGGTGACTCGTGATGTATTAGTCGTGAACCTAACCGCTCAGTAGCGCTTCTCTTTGCCGGCATTCCCGCGTTGGAGCGCCATCCACACGCGCTCGGGTGTATAAGGCAGTTCATCGAGCCAGACGCCGATGGCGTCGTGAATTGCGGCGGCGATGGCCGGCGCGGTCGGGATAAACGGCATCTCCGCCATACCCCGCAAGCCAAAGGGACCCTGGGGGTCCGGCAATTCCAGAATGACCGGCTCGACGTGCGCGACATCCAACACGCCGGGGATCAAGTAGGTGCTGAGTTGCTTTGTAAGCGCATGTCCGTCGCGCTGGACGTAGTTTTCGAGCATCGCCCACCCCACGGACTGCGCCACCGCGCCCTCGATCTGCCCTTCGACCTGCACCGGGTTGATCGCTTTGCCGACGTCGTTGGCGCTGACCAGATTCAGGACGGTGACGTAGCCTGTATCCACGTCAACCTCTACTTCTGCAATCTGGGCGCAGTAGCCGTAGGTGACATTGGGGTCGCCGGAACCGTTCTGCCGGTTGTAAGGGGTTGTGGGGCGCGCATGAAAAAGGTACTCGGCGCGGGCAGGTCGTTCCTCGTTTTGCCAGGCCTGGAGCGCGCGCTCGGCGGCGCCCTTGATGGCATTCCCGGCCATGAAACTCATTCTGCTGGCGGAGGTGCTGCCGCTTGAGCCGGCGACGTCACTGTTGTCCGCCACCACTTCAACGCGTGCCGGATCGACATCCAAAGCGTCCGCCGCAACCAGTTGGAAGAGCGTATGCGCGCCCTGCCCAACATCCGCGCCCACACAGCCGACGCGCACATGCTCGATTTCGGAGGCGCCCTCGATTTCGACCCAGGCGTCGCAATGTTCGGGAAAGCCAAGGCTGAAGCCGACATTCTTGAAGCAGACGGCCGCACCACGGCCGCGTGCCGTGCGTGTGCTCGATGCCTCAAGGGAGGTCAGCGCGGTGCGTTGGCCGGCGCCGGCAAGCCGCAGCTGTTCGCCAGGATAGCCGGGCCACCCGGCGCGCTGAGCCGCGGCGTCGAGCGTCTCGACGACCGTCACCCCTTCCGGGATGGGCGCACGTGTGGGCAGAAGGTCACCCTCGCGCCAGAGATTGCGCATGCGGAACTCGACAGGGTCAAGGTGTAGCGCCTCGGCCAACTTGTTGACCTGCATTTCCGCCGCGAAATGACCCTGGGGACCGCCAAAACCACGGAAGGCGCCGCCCGGCGTGTTGTTGGTGTATACGGTGCGCGCCGTCACGTCGAAGTTAGGAATGTTGTACGGGCCGAGCAACGACATCAGGGCGTTGCCAAGCACCTTGGTGCTCGTGTATGCGTATCCGCCGCAATCGCTGGTGGCATCCATCTGTGCGGCGATGATCTTGCCATCCTTTGTCGCGCCCCACCGGGCATGAATCACAAACGGATGACGTTTGTGGTGACCGACGATGCTTTCTTCGCGGCTCCAGATGGTTTTGACGGGGCGCCCGGTCTTCCACGCCGCCAACGCCAGGGCGATCTGGATGGAGATATCTTCGCGCCCGCCAAAGGCGCCGCCGATGGCGGGATAGCGGATGATGATTTGCTCAGCCGGTAGGCCGAGGGCGTGTGCGACCTGTTCGCGCTCTTCGTGCATCCACTGGCCGCCGCAGATGACCTCAAGGCGGCCATCGGGTCGCACCCAGGCCAAACCCGCCTCGGGCTGCAGGTAGGCATGTTCCTGGGCGTGCGTGCGATAGGTGGCTTCGATAGTCACGTCGGCGCGGGCAAAGCCTGCCGTCACATCGCCGTCGTTTAGCTTGTATTCCAACAGGACGTTGGAGTTCAGATCGCGTTCCCCGTATGGATACCGAAACGGGTGTGGGTGGAGAATCGGCGCGTCGGGCGCCATGGCTTTGACTGGATCGGTGATGACAGGCAGGGGATCGGCGTGAATCCGCACGAGGGCCGCAGCGGCTGCCGCCTCGGCCGCACTCTCGGCAACCACGACGGCCACGTGGTCCGCTTCCCAGCGGACGATTTCGGCTGAAGGTGTGCTGCCCACACCGCACAGCACCGGTTGATCGGGCACAATCAGCCCATATTCGTTCTTCGGCACATCCGCCGCGACGAGCACGGTGATGACGCCGGGCGCCGCAACTGCCGCAGTAATGTCGACGGCGGTGATGCGCCCGTGCGGGATGCCGGCAAAGACGATCTTGGCCCACGCCTGATTGAGTAGATCGATATCGCCGGGATAAGGGGCGCGCCCGGCGACTTTGTCGACTGCGTCGATGCGTGGATAGCTGCTTCCAACTGCGCGCATGTTTTCCTATCCTCGTTGTAACATCGGTCCGAGTGGACGCCCACCCACGATGTGCATATGGAGATGATAGACCTCTTGCCCGCCATCGCGATTGCAATTGACGAGCAGGCGATAGCCGCTGTCGGCAATGCCTTCGGCGCGTGCGATGCGTTGCGCAACGGTGAAGAGGCGCCCCAACATGAGCTCATCCTCCGGTTCAACCTCATTGACGGTTGGAATCGGCTTGTTTGGCACAATCAAGATGTGCGTGGGCGCCTGGGGATGGATATCACGGAACGCCGTGACCAATTCGTCCTGGTAGACAATGTCGGCCGGCGCCTCGCGCCGGATAATCTTGCTGAAGATTGTGTCTTGGGGCATGGAATCTCACCCGCTACTGGCCAAGGATTGCGTAGGACGTTAGATCGGATGTTTGTCCAAGTATAGCGCAATCTTCCAGTTGCGCCCAAGGTGCGGAGATTCCTTCAGAATGTGCCGTTACTTTTGCGCGCCGGCGGCGTCTGTATCGTTAGGTAGGCATATTTCGCCGTCGTGGACTTCCGCTGCTGCTCACTCTATCGTTTTGAAGCACAGGACGGCCCTTATCCGAAGGGCCTGGTATGAAAGAGCAGGATAGCAATTCCAATCTTTTTTACGTGATGTTGATCGTTGGCATCGTCGGTGTGGTTGGTTTTTTACTGGTTGCCGCCGGCGCATTAGGCAGGTAATCGGCAGTAGTCTACGCCCCTGAAGCTGAACAGCCAGGGAGGAGAGCGAGCGGCAGCGCTCGCTCTTGTTTGCGCGTTCGACTATGCCGTTTGGCTTTTTGTTGTTTGCGGTTGCTTAAGCGGTCGCGCCCGCAACCGCGTCAAGGTGTGACGCCGGCGTGCATCTGCCAGCCATCCAATATCTCCCAGCAGGACATAGGCCAAAGTGGGAATGAAGCGTCGTCCCAATTGGGCCACCGCTGCGGGCGGGGCTGGGTTGCCTTGCGCAAGTGCCGCAGCCACTTCGTCGAGCGCCGCGAACGCTTGCCGTAGCATGCCCCGGCTGCGGTCAGGGGACGTCCCCCAATGGCGCCGCCCGCACCGATGGCGAGACCTCCCGCCCACGCAAAGCCTGTCTCCAGGGCAAACTGCTCGCAGATTGCCAGAGCCGTTGCATTATGCTGCGACTCAGGAAAGCCACAATTCGAAATGGCAAGGAACGCAGTCTGTGCGGGCGCGATTTGGGCGCGCCGGTGGGCGGCGATCCGCTCAAGCGCATCAACAACAAGGTAGGGTAGGCTATCCACGTAGAGTGGAAAGGCCAGGATGAAGAGATCGGTGCGATCCAACGCGGCAAGGAACTCTTGGAACCGCGCCTCGGTGCGCAAGCTCCGGGCGACATGGTGGACTTCTGTGGTGATACCCTGGGCGGACAGCCGTTCGAGCACATACGCGCCAAGTGCTTCTGAAGAGCTTTCACCGGCAGGCTTTGCACTGCCAATCAACAACAATGCATTTTTTGGCGTCTTCATGCGAGCTCCCTTTGTGTGGAGGCCAAAATGGTCTGAAGTGTAGCGGCCGCAGCATTCACAGCGTACGCTGTGCCGCGATAGATGAATTGGCTATCGTGCGCAGGCGAATGCATGTTGATTGCATTGCGCTGCACGAGTTTCGTGAAGACCTGCTCCTGCGCCGGATGTGGCGTTGCCAAAACGCCAATCCCTAAAAGCGCGGGATAGCGATCATAGCGCGCCGCATGGTGCACCTCACCGTCGATGCGGGCGAAGAAGGGTGAGATGAGACAAATAACCCGGTCCACGGCCTTCTTCAGCGTCGATGAGTAACCGCCAAAGGTGACCGGGGTCAGATAGATTGTCAGGTCACTGCGAATGATGCTGGCAGGAACGTCGCAGCCGGTGTCATCGATGCGGCAGATCCCTGGCGTCTTGGTCCAACACTCAAAGCAGCCGAGGCAATAGGCGATCTTCTCATCCCGCAGTGTCCAGTTTGTGGCTGTCCAGCCTGCGGTGTGCAAAAAGTGTTCCAGTGTCATGGCGACCCGATCTATATAGTCGTCTCCAGACAGGGCGCCGTTCAGAATCGCTGCGTTCATACACACTCCTTTATCAACACGACTGAATCCCAGGATGCCGCGGGTAGCGCCAATGGTTTACGCTTATGGCGTGTGGAATCCGAACGTTGTTCGGCTATTAATGGTAAAAAAGAGACGCTGCGTGGATTGCAAGCTATGCAGCCTGCAATCCGCGCATAAAATTGAACAGGACTTGATTGTCCATCTCAACAAGGTCCGTTGGATAGTGCCGCAGGGCCGTGATGCGCAGCATGGCAATCCCATGCACCAGTGTCCACGCGGCATAGGCCATCTCGTCGAGGCCGAACCCTGGGCGAGTCTGCAAGACGCCTTCCTCGAGTCCGCGCTCGATTGCCTGCACTAGAATGCGGTAGGCGGAATCGTCTGCGGCAAGTGCATCTTTCACAGTCTCTTCGGACTGCGGGTTTGAATTTGGTGGGGGCGCCACGGTGAACATCAATAGAAAATAGTCTGGATGCGCCAATGCGAATTGAATGTAGGCGATGCCGATCGCATAGAGGTACTCATCCGGTGGGAGTGCCGCATCCACCGCACTCATCGATTCATAGAGGTACCGCTGGCCCTGGTCGCAGACGGCCGCGATAATTTCTTCTTTGCTGCCAAAGTATTCATAAAGGCCAGGGGCGCTGTAGTCGATGCGGTCGGCAAGGCTCCGCATGGAAAGCGCGTCTGGGCCATCTTCGGCGATGATGGCGCGCGCGGCATCCAGGATCGACTGCCGGGTCTTCAAGTGTCGTTTGGTGCGCTTCGATTCCATCATGTTCAGAACCCACCCAAAATCCGAATCATGTTCGGAAATATAACATTGGTATGGGATTTTGTCAAGCACTTGCGCAGAATTTCATCTCCGGGGTTCAGTTGACAACCCTAACGCGTTAGATGAAAATGAAGGGCAACCCCCAAAAATGATTGATTAAATTTGGTGGTGCGCCGGTTAGCGCCGGTGAAACGATTGACTTGAAAGGAAACCTTTATGACGCAAGCATCTGCCGCGATTCCGCCACTCGACGCGTCTTTGGCGCTCGAATTCGAAAAGAAGGCTGCCAACACGATCCGTATGCTCGCCGCGGACGGTGTTCAGGCGGCGAATTCAGGTCACCCTGGCATGCCGATGGGGATGGCCGTCGCCGCCCTGGCGTTGTGGACGCAGACCATGCGCTACAATCCGGCAAACCCGGAGTGGTCCGACCGTGATCGCTTTATCCTGAGTGCCGGGCACGGGTCGATGCTGCTTTATACGATGCTGCATTTGACCGGATACGACCTCCCGCTTGAGGAATTGAAGCAATTCCGCCAATGGGGGAGCAAGACGCCGGGCCACCCGGAAGCGAAACACACCCCTGGTGTCGAAACGACGACCGGCCCACTTGGCGCTGGGTTCTCAAACGGGGTTGGGATGGCGTTGGCGGAGCGCTGGTTGGCGCAACGCTTTAATCGGCCCGGTTTTGATGTGGTCGATCACTACACCTATGCCATTGTGTCGGACGGCGATCTGATGGAAGGTGTGGCAAGCGAGGCGGCGAGCCTGGCCGGGCATCTCCAACTTGGCCGCATCATCTATCTGTACGACGACAACTCGATCACGATCGATGGCAAGACCGACGTGTCGTACACCGAGGATTGGGGCAAGCGTTTTGAAGCCTACGGCTGGCATGTACAGCGCAACATTGATGCGCTCGACAGCAAGGCGATCCTTGCGGCGGTGAACGCGGCAAAGGCGGACCCACGCCCGAGCATTATTGGCGTGAAGAGCGTTATCGGTTACGGCAGCCCCAATCGCGCCGGCACCTCCAAGGTGCATGGCGAGGCGCTGGGTGACGAAGAACTGAAGCTGACCAAGGAGAATCTTGGCTGGCCGGTTGAGCCACGCTTCCATGTGCCGGATGATATCCGCGCCTATTTCGCCCAGACGGCGCCGCGCGGCGCCGCACTTGAAGCTGCCTATGAGGCGATGTTTGCGCAGTACGCAGCCGCCTATCCTGCCGAAGCCGCGGAGTATCGTCGCGCCATGGCCGGTGAACTGCCCGATGGTTGGGAATCGGCCCTGCCGATCTTCCCGCCTTCACCCAAGGGAGATGCAACGCGCAACACCGGTGGCAAGGTGCTCAATGCGCTGGCAGCAGCCATCCCGAACATCATTGGCGGCAGCGCCGATCTGGCTGGCAGCAACAAGACCACCATCGAGAAGCAACCCTGGATCTCTGCAGACAATTTTGGGGGTCCGAACATTCACTTTGGTGTGCGCGAGCATGGCATGGGCGGCATCCTGAATGGAATGGCGTTGCACGGTGGGGTGATCCCCTACGGCGGCACGTTCCTGATCTTTAGCGACTACATGCGCGGCGCCATGCGCCTTGCGGCGCTGAGCAAGTTGCGGGTCATCTACATGCTCACGCACGACAGCATTGGCCTGGGCGAGGATGGGCCAACCCATCAGCCGATTGAGCAAATCGCTTCGCTCCGGGCGATGCCCAATATGACCGTGATGCGGCCCGGTGATGCGAACGAGACGAGTGAGGCATGGCGTGCTGCGCTACTCAACACGACCGGTCCGACCGTGCTGGCGCTTACCCGCCAGAACCTGCCCACCTATGACCGGGAGGCCGAAGGGCTTGGGGCGGCGGCCGGGGTGCGCCAGGGCGGCTATGTCTTCTATGAGAATGCGCCGAAGGGACTCCAGGTAGTGCTGGTGGCCACGGGCAGCGAACTGGACATTGCCTACACGGCGGCGAAGCAGTTGGTCAGTGAGGGCGTGGGCGTCCGTGTGGTGAGCCTGCCGTGCTGGGAGCTCTTCGCCGCACAGGAGGAGAGCTATCGCCAGGCGGTGCTGCCGCTGGGCACGCCAAAGGTCTCGATCGAAGCCGGCACCACCTTTGGTTGGGCGCAATGGGTCGGCAATGATCCGGCCAAGAGTGCAAGCCTCGGCATCGATCGCTTTGGCGCCAGCGCACCGTTCCAGCGCATTTACAAGGAGTTCGGTCTGACGTCCGAAGCCGTTGCCGCTGCGGCGCGCAAACTGCTGTAGTCTATGAGACGATAGTCACCAGAAAGACAGACCGGTCGCTTCCTCTAGCGACCGGTCTGCACGTAAGTAGAGCAACAACGGGAAGTTATCTAATTGAATTTGGCCGGCGCCAATCGGCGCCAGCAACCGGCGCCGCGCTGCGAACATTGCCGCGCGATGCCGGTGGTCTGCACCCTGCTTTAGGCAGTGGCGAGCATGACTTCGGTGGCCTTGATGACGGCTGCCACTCGCGAGCCTTCCTTCAACCCCAGGTTTTCCACGGAAGTGGCGGTAATGGCGGAGACAATCTCTGCCCCACCGTCCAACTGCACGACGACCTCGGCCATCACGGCGCCCATCTTGATCGACTTTACAGTCCCAACCAGTTGATTTCGTGCGCTAATTGCCATCCGATTTCTCCTCTTTCTTTGCAGGGTCCACAGGTTCCAGCGGGACTACAGGGTCTACTTGTTCTGCCACGCCGCGGAATCAGGGGTGAAGAGCGACTGTCCAAACTCCGCCTGACCGAATTCAGCGATCATTTCCTGCGTTGGGACCGAGGTGATCCAGTCGGCGAAGGCGTTGGCCAGTTCGACGTTGGTGTCTGGACATCTCTTGGGATTCACGACGATGACCCCGTACGGGTTGAAGAGCGACTTGTCGCCTTCGACCATGATCTCAAGTTCGGTGCCTTCTAAGGTGCGCGCCAGGTAGGTGGCGCGATCGCTGAGCGTGTAAGCCTGCTGCTCATTGGCCATCGTCAGCACGGCGCCCATGCCCTGACCGGCGGAAACGTACCAGTCGCCGGCGGGTTCAATCCCGGCCTTCTTCCAGATCGACAGTTCCTTCGTATGGGTGCCCGAATCGTCGCCGCGGGAAATGAAGGTCGCGCCACCGTCTGCGAGCGTGGTGAGTGCGGCGGCCGCATCCGTTGTGCCCTTGATGCCGGCAGGATCGGAGGGTGGGCCAAGGATGACGAAGTCGTTGTACATCACATCTTCACGGCGGGAACCGTTGCCGGCTGTCATGAATTCGTCTTCGCGGGCGCGGGCGTGAACGAGCACGACGTCGGCGTTGCAGTCTGCACCGAGTTGCAGCGATTGGCCGGTGCCGACCGCCACGACGTCGACCTGGGCGCCGGTCTGTTGCTCGAAGTCCGGCAGAATCACATCTAGCAATCCTGAATCCTGGGTGCTGGTTGTCGTCGCCAGGAGCAGCGTAGTGGCATCCCCACCGGCGGGAGCCGCCGCCACAGGTTCTGATGCGGCTGGTGCTTGAATGGGACGGCAGGCGCCCAAGAGCAGGGCGCTCAGGGCAAGGGCACTGAGTGCAGTGATCAGTCGCTTACGAGGCATGGATTCTTTCCTTTCCAGGTACGTTGACATTGTCAATAAACCATCTCGCCGCGCACAAAAGCAGCGGTGCGCGGGTCTGACGGAGCCGCAAAGAACGTGTGGTTGTCGGCAATCTCGATAATCTTGCCGTCCAACATAAAGGCAACGCGATGCGCCAGGCGGCGGGCTTGATGAATATTGTGTGTCACCAATATGATCGTCGCCCGCGCTCCCGGTTTAGCTTCGCTACAATCTGCTCGATCAGACCGACGTTGTACGGGTCGAGATTGGCCGTCGGCTCGTCGAGCAGCAACGCATCCGGTTCCAACACCATCGCCCGTGCAAGCGCCACCCGCTGCGCCTCGCCACCTGACAGCGTGCGTGCGTGCTGTTTTGCCAGGTCGCTGAGACCCACGGCTGCCAGCGTCGTTTGGACCAAGGCCTCGCTCTCGCGCCGCCCTCGCAACCGCAAACCATAGGCCACGTTCGACTCAACCGAGCGCTTGAGCAGCACAGGCCGCTGGAAGACTGTCGTCACCCGGCGCCGCACCTCAACCGGTGCCTCCTGCCCCGGGTCGATCTGCGACTTCTCAAAGTGCATCACCCCAGTCGTCGCCGGTTGCAAGAAATTGAGCAGCCGCAGCAGGGTGCTTTTTCCGGCGCCGCTCGGTCCGACCAGGGCGAGGATCTCACCCGTATGGATATCGAGCGCGTCAACCGACAGAACCGTCTTGTCGCCATATCGTTTCGTCACGTCACGCAGCGTGTAGAGCACGGTCATTCTTCGAGTGTATGGCCTTGAAGGCGCATGATGACGATGTTCGTCGTGAACGCAATGCTGAGCAGGATGACCCCCAGGGCGAGTGCGAACCCAAAATTGCCCTTGTTGGTTTCCAACACGATGGCGGTTGTCAGCACACGGGTGCGGCCCGCAATGTTGCCACCGACAAGCATCACGGCGCCCACCTCTGAGATGATGCCCCCAAACCCGGCGACGACCGCCGCAATCACGCCGACGCGCGCCTCTTCAAGTACGGCCCAGGTGACCTGCCGGCGGGAAGCGCCTAACGCCCGCACCTGTAGGCGCAGCGCCGGATCAACGCCTTGCACGGCAGCCATTGTGAATCCCGCAATCAGGGGAAATGCAATGATAACCTGCGCCAATACCATTGCCCCTGGCGTAAATAGCTTGGGGATCCACGGCCAACTCAATGCGCCTAGCGGTCCAGACCGCGACAGCAGCACATAGACAAAGAGGCCAATCACCACCGGCGGAAACGCCATACCGGTATATACCAGCGCGACTGACAGCTTATGACCTCGGAAATGCGAGAGTCCAAGTACAGCGCCAATCGGAATGCCAAAAATCGTGCTGATGACCAGCGCCAGGCCCGAAACCTGCAGCGACAGCAGCACGATCTCCCGAAGGGCGGCGTCACCGGCGAGAATAAGTTCGATGGACTGGCGAAAGCCGTCGATTAGCCCACTGATATGACATCCACCTTTCAGACTTCCGCCAGCACTTTTCCCATTGGCGTCGTGTCATAGCCCCCCAGCGTAGCGATGCGTTGGCGGAGTCCACCATCCTGCCGCCGCAACAAGGCCAACAGGGCGCCAGCAAAGCTGACTCATAATTCTCTACCGGAATGATCAGGTCATAGCGTTCATCAAACAGCGGGACAAAATCAAGTCCCATCGTCTGCGCTGCTGCCTGGATCCCGAGCCCGCAGTCTACGTCACCGCGGGCAATTGCCGTCGCGACGGCAAGATGGGTGGTTGCTTCATTGTCATACCCTCGGATCTGCGCCGGGTTGAGCGCAGTCTCTGCGAGGTGGTACTCAAGCAACACACGCGTCCCTGCGCCTTCCTGCCGGTTGATGAAGGTGACGTCCTCGCGTACCAGATCCGCCAGCGTCATGATTTGCCGTGGATTGCCGCGCCCTACGATCAAGCCCTGGATCCGTCCAACAAAGCCAACGATGACGACGTGCACGCCATGTGGCGCCAACAGTTGTCGAACGTGTCCAACATTGAACTCACCGGTGGCGCCGTCGAGCAGGTGTGAGCCGGCCAGGTGGGCGGTCCGTTCCCGGAGGGCAAGCAGACCGGTCATGCTGCCGACGTGCGCAGCGGCAAGGACCAGGTCCGGGGTGGGTAGCGTGCAATTCATCCGCCAGCAGATCGATCGACAGATCGTGGCTGCCGGTGAGCACGATGGTGTGTGGTCCGGTCGTTGGGCGCCGAAAACGTGGGGCCA
Organism: Candidatus Fredericiella danica; assembly: GCA_016713335.1. Taxonomy (GTDB): domain Bacteria; phylum Chloroflexota; class Anaerolineae; order Caldilineales; family Caldilineaceae; genus Fredericiella; species Fredericiella danica. The sequence continues at coordinate 21,532 of JADJPH010000011.1, read as the reverse complement.
ACGACCCTGCGGCTATACCGATATCTTCTAGGGTTCCAAGAACGTCACCTACCTCGCGGCAGATCGAGAGTTCGAGCATCCCCTGGTAAAGTTCGGGGCGGTGCGTCACCAGTGTGGCGCCAAGCCGGCGGGCGTGCGCCGCCAACAGCGCCGCATGCACATTGCCGGCGATTTGTCCTTGAGCGCCTGCGCGCGCCAACCAGCGGGCGGCGGCGGCATCGAAGTCGACGACGACCAACGGGAGCAAGAACTGCTCTAGCGCGCGTAAATTTTGCATCGGCGCAGTTGAAGCCTGCGCATACCCCTGCAATGCATCGACCGTAATCGATGAGACGGCGATCTCTCCCGGTGCAAAGCGGTCAAACGCCGGCTCCACATGGTGTGGCCGGCTGCGGATCAGATAAAGACAGTAGCTCGTATCCAGCAGGAGCTTAATTGCCGGTTCGCTCATGCTGGCTCCTCAGCGCCAAAATCGGCGGTAAAGTCATCCAAGCTCTCAAAGAGCGTCCGCCACGGCGCCTGAAACGGGAGCAGGACCACGGCATTCCCGATACGCTGCACATAGACGCGGTCGCCCGTAAAACGGAACTCCTTGGGCAACCGTACTGCCTGACTCTGACCATTTGGGAAAAGCTTCGCAGTCTGCATGCAAGAAATATATATTATGAATATATATTTTGCAAGCCCTGCAAGGTAGCTCCGGTGTTGACGGCAGTCAGGTGGAGATTGGCATTGATTTAGGGCAGAAAAAGTCCGGTGAAAGACCTATTCCCTTAACGATTTATCCGTTGTATAGTAAGTTATACCTTGTCAGTTCGTTCTCGACTTTTTCGATTTACGTGCTTCTGCCATGCTTGCGTTGGTCGCTTCTGAATTCGATTACATCGCCTTTTGTGCTGGGTTAGGTCTCATTTTGCTTGCCGCCATGACCGCAGCGCTTGGCGACGAAGATCGCCGGGCGTTGCCGTGGGCGTGGTTTGCGGGTTGGGCGTTACTTCAAGGCGTCGTCGAATGGCTTGAATTGTTGGAAATCAATCTTGGTGACAATGGCCAATGGGGGCTGATTGCTGCGATCGGTAGTGCGATATCCTATCTACTTCTGGTCGAATTTGGTCGCCAAGGGCTAGAAAGCCTTGGTTATCGCGCTCCTGGGCGATGGATCTTCGTGCCAATTCTGCTAATCCTCCTTACTAGCGCGCTGGGCGGTGTCACAGCGCTGCAATTTGCCGCACTCTGTCTTGGTCTTGCCGGCACTCTATTCAGCGCACGAGTATTCTGGGGGTACGCACAAACCGAAGTTGTGCGCCTGCGCCCGCTTGTGGTGCTTGCGATCGGTATGGCGGTCTACGGTGTGATCGAGTTTGTCGATCCAACATGGGACGTGCTGAGTGCAGCGATGCTTTTCGAGTCAAATCTGCTCCAGCCGGTCACGATCCTGGTTCAGATTGGGCAGACGGTCACAACGCTTGTGATGGTGCTTGCGCTCTGGCGCTTTGCCGTCCGGTCGCGCAGACGCGAGATGCGGCGTGCTTCATCCCTTGTCACCCTTGAGATCTTGTTGTTGCTGGCGCTCCTTGGCAGTCTGCTTTTGGGGTGGGTGGTGACGGATTGGGCCACCGGCAATGCGACACAGCAGCAAGCGTCCGAACTAATCCGTCACGTTCAACTTGCCGCGGCAGGCATCACGGAGGAGCAACTCGCACCGCTGACCGGTACAGCACAGGATGCCGGTACACCCACATACGAAGCGATCAAAGCGCAACTTGTACGCCTGCGCGATGTCAACCCCGAAGTGCGGTTTGTCTATCTCGTAGGGCAGTCGAATGGCCAATTGATTTTCCTGGTAGATGCGGAACCGCCGGATTCGCCGGACTATTCACCGCCTGGCGAAGTCTACGGCGAAGCAACCGCCCAGTTGAAGTCCTCATTTACACAACCTGAGTCATTTGTTGAAGGTCCCTTAGCGGATCACTGGGGCAACTGGGTGACTGCGTTTACGCCGATCACCGACGATCAGGGGAATGTACTTGCCGTGCTTGGCATTGACATCGATGCAACCACCTGGCTGGCGCTGGTGGCGCAAAAACGGTTGATGCCGATCTTGATTACGTTGCTGATCTCGATGTTGCTTGTGTTGTTCTATATTGCGCAGCGATGGATGCAGACTGCGCGTGATTCGAAACTGCGCCTCGCCAGCGAACAGACGTTGCTGCTCGATACGATCGAAACGCAGGTCTGGTACCTCAAGGATGCTGAGACCTACGGACCTGTCAATCAAGCCCATGCGTCGTTCATGGGCAAACCCAAGCAACTTCTGGAGCAGCAGCGGATTGCCGACGTATTGCCAGCGGATGTGGCGACCCGCTGGATTGACACCAATCGCACGGTGTTTGCCGCCGGCCGGCCGGAGCACGACGAATTCGAGTCACTGGACGGTGCTGGATTGCCGCGCAGTCTTTCGATTACGCGCACACCGAAGATGGGTGAGGATGGCAAGGTCGAGTTCGTGGTCTGCACTGCCGTGACATCACCAGTGCGGAAGCTGACCGAACAACGCCTGGCTGAGATCCTGGACCTAAACCAGACGATGGTGGAATCATCCCTCCTTGGCATGATTGCCTACCGCTCCGATACGGGCAAATGCGTGATGGCGAACACTGCTGCCGCGCGCGCGGTTGGGGCTACCGTTGAGCAGTTGGTGCAACAGAACTTCCGCGAGTTGCGCTCCTGGCGGGAAAGTGGATTTGGCCGGCCTTGCGGAGGAAGCGCTTGGCGACCAATGAAGAACGACGGCTCATTACGTCCCTGACCACCTCTTTTGGCCGCGCGATCTGGGTGGAGTGTTTGCTGACATCGTTTGAGAGTAATGGCCAGCAACATCTGCTCTTCATGTTTGACGATATTACGGACCGGCGAAAGGTCGAACTGCTGCTGGGCCGCCGCGAGAGAGTGCTTGAGACCGTGAGCGTCGTTGCCCAGAATTTCCTGCGGACAGATGACTGGGAGGATAGCATCGATCAGGCATTGGTCCGATTGGCAGAAGCCGCCGAGGCAAGCCGTATTTCGCTATTTCGGAATCGTTCGCTTTCGAACGGTGAACTCTACGCCAGCCGAACCCACGAGTGGTGTGCACCCGGCATCTCGCCGCAGCTCGACAAGTTGCGCCGGCAAGAAATCCCCTGGCGTGCGGGTTTTGCGTGTTGGGAGGAGTTGCTGCGTGAAGGCAACTGCGTCAGTGGACGGAGCGAGGAGTTTCCTGAAGACCAACGCGCCGTCCTGGAAGCTCAAGACATTTGCGCCATTCTGGTTATTCCGGTCTTTCTTGAGCGCGAGTGGTGGGGCGGCTTGCAGTTTGATGACTGCACCGGACTGCACCAATGGATGCCAATCGACATTGAAGCGTTGCGGATTGCTGCGGGCGTCCTGGGTGCGGCCATCAAACGCCAACAATCGGAAGAATCGCTGGCGGCGGCGAACACACAACTTGAGTCTGCGGCAAAACGTGCCGAGGAACTCGCCGTTCGCGCCGAAGCGGCGAGTGCGGCCAAAAGCGAGTTTCTTGCCAACATGAGCCATGAGATTCGTACGCCGATGAACGGCGTCATCGGCATGACGGGTCTGTTGTTGGAAACAGAGCTCACCCCTGAACAGCGGCAGTATGCCGAAATTGTGCGCTCAAGCGGCGAAGCTCTGCTGATCTTGATCAATGACATTCTTGACTTCTCCAAGATCGAAGCTCGTAAGTTGGAGCTTGAAATCGTCGACTTTGATCTATGCGCAATTGTCGAAGAGACGGCTGAAATGCTGGCGGCGCGCGCACATGCGAAGGGGCTGGAACTGATATCGGTTGTCATGCCTGAAACGCCCACTGCGTTGCGCGGCGACCCGAGCAGGATTCGCCAGGTGCTGGTCAATCTTGTGAGCAATGCGATTAAGTTCACGGACCACGGCACGGTCACGTTGACGGTGAATTTCGTGACTGCAGGTGACCAGACGGCAACACTGCATTTTTTGGTTTCTGATACCGGGATCGGAATTCCTGCAGAACGGATTCCAGACCTATTCAGTCCTTTCGTTCAAGCCGACGCATCGACGACGCGACGTTTTGGAGGCACTGGGCTGGGCCTTGCGATTGCGAAGCGCCTGGTTGAGACGATGGGCGGTGAAATCGGTGTCGACAGCCAACCGGGTCAGGGCTCGCACTTTTGGTTTACACTTACCTTTGAGCGACGTGATCCAACTGCGGACGGCGAGCCTTTGAACAAGGACGCGCTTGCAGAGAGGTGTATTCTCATCGTTGACGACCTCCCGATCAATCGGTTTGTGGTGGCCAAACACTTACAATCCTTCGGTTGCCGGTTCCTGGAGGCGGCTGATGGGGCTGCGGCACTCGAAGTATTACGTGTCGAAGCAGCGCACAACCGCACTGTGGACGCGGTATTGCTCGACATGGAGTTGCCGGACAACAATGGCGAAGAACTGGCGCGCCAAATTCGAGCCGATCCTCGCTGTTCTGGCGTGCCACTGGTCCTTTTCACTTCACTTGGCCAGCGCAGCAGCCCTGTTCAGTCCAACGAAGGGCTTTTCGCCGCCTATTTGCCGAAGCCGATACGGAAGCTGCAGTTGTTTTCTGCGCTATCGTTGGCGCTTGGGGCGCCGTTGGCGCAGCAAACCATCCCAACGCCCGAGCCACCGTCACAAGATCTGCATCGCTTGCGGATTTTGGTGGCGGAGGACAATCGGGTGAATCAGATGGTGGTGCTCACATTATTGCGGAAACGCGGCTATCAGGTTGACGCCGTTGCCAATGGCGCTGAGGCAGTGGATGCCCTGCGGCGGCTACCCTATGATCTGGTGTTGATGGATTGCCAGATGCCGGAGGTTGATGGGTATGAGGCGACGCGGCGATTGCGCAGCCCGGCATCAGGTGTGCGCAATCCGTTGGTGCCGGTTGTGGCGATGACGGCAAATGCCATGCAGGGCGACCGCGAGATGTGCATTGCGGCGGGGATGGATGACTACATTTCGAAGCCAATCCGCCCGCAAGACCTACTGGACGTGCTCGATCGCTGGCTTGACGGTGTGCACTGATATAACCGGGATCAACGCTATGCGGGTAGATATTTTTCGAACCACGCCAGGACGCGCTGCCAGGCATCGGCTGCGGCCTCCGGCCGGTAACTGGAGCGGGTGTCGTTAAAGAACGCGTGGGGCGCGCCGGTGTAGATCTCGATCTCGTTTTCGATTCCAGCCGCGGTCAGGGCATCCCCCATGGCCTGTACATCCGCCACCGGAATGCCGCCGTCGTCGGCGCCGTACGAGCCTACCAGCGGCGTCTTGAGTTTTGCGGCCTCTTCCGGCGTCAGCGGCTGGCCATAGAAAGGCGCGACGACGGCCACCTGACCGGTTTCCGCATCGGCCAGTGCCGTCATCAGCGCAAGTCTGCCACCGAAGCAGAATCCTGTCGCCCCAACCTGGTCGCCGGTCACTGTGTCCTGGGCGAGCAGATAGTCAATGCCGCTGCGAATCTCTTCCACCGCGGCTGCCATATCGACTTCCATGACCAGTTTGCGCGCCTCATCCGGTTCAGTGGCGACCTGGCCATGATAAAGATCGGGCGCGAGGACAACATAGCCTTCGTTGGCAAATCGGCGTGCCACGTCTTTGATGTGTTCGTTCAAGCCCCACCACTCTTGGATGACGACCAGTGCCGGCCAGGGGCCAGCCCCCTCGGGGCGGGCAAGGTAACCGGTGAGGGTTTCGCCATCCGGGCCAGCATACTCAACGACGCCACTCACGAGTCCGGCGTCCGTCGTCTGGTTTGTCTCGGCTGAGCCGACGCCCTCGCCGGTAGCGGTTGGATCCACGACCGGGCGCGGGACGGCGGTGACCGGTTGGCACGCTGCCAACAGCACATTGGCGACGGCGAGACTGCCGACGGCCGCCGATGTGCGTTTTAGAAAGGCGCGCCGGCTGATCTCACCAACCTGAAACGAACGGACGAGTTGCATCACATAAATACGATCCATGGGTTGCCTCCTTGTTTGGAAAGTCGATGCGCTCACTGCGTACGAGTGCAGGCGTACCAATGTTCGCGGCGGGTGCCGAGCACTGGGAAGAGAGCTTCGCCTGCGATGTTTCGGTGCAAGAATCGCATAACATTTGCCGGATGACTGTAAGATGGCATGGAGTCCACAACCAATTGCACCCAGTAGCGCATTGGTGTAGAGTATTCACCTATCATTTGCGCCATCCATTCTCCCTGGCATCGAATCTGACATGCACATGGAGGCTCCCATGTCTGCCGTGCGCCCGTTAGGCCCACTTCGGTGGGTAATCATCGCCTTGACCGTTGCGACGGCAGCCATTCATCTCTGGTTGGCGTTCCAATTTCCTGGGCAACCCGACCGTGTCTTTATTTTGAACGGTCTTGGTTATCTTGTGTTGTTGGCGCTGCTTTTTCTGCCGATACCCGCGCTGCAACGGTATCACGGCTGGATCACCTGGATCTTGATTGCGTATACGGCCATCACCGTGGTGGGGTGGGTTTTTCTGGGGCTTGGCTCCCCGCTCAGCGGTATGGCGATCGATGTGGGCAGCCCATTGACCTGGTTGGCCTATACCGATAAGATCATCGAAATTGCCTTGATTGTCTGTCTTTGGCTGGACTGGCAGCAGCGACGCGCTGCCGTTGCGCGCGGTTAGGCGTTATGTCCTAGAAGCATGTGAAAATTTGCGCGAGCGCAAAACCACATGCTATCATCCTGGTCACTTGTCTAGGTGATGGCCTACCAATGTGTCAGCGCGTGGACAACAGGCAACGGATAGCACCTGACCATGAAAGGCCACTGCTTGACGCCGGAACGCCAGGAATCGACGCCCGCTGCCCCTCTACGCATCGACGTGCAGCGCGCACTGAAGCTTTTCCTCTTCACCCTGGTGGTTCCAGTTACAGCAGCATTTGTGCTTGATCAGGTGGCCAAAACTTTGCCGATTTTAACCATGGCCGCCGTGGTGATATGCATCCCGCTGGCGACGGTGATGGTCAATCGAGCTGTCTTGGGTGATCTGGATCGAATTTTTGCGATCGTGGCGCCTGAGTTGCCGCTGGAAGAGGAGCAGGCGCCCACGACAACAGGCGCCGATCCTGGACTTCCGCTTGAAGTAGATAGTCTGTCTTGATTTTCGCTGCGCCGATATGTGGCGCCGTGAAACGCCGGCAAAACGAGTTGGTTGATTAGCAACCAGCAAATTGCAAAGGAGTGCTTTGCATCATGGGCAAGAAGATCAAGGATGCGTTGTGGGGCACTACGACCCGCAAAGTGTGGACAATCGTTGTTGCGGTGTTGTTTGTTGCCAGCCTGATCATTCCGTTTACTTACCCTGTTTCACCACCCCATGTCGCGTTATCGGGCGAACAGATTTTCGCCGATGGCCCTGCCTGGTTGACGAATACTGTGCTCACGACGATCATTGTTGACATTATTATCCTTTTGTTGGCGTTGATCACGCGTTTCACGTTGCGCATGGTGCCCGGCGGTGTTGCGAATTTCATGGAGATGGTGGTGGAGGGGCTGTACGGTTTGTCCGAAAGCGTTGCGGGCAAGAACGCCACCAAGTTTTTCACCTGGTCGATGACGATCTTTCTTTTTGTCATTGTGGCGAACTGGAGCGGTCTGATTCCGGGGGTGGGCAGCATCGGTTTCTATCAGCCGGTCGAGCCGGTAGAGGAGTTGGAAGAGGTCATTGACGAAGAGCATGGCCAGGCGCCAGTCGATGCAGGCGCCGTAGCGGGCAACGGCTTCCGTTGGGATGCGCAGTTGGCGATGGCCGGTGGCAACTTGATCCTGGCCGCGCCGGAATCGATTCAGGCGGCGCCGGTCGCTGCCGAAGAAGGCGCACACGAGAAGTTTGTTCCGCTGTTCCGTGCCCCGAGCGCCGACCTCAATGTGACGTTTGCGCTGGCGTTGTCGACCATGTTCATGGTTCAGGTCTGGGGGGTACGGTTCCTGGGTGGCAGCTATTTCCGGAAGTTCTTCACCTTTAGTGGTCCCAACCTGTTTATGAAGTTCATCAACGCCTTTGTCGGCATCCTTGAGTTGATCTCAGAAGTCGCCCGCATCCTGGCGTTTGGTTTTCGTCTCTACGGCAATATCTTTGCCGGTGAAATCGTGCTTGCCACGATGACTTTCCTGTTTGCGTTCCTTTTGCCCGTCGCATTCTACGGGCTGGAAGTGTTTGTCGGGTTCGTGCAAGCGTTGGTGTTTATGATGCTGTCACTGGTCTTTTTCCAGATGGCCACCATTGGGCACAGTGGCGACCATGACGAGCACCATTGATCAATTGTTCACTGTTTCGGTTACTTAATCTCAAGGGTTCGAAAGGAGATTTGAAATGGATGTCGATGCCGCCAAGCAATTAGGTGCAGCACTGGCGATGGGTCTGGGCGCGATTGGTCCAGGCATTGGTATCGGTTTGATCGGTTCCAAGGCCATGGAGGCCATGGGGCGGAACCCGGAAGCTGCGGGTACGATTCAGACCAACATGATTCTCGCGATTGCTTTCGCCGAATCCATCGGTATTTTTGCTCTGGTCGTCGCACTGTTGCTCAAGTTCGTCTAAAACCAGGCAACGCGATTGCAGGAGCCCTGGCCCAGGTAAAGGTAAGCCGCATTCCGTGAGCTCGTTGCGAGTTTCATGGATTGGCGGTCATCTGCCTGGCATGCCGCAACCGATGTGATCGCAGGTTGAATCAGGAGGCAAATCGTGGAAGCACTAGGGATTGAATGGCCGTTGCTGATCGCACAGATCATCAACTTCATTATTCTGATGTTGTTGCTGCGCGCGTTCTTGTATAAGCCGGTCCTGAACATGCTCAATGCGCGCAAAGAACGCATTGCCCAGAGCATGAAGGATGCGGAGCGCGCCAGCGCTGCGGCTCGTGAAGCCGAGGCTGATAAAGCCAAGGTGCTTGATGATGCGCGCCGTGAAGCGCAGGAAATTCGTGCGCAGGCGACGCGTGACGCAGAGAAGATTGCCGGCGATGTGCGCGCCCGCGCCGACCAGGATGCGACTGAGATTCGCATGAAGGCCCAGGCGGACGCCCAGAAGCAGGCTGAGGTTGCGTTGAGCGACGCTAACAAGCAGATCGCCGATCTGGCAATTATGGCGACTGAGAAACTACTCGGCCGTGAACTGCAGAACAAGGCGGAACAGCATCGCTTCGTGACGGAGTTTCTGGCGGAGAGCGCCGGGAGCAAGGGCAAATGAGTAGCAAACAAGAGCGCGTCGACCGCTACGCGAACGCGATCTGGGGGGTTGCGCTCGAGCAGTGGACTACGGCGCTAAACAGTGCTGCAAAGGCGCTCGGTTCCGATAAGAAGCTGGCTGCGTTGTTGGCAGATGATAGCAAGTCTGTCGCCGATCGCGTTGCAGCCTTGGACAAGGCGCTCCCTGCCGGAACGACGTCGGAAGTGCGCAATTTGCTCAAGACAATGCTCGAGTCGGGTGATCTTAGTCTGATCAAGGACGTGTCGGGACGTCTGGCGCAGGTTGCCAGCGGCGGCGCCGTCTCGATCAAGGCCGAGATCACAAGCGCGATCGAACTCACCGAGAAGGAAAAGGAACAACTTCGCCGCCGCCTAAGCGCGGAATACGGTGAGGGGACAACCTGCACGTTCCAGGTGGACCCGTCGCTCTTGGGTGGACTGCGCGTGCGTGTCGGCGATAAGCTGATCGACACATCGATTGCCAGCCGCCTTGCCACATTACGCGAGTCGCTGACTTCGGTCGTTCGCTAGGAGGAGATCTAAATGGCTGTGCGTACAGACGACATCACAGCGTTACTCAAACAACAGATTCTCAATTACAAGCCTACACCGAGCCAGACTGACGTCGGCGAAGTGATCGAAGTCGGCGATGGTATCGCGCTGGTTTCTGGCTTGACCAACGTCATGGCAGGTGAACTTGTCGAGTTCACGAAGAGCGGTGTCTTGGGCATCGCTTTAAACCTGACGGAAGAAAATGCCGGTATCATCATCATGGGTGAATACCAGGACATTGTGGAGGGCGACATCGTGCGTAGCACGGGTCGCATCGCCTCGGTGCCGGTTGGCGACGCCATGATTGGCCGCGTGATCAACGCTGTTGGCCAGCCGATTGACGGCAAAGGCCCGATCAATACCGACAAATATCGCCCGGTTGAGCGTATTGCCCCCGGTGTCATCAAGCGCAAATCCGTGAATGTGCCGGTGCAAACCGGTATCGTGGCGGTCGATGCCTTGATCCCAATCGGGCGGCCAGCGTGAACTGATCATCGGTGACCGCCAGACCGGTAAAACTGCCATTGCGCTCGACACGATCATCAATCAGAAGGGCAAGGACCTGATCTGCATCTACGTGGCTGTTGGCCAGAAGCAGTCCAGCGTGGCCCAGGTGGTCGGCACGTTGGAGAAATACGGCGCGATGGAGCACACGGTGGTCGTTAGCGCCGCCGCTTCGGATCCTGCCGCGTTGCAGTATCTGGCGCCTTTTGCCGGCACAGCCATTGGCGAGGAGATCATGGAATCGGGGCGAGACGCCCTGATCGTCTATGACGACCTTTCCAAGCATGCGCAGGCATATCGCCAGGTATCGCTTTTGCTCCGCCGCCCGCCAGGCCGTGAAGCGTATCCCGGTGACGTCTTTTACCTGCACAGCCGTCTGCTGGAGCGCTCCGCGCGCTTATCTGAAGAGTTTGGCGGCGGCAGTTTGACGGCACTACCTGTGATTGAAACGCAAGCCGGCGACGTATCCGCCTACATTCCGACCAACGTCATCTCGATCACGGACGGTCAGATCTTCCTGGAATCCGATCTGTTCTATGCCGGTATTCGTCCGGCTTTGAACGTCGGTATCTCCGTCAGTCGCGTCGGTGGTTCGGCGCAGACCAAGGCCATGAAGAAGGTTGCCGGTCGTCTGAAACTCGAGTTGTCTCAGTTCCGTGAACTGGCGGCGTTTGCGCAATTCGGTTCTGACCTTGACGCTTCGACCCAACGACAACTTGAGCGTGGGCGCCGGATGCAGGAAATGCTGAAGCAGCCACAATACCAACCCATGTCGCTCGACGCGCAGGTGATGAGCTTGTGGGCAGTGGGCAACGGCAAGCTGGACAATGTGCCGGTGCAGTATGTCAAGGAGTGGCAGGCGGACATGTTTGCCTATATGGCATCCAGCCGGCCGGAAATTGGCCAGTCCATCTTGCGCACAAAGGATTTGTCGCCCGAAATCATCGACTCGCTGAGCATTGCGCTCGATGACTTCAACAAGGGCTGGACACCGCCGCAGTAATGAAGATAAGGTGACAGGACGAGGTATGAGGCGCCCTGTCACGCTCTCAAGCTAGACAAGGGGGACAACAACCTTGGCTAGTACCAGAGAAATCCGCCGGCGCATCAAGTCGGTGAAGAATATATCGCAAGTCACAAAAGCCATGGAGGCCGTTTCTGCGGCCAAGATGCGCAAGGCGCAACAGCAGGTGCTGTCGACGCGCCCATATGCGAAACAGGCGCGTGAGGTTTTGACGTACATTGCGCGCTTGAGCAGCACCGATCACGACCTCAATCCGCTCATCCAGGCGCGGCCGGTAAAGCGCATTGGGGTGATGCTGGTGACTGGTGACCGTGGTCTGGCGGGTGGTTTCAATGCCAACGTGATTCGCAAGGCCGCCGGGTTTATCCGGGATACACGCAAGGCCGGCGCCGATGTAACGGTGGTGACCGTTGGCCGCAAGGGACGTGATTGGCTCTTGCGGTACGACCCGGTTGTGCGCGCCGAATTCACGGGCATGCCCGACAATCCCTCCACCTATCACATTGGCCCGATCGCGCGTGTTGATCGACGATTTTCTGTCTGGGCATGTCGATGAGGTCTATGTGGTCTATACGGACTTCATCAACACCTTGCGGCAGGAACCGGTTGTGCACCGGCTGTTACCGGTAGAGCCGGCAGACCCCACTGAGGGGATGGCGCCGGAGTACATTTTTGAACCTTCGCCGGAGGCCGTGTTGAGCCGGGTGCTTTATGGCTTCACGGAAGTTCAGGTGTTGCAGGCGATTTATGAATCGCTGGCAAGTGAACATTCCGCCCGCATGGTTGCCATGCGCAACGCCACCGATGCCGCATTGGAACTGATCGACGATTTGACACTCACCTATAACAAGGCGCGCCAGGCCGGCATTACCTTGGAGTTGATGGACATCATCGGTGGTACTGCGGCGCTGGAAGGCACACAGAATGATAAGCCTACGGTCCGTGGTGAGCGACTGACGGTTGCGCAAGATGTGGCTACGTCCCCGGTAGGATAGCGAGAAGCATGGCCGCCGCTACGCCGGCGCTGAGAGATATCGGACAAGAACTGTACGCAAGGAGGTCCGCAGTGGCTGAAAAGATGGTTGGCTCCGTCCAAAGTGTGATCGGACCTGTCGTGGACTTCGTATTCCCCGACGGCAACCTTCCTGAGATCTATGATGCCGTCCGCGTTACAATGGACGATGGCTCGATACTGACCTTTGAAGTCGAGCAGCAATTGGGCGACAACGTCGTTCGCACCGTTTCGATGGGTTCGACCGACGGTGTGCGGCGCGGCATGAAGGGTGTTTCGAAGGCACGCCGATCATGGTGCCGGTTGGCGCCGCCACCCTGGGCCGCCTGTTTAATGTCATTGGTGAAACGATCGACGGCAAGGGTCCTGTTTCGACCGAACTGCGTTATCCGATCCATCGCCGGCCACCCTCCTTTGCCGAACAGAGCACGCAGGCAGAGATGTTTGAAACGGGTGTGAAGTGCGTCGATCTGATCGCACCATTTACACGTGGTGGTAAGACAGGCATTTTCGGCGGCGCCGGCGTGGGCAAGACGGTCGTCATTCAGGAATTGATTCACAACGTTGCCGAATTCCACAGCGGTTATTCGGTGTTCGCCGGTGTAGGTGAACGGTCCCGCGAGGGCAACGATCTGATGACGGAAATGATTGAATCGGGCGTCATCAGTTCGACCGTGATGGTTTTTGGCCAGATGAATGAGCCACCTGGCGCCCGGCTGCGCGTGGGGTTGACCGGCGTGACGATGGCCGAATACTTCCGCGATGAGGGCCGCGACGTGCTGCTCTTCATCGACAATATTTTCCGTTTCGTGCAGGCGGGTTCGGAAGTCTCTTCGCTGCTTGGGCGTCTGCCCAGCGCAGTCGGTTATGCGCCGACGTTGGGCACCGATATGGGTGACCTGCAGGAGCGCATCACATCGACCAAGAACGGCTCGATCACGTCGATGCAGGCGGTGTATGTGCCCGCCGACGACTACACCGACCCGGCCCCGGCGACGACCTTCGCTCACTTTGACGCGACCATCACGTTGCAGCGCTCGTTGGCCGACCAGGGCTTGTTCCCGGCGGTTGACCCGCTGGGTTCCACCAGCCGCATTCTGGATCCGCTGATCGTCGGGCAGGAGCACTACAACGTTGCCCGCCAGGTTCAGCAGACACTGCAGCGTTACAAGGATCTGCAGGACATCATCGCCATTTTGGGCGTCGAAGAGTTGAGCGAAGACGACAAGATGACCGTGGCGCGTGCCCGCAAGATTCAGCGCTTCCTGACGCAGCCGATGTACGTGGCCGCGCAGTTCACCGGCCGCGACGGACGCTATGTCAAGATCGCCGACACCGTGCGCGGTTTCAAGGAGATTCTGGAAGGCAAGCACGACGATCTGCCGGAGCAGGCCTTCTATATGGTTGGGACGATCGAAGAAGCGGTCGAGACCGCGGCCAAGCTGCGCGCAGGCGGTTGATCAATTGCCAATGGAGGGCAGTTATCTGGTTTTTCCGGACGGTGACACCAGACAACCCAGAGAAATTGGCGATTCTAGGAGGGAGTAAAGATGGCCAACACGCTGCAGGTCGAAATCGTGACACCGGCCAGGAAGTTGTGGAGTGGCGAAGTGGAGATGGTGACTTTGCCCGGCGCTTTAGGGCAAATGGGCATTCTGCCCGGTCATGCACCGCTGCTGTCGACCCTCGATATCGGTGAGATCATATTGCACACGGGGACCACGCAGCAGTTCATCGCCGTGAGCGGTGGGGTTGTGGAAGTCAGACCGGGTAAGGTGACCATTCTTGCCGACACCGCCGAATCATCGGAGGAGATCGATGAGGAGCGCGCACAGGCTGCACTGGCCCGTGCGGAGAAGTTGCTCGCTGATAATCCGCCGCCCAGTGAACGACCGGTGATCGAAGCCGCTCTTCGACGTGGCAACTTGCGTTTGAAGATCGTGCGTAAGCATCATGGCCGGCGTTCGTCTGAAGCGATGCATTTCGACAAGTAGACGAACTGATTTCTTTTCAGGGTGCAAAGGAGCTTCGCGGCAGCGTGAAGCTCCTTTGTTCGTTGAAGAGGCAGAGAATTTGTAGCCGGTTCTGCTCCTAACTATTTGGTTTGCGTTCATGCGCAGCGTATAATGTATAGATTGCCGACTTATGTCGCGAGGGTGCAAATAGATGGAAACACATGTTTGAGAAACACATCGGGATTGATTTAGGGACAGTCAACGTCCTGGTCCATGTGAAGGGCAAAGGGATTGTCCTGCACGAACCCTCGGTCGTGGCGATTCGCGTCCGTGACAACCGGATGGTTGCCGTGGGGCATGAGGCGTATGACATGCTTGGCCGCACCCCGGAGAGCATTGAAGTCGCGCGGCCGATTCGTGACGGCGTCATTGCCGATTTCGTGGTGACCGAAGCGATGCTCCGGTATCTGATTGACGAAGTGTCCGGCAACGCTAATCCCATTATGCGGCCGCTGGTGCGACCGAAAGTGATGATTTCGACCCCGCGCGGGGTGACGAGCGTCGAAGAACGCGCCGTGCATGATGCGGCGATGCAAGCCGGCGCGGGCGCTGCGTATTTGATACCGGAACCGCTGGCCGCAGCCTATGGCGCCGGTCTTCCGATCGGGACACCCACGGGCAATATGGTCGTGGATATGGGGGGCGGCACGACTGAGGCCGCGGTCGTGTCCATGTACGATATTGTGGTCTGGAGCAGCGTCCGGATTGGCGGCAATCGCTTTGACGAGGCGATTATCAATTACATCCGCAAGAAATATAACTTGTTGGTCGGCGAACAGACGGCGGAAGAGATCAAGATCGGCATCGGCAGCGCACTGCCGATGGAAGACGAACGCCACATGGAGGTCCGTGGCCGCGACCAGGTCACCGGGCTGCCGAAGATTATCCAGATCTCCAGCAGCGAAGTCACCGAAGCGTTGCAGGAGCCGTTGCAGGCTGTGGTCAGTACAGTGCGCGCAACGCTGGAAAAGACGCCGCCTGAACTGGCGGCTGATATTATCGACCGTGGCATGGTGCTGACGGGTGGTAGCGCCCAGTTGCGCAACATCGCCCAACTGTTGACACAGGAGACCGGCGTCCCCGCCTATGTGGCCGAAAACCCCATTGCCTGTGTGGCATTGGGGGCGGGCAGAGCGCTCGAAAACTACGAGATTATGCGCCGCAGCCTGCCGATCGTGCCGGATTAGGGACTGAACACGGCGTAAAGGCTGAAGGAAGCGCGTTTGAAAGCCGCCTGTCTTGTACTTTCTCCTTAAATTTCGTTTTTTCGTCTGGCATAATTTGACGCTACCGAAGAGAAGCGTTAGAATCGTCAGGCTAGATAATTTTGATGTAAAGTAGGTTTTCGTCTTTTGGTTGCCCATTGTCTGCACGGGCGGTTTGCGCCCAAGGTATACCCACATTCCTCGCGACAGCGTCTGGTGTATGTGCAGTCACAATGGCCTTTGAATTGTAGAGCATTTCGCCGTATCCCATGAGCAAACGAACAGTACTGAGCACGCCGCACGCGCCTGCCGCGATAGGCCCGTATTCACAGGCCATCAAGGCTGGCAACTTTCTCTTTGCCTCCGGTCAGCTTGGCATGGATCCCGTCACTGGCAATTTGGTTGAGGGTATCGAAGGTCAAACTCGCCAGGTCCTTACAAACTTGCAAGCCGTGCTGAAAGCAGCCGGCGCCACGGTGGACAATGTGGTTAAGACGACGATTTTTCTCGCCGATCTGGCCCATTTTGGCGTGGTGAATGGACTTTACGCCGAGGTGTTCAAGCAGGAACCTCCGGCGCGGAGCACTGTTCAGGTTGCTGCACTCCCCAAGGGCGCCCTGGTTGAAATCGAATTCATTGCGCTGCTGGATCAGTAGCGTTTCTGATTTGTAAGTCAGGCCGTCATCGTGACGGCCTTGTTGTGTGTCCTAATTTTCTTCTGGAGGATCATTTTCCCGTATGAATCACGTTTGATCGACCACCGCATATGTCGGAGACACCTGGCTCGAAAGCGGCGAAATTCATCCGATGGCAGCTCTGCTGGCCGAGATTGACCGGTCGTTGCGAGAGCCCGCGGCTGGCGAAATCCGCACCGGCATCATTGTGGAGAAGCGACCACATGAAGTGCTGGTCGACATCGGGTTCAAGTCCGAAGGTGTTGTGTCAGGGCGCGAGTTTGAGCGACTTGGCGATGCGCTGGATGAACTCAAGATAGGCGATGAGGTTCCTGTCTTCGTGATGCGCGAAGACAAGGACGGCAACCTGACTTTGAGTATCAGCCGCGCGCTGGCGGAGAAGGATTGGGAGCGCGCTGAAGAACTGATGCGCACTTAGGATATCTTTGAGTGCCCGGTCGACTCCTACAACCGTGGCGGCGTGATTGTGCGGTTGGGCCAGGTACGCGGCTTTGTGCCCGCCAGCCAGCTTAGCAGCATCATTCCGGTGCAAGCCATGGATGAAGGCGACGAGCGCTACTCGACGTTGATGGGGGGAGCGTTGCGGGTCAAGGTCATCGACATTGACCGCAAGCGCAATCGCTTGATCCTTTCAGAGCGGCTTGCCATGCGTGAGTGGCGCCGTCAGCAAAAGGAACAACTGCTCGATTCGTTGAAGGAAGGCGAGACCCTGGAAGGTCAGATTAGCAGCATTGCGGATTTCGGCGCCTTTGTCGATCTCGGCGGAGCTGACGGTCTGATTCACTTGAGTGAGCTGAGTTGGAACCGCGTAAGCCACCCCGGCGAAGTTGTCAAGGTGGGTGACCGCGTCAAGGTGCAGGTGCTGAGTGTTGACACCGAACGCCGCCGTATCGGTCTGAGTTTGCGCCGCCTCACTCCGCAGCCGTGGGAAGTGATCGACACGACCTACGAGGTTGGCCAGGTCGTACAGGGCCGGATCACGAAGCTTGTGAATTTCGGCGCCTTCGCTCGCCTGGTTGACACCGGCATCGAAGGCCTGATTCATATCAGCGAACTGTCCGAACGCCGCGTGACACACCCGAAGGAAGTTGTCAGCGAAGGTGACGTCTTTGACCTGCGCATCATCCGCATTGAGGGTGACAAGCGCCGTCTTGGCCTCAGCCTGAAGCAGGCGATGCCTGCTGGCAGTGAGGTTGATTGGGTCGTCGCACCGACTGACAATGAGGCCCCGGAAGAGGTCGTCGAAGCCGTGGCACTTGAAGAAATGGAAGCAGTCGTCGCATAAGTTGCACGCCTGGATTTCCGAAGTGAACAACGAGCCCGGCGCCAACTGACGCCGGGCTCGTTTTATGCATTCTTGATCATCCGGCATGGTGGAACCTGAACCCATGCGCATACGTCTCCAAGAAGTCACCCCATCAATCGGGTAGGTTGCACCTGACGTTTTGGATGAATTGACAAAGCAACTACGCGGTCGCTACAATGATTGATGTGAGCAGTGCCTGAAAGCTGCGGCTGCATTCCTCATTCGTTGATCGACAGTCCCGGAGCCAGGTGGCGCCTGCCAGAGGAACTTCGATTACTGCAAGTGTGCTCTCACCCATGCTAGAGTGTCGATGCCGGAATGTCCGGCAATCACTGTAATGCAAGGAACCATGTATGTCTGACAAACTTGACCGGTTTACAAAGCGTGCTCGCCGGGTGCTGACCCTTGCCCAGGAAGAAGCGCTCCGTCTGAACCACAACTATATTGGCACCGAACATCTGTTGTTGGGCCTGGTCCGCGAAGAGAATGGTGTTGCGGTGAAGGTGCTGCGCGAGTTGGGCGTAGAACCGGTGCAGATCATCCGCGCGGTCGAGCGCACGGTCGGGCGTGGTGAACGACCCCCGTTTGGCAAGCCGACCCTTGCGCCGCGCACGAAGCGGGTCATCGAACTGGCGGTCGACGAAGCGCGCCTCATGGGGCATCATTATATTGGCACCGAACATCTGTTGCTGGGGCTTGTGCGCGAAGGCGAAGGCATTGCCGTCAACGTCTTGCGGGGGCTGGGGATCAATCTGGATCGCGTGCGAACGCAGACAGCCCGCAATATTCTACAGAACCAGGCGCAGAGCAAAGAAAAGCAGAAGAAAGAGTCCAAAACCCCGCTGATGGACCAGTTGGGTTACGACATGACTGCGGCTGCTGAAGAAGACAAACTCGACCCTGTGATTGGCCGGCAGGCGGAGATCGAGCGCGTCATTCAGATCTTGAGCCGGCGCACGAAGAACAACCCGGCGCTGATTGGTGAGCCCGGCGTTGGCAAGACAGCGATCGTGGAAGGGCTGGCGCAGCGGATCATTGATGGCGACGTGCCCGAACCACTGCTCAACAAACGCCTGCTGATGCTCGATGTCGGCAGCCTGGTGGCCGGCACCATGTACCGAGGTCAATTTGAAGAGCGTCTGAAGAAGGTGATCGAAGAGGTCATCAGTTCACAGTCGATTCTCTTTATCGATGAAGTCCACATGTTGGTCGGTGCGGGCGCGGCTGGATCAAGCGTGGATGCCGCCAACATCCTCAAACCGGCGTTGAGCCGCGGCGAGTTGCAGGTAATCGGTGCGACGACGCTGGATGAGTATCGCAAATACATCGAAAGCGACGCTGCGCTCGAACGCCGTTTCCAACCGATTCTGGTGGAAGAACCCTCCATTGAGGAGACGATCGAGATTTTGAAGGGCGTGCGCCCGCGCTATGAGGATCATCACAAGCTGGTGATCACCGATGAAGCGTTGCATTCGGCTGCCCACCTGGCGGCGCGCTACGTTCCGGATCGTTTCATGCCGGACAAGGCGATCGACCTGATCGACGAGGCGGGAAGTCGCGTGCGCATGTACAAGGCGCCGTATGCGGCCAGCTTGCGCGAGACCTTCATGAACCTCAAGAAGTTGCAGAAAGAGAAAGAGCAGGCGCTGGAGTTGCAGCGCTTTGACGATGCGATCGATCTGCGCTATCGCGAGGTGGAATTGGAAGCGCGCCTGAGCGAACTGCGCGAAGGGTGGAACGAAGCGACCAATCAGCCCAAAGTGAGTGCCGAAGATATCGCAGAGGTGGTCGCGATGTGGACCGGCGTGCCCGTCAGCCGTATCGCCGGTGAGGAGCGCGAGCGCCTGCTGGAGATGGAGCGGGTCATGCACCAGCGCATCATCGGCCAAGATGAACCGATCAAGGCGATTGCGCGCGCGGTGCGCCGTGCCCGCACGGGATTGAAGGATCCGCGGCGCCCGATTGGCAGCTTTATCTTCTTAGGCCCGACCGGCGTCGGCAAGACACTGTTGGCGAAGACGCTCGCTGAATTCATGTTTGGCAGCGAAGAAGCGCTGATCAAGCTGGACATGAGCGAGTTCATGGAGCGGCACAACGTCAGCCGGCTGGTGGGTGCGCCTCCGGGCTATGTCGGGTACGAAGAAGGCGGCCAACTGACCGAGGCGGTGCGCCGGCGCCCGTACAGCGTGGTGCTGTTGGATGAAATTGAAAAGGCCCATCCCGAAGCCTTCAACATGTTGCTCCAGATCATGGAAGATGGCTATCTGTCAGATGCCAAGGGGCGACGCGTCGACTTCCGCAACGTGCTGTTGCTGATGACGAGCAACATCGGGGCAAAGTTGATCCAGGGCGCCAAGGGGTTGGGCTTTGCCATCACGAAGGAAGACGAAGCAAAGCGCGAGAGCGAATATGAGTCCATGAAGGCGAAAGTCATGGATGCGCTCAAGAAGACTTTCCGGCCGGAATTCATCAACCGGTTGGACGGCATCATGGTCTTCCGCAGCCTGACGCGCGACGAAATTGCGCAGATCGTGGAACTCGAGCTCAAGCCGATGCGGATGCAGATGGCCGAGCAGGAGATGCAACTGATCTTGACTGACCCGGCCCGCCTGGCGATTGCGGAGGCCGGTTACGATCCGGACTTTGGCGCCCGGCCGTTGCGCCGTGTGATCCAGAACCAGATTCAGGATCCGCTGAGCGAGGGCATGTTGGCCGAGAAGTACGTGCCGGGTGACACCATCACCGTGGACCACCGTGAGGTGGAGAGCGAAGACGGCAAGAAGAGCAAAGAATTTGTCCTCGATGTCACCGATCACAAGCCGGTGGTGGAAGCCGAATCGCCGGTGGACGAACTAGAAGCGTTGCTGCAGGAGAGTAGGATTTGTTTGAATAAATAGGGCGGCGTCGAGCATCTCGGCGCCGCTTTTTTGTTGTGAGAGGGGGAGAGGAAAAGATCAACGCGGAGGAGCGGAGTTTCGCGGAGAGCGCGGAGGAGAAGAGGATCTCCCGCAGGGACGCAGGGGAAAAGCCCAACGCAAAGGCGCAAAGGCGCAAGGACGCAAAGGGAGACAGAAGAGACTCCCGCTAAGACGCCAAGACGCAAAGCGGGGGGAGCAGGAAGAGATCTCCCGCAGGGACGCAGGGGAAAGCGCAACGCAATGGCGTAATGGCACAACGCACGGACCGGGGGAGAATAGTTAATAATCAACAGTCAATGGTGAATGGTTAAGGAAATGCGGCGCCTGCCGGCAATTAGGGTGAGCTGACGTAGCTTCACGATAGGGCCTGGTGGATCTGGGTGCACCAGAACGTGGTGGCAGGTGCGCGGAAGTTCAGTTCAGAAACAGACCTCTAGTCAAATACCACGAAGTCATTGACTTTGAAGCACCCAAATGAAGCTGGAATATCCTTTTCCCGTGAGCAGATGGAAATCGGCATGCCATATCGATCATCGTATTCGATGTCTGCTACATGCTGAGTCAGTATTGAGTCGCTCTCAGCAAGTTGACGTTCACTCACTGCAAACAGTTCTTCCACCGTGTAGCCGCAACTGGCATCGGCAGGAGACAATGCATTGTTGCGGACGTCCACCGCGCACAAGATTTCTTCATCACTGAGTACAGACCAATTAGCTAGCGTGTAGCTGTAATTCTCGATTCCCTGGGAGGCCCACAGCTTGCGGTGTCGATCCAAGTCGGCGTGCGCCTGAAATTGCAGCGAACAGCCGGTCAGCACGAGTGTCATCGTCAAGCTCAGGAAAGCTACGAGCAAGTACTGGGGTTTCATCTTCGCCACCTTTCTCCATTGGGGTAAGTATGCAGGTGAGCAGCCTTCTCGGCAACCCCGCCCACACGTGTGGATGCCGCGCCAACACTTCAGTCGCCTGCCATGTCCCACGGCGACGCTGATCGTCCGCCATTATCAGCCGGCGAAGCTAGTCACCGCATCAA
>JADJPH010000010.1 GCA_016713335.1 Candidatus Fredericiella danica | reverse complement strand
TATAACGGCAGGTAGGCTGCACTGGTTGGCCCGCCTAACGCCGAAGTCTATGGATGATGGCCGGCTCGGTGATTGCGGCCGCACCCGTAGTCATCCTGTTTGTAGCCATGCAACGCCGTTTCCTGCAGGGCATGGCCGGCCTGTCAGGCATCAAGTAGCCCCAGCAAAAGGAGCCAAGCCATGCAAACCATGACCAGCCGCGAACGGTTTATGCGAATGTTCGAACACAAGGAAGCAGACCGTATCCCCATTATCGATGACCCATGGGACGCCACCATCGAACGCTGGCAACGGGAAGGCATGCCCGCCGACGTCAGCTACGTGGATTACTTCGGCCTGGACAAGATGGCCCGCATCTTCGTGACAACTCACCCCAGTACGAACGCAGGGTGGTGGACGACAGACGAATACAAGACGGTTACCAGCCAGTGGGGCGTCACCCAGAAAACCTGGAAGCACGCAGCCCACCCCACAGTTTCTGGATTTCACCATTGTCGATCGCGCTTCCTGGGCACAGGCCAAGGCACACATCCAGCCCACGCCAGACCGCATCCCCTGGGACTACCTGAAGCAGAATTATGCGACCTGGAAAAAAGAAGGCTACTGGCTCCAGGGCGCGCTCTGGTTTGGCTTCGACGTCAGCCATTCCTGGATTGTCGGCACCGAACGGATCCTCTATGCCTTGAGCGATGACCCCGAGTGGTGCATGGACATTTTCTCCCACCTGCTGGAGGTCAATCTCAGCCTGCTGGAAATGGTTTGGGATGCGGGCTACGAGTTCGACTCGATCTTCTGGTGGGACGACATGGGCTACAAACATAGCCAGTTCTTCTCGTTGCGCATGTATCGCAACCTGCTCAAGCCCTTCCACCAGCGCGCCATCGACTGGGCTCATGCCAAAGGCATCAAGGCCCATCTTCATTCCTGCGGGGATATCAATGTGTTCATACCCGATCTGGTGGGAATGGGCCTCGACGCTGAATCCGCTGGAAGTAAAGGCCGGCATGGATCCGATTCACCTCAAACAGACCTTTGGTAAGGATCTCGTCCTCCACGGCGGGATCAACGCCGTCTTGTGGGATGATCGCGAGGCCATCGAAGCCGAAATGCGCAAAGTGCTGCCCGTGGTGAAAGAGGCGGGCGGCTACATTTTCTCCTCAGATCATTCCGTGCCGTCAAGCGTGAGCCTGGAGAATTTCCGCCACATCATCGAGCTGGCCAAAGAGATGGGGGCATATTAGCTGAAATCGCCGCTCAAACCACTGCCCGGTTTGGCACATACGCCTGGATCAACCAATCCGCCGGAAGCCCCAACCCCCGAGCCGGCCGGCGGATCATCGCCAGCAAAATGGAACGAGCGCACCCGATGGGCGCCCGGCGCCAAGGATGATCGGCGGCTGGTTTTGCGGTTTTGGGGTGATGGAGTTCGCGCAGGAGCGGCTTGGGGCCTTCGTGCTTACGCCTTTCCCAAAAAATGGAACACACACCCTTTTCTAGAGGTTTTTCATAGGTTTTCCATAGGTGCGCGCGGCCGTTCAGGTGCTATCGTGGAGCGTGGATGTGACGATCACCACACACACGCCGGCCGTATTGTGCTATACTCGAAGCACAGCGGGACCGGCGCCAAACCAGGACGGCGCCCGATGGATCAAGTACAGAATGACGAGCCCAAAGGGAATGACGACCAGCAGCAGGGCGAATACGACAGCCCGTGGAAAGTGGCGTTACGCAACCTGTTGCCGCAGTTCCTCGCCTACTTTTATCCGGCAGTGCACGCGGCGGTGGACTGGCGCAGAGAACCGGTGTTTCTGGACAAGGAGTTGTGCAAGTTAGCCCCAAGGCGCTACTCGGGAAGCGGACGGTGGACACCCTGGTGAGGGTGTGGACCCAAAGTGGCAAAGCGCAATGGTTGCAGATTCACATCGAGGTGCAGAGCCAGGTGGACCCGCACTTCGCCGAGCGGATGTTTGTCTACGCCTACCGGCTCTACGATCGCTATCACCAACTGCCGGTCAGCATAGCGGTGTTGGGGGATGATAGTCCCAACTGGCGCCCTGAGCAGTACATTACCAAGAATGCGACGTCGGCGATGTCGCTGCACTTCGGGATGGTGAAGTTGTTGGACTACCAGGCGCGCTGGGAGGGGTTGGTGAACGACAGCAACCCCTTCGCCCTGGTGGTGCTGGCGCACTTGGAGGCCATGCGCACCGACCAGAACTCGCTGGAGCGAGTCGATGCCAAGACCGAACTGATGCGCCTGCTGGGGTTGCGCAAGTATTCAGAACAGGAGACCGAGGATCTCCTGCGGTTCGTCGACTGGTTGTTGCAGTTATCCACCGCGATGGAGCCGCTGTACGAAGCAAGGGTAGCCGAAATGAAAGGAAGGGAACCGATGACGTACATCAGCACACTGGAGCGCAAGGCGCAGAGGACAACAAGTAGGACACAAAAGCAGTAGGACATCAAGTAGGCTTGCAGGAAGGTCTCGAAAAGGGCAGCCGCAAAGGCTTGTTGGCTGGCATCGAGGTAGGCCCTTAAAGCTCAAGTTCGGTGACGCTGGCCTTGCGTTGCTTCCCGCCATCCAGCCGATCTCCGATCCAGAAGTGTTGGAATCGCTCCTCAACACTCTGGTTGAATGCAACAGCCTTGCCGAGTTCCAAGACGCTATTCCCCACGTGTAGCGCGCCGCCGCTGCCGGTGGCACGCAACTGGTGAATGTTTTCGGCGCGCTACACGGACACAATCCATTATGCCCTTCGGAAATCGCGATTTTCCGTTTGACAATCGATTGCGCATGGGCTACAGTACTCTTCACACCCGCAAATTAACTCGGATTCGCTGCGCGCAGCGGCAAGAATTCTGCCCGCGCCGGCGCCATATCGTTGTCATAACCTGCTGCCTCATGCCGGCCACGCTTAGCGTGCGGCATTGAGCAGCAGTTGTGAACTTTCTTTCATGCCACATTTGCCAGGAGGAAATGACTATGCACAGCAAGAAGTATCTTGTATTGGTCGGTGCGCTGATGCTGTTGGCGCTTGCGCTGTCCGCTTGCACCGCAGTCGCACCCGCAGCCGCACCGGCTGCAGCGCCCGCTGCAGAGACTGAAGCCGCTGCGGCCGAAGCCAGCGCTGAGAAGCCCACGGTAGCGCTGGTCTACGGCGTGAAGGGCGACGGCTTCTATGTCACCATGGAAGCAGGCGCGCGGGCGAAGGCGGAAGAGATGGGCGTCGACTTCTTCGCCGACGGCCCGGCCCAGTTCCAGCCGACGCTGCAGATGCCGATCCTCGATGCGGTCATCGCCCAGCAGCCGGATGCGATCTGCATCGCCGCCACCGACAAGGCTGCCTTGATTGAGCCGATGCGGAAGGCGTACGATGCCGGCATCCACATGATCAGCGTCGACACCTTCATCGGCGAAACCGCTGGCGACTACACCGGCGAAGATCTGAGCTGGATGCTCTCCTATGTCGGCTCCGACAACACCCAGGGTGGTGAAACGGCCTGCCAGGCCATCGTCGAATCGATGGGCGGCAAGGGCAAGTTCTACATCCAGACCACTCAGCCCGGTGTCAGCACCGTGGAACAGCGCGTCGAAGGCTGCAAGAAGGCCATCGAGGCCGCCGGTGGCGCCGTCGAACTGATCGGCATGGACTACAATGACGACAATTCGTCCAAGGCTGCTGAGCAGACCGCAGCCGTCCTGGCCGCCAATCCTGACCTCGGCGGCATTTTCGGCACCAACCTGTTCAGCGCCCGTGGCGCGGCCCAGGCCGTCGCCAATGCCGGTCTGACCGGTGCAGTCAAGGTTGCGGCCTTCGATGCTCCTGAAGATGCCATCGTGGCACTGAAGGACAACGTGGTCGACATCGTGATTGCCCAGCACCCGTATGAGATGGGCCAGAAGTGCATCGAGTTCTCGATGGCTGCGATCGCCGGCGACACCGCCTCGATCGACAAGCGCTGGCCGACCGGCTACACGATCATCACGCGTGACAACGTCGACAGCGAAGAAGCACAGCAGTCGATCTACAAGGCTGAATAGTCTGATGGTACGTTGGCGGCGCGGGGGTCATTCATGACTTCCCCGCCGCTGTCGTCTCTCCGCACGTTCCTATAAAGGAAACAAGCCGGGAAAATACCGAATATGCACAAGGAACAAAGCCCCAGCCATTCCCGCACCTATTGGCTGGATATTCTCAGCCGCTTCTGGGCTTGGCTGTTCCTCTTCGCCATGATCCTGATTTTCTGGATCGGCAACCCAGCGTTTATGTCGCTCTTCAACCTTCAGAGCATTCTGGCCAACATGGCGATTCTTACAATTATTGCCATTGGCCAGACCTACGTGATTATTTCGGGCGGCATCGACCTGTCGGCGGGTTGGATCATGGGCATGGTGGCCGTCATCGCTGCCTCCACGATGAATCGCTTTCCGGAAGGCACGCCAATTTGGATTCCACTAATCGGCGGGTTTATCGTCGGTCTGATTGCGGCGTTGATTGCCGGGCTTGTCAACGGCACATTGGTTGCCCGCATGAACGTGCCACCCTTTATCGCCACGCTTGGTATGGCCGGCATCGCCCGCGGCGTCGGCTTTCTGCTCTCTGGCGGCATGCCGGTGCCGATCTATGTCAAAGGTCTGGGTTTCCTGGGCAACGGCTATCTGTTTTACTACCATCCGAATGCAGGATGGTCCTTTTTGGCCCAACCACCAGGCCTGGTCCAGGCAGATTTGCGCAATCTGACCGGCATCCTGCCGTTTGTCGTGATCGTCATGATCGTTGTGCTCGTGATTGCGCATCTCCTCCTCTCGCGCACGCGCTTCGGGTTGCACATCTACGCCCTTGGTGGCAACAAAGAGGCCGCATCACGCGCCGGCATCCCGGTCGTACGGCGCACCGTATCCATCTATCTGCTTTCGGCAACGTTCGCCGCGATCGCCGGTGTGGTCTATAACACCCGCTTCACCAATGGCGCCGCAAATGCCGGCGACGCCCTGTTGCTGGATACGGTGGCAGCCGTCGTGATCGGTGGCGCCTCGCTCTTTGGCGGCGCCGGCACGGTCATCGGCACGTTGATCGGCGCCCTCATCATCTCGGTCCTGGCCAATGGCCTGGTGATCATGCGCGTGAACCCCTTCTGGCAGTTTATCGCCGTAGGCGTCGTGATCATCGTCGCCGTATTGATCGACCAGGCGCGCGAGAAGTTGACTCAGTGATAGAAGAGGCCCAGTTCATGGCAACACAAGACACCAACAAGCGGAACCCGGTGCTCCGGGCAACCAACCTCGTGAAGCGGTTCGGCGGTTTGACTGCCGTGAATGACGTCAGCTTTGAGATCTATCCCGGCGAGGTCATCGGGCTGGTCGGCGACAACGGCGCAGGCAAGTCAACCCTGATCAAGATGGTCTCCGGGGTCTACCGCCCCGATGAGGGTCACATTTATCTGGGAGAGCAGGAAATCACCGTGGCCTCGCCCATGGAAGCCCGCAGCCTCGGCATCGAAACCATCTACCAGGATCTTGCTCTGTGCGAAAACCTCGACGCAACGGTCAATATCTTCTTGGGGCGCGAGCCGACCAAGCGGTTCTTGGGTCTTTTCAAACAGGTGGACCGCGGCCTCATGCTGAACGAGGCGCAGACGGTCCTGAATCGGCTTGACATCAAGATCCCGAACCTGCGCCGCCCCATCCGCCAGATGTCCGGCGGCCAGCGCCAGGCGGTCGCCATTGCGCGCGCCGTCTACTGGAACGCTCGCCTGGTGATCATGGATGAGCCGACCGCCGCGCTCGGCGTGCCCGAACAGCGCAAGGTGCACGAATTGGTGCGCACGCTGCGCAGCGAGAACGTGCCTGTCATTGTCATCAGCCACAACATGCAGGATGTCTTTGCGGTGGCAGACCGTATTATCGTCATGCGCCGTGGCCAAAAGGTGGCCGACGTCCCGGCATCGACTGTGACCGGCGACGAACTGGTAGCCCTCATGGTCGGCGCCGGCGAAGCTTGATCTTCGTATGTTTCGAAAAGTACTGATCGCCAATCGCGGCGAGATCGCCGTCCGTATCATCCGCGCCTGCCAGGAGATGGGCATTGCCACCGTGGCCGTCTATTCCGATGCGGACGCGACCGCGCTGCATGTCGCCCTCGCCGATGCCGCCGTCCGGATCGGCGAACCACCGCCGGCGCGCTCGTACTTGTGCGGCGACTGCATCATTGAGGCGGCGCTGGCGCAGGGCTGCGACGCCATTCACCCGGGGTATGGCTTTCTCTCTGAAAATGCAAACTTCGCCGACGCGGTCGTTGCCGCCGGGCTTACCTTCATTGGCCCCAGTGGAAACGCCATGCGCATCATGGGATCCAAAACCTCGGCGCGCGCGGCGATGCAGGCGGCAGGTGTGCCCATCGTCCCTGGCTATCAGGGCAGCCAGCATGACGCCGACCTGATAGAAGCTGCCAACGTCATCGGCTACCCTGTGCTGGTGAAGGCCACCGCCGGTGGCGGTGGTAAAGGCATGCGCATCGTGTCGGATCCGGCCGAAATTCTGCATGCGCTCGAGTCTGCGCGGCGGGAGGCAATGAATGCTTTTGGCCGGGGTGACATCTACCTCGAGAAACTCGTCGAACACCCGCATCACGTCGAGTTCCAGGTCTTCGGCGATCACTACGGGAATGCCGTGCACCTGTTTGAGCGCGAGTGCTCGATCCAGCGGCGTCATCAGAAGATCATCGAAGAATCGCCATCCCCGTTTCTGACCGCTGACCTGCGCCAGCGCATGGGCGACGCTGCCGTAGCAGCGGTGAAAGCCACCGGCTACACCAATGCCGGCACGCTGGAGTTCCTGGTCGATCCACACCACAACTTCTACTTTCTGGAGATGAACACGCGTCTGCAGGTGGAGCACCCTGTCACCGAACTCGTGACCGGGGTGGATCTCGTCAAACTCCAACTGCGCATCGCAGCAGGCGAACCGCTGCCCTTTACGCAGGCCGATCTGAACCAGCGCGGTCATGCCATCGAGTGCCGTATCTATGCCGAAGACCCGGCTAATCAATTCCTACCTGCGATCGGCCGTGTCCAGGTAGCCGTGGAACCGGTCGGGCCGGGGGTGCGCGTTGACGCCGGGGTCACCAGTGGCGACGAAGTCACCCTCCACTATGACCCGATGGTTGCCAAGCTGATCGTCCTCGGGGAAGACCGCCCCGATGCGATCGGCAAACTGGCCTGGGCGCTGCGCCACTACGTCATTCTGGGTGACGTGATCACCAACAAAGCCTTTCTGCGCGATGTGCTTTCCCACCCGCGCTTCCAATTGGGAGACACAGCCACCGACTTCGTGGACACGGAACTTGCCGGCTGGCAACCTGAGAGCGGTGATCCCCCAGACCTGGTCCTGGCGATTGCGGCCCTTGCAGAAACGCTACAAGCGCCGGTGCAGCCAGGAGCGACCGGTGCAGCGGGCGCTGATCGCTACACGCCCTGGCAGCGCAACGACGGTTTCCGGCTCGGACCCCCAAGGTAGACAGGCTATGCCGTCCATTCAGTATGAAGTTCAAGGCAAACGTTGTGAGGTGACGGTCGAACCGGTGGGCGACGACCTGTGGCGAGTCAAGATCGGGCAGCGCACGTTAACGGCGCGTGTGCGCGCCGGCGACCAGGGCCGGCTTGACCTGGAGATCGACGGGCGCCGGCTGCGCGCGTACTCCATAGCGTCTGGCAATCAACGAACTGTCGCGCTCGATGGCGACGAATGGGTGCTCACCAAACCTGACCTGAAGCGACGTCGCAGCCAGGCTGCCGGTCCGGAGGAGTGGTGAATTGCTGGCGTCGATGCCGGGAAGAGTGCTGGACGTCCTGGTTGCTGCCGGCGACCGCGTCAAAAAGGGTGACACGCTGGTGCTACTGGAAGCGATGAAGATGGAACTGCGCATCACTGCGCCGCATGACGGCAGCGTCACGCGCGCGTTGGTGCAGCCAGGGCAGGTGGTCGAACGCAACCAGATCTTGGTTGAGTTGACCATACCGTAGGTGCGGTTTTCAACCCATACGCATCAAGCTAAGGTTTAGACGAGCCGCAAAACCCGCCATTTTTGCACCGATGGGTGACCATCGCGCCAGTTGGCTGACCGTAGATAACGAAAAATCTCCTGCGCTAACTCCGCGCTTGATCTTTTCCCTCTTCTTCCCTGCGTCTCCGGCGTCCCTGGGGGAGAATTCCTTTTGTCTTCCCTTTGCGTCTTTGCGGCTTGGCGGGAGGGTTTGATCCTTCGCTTGATGCGTATGGGTTGCAAACCGCACCTACGACCTGGCGCCCGATCGAGCGAGTACTTTCTCCGCCGCACGCACCATGGGCATGTCGACCATCTTCCCTTCAAAGGTGAACGCCCCGGCCCCAGCCGCCTGCTGGGCCGCAAACGCATCAACGAGCCGTTGCGCGCGGTCTACCTCTTCAGGACTCGGCGAGAATGCTCGATTCACAATGGGCGTCTGGTTCGGGTGAATGCACGTCTTGCCTGTGTACCCGAGTTGGCGGGCAAAGCGGCTCTCCACCTCGAGCCCTGCGGGATCGTTGAAGTCCACAAAGACCATGTCAAATGAGTGCAGTTGATACGCCGCCGCCGCGGTGACGACCGCGCTGCGCGCATAGAATACTTCCGTTGCCGCCGGCGTCCGCACACACCCGATATCGCCGGCCAGATCTTCGGCGACAAAGATCAGCCCTTCCAGGCGTGGGGTGGCGCGACAGATTTCACGTAAATTCATGACCCCAAGTGCGGTCTCTATCATCACAAAGAGCCGAATCCCCTGCAACGGCAGCCCATGCTGCTTTTCCACCTGGGCAAGCAGGCGGTCCATGGCCCTGAGATCCGCCGCATCTTCTGCCTTGGGGATGATATACCCGTCCGGGCGCCCGATGACGCTGGCTTCGATCTCAGCCGGAGCAAGCCCGGTGCTCACATGGTTAACTCGCACCAGCCGTTCACGAGCGCCAAAGTCCAACGTCGTTAGCGCCTGGGTGACGGTCGCACGCGCCTCCAACTTGCGGTTCTGAGCGACCGCATCCTCCAAGTCCATAATGACTGTATCCACTGCCCAGCCCGCCGCCTTCTCGATCTTCTTCATGCTGTCGCCCGGCATAAACAACAGCGAACGACGGGCAAAGCGCCGATTGATTGCCGCCATTGGTCACCCTCTCTCCTGCCTGATCATCAGTGCAGAACGCTCAAATTCCAATACGACGACACCGTCCTGGTTGCGCCCCGTATGCTTAAAGCGCACGATACCCTGGTTTGGTCGCGAACGCGACAGCCGCATCTCCAAGATTTCCGTCTCGACATACAGGGTGTCACCGTGAAAGAGGGGGTGCGGATGGCGCACGGCGTCATAGCCCAGGTTCGCCACCAGGGTGCCCTCCGGTGAGATCGGGCACCGTGATGCCCACCGCCAGCCCCAATGTAAAGATGCCGTTGACGATCCGCCGCCCAAATTCCGAATGTTTCTGGGCATAATCTTCATTGATATGCAGCGGCTGCGTATTCATGGTCAGTGCGGAGAAGAGCACATTGTCCATCTCTGTAAGCGTGCGCCCCAGGGCGTGGCGGATCACCTCACCGAGTTGAAAGTCATCGTAGTAGCGACCAGGCATAGGCGTATCTCGTATCTCGTCTTGCATGTTCTCGTGTCCGCTGTTATAAACCGTAGGGGCGTTTTAAACCGCATTATAACCCACACAAGAAGCACGCCAACTACAGGTGTTCACTGTGTTCAGACTACAAATCCCATGCAACCACCTCATTCTCAAGATTGATATCGGCACCACCTCAACCTGCGTGCTTACTCTATGGACAGCTAACACGCAAGATGCCTTGCGCGTCAGCCGCGCGTGCTGGCGCAGGCGCCCAATCGGCCAACGGTTTCACCTGCCGGTGATGTCACTTTTGATTTTGCGGAACTTTTACAGACGCTGGTTGCTATGATCGAACTTGCCCTGCAGCAGGCCGGTCCCCAGGTCACTGAAATTGCTGCAGTTGCCATCAGTTCGTTTGCGGCTTCCCTGGTTGGCGTCAGCGACGATGGTGTGGCTGTCACCCCTGTATTGACATACGCCCACCCGAGCAGCGCGCCCGATGCCGCAGCGCTGCGCCGTGAACTGGGTCCGGACGGCGCAGACGAAGTTTATGATCGGACCGGGTGTTGCATCCACAGTTCCTATTTACCGGCGCGCATGCGATGGATCCAGCGCGCCGCGCCTCAGTGGCTGGTGCAGAGCCGCCATTGGCGTTCCGTGGGTGAACACGTCGTGTGGCAATTCACCGGGCAAGCCGCGGCCAGCTACAGCATTGCGTCTTGGACAGGGTTGCTGGATCGGCGGCGCCTCACCTGGGACGCGGCCTGGTTCGACCGGCTGCCGGTTCCTGCCGAGGCGTTTTCGCCCCTTGCCGATGCGACGCCGCTCCCCAGTAAGCTGCGCGCGTCCTGGGCGGAGCGATGGCCGGCGTTGCGCCAAGCCCTCTGGATCCCTGCCATCGGCGATGGCGCGGCAGCGAACATCGGCAGCGGTTGCACCGACGGCCATTCCATCGCGCTCACCATCGGCACGACCGGGGCCATGCGTGTGGTTGTGCCGCCCACCCTGGAAAACCTACCTACCGGTCTCTGGCTTTACCGCGTCACCGGCGACCTGGGGCTCTTAGGCGGGGCAACGACCGAAGGTGGGAACCTGCTCAAATGGCTGCAGGATGTGCTGCGCCTCCCCGCCAGAGGAACTGGAGCACGCAATCGCCAACCACCGTCCGGACAGTCATGGCCTGACGGTGCTCCCCTTTGTGGCCGGCGAGCGTGCGCCGGGGTGGCACGATACCGCGCAGGCAATTTTTCAGGGCATGACCCCGGCGACGACACCCACAGAGATCTACATCGCTGTGTTGGAGGCGATCGCCTACCGCTTCGCCCAGATCCAGCATCGCCTGATGCCGGTGCTCTCGACAAATTCGGTGGGGAAACCCCTTTCAGTCGTTGCCAGTGGCGGGGCATTGACAAAATCCCCGGCCTGGATGCAACTCATGGCCGACGTGTTAGGGATGGACATCATCGCTTCGAACGAACCCGAGCTGACCGCGCGTGGGGCTGCAGTGCTGGCCTTGCTCCAGCTTGGTCTGATCGAACAGTTGGATGCGGTCAAACCGGCAGCAGAAGCTATCTATCGTCCTGATCAGCGCCACCGTGCCCGCTATGGTGCCGCCATCCAGCGCCAGGCGGAACTCTACGCCCGCAACTATGGCGGGGGGTAGCGTCAGGTGCGATCTGCAACTTCGGAGTAAGTCACACCAGAAGTCGCCAATAAGGTGCGGACGCGCAACCAAATCACAGCTTGCACAGCCGCAACATCCTGCGTGGCGTCGACAACCAACCAGCGCGGTGCGGTGGCGGCGAGGTCGAGGTAGCCCTGGCGCACACGCTCGTGAAAGGCAAGCGTTTCTTCTTCCATCCGGTTCCACGCGTCGCCAACGCCTGTTCGCTTGCGCTCCAGCCCGACGCGCACATCCAGGTCAAGATAGAGGGTGAGATCAGGCGTAAGGCCGGTGGTGGCAAATTGGATGATTTGCTCGAGCGGCGCAAGCGGCTGTTTGCGACCATACCCCTGGTATGCCACTGTACTGTCGCCAAATCGATCACACAGGACAGTTTCGCCGCGCGCCAGAGCCGGCTTGATCACCTGATCCACCAGTTGCGCACGGGCGGCATTGAACAGCAGTGCTTCGGCGCGCTGGCTCATTTCGGTGTGTTCCGGGGCAAGCAAGATCGTGCGGACGGCATTGCCAATGCGCGTGCCTCCCGGCTCGCGCGTCACGGTGACTGCTTGCCCAGCCTGGCGTAGCGCGCCGGCAAGCAACTGGATTTGCGTGCTCTTCCCGCTGCCTTCCGGACCTTCAAAGGTGATAAAGAGAGCCACAACATCTCATTTCATTGCGGCGCGCCGCCGGCCAGACGGTGGCGCGCTTAGGGTGGGCGCATTGGCTTGATGCCGGCGTCACTTCCGGAAGATACGCACGCGGCGATAGGGTTCACGCCCGTACGAATGGCTGATCAGGTTTGCCGCGCCAATTGATGCTGTTGGCTGCGAATCGCCGCGGACTGTGGCGTCAACTCGACATCGTCGAGCGCACCCTCCAACACGCGCCGAATGCCGGTCTGTGTTTCACGCATTGCCTCTTCAAATACATCCATCGGGTTCGCCGGAATGTGGAAGATGTCGACGAGACATTGCTCCATCTGCGTCACGGTGTTGCTGCGCAGGATATAGACGGGCACATTGCGGCGCTCAGCCTCAAGAATTGGCGCCGGCTGTTGGCGATAGTAGTTCTTGATCGTCATCACCGCATCGGCGGCATGCAGGGTGTCCACAATCTGGACGGGTACGTTGAGGGTCTGCGCCGCGGTTCTTAAACGATTCTGCCCGACGCCATAAGGGTAGATTCGTACGGTAGACCGGCGCGGTGCGGATGACGCCACCGGCTCGATCACTTCCTCATACGACAGGTTGTTGTGTTCGTGTGAATGGCCGTTCGTCCCCGGCGTGGCCAGCTTCTCCTCGCCAGGCCGCGGCGGGGGGCGTCGCCTGCGGTCACGATCGCCGAAGTCCGTCTGATACGCGTTCGAATTCTCTTCGACCTTGCGAATCTGGACCTTGCCCTGTTCATCGACCTGCCGCTCTTCTGGCATCAACGGACGATCGCGCAAAATCGGATCCACCGCACCTGCAACATCATGGTGAATGACCATGTGTTGGCGTTCCTTGATCTCAATCAACACATCAAAGGTTGGCGGGGCGCGCCGTTCCAGGACACTCTTCTGCGTGCCCCGCCGCCTTCTTCGTCGGACAACGTGACCGATTCGATGCCACCGACGAGATCGCTCAACGTGGGGTTCATCAACAGGTTTTCGAGACTGTTACCATGGGCGGTGCCAATCAACTGGACGCCGCGTTCCGCAATGGTGCGCGCTGCAACGGCCTCCAGTTCGCGTCCGATTTCATCGATGATAATGACTTCCGGCATGTGGTTCTCCACTGCCTCAATCATCACCTCATGTTGTAGGGTGGGTTCGGCAACCTGCATCCGCCGTGCGCGGCCGATGGCCGGATGTGGAATGTCGCCATCCCCGGCGATTTCGTTGCTCGTGTCCACAATCACGACGCGTTTCACCTCACTGCGCAGGCGCGCAGCCTCGCGCAGTAGCGTGGTCTTGCCGACGCCCGGCCGGCCAAGGAGCAAAATGCTCTTCTCATTGCCGACGATGTCCTTGATGATTTCGATCGCCCCGTAGACCGCGCGCCCGACGCGACAGGTCAGACCAATGACATCACCCTTGCGGTTCCGAATCGCGGAGATGCGATGCAGGGTACGCTCGATGCCTGCCCGGTTGTCCTGTCCAAAGTCACCCACATGCTCGACCACCATTTGCAGATCCGCCGGGGTCACTTCGTTTTTGCTAAGCACAGCTTCGCCGTCGGTGTAGCGCGCCTCGGGCAGCCTGCCCAGATCCATCACAATTTCAAGTAGATCGCCCTTACGGTCCGAGCGCTCAATGGCTTCTCGGATGCGATCAGGGAGTACAGCAAGCAATAGGTCAAGATCGTCAGTGATCTGTAGAGTTGTCATACTGGATTTTGTAGATGCGAAACCTTTGGTTAAGGGCTGGCTGGAATTACCAGAAAGACGTTCGTCGGTCACAGAGCGTTCCCTGTCTTTGTCGTTGAATGCGTGGTTTCGCCGCCACGGTAGATCCACTCGGGCGGCGCAAACGAAGTAGGCACAACCTCACTGGTCGTTTCAATGGTCGTCACAGGCACAGCCACGGTCTCGCGCACCCGTTTGACGACGGTTTTCACCAACTGCACACGGTCACTAAATGGCGCAAAGCCAAAATCCATCAGCACCCGGTTGACGCCGCTTTGATAATCCGCAACGGCCATGTAGATCGGCGTGCGCCAGTGATTCTCCAAAATGATCATCAACCCATGAGACACCAGTTGCCTTACATCGCGCAGATCCGGTTGCAGCGCATCCGCCCACCACTGCATCCAGGCGCCATGACGTCCGGTTGCTACCTGTACGGCCCCGCAAACGTCGCCCCGGTCAATGAGCAAATAGGTCATCCCATGTTGCGCCAACCAACTGCTCAAGATCGGGGATCTACATTCCTGACCGGGCAACGCACCTTCAAAGTTCGGGCGTGGTATGCCCATAGAGTTGGGAAACGGCCCAGTCGTCGGCCGGCGTCGCGGGACGAATCATTGCGCTGCCCTGGCTGACCACGCTTTCCAGGGGTGGCGCAAAGAGCCGCCAGATCGTCTGCCGGCTGTAGGTCTGGAAGCCAACGGTGCAAAACGTATTGACAAACATCGGCTGATCAAGCACGTCCACGTAGATTCGCTCGATGCCAAGCTCCATCGCATCATGCAAGTACGCGGATAACAGCTTCGTCCACGTTGCAGGGTGCCCGGTGGGTGCATCCAGGCTTGGTGCAAGACAGACAATATCCACCACAGGCGCACCGGCACGCTTCTGCGCCTGGAGGAAACCATCGTGAACGAGACCGTGGCGATCCTGGCGCAGCACATAGGTGGTCGTACGCCTATCGCCCAACGGGATCGCAGACCCAAGCGCAGAGCGCGTCACAGAATAAGGTTGCAGAAAGGTTTGGACCGTAAGAAAGCGGGTCGCCTGACGGTTCAGGCGCTGGATCAGGTAAAGATCACCAGGTTGCAGAGGACGAATCACCGAACGCGCGTCTCCGATTTGGGTGAGGTGTACAACCGACCGGATCGCAAGCATTGGTCGGTCAAAGCCAACGCCAAACCTGGCGACATTGTACCTGATTCAGGTGGTCTTGACAAGTGATCTACGTTACCCATAACAAAGCGTTAACTCTATATTATTGTGAGGCAGTTACGATTCGATGGCTCGTTTGCGGCATCTACTTGAGGAATTCTGCGCTTATGCCAGCGCGGTCTGAAGCAACTGAATCGATAGTGGGGTAGGCGTCAGGCGTTCACCGATTTTTCGCGATTTACGAAACGAAAAAAACGTGATAGGATCGTTAATCCGAAAGGTAGTAAGGTCCGCACCACCTTTATCCACCACAACTCCATAATGCTAACTCTGAAAGGAGCTGTACCGTATGCGATCCAAGATGTTTGGCCTCCTGATCGTGCTCGTGCTGCTGTTAGGTACATTCGGCAGCGCATTCGCTCAGGATGCAGCGCCGGCGCCGATCTGTGGCGATCTCGCTGCCGAAGACTGCGCTCTGCTGGCAGCAGCGCAAACGGCGATGATGGACGTTCAGTCCTATAAGGCTGTAGGCACCTATGATGTTTCGCTTACCGGCATCCCTGGGCTTCCCGCAGCCGACGTGAAGGTTGCGGTTACTGTCGACGGCGCCTTCTCGTTTGATGACGCCGCCCATGCTGCCGCCCTGGGGCTCGCAGGCAAGACGCAGGAACAGATGATGGCTGCGCTCGCCGAGGACCCGCAACCATTGCTCGACCTGATCGGTGGCTGGGACGCCGATGCCGTCATCTCTGTTGAGATGACACCAGAACTTGCCCAGTCGCTCTCTGCCCAGGCCGGCGCCGAAGTTCCCGCAGCGGCGAATGTTGGCATCAAGTTGGTCGACGGCATGCTCTATGCCGACCTGACCGAAGTTGCACCGCTGGTGAGCGGCTTGCCGGAAGGCTGGAGTGGCATCCCCGCACTTGAGATGCTGCAGGCAAACGCCGACGCCGGCGTTTTTGCGCAGGCAGCTACGCAGATGGATCCCAGTGCCCTGGACCCGAGCACTGCCGCTGCATTGGGCGCTGCCGCCATGATGACCGGTGGCATGACGCAGTTTGAGCAATACCTGTCGGTTGCACGCCTCGACGACACCGATGTCGATGGCAATGCCGCCGCCGTCTTCGAAACCAAGTTCGACCTGGGCGGTCTTGTGACCAGCCCGGAATTCGCCGAACTGGTGAAGGGCCTCGTTGCGTCAGGCGCGCTGGGTGCGGATGCGCCAAGCCCGACTGACATCGAGCAGGGGTTTGCAGATGCTTGGCATGATGGGCCTGATGCTGTTCCAGGGTCTAAACATTGGCAGCACCGAGACCGTTGGCCTCGACCCGAACTACATCTACCAGACCACGGCCGGTATCTCGTGGGATCTGACCAGCCTGATCCAGATGGCGGCGATGAGTGGCCAGGCGATCGAAGGCCTCGACCCGAATGCACCGGTCGCCTTTGACCTCCAGACCAGCGTCACCAACAGCGACATTGGTGGCGAACAGATGATCGAAGCACCCGCCGATGCGATGCTGATCCCGATCGAGGCTTTCCAGGCCCAGCAGTAACCTGCTGTATGGATGAGGCGTGCGGCAACTAAATTTGCCGTGCGCAAACTTACACCTATTGTCGCAAACAACGCCGGCGGTCACGCGATCGCCGGCGTTGTCTTCAAAAAGGAGACAACTCATGATGCGGTTGCTTGCTCCACTTTTCGTCCTGCTACTCACCCTTGGGACTCCCCTGGCGGTGCTTGCCCAGGACGCACCATTGACGCCCCCAGTCTTGTGTGGCGACCTCGACGAGGCCGATTGCGCAATTCTTGAGTCGTCGCAACAGGCGATGCGGGATGCCACCAGTTTCGCATTTGATGTGGTCTTCTCACTCAACACCGGCGGCTTCCCGGATATGCCCGTCGACCCGGTAGCGTTCGACGTTACCACAACTGGTAAGTTTTCACTCGATCCCGCCGCGGCGGTGGCAGCTAGAGCGATGTCGGATCTCAGTCTACAGGGCGCCGCCGTGGATGCCGAAATGATCGAAAACCTCCCCGGCATGCTCCTGGACCTGTACAGCGGTCTTGCGCTGGATGTGAGCGTGAACCTGCAGACGTCAGAAGAGATCGCAGCACTCTTGGCGGCAGAAAGCGACACGCCTTTCCCCGCGAGTTTGGACATTCCGCTCCGCATGGTCGACGGCACGCTTTACATCAATATTGCCAGCCTCAAGGAACTGGACCCCAGTATGGATGAGGTAAGCGCCGATTGGCTTGGCATCGATGTCGTGGGTGCACTCGAACAGTCGCTTGCAGACGCGCCGGTCACCGACGAGGGTGCGAACGAGGCGGCGATGGCCAGCGCAGTTTCCGGTGCCGTGACGATGCAGGTCATGAAGGCGATCGAACCGTATGTGACCGTTGAGCGTATGGACAATGTTGACCTGGGTGACCAGGAAGGTGCGGTCTTTTGTTACCTCGATCGACACGGTTGGCTTCATCGCCGATGCCCAGTTCCGTGAGCTCGTGCAGGCCATGGCCCAAGTGTCGGCTACACCTGAGAATCCGGTGCCCGACGACTTGGACCAGAATCTCGAGATGGTTGGCTTCATGGCGCCGATGATCTTCCGCGACCTGGCGGTCTCAGGGTCTTCCACCATTGGCCTCGACGACTTCTATGCCTATGCCCAATCTTTCGACATGGTCTGGGATCTGTCAGGTCTACTGCAACTGGCCGCGGCAAGCGACCCAGCCTTACGCGCACAGTTGGACGGTGGCAGCAAGCCAGGTTTCGGGATCCGCCTGAACGCTGAAATGGGCGACTACAACCAGGACTTCGAAATTCAGCCACCCGACGATGTCGAGATAATTCCGTTGGACCAGATGTCACCAATGAACGAAGACGTCGTTTCCTAAACGGCGTGACCGGGGGTTCCGAACTGGCGTAGCGTGCCTACGCCCCTACGCCAGTTCTATTTGACTTTACACTGCCGGCTGTCTATACTCGTATATCTATACGAAAAGACTAAAACCAAATCCAACATCGCGCACTCGGAGGCAACATGGCCATCGAGCAGGAAAGCCCTAACTCCGTCGCGCCGGCCATTGACGCCGCCGCGCCAAACGCCGCCGCCATCGACGTCATCGATTCTGATTCAGGCGCCATGCCTGACGTTGAGTTGGTCCCACCGTTACGCGCCGATAGCACGTTGCGCGCCGCCACGACTGCCTTTGAGGAGTACATGGTGCGCAAGGGGTTCAGCGACAACACGATCAAAGCATTTCGCAACGATCTGAAGATTTTCAGCGGCTTTATGGGCGCCGGCACGACGCTCAATCACATTAGCAGCCAGCATCTGGAAGATTACCTGACCTGGATGCAAAACGAGCGCGGCGCCCCTTGCAGCGCCAAAACGTTGGCGCGCCGCATCACTTCGCTCAAGGTCCTCTTTGGCTGGCTACATGGCATCGGTGTGATTGGCTCCGACCCGGCAGAACCGGTGGCGCAACAACCGGCGCGCCCACCCTTGCCCACGATCCTGCGTGACCAGGACGTCACCCGTGTCCTGCGCGCTGCCCAGGATTATCTGTGGGATCGCCGGCGCGCCGATGCGCGCCCCTATTTATTGGTCAGTCTCCTCCTCCAGACCGGGATGAAAAAAGCGGAGTGCGCAAGGTTGCTTGTAACGGACGTGAACCGTGCGCGACCACAAAGCCCGGAGGTCACCATCCGCTACGTGGATGAGGAACAAGCGCACAAGAATCGGATTCTGTCACTGAACCCTGCAATCCTCCCTGTCCTGACTCAGTATCTGGATCAATACAAGCCCGATCCCTATCTCTTCGACTGCACCCCGCGCAACCTTGAGTATGTGCTCGACGAAGTGGGCCAGAAGGCGGGCATTCGCAATGTTCAGGTGGGATTTGAAACCTTGCGGTGGACCTGCGCCGTGCGCGACTTTCGCAATGGCATGCCCGAAGAGCGGCTGCGGCAGAAACTGGGTCTTAGCAAGATCTCCTGGCGAGAAACCCGTGAGAAGATCTTCCAACTGGCAGGCCGCTAACTTCTCCAGAATCGTCATCAACACGGCGCAAGCGCAGCCCGCGCCCCGGGGCGGGCTGCATCAACCAACGCCGGACGGAAAAAATCACCATGGTCGAGTTTGAAGGAAAGACAGCGGTCATCACGGGCAGCGGCCGGGGCATCGGCCGCGGGATTGCGCTTGCCCTGGCGCAGCGCGGCTGCAACATCGCCGTCAACTACGTGCGGCACCGCACCGACGCCGAAGAGACGGCAGCGGCTATTGAACAACTCGGTGCACAGGCATTGGTCGTGAAAGCAAACGTTGGCGACGAAGCCGAGATCGGCAACCTCATCACGGCGGCGGCCACTCACTTTGGCGGCGTCGACATTTTTATCGGCAACGCCGCCAGTGGTGTGCTCAAACCAATCGATGTGGCGGACGTCAAGGCCTGGGACTGGACTCTCAACATCAATGCGCGCAGCATCCTCCTGGGCGCTCAGGCGGCCGCCGTCCACATGCGCCGCCGTGGCTGGGGCCGGATCGTAACCGTGAGCAGTATCGGCAGCCGGCGCGTCTTTCCGGAATATGGCGTTGTCGGCGTCAGTAAGGCCGCGATCGAGGCATTGACAAGATATCTTGCCGTCGAACTCGCTCGCGACAACATTATTGTCAATTGTGTGAGCCCTGGCGTTGTCGTGACGGGCGCACTCGATTTTTTCCCGCGTCGCGAAGCCATGATCACCCACGCCGAGCAGCATACACCGGCCGGACGGCTTGCCACGCCGGAAGATGTGGGCGAGGTTGTCGCCTGGCTCTGCTCCGAGGCCGCCCATATGATCGTTGGCCAAACAATCGAAATCGATGGCGGCTACAGTTTGTTGGTGGGTTGAGCCGAGCAGGGACTCATCAACAAAGCGAATCACGGGGAAAGCCCTTACGTTCAATTCCGCCATACGCTCCGGACCCAGTGCAACCAGTTGCGCATGGATACCTTCTGCTGCGGCGCGTAAGCCCGCAATATCGATTCCCTGGCAGACAATTGGCAGTCCTCGCAAGCGGGGCAGACCGCGCCGGAGCATCTTGACTGCGCCGGCCCAGTTTGCGCGTTCGATCTGAAGGAAGGCCACACCGATTTGGAGGATGCCTTGATACATCTCGCGGATAGGGCGCGACTCTTCACGCCAGGCGGCTTCGAGCAATTCATGCTGCTCAAAATACGCGCCACGGTTGAATTCCTCGATACCGGCGCGCGCCAGGTCGCTGAGCGGTTCGTTCCAACCCGCAGGGAAGACCATGGGCGGGCGCAGCGCCCGTTCGATCACCTGGGGTAGCTCCTCCATCATTTTGCTGCGCGCCCAGGCATGATCCGCACCAGCGCGGCGCGCTCGCTTCAAGGTCGTCGTGTCAACATGGCTGCCAAAAGCGATGATTGGCGTCTGTGCGGTGTGCGGTCTGAGCTTGCAGCGCCGGATAGCATCCTCCCAGTCGCCGGGCGCGCCCAGGTCAACAAGCGCCAGCACCGGGTCATTGCGATCCATCGCCACAACAAATGCCGCCGGCGAGTCACACAGGATCGGGCGCCCGCCCAGCGCGCGAATGACGTCTTCCAACCGTGTCGCAAAAAAGAGATCCGGGGCCAGACAGACGACAGCGGGCGGGTTGGGTGCAAATTCGCGCATTGGTAGGAGTCAGGAACGAAAATAATGGCTCAGTGCACGGTAGCATACTACAAATCAGCATGTGCAGTGTGCAGGGAAGGTTTCAATCACATCACATCCGGCAGCCGCTTGGGGGTGCACATCGTAAATTCAGGCGCAAATCGCTCGATTTGGTATACTATCGACAGACAAAACCACGATCACTCGCCAACTGAACAAAGAAGGGACGCAACCGATGGCAGTTCTGAATGAACAATGGACCTATGATGAAGCCTTTGCTCAGTTGGAGGCCGTCCTGGTACAACTCGAACGCGGCGACCAGCCGTTGGAGCAGGCGCTGGAACTCTACGAGCAGGGCGCTGCCCTGGCCGCCCATTGTGCGCGCCGGCTTGAAGAAGCGGAACTGCGGGTGCGGCAGTGGCAACCGGGCGACCAGACCACTGCCTTCGACGGTTGGCAAGAAAACTAACCCATGCGTGCGCTGTTCTCAAACGCCGCAGTCTGGTTGCCAATCACCGTTGCACTAGGAGTACAGTTCTACAAGATGCTCGCGGACTGGATCCAGACCGGAAAACTCGATCCGAGGATTCTAGCGCAGGCGGGCGGCATGCCCAGCAGCCATTCCGCCATGGTGGTGAGCCTCGCCACGGTCTGCGGCTACGTCTATGGGCTAGATAGCGCCGTCTTTGCAATCTCAGTGATTATGGCCATCATCGTCATGTATGACGCACGGGGTGTCCGCCAGGAAAGCGGCAAACAAGCGCGCGTCATCAACCAGATCGTGGCCATGATGTTCAGCGGCAACCCAATCAGCGAGGATGAACTGAAAGAATTGATTGGGCATACAACCCTTCAGGTCATCGTGGGCGCGTTTATCGGCATGACCTATTCGCTTGGCTTCCTGCTCTTTCGCGACTGGCTCTGGCCAAATCCCTGCACCACCACACAATTTCTCTCAATTTCTTCCTATTAATCTCTTGCCCATTCACCGGCTGCATGATATGATGGCCCGCATTGGGCAGGCAAAAGCAACTTTTGCCTACGTCCAGAAAGAAAATTCACCTTCATGTTGCGCCCATATTTGAGCGCATCGTCAGCGACGGAGGATTCATGCGACGTGTCGTCCTGATTCAACCCAGGCGTGATGGCCGGATATTTGGCAAAGCTCCCGGATCACCTTACACGCTGATGCGCCTGGCATCCTTGGTTCCAAATGAAATTCCAGTCGAAATCTGGGATGAAAATGTGCGCGATCTGCCCCTCGACACGTTGAAAGATGGGGACCTCGTCGGCATCACTTCGATGACCGTTACCATTGAAGGCGCTGAACAGATTGCACGCCAGGCAATGCAGCGCGGCGCCGGCGTTGTGCTTGGCGGCGTTCACGCGACATTGATGCCAGAACACTCGCAGACGTTTGCGCATAGTGTGATGGTCGGCGAAGGCTATTTCACCTGGCAGAAGTTGATCCAGGACTACGCCAATGCAGGCATTAAGGGCATGCAGCCCATCTACGAAGACTTGACCTGGAGCGACCTGGGGAGCGTTGCCTCTATCTCCGATCGTGTCATCCAGATGGTTGACGAAAGCAACCACTATTGGACACCCTACCTGGAAATCACCCGCGGGTGCCCACGCAACTGCAGCTTCTGCACCGCCATCCGGGTGAGCGGCCAGCGCATGCGCTTCCGCCCGGTCGAAGAGGTGGTCGACGAAATCAAACGGCGCAAGATCAAACGTTTCTTCCTGACGGATGATAATTTTGGCCTCAATTTCACAATCGCACCAGATTACACCGCCGAGTTGTTCGAAGCCCTGATGAAATTGGACCTCCAGGGATGGACGTGCCAGTCTGAAATGAGCATCGCCAAACACCCCGATTTGATCGAGATGAGCGTCGCGGCCCACCTTGACAAGCACTTCATCGGCTTTGAGTCGATCAACCCTGACAACCGCAGTTCTTTGGGCGGGAAGGCAAAAGGCGTGGCAGAGCAGGCATCTGAAGCCGTGCGCACGATCCGCCAGAACGGGGTCGGTGTCGTCGGTCTGTTTGTGATGGGCTTTGATGGGGATACGCCCGCCACATTCCAGGCCATGTGGGACTTCGTACGCGGCAGTGAGTTCGACAGCGTCAGTATTACGATGTTGACGCCGTTCCCAGGAACGCCGTTCCGCCAGCAGTTGGTCGACGAAGGGCGCTTATTGGACTCTCCATGGCGCCACTACGATACCGCACACGTCACGTTCCAGCCCAAGAACTTCACGCCTGATGAACTGCGGTCCGCGTATGACTGGCTCTGCCGGCGCGTCTACGGCCCCGGGCAGATCATGCGCCGAGGGATGCGCTCCATCAGCCGCTATCCACTGTCAAAGGCCGGGAAAAAAGCTTTCGGCAGTTTCAGCACTGACTATGGCTACCGGCGGACATACGCCTATCGGCACGCAGTGTAGACTAATCCTACGCGGGGACGGCGATCCGCATGATCGTCTCCCCGTGGTGAATCGTCAGTTCAGACGGGAGATTCAGCTCACGAAATAGCCGGATTGCACCTTCATTGTCCGGCTCAAAGATGGCTACAATCGTCTTGACGCGCATCTTTTTTGCCAGCAAGACCATGCGCCTCAGGAGCTCTTGCCCGACGCCCTGCCCTTGAAAATCGTCGCGCACCACAATGGCCGCCTCCGCTTCAAGGGAGTCTGGTTTGTCAGCCGGGCGCGCCAGCCGTACGCTACCGACCATCTCCTCACCGGCTGGGCCTGCGTAGATTGCAATCAGGGCTCCCCGATTGGTTTCATTATCCACATTGGCCAGTTCACCCGCGCGCTGATAGATCAGTTCATCTGACACGTGCTCAACATTGGTGTGGAAACGCCGGCGCCGCGATTCCGGCGACAACTGGTGAAACATCGCC
This sequence comes from Candidatus Fredericiella danica, assembly GCA_016713335.1. Taxonomy (GTDB): domain Bacteria; phylum Chloroflexota; class Anaerolineae; order Caldilineales; family Caldilineaceae; genus Fredericiella; species Fredericiella danica. The sequence continues at coordinate 128,974 of JADJPH010000010.1, read as the reverse complement.
ACCATCAACGGCACATCATCCGGTTGCATCAAGCGGATTCGCAACTTCGTCCCATTTCTCGTGCGAAACGTTGGACGGACGCGCGCCAAATCTGTCTTATACCGGCGAGGATTCTGCCTGAACAACATGAACAATTCCTTATCGCGGCGGTGCGCGAGATGGGATCCGCTACGCTGAAAAATAGGTTGCAGTCGAAATCGGTGACAGTTGCGCCAGTGAAGGCGTGGCGACGCAGCGCGGCTTCATCGCAGGTGAAAGGTAAGGCGCCAACGCCGGATTTCGCACAAGCCGCCCGATGGCGACGCTTGGCATGCCTGCTTGTTTGGCAGCTTCAATGCCGTGAATGCTATCCTCGATCACCAGACAGTGATGCGGTGGTGTCTCTAACGCCGCAGCGCACCGCAAAAAGAGCATGGGGTCGGGCTTGCCACGCGGGATCCGCGCACCCGAAAGTGCGGCCAAGGCATCACCAATTTCCAATTCGTCGACCATCGTGAGGATGTTGGCCATCGGCGCCGATGACCCGATGATTTGAACAACGCCGTGTTTGCGGAAATAATCCAACCATTCCCCTGCCCCCGGCGTGAGATGCAGAGGTCCCTGGCGCACCAGCCGGCGAAATACCGCCTCCTTCACATCGGATATTTCAGCAATCATAGCACGGCTCAAGGTAGGTGCGTGTTCGCTCAAGATTTCGAAGTTGTTGCGACCGAAGTCCGCGATAAAACTCTCAAAGCGATATTCGACCCCGTAGCGCCCCAAAACCTCCTGCCACGCCGCAAAGTGAAACTCCTCGCTATCGGCCAGCGTTCCATCCAAGTCCCAAATCACCGCATACATAGCCAACAAAATCTCTCCACAAAATGCGCAGTGCACAAGATACTGACTCAAGTGACCATCGTAGCGAACATTGGGTGGCAATGCAAGCGGATGCAGCAGACGCAATGCGACAAAACCCCTTGTCTGCGTGTACAATAACCTCAACAGGGACCCGCCCAGACGGCGGGCGCCGCAAACAGAACCCTCAAGGAGAAGGATCCATGCAGGATATTCGTCGCAGTGGGGTGCTGCTCCTGTCACCTCTCTGCCCGGCAAATATGGGATCGGCAGTTTCAACGCCGACGCCTATCGCTGGGTTGATTTCTTGGTTTCACACACGGCAGTCGCTCTGGCAGGTGTTGCCACTTGGACCGACCGGTTATGGGGACAGCCCCTATCAAAGTTTCAGTTCCTTTGCGGGCAACCCATACCTCATCAGCCTTGAAGAACTGGTGACACTAGGCTTGTTGGATCAAGCTGTGCTGGATGGTGCGCCGGACTTTCCACGCGACCATGTAGATTGCGGTTGGAGCTACACGTGGAAACTGCCCTTGCTCGGCACGGTGTCTGCCGAGTGTGACCGGCGCGCCAGTACGGAACTGAAGGCAGAATTCGGGGAGTTCGTGGTGGATAACGCCGATTGGCTCGAGGATTTCGCCCTCTTTGGCGCTCAAGGATGCGTTCGGGGGCGCGCCATGGAACCAGTGGGAGATGCCTCTCCGCAGCCGGCAGCCGGCAGCCCTGGAAGCCGCACGCAGCGAACACGCCGCCGCCATCCACAACCACCGGCTCAACCAGTGGCTCTTCTATCGCCAGTGGTTGGCCCTAAAGCAGTACGCCAACGAAGCCGGCATTGAGATCGTTGGCGACATCCCGATCTTCGTGGCAATGGACAGTAGCGACGCCTGGACAAATCCCGCGGAATTCTTCCTGGACGCTCAATTCCAGCCGGTTGTGGTCGCCGGCGTGCCTCCGGATTACTTTAGCGCCACCGGGCAACTGTGGGGCAATCCGCTGTACAACTGGAAGGCAATGAAGAAGAACCGCTACGCCTGGTGGCTGCGCCGCATACGCGCGGCACTGCGCCTCTATGACATCGTGCGCGTCGATCACTTCCGCGGTTTCGCCGGCTACTGGGAAGTTCCGGCCAGTGAACTGACCGCGATCAATGGGCAGTGGGTCAAGGGACCCGGCTCGGACTTCTTCAAAATCGTACGTGAGGAACTGGGCGAAGACCTGCCGATCGTAGCGGAAGATCTTGGCGAGATTACACCGGACGTGGTCGAACTCCGCGACAAATACGGTTTACCCGGTATGAAGATCCTCCAGTTCGCCTTTAGCACCGACGCTGCCGACAAGTTCCTGCCGCATAACTACGAACGCAATTTCGTTGTCTACTCCGGCACCCACGACAATGACACATCCTGGGGTTGGTATACGCGCACGGCGACCGACAAGGAGCGCGACTTCTTCCGCCGCTACCTGCGGACGGACGGCCATGATGCAGCGTGGAGTCTCATCGAAGCGGCGTTCCGCAGCGTGGCAAATTCTGCCATTGTGCCTTTGCAAGATTTATTGAATCTTGGCGGAGAAGCCCGCATGAATTTGCCGGGCCGCGCCTCCGGCAATTGGGCCTGGCGCTACGCACCGGAACAGATCACCGGTCATCTTACTGACCGCCTCAAGGACGCTACGGTCACCTATGGCCGTGATCCGGCAACCTATGCAGGCAAGGACCGCGAGTCAGGTGGGCAGTCCGGACAGGATGTGAAAGGCGGCGGCAGCGGCGCCTGATAGCATTGTCACTGCGCGTGCGGCGTGGGAGGCAAAGCGCCCGCACCGCACGCGCGTCTGGATCCCCCACATCACCTGGTCACCGGGTCAACACCCGGTGCACACAGAAAGGGAATTGCTTGTGAAGCTCATCATGGCCATTATCAACAGTGATGACACTCGCAACGTACTTGACCGGCTGGCGCGGCGCGGCTTTTCGGCAACCGTGACCAGCACGACAGGTGGCTTTCTGAGGGTCGGCAACACGACAATTTTTGCAGGTGTGGATGACGACCGCATTGACGAAGTGGTGAGTATCTTTCGGGAAAGCTGCCCCAGCCGCGTGCAGTACGTGACACCGCTCCCGCCCGTCATGGAGCCTGGCGAGGTGCACATTCCCACCCCGGTCGAGAAACATGTGGGCGGCGCTACGATCTTCGTGTTGAGTGTCGATCGATTCGAAAAAATCTAACGCGGTCGTCAACCATGGGGAGATGGCCTTCCCATTCTAAAAATCATCCGGCGGCGCTGACGAGATGCCTTCGCCCAGGTCGGGCATGGATTGCTCGATTGCCTCGGGATTTTCGCCCCGCTCCAGCCGTTCCACGACCTCATTCATCTCGGCATCCATCGGCTCGCCCATTTCGTCGCTCATGCGGCGCATAAAGCCGGCCAACGCGCGCGGATCTTCGTTTTCCAAACCCGGCAGCATCGAGTCATCCGCAAGGCTGTCGAGCCGGCTTTCTTCCGACCGCAGCACCGCCACTTTGCTCACCAGCCGGCGGAGTTGGACACCGTCGCAATGCGGGCAGCGGGCATTCGCATCGCTGGCGCTGCTGATCGTCCGAAAGAACACGCTGACCCGTTTCCGGCAATTGTGACAATAATATTCGTAGATTGGCATGAAGCATCCCTTCTTGGCCGGTAGATAGTGTACACTTGAACATATCAGATCGCACGAATCTGCGCCAGATCCGCGGATGGAGTCGGTAGCCTCTCCAATTAGCGGGCGCAGTCGGCGATGCGTATACTGGATCTATTATGCAGAACCCGAGTGCCATACCAAATCTTTGATCGGCCTTGTCGTCGGCTCACTCGCATGAGCTAACCGATGAGCCACTTACCAGTCGGAGTTGCCCGTGTTTGCTGCGCAAGAACGCGATCATGAAGTTGATGCCCTGTATGAGAGTCTACAGAATCCCCGTCCGGTCCTTGTGGTAATCTCCGGACCCAGCGGCGTAGGCAAAGATTCCGTACTGCAATTGCTGAAACGAGCGGACTACCCCTTTCATTTCGTCGTCACTGCGACCACCCGTGTGCGCCGGCCAAACGAACGCGATGGCTTGACTATCACTTCGTCACGGTCGGCGAGTTCGCCGAGATGATTGAGCAAAACGACCTGCTGGAATACGCCGTGGTCTACGGGGACTACAAGGGCATTCCCAAGAAACATGTGCGGGAAGCGCTTGCCAGCGGCAAGGATGTGATCATGCGCATCGATGTCCAGGGCGCCGCCACGATTCGCCAGCTCGTCCCCAATGCCGTCACGATCTTCTTGACCGCGGAAAGCGAAGAAAAACTGATTCAGCGGCTCCAGGAACGCAAGACTGAGGCGCCGGACCAACTCAAGATGCGCATCGTCACTGCCCGGCGTGAACTGCGCCGCATCGTCGAATTCGACTACGTCGTCGTCAACCAGGACAGTGAGTTGGATGCCACGGTCGATGAGGTCATCAGCATCATCAAGGCGGAGAAAAGCCGCGTCGACTGGACACCGGTGGTGCTGTGAACACCCTTGAACCCGTGACCCCATCGTCAGAAGAGCAGCCACAGCCCCCCGTGCGTGGCTATTACATTCCCCAAAGCAAGCCGGTCGCCAGCCGCATCGTGCTGGGCGTATTGCTGGTCGTGTTTGTCATCCAGATTCTTTACGGTTGGATCCGGTACGGCGCCCTGATGGGCTTTAACGGTGGCGATATCCGCGTGCTGGTGGAACTGGGCGCAAAATACGACCCTGCCATCTACCAGGGTGAATACTGGCGGTTGTTTACCGCCACGCTGCTCCACGGTGGCGTCTTGCATCTCATGTTCAACCTGTATGCGCTCTTCTCGCTTGGCCCGCTACTCGAATCGTATCTTGGCCCGGCGCGCTTTCTCGCCATCTACGTGTTGGGCGGTCTTTTTGGCAGTCTGCTGAGCTATGCGTTTACCGACAGCGTTTCGGTGGGTGCGTCGGGCGCCATCTTTGGCATCTTTGGCAACCATCGTCTACTTTTTCCGCTACCGGCATGCGTTTGGCGCCAACGGCCGCGCCATTCTTCAAAACATGCTCTTCATCCTGGTCGTCAACCTTCTCTTTGGCTTTGTGGGCAGTGCACGCATTGACAACTGGGGGCACATCGGGGGGCTGATAGGTGGCGCCATCGTTGCGATCGGGCTGGTGCCAAAGTACGAGGCGCCAGCCGCACCGGCCTACGGGGTGCAACCACTCCAGGAAGTCAACCGGCGCCCCTGGGAAATCGCCTGGGTGATCGGCTGCACCGTGGTCTTCGTCCTCGGCGTCTGGCTCGCCAACCTCTGGTACGCGCGCACCATTTAGCCCAATCAAAAGACCGAGTCTCTTGTCGAGACTCGGTCCCCCGAAAACCTGTGCAACATCACTCAACATGACTCTGAGCTACCGGTAAACAACACCTGTCACGATATCGCTATACGTGACACTCCGTTCCTACTTCAATTCATTCCGCGTATACCCCAGGATCTCGCGAGCGACGATCAACGTGTTGATCTGGCCGGTGCCTTCGTAGATGTCGTTGATCTTGGCGTCGCGCATCCACTTCTCCACCAGGAACTCGGTGCTGTACCCTAATGGGCCAAGCAGTTCTACCGCCTTCTGTGTGATCATGGTCACCGCACGCCCTGCCTTGGCCTTTGCCATCGAAGATTCGAGCTTGTTCTCTTCGCGGGCGTCAAGCAGCGCAGTGGCCTTCAGCGTCAGCAGCCAGGCCGCGCGCAGTTGGGCTTCCATCTCCAACAGGTCGGCCTGCACCGTGGTCAGCTTCCAGCGCGGTTTGCCATACTCGATGCGGACACCCTCTTTGGCCAGAGCATCGCGTGAACTCAAATGCCGCCCGGCCGATGCCGATCGCACTGGCCGCCACAATGGGGCGGTGGTGTCAAAGGTCTTCATCGCCCCCTTGAACCCCTTGGTACCTTCACCGGTCTTGACATCGACGTCGCCCAGGATGTTGTCTGCCGGGATGCGCGCGTTGTCAAAGATGATCGCCGCAGTATCGCTGGCGCGAATGCCCAGCTTTTCTTCCACCTTGGCGATAATGACGCCGGGGGTGCCGGCCTCCACCACAAACGGCTTCATCCCGGAACGACCGATCTTCTTGTCCACCGTCGCCCACACGACCACCACCCCATCAGACTCTTCCAGCGCCAGTTTGCCGCTGGTGCAAAAGATCTTCTGACCGTTGATGATCCATTCATTCGTTGCGGCATCAAAAGTCGCCGTGGTCTGAATGTTGCCGGTGTCCGAACCAGCCTGCGGCTCGGTCATCGCCATGGCGCCCCATTTGGCCTCGCCATAGGTGTAGCGCGTCAGAAACCGTTCGATCTGTTCGGCTGTGCCGACCGCTTGGATGGCGGCGCCACCCAACCCGCCGCCCGGGATGCACAGATAGATGCCGGCGTCACCCCAGCTCAGCATCTCGATCATATGGACCAGCATCATCGTGCCGATGTTCTGCTTCGGCGCCTCACTTGGCGGCGCATCCATGACTGCAACGCCGCCATGACCGTTGACCTTCTGGCCGATCGCTGCCTGCTGCTTCGCTGCGGCACGCGCCTTCGCCGCCGCAATGTTGGCCTTCTCCATCTCCTGCATCTGCGGCAGCATCATGGCCACATAGCGCGTCGGGCGCTCATGCTCGTTATCGTCGAGGCGCCGGCTGTCCGGGCGCATGGCGTTTTCCGCCACGATCTGAACGCCGCGCAGTTGCTTTTCGATTGCCTCTGGTGTCTTGAATTCAATCGCCATGGTTGGTTTTTCTCCCTTACGCGACTACTGCGCCATCCATCGTCACAAACCCGCGCCCGTTGCGCAACCAAAGTTCTACCGGATGCTCGCGGATGTACCCATGCCCGCCCAGCACCTGCAAGGCGCCGTCCGTCACTTCCATCGCCATCTTGTCGGCATAACTCTTGGCCAGATAGGCGCTCTTGGCAGCGTCTTCACCGATGTCGAACTTATAGGCCGCTTCCCATACCATCAGACGCGTCGACTCAATCTCGATGCGCATGTTGGCCAGCATGAAGGCAATGCTTTGGCGATGGGCAATCGGCTCGCCAAACGCCACGCGCTCCTTGGCGTAGTTCAAGGCGTACTCATAGGCGGCGCGTCCTGACCGACCGCCATCGCCGCCAACGTGATGCGGCTGAGCGTCAACAGCTTCTGGATGCGGATCCCTTCAGCCCCCCAACCGTGCACTCTTTGGCACGGCGACGCTCTCAAATTCGACTTCGTAGCTCCAGTGCCTGCATCCCCATCAGCTTGGCGCGCTTGCCCACTTTCACGCCCGGCGTACTGGCGGGCTCGATATAGGCCTGCGTGGTGCCGCCTTCGTCGGCGTAGACCAGGAAGAGTGGCATCCTTCGCCAGCGGCACATAGGTCTTCTTGCGTTGATAACGAAGCCATCACCTTCCTTGGTGGCGGTGGTCTTCAATTCTGCAGGGTCAAACTGGAGCACAGGCTCGATCATGGCGGCAGTCGCCTTTGGGAACGACTCGTCACAGAACTTGCTGAGGTACTCTTCCTTCTGCTTGTCGTTGCCAAATTGCGCAATCGGGATTGCAAAGAGATTCGGGGTGAGCAGATGCAGGGTAATGCCCAGATCGCCCCATGCCATCTCTTCGAGATAGAGGGCGCTGGTGAGCGCCGAATACTCCCCAAAACCGCCATACTGGGCATCGATGCTGCCGGGCAGCAGGCCAATTTCCCAGCCTAGTTGCACGACATTGGCCGGCACATGCTTGGACTCTTCGGCTTCGCGATAGGTAGTGCGCAGGTTTTTTTCTGCAAAGCGCCGCACCGTATCCACGAGCATTTTCTGTTCAGAGGTCATGTCAAACGAATACATAGCTGCTCCGTTCTTGAGAGAATGAAGGCAGGAGATCGCCAATTCACCAAATCGACTGCGGGAAAGCGCATTCAGCGTATGGTCATCATGTTTTGTTGGGGTTTCCATGCGGTTGAACGCCGCATTTTTTGGCCCAACCATCCGCAAAGCTTCCACACCAAGACCGCTTACGAAGACACCCTGACGATTTCGAAGCCGGGCGCGCTCTGGGGTAAACTCGTGACAATGACAAGCCGCCAATCTCCGCCGGCAGGGCGCACGCCCGCCAGACCATTCCCACTGACGCTGGAAACCACGCGTGTTGCGCTTGTGCACGACTGGCTCAACCAACTGGGCGGCGCCGAAAATGTACTCGAAGAACTGGTGGGGTTGTTCCCATCCGCGCCCATTTTTACCAGCATGTATGCGGCAGAGCGGATGCCCGATAGCTACCGGCGTTGGGACATTCGGACAACCTTTATGCAGCGGCTGCCGGGCGTGACGACCCACCATCAGAAGTACCTGCCGATCTATCCCTACGCCTTCGAGCGGCTCGATCTCAGCGACTACGACCTGGTGCTGAGCAACAAGAGTGGATTCTGTCACGGCGTGCAGACGCGCTCCGCCCGGCGTGCCGCTCGCCACGTCTGCTACTGCCTCACCCCGACGCGCTTCCTCTGGCTCTACGACCAATACCGCGAGCGCGAGCAGATCGGCGGCGCCACCAGCGCAGCTCTACAACCGGTGCTGGCGCGACTCCGAGCATGGGATTATGCCGCAGCCCAGCGGGTGGATCATTTCATCGCCATCAGTACGGAAGTGCAGCGACGCATACGTGACATCTATCACCGGGAGAGCACCATCCTCTTTCCACCGGTAGACATCAGTTATTTCACACCGGATCCGGCGCAGCCGGTCTCCGACTATTTCCTGATTGTCGGCCGGCTGATCCTATAAACGCGTCGATCTGGCGGTCGAGGGCATTCAGACTATTGCCAAACGAGAAGTTGGTTGTGGTTGGCGACGGCCGCGATCTGCAGGCACTGCAGGCGGCGGCGCCCGCCAACGTAACCTTTCTGGGCCGTGTGCCCCGTGCACGCGTCCGGGAACTGGTGCGTGGCTGCCGGGCGTTCCTCTTTCCGGGGCTTGAGGATTTCGGCATCGCCCCGGTGGAGGCGATGAGTGCGGGCCGTCCGGTCATTGCCTTTGCGGGCGGCGGGGCGCTTGACACCGTGACGCCCGGCATTACAGGCGAACTCTTTGCCCGCCAAACACCGGAGAACCTGGTGGAACTGCTACGCAATTTCGACTATCAGGCATACGCGCCGGATGCCTGCCGGCAGCAAGCGGAACGCTTCAGCGCCGACACCTTCCGCCGGGATCTGGTGGCGAAGCTAGAGGACCTGCTGCAGGCGCCGGCAGCCACCTAATGCAGATGCTGCCCCTGCGCGCTTTGTCGCTTCACAGATTTATGGTTAGACTGCGAGATCTATGGAACTGCGCGAGTACTGGGACATCTTACGCCGCCGCTGGTGGATTCCGGTCTTGCTGGCAGCATTGGTGGGAATCATTAGCCTGATCCAGTTGCGTCCCTGGCAGCCGGCGCCGCCCATGTACAATGCTTCGCTCCGCATGCTGGTGGGTGTGAATCCGGCCACGGGCGAGGATGTCGCCACCTATTACGACCCACGGTATTATGCCTGGCTGACCAGCGAGTATCTGGTGGACGATTTCACCGAAGTCGTGCGCAGTGAACTCTTTGCCAAAAACGTCAGCGCTCGCCTCGCCGATCAAGCCATCCAGGTGCCGGCCGGTGCGATTCAAGGCTCCGCCGCCACCGGCAAACAGCACCGCATCATCTCACTCAACTTCACCTGGCCGGATCAGGGTCAGTTGGCGCAGAGTGCCAATGCCGCCGCCGTGGAATTGAGCGAAAACGCGCCGGCGTACTTTGAACAACTGGGGACGGCCGGCGCCGGCGTCACGATCATCGACGGCCCGGGCTTCGGCGTTGTCGGCCCAGGCCTACGCGACCGCATCGAACTTCCCCTGCGCATCCTGCTGGGCTTTCTCGTGGGCGTAGGCATTGTATTTTTGCTGCACTACCTCGATAATACGGTACGCACTGCGAAAGATCTGGAAGCACTTGGCCTGAACGTGCTCGGCCATCTGCCCAAGGGAAAGTGAGCCGGCATGACAGCATTCCTCCCGATCGGGAGCAATGAGGAATCAAGCAGATGACCCTACACGAATACTGGCGCATCATTCGCAAACGCGGCTGGATTGTGATCGTCGCGATGTTGTTGGCCGCCATCCTGGCCTTCGGCATCAGCTACCTGCAACGCGATGAATACCAGGCCACCGTCGATGTCAGCACTGTGCCGGCGCGACCGGACTGGGGCCTGGGCAATACCGCCAAGGACCTGATGCGCAACTTCACAGCCAACCTCAAGACGCCGGAAGTCGCTGCCGGCGTGATCGCACGCCAGCAGTTGGACATGAACCCCTATGACCTCCTGGCGAACACCCAGGTGGAGCCGGATTCCAGCACCTTCACCATCAAGATTCGCGTCCGTGATGCCGACGGTGAAATGGCCAAACTGGCTGCGCTCGGCTTTGCCGACGAATTCTACGAGGAGCGCACGGCATACTATGCTCAGTTGGATAAAGCCGACCGGATCGAGGTCAAGATTCGCAGCCGCGACATCGGTTACGAACAGACGCAGCCGAAGCCGCGCCTGAATGCCATCGCCGGCGCCGTGCTTGGTTTCCTGCTGGGCCTTGCCATCGTCCTGCTGCTGACCTGGATGGAAGCCGACCTGCTGCGCACACCGGACGCAACCGAACGCGTGCTGGGTGTGCCTGTGCTGGGCGCCATCCCGCGTGCGAGCAAAGAGACCGGGAGACAAAGAGACAAAGAGACAAGGAGACAAGGAGACAAGGAGACCGGGAGAGTGCTCCAAAGTCAACATTCAACAACCAAACCTTAGGAACTGTCACGAAGTGACTGTCGCACCTAAGCGCATTCCTCTTCTCCTCCTCTTCCTGCTGATCTTTCTCTACGCCGGCTTCTTTAGCTGGCTGACAATTCAGCGCTATCATGCGTTTGAGGCACGGGCGCTCGACCTGGGCAACCTCAACCAGGCCATCTGGAACACTGCGCACGGCGATTGGTTCCGCCTCACCAATCAGGAAGCAGCAACCACCACCCGGCTTGCGTTGCACGTCGAGCCAATCCTGTTGCTCATTGCGCCCTTCTACCGGCTCTTCCCACAGGTCGAGTTTCTGCTGGTTCTCCAGGCGGTCATCGTTGCCCTGGGCGCCATTCCCCTCTTCGCCCTGGCCGGCCAGCGCAAATTGAGCGCGTGGATTGGGCTGCTGCTGGCGGCGGCCTATCTGCTAAACCCATCCATCCAGGCTGCAAACTGGCTGGAGTTCCACCCGGTCACCCTGGCGCCCACCTTGCTGATGGCGGCTTTTTACTGTCTGGTGACCGGTCGCACGGGCTGGTTTGCCCTTTTTGCAGTGCTGTCAGCAAGCTGCAAGGAAGAAATCAGCCTCCTTGTCTTTATGATGGGCCTGTACGCGTGGCTGGCATTGCGACGTCCCCGTTTGGGCGCCGTAACAATGGTGCTCGCGCTGGCATGGTCGCTCTTTGCCGTGCTGGGCATCCAGGCCTACTTTGCGGGGGGCAACATCCACTGGGGCAGATATGACTACCTCGGTGCAACCACCGCGGACAAGGTAACCGCGCTGCTGACAAGGCCGGGTGTCGTTTGGACCCAACTTTCGTCGGCAGGGTTTGGGCGCTACTGGTTTGAGTTGCTGCTGCCGGTCGGCTTTGTGGCGATTCCTGGCGCCTGAAATCCTGGCGTTGGCGCTGCCATCGGTTGCGATCAACTTGCTGGCGGACTTTGCACCGATGCACGAGGTCACGACGTTGATTTACGCTGCGCCGATTGTGGCGTTTGTGATGCTGGCCACCGTCATCGGCGTTGCCAGAGCAGGCACTTTGTGGGCGCGTTCCGGCCAGCGTGCCAATGCGCGTGGCAGAGTCCGGCAGCCAGCGCCGGCAAACTGGGTGGCGACGTCAATCGTGATTGGAGGAGCGCTGATCGGCCAACGGCTTGATGGCTATCTGCCAGGCAGTGGACATTACCTGGCGCTGGCGGTGAACGACCATCACCGCGCGGCGCAGACGGTCATCGACCAAATCCCGGCGGACGCCAGCGTCTCGGCGCAGGATCGGCTGGACCCGCATGTGAGCGGGCGCAGCACAGTCTATCTGTTTCCGCGCATCGAGGATGCGGACACCGTTTTTCTGGATGTAACCGGCTCGGCCTGGCCGCTCCATCCAAGCGATCTGAAGGCACAGGTCGACACGCTGCTGGCAGGCGACTATGGCGTGGCGGCAGCCAATAGCGGGTATCTGCTATTGAGCAAGCAGGCGGCGAGTGATGTGATTCCACCCGAGTTCTACACGGCGTGGACAATGCCCAGCCCGGCAATGGACGTCCAGACGACGCTGCCGCTGTCCGTCACCTTTGGCGATGAGTTGCGGCTGCTGGATGCGAAGGTTGGCGTCGATCGTTATGGCGAACTGGTGACTGAGTTTACTTGGGAGGCCCTACGGCCAATCGATCGAGATCTACGTTTCTATGTGGGCTACCTGGATCAAGAAGGCAATGTGCTGCACGACAGCCTCTTTTATCCGCCCGTCACGGCGCTATGGTATCCTACCCGGATGTGGTCACCGGGGCAGCCAGTAACGGTGCGCATGTTGCCGTGGACGCTGTCCGGCGACGCCTTTGCGCTCGTCGCCGGTGTGTATGAAGGCGACAATGGCTGGTCCGAAGGCAAGCGGCTGCCGGTCACTTCGTCAGACGTGACGCTGCCAATTTTAGAGAGCGACACCGTCGTGCGGCTGGGTGGGTTTGCGAAGACGCCGGGCAATGGAAACTGGTCTGAAGTTGCACCCGATCAAGGTGCACCGGCGCCGGCGCTTGACCTCTTGTTCGGCGATTCGATCCGGCTGACCGCCGCCGAGACCGCTGGAAAGGCAAAGCCCGGCAGCACGATTCCGGTACGACTGGCGTGGCAGACCACCAGATCGCCGGCGCTGGATTACAGTCGCTTCGTGCACTTGCTGGATGCCACGGGCGCCAAGGTGGCGCAGTTTGATTCGGCGCCAGGCGATGCGATTGGGAAGTTACCGTTTTCGAATTGGCCTCAAGGCTGGCGCGGGCTCGACACCGTGCTCCTGGAGACGCCGGCGAATCTGGCGCCGGGAGATTATACGATTGTGACAGGTCTGTACGATTGGCAGAGCGGCGCACGCCTGCCCGTCGCAGGCGCAGCGACTGGCGACACCTATGTGGTTGGTCAAGTACGTATTGAACCGTAAGAGGAAGATCGACATGGCAAATCTCATCACACTCACTGAACCACAAGGATCGATCGCTGAGGCCTATCAGAGCCTGCGCACCAGCCTTGAGTTCTCGCAACTCGGCCAGGAGGTGCACACGCTGCTGCTGGCTGCAGTCGATGAGAGCGACGACAAGAGCAACATGGTCGCCAATCTGGCGGTGGTGATGGCCCAGTCGGGGGACCGCGTCATCCTGGTCGACGGTGACTTGCGCCGGCCGCAGCAGCACGAAATCTTCGGGCTGGCCAATCAGAATGGACTGTCTACGTGGTTGGAGAAAGGCGGCCCTGCCCCGCTGCAAGCCAGCGGCGTCGAGCGGCTCCAGATCCTGCCAGCCGGTCCGGTGACGGGCAACCCCGTGGCGCTGCTGAGTGCGCGTAGGCTGGGCGAACGGCTCGCCGAACTGACGCCGCAGGCCGACTATGTGCTGATCGATGCGCCGCCAATTCTCGCGGTCACCGATGCCGCGCTGTGGGCAAGCCAGGTGGATGGTGTTGTCCTTTTGGTCAGTGCAGGAAGCACCAAGCGCGACAACGCCAAGCGCGCCAAGTCGATCTTGGAAGGTGTGCAGGCGAAAATCTTGGGCGCCGTGCTGATGAACGCGGAAAAAGCCGCGTCCATGGCCGGTTACGCAAAATGAGGAGCAGTGCAAAATGAAGGGTCTCATTCTGAGCGGCGGTAAGGGGACACGCTTGTACCCGATTACCTTCAACCGCGCCAAACAGTTGGTGCCTGTGGCCAACAAACCGGTCCTTTTTCGCGTCATCGAGGCGATCAAGGAAGCCGGCATCCATGACATCGGCATCGTCATCGGCGATACCGGCGAAGAGATTAAAGCAGCGGCCGGGACCGGCGAGCGGTGGGGCGTCAACCTCACCTATATACCGCAGGACGCGCCGTTGGGGTTGGCTCACGCCGTAAAGATCAGCCAGGATTTTCTCGGCGACGAACGCTTTGTGATGTTCCTGGGCGACAACGTGATCCAGGGTGGCATCAGCAGTCTGATCCGCCAGTTCGCCCATAGCGACTGGAACAGCCAGGTCGTGCTGACGGAAGTCGACCAGCCGCAGCATTACGGCGTGGCCGAACTTGACGAAAATGGCCGGATCAAGCGGCTGATTGAGAAACCGCGCAATCCGCCCAGCAATCTGGCCCTGGTCGGTATCTACATGTTCGACAAAAACGTCTTCACCGCCGTCAACAGCATCAAGCCAAGCTGGCGCGGCGAACTCGAAATCACCGACGCCATCCAGTGGCTTGTCGAAAACAACTTTGCCGTTCATCCCTACATCCACCGGGGTTGGTGGATCGACACCGGCAAGCCGATCGACATGCTCGAAGCCAACAATCGCGTGTTGGCGGAATTGACGCATACCGTCGATGGCTTCGTCGATAAAGACAGCAAGGTGGACCACCTCGTCACCGTCGAGCGCGGTGCGGAGATCATCAACAGCGTCATTCGCGGCCCTGCGATCATCGGCGAAGAGGCACGGATCGTCAACAGCTATATCGGCCCGTTTACCAGCATCTTCCACCATACCGTGATCGACAGCAGCGAAATCGAACACAGCATTGTGCTGGATAACACCCGCATCTTGGGGATTCCCAGCCGCATCGAAGACAGCATCATCGGCCGCGAAGTCGAGATCACCTACAGCCCCATCAAGCCCAAGGCGTTCAAGATGACGTTAGGTGACCATTCAAAGGTCGGGTTGCTGTAGGTGGGAGACGGATAGCAGAGTGGCTACAGGCGACGTCATTGTATCGGCGCCGGCTTTGGCGGTGGCGCTGCGCAGGCGTTCCCTGAGCCTGAATCCGGCGCCGCTACTGCCGGCGCTTGAAGCGCGCAGCCTGCCGCCGATGTACCGGATCGACCGCAGAAGTGTCGAGGCGGAATCTGCCGCGGCTGCGCGCGTCGTCGTTGAAGTCGGCGAGCGGCTGCGCCGCCTGGCAGACGCCTATGGCGCATGGGCGTTCTTTGAACCGGAGCCCTACTTCGATCTGCAGCCGGCACAGACGTCATTGCTCGTCCATGTGAGCGAGCGGGTGAGCACGGTGCATGTGACCTTCTTTGTCGATGCGCTGCTGCCGTCGTTCCAGGATGCGGTGGCGCACTTGATCGACGATACGGCCGGCGGGACCACTACGTCCCTTTGGGCCCACGTCGTGCTGACACTCACGCGCGCCCGAGAACGGTTGGCATCGGACATTGGATTCTGGGCGCTAAACGGGGCCAACGAGGAACGGAATCGCTGGCGCAGCGCCTGGAATCATCTTCCGGACAGCGGGAGGATGGGGCTGACCTGTCGTTGGATGGGTCACCGACGCTGACACTGTGCACCGAATTCCCGCTGCCTGCGGCGCGCCAGCCTGGCCGGCGACGCCGGCTGCGCAGAATGTGGGAGCGTGAAAAGAGACGGCGCGCATAAACACACCGTCTCTGCACATCAATGATTTGAGCCGGCAATCGGCCGGACACAGGGCGCGTGGAAGGCGTTCGGGACAAGCACTCCCAGCCTTGCCACCATGTCACTTGCAGGAGCAAAAGCATGCAAACACTGTTCGTCACCGGCGGCGCCGGCTTTATCGGGTGTAACTTCGTGCGGTACACCCTCGACAAGCATCCCGATGTGCGTGTCGTCGTGTACGACAAGCTGACCTATGCCGGCCGGCTGGAGAACCTGCAGGATATTCAGGCCAAACACGGGAAGCGGCTGGTCTTTGTCCAGGGCGACATCTGCGACGGCGCCGCGGTCGATGCCGCGATTGGAGAGAACCAGGTCGACACGATCGTCAACTTTGCGGCAGAAACGCACGTGGATCGGTCGATCATGGATCCCGACGCCTTTATCCGCACCGACGTCTACGGCACCTATGTGCTGCTGGAAGCTGCGCGCAAGGCGGGCAACCTGCGTTATCACCAGATCAGCACCGACGAGGTCTACGGCCATATCCACGGCGACCATCGCAGCCTTGAGACCGACTGCATGGCCCCGCGCAGCCCCTATGCCGCCAGCAAAGCCAGCGGCGACCACATGGTGGCCGCATATTACATCACCTACGGTCTGCCGGTGACCATCAGCCGTGGCGCCAACAACATTGGCCCGTTCCAATACCCCGAGAAGGTCGTGCCGCTCTTCGTCACCAACGCCCTGGCGGACATGCCGTTGCCCGTCTACGGTGACGGGCAGCAGATGCGCGACTACCAGCATGTCATGGACCACTGCGCCGGCATCGATGAGGTGCTACAACATGGCGTCATCGGCGAAACGTACAACGTTGGCACCGGCAAAGAGATGACCAACCTCCGGATGGTTGAGATCATGCTAGACGAACTGGGCAAACCTCATAGCCTGATCCAGCATGTCGAAGACCGCCAGGGGCATGACCGCCGCTACTGCATGAACGTCGACAAGCTGATGGCGTTGGGCTGGGAGCCTGACTACACCCACGAGCAGGCCATCCGCGCCACTGTGCGCTGGTACGTCGACAACCGCTGGTGGTGGGAACCCATCCGCAGCGGGGAGTTTAAGGATTATTACCGGCGGTTGTATGGGGAGCGGAAAGTAATCAGCAAAGGGTAGGGTGCAAGAGTTAAGCGACAGCGCATGAGCCGGCCGGATACCTGGCGCCTGGTGCTTGAGGTCCGTGGATGCAAAATCACTTTGTCACGCGGTGCGCCTATGCTATAATCCGAACACTCAAGGTGGCGCCCTCACTGCGCCGGCGAACGCTCATCCAGGACGTCGCTGCGTTGCAGCCTGATGATTTTTGCTGCAACGCACGGGAGGATTCATGATCGAGGTAACCATCGATAGCATTCGGGTCAGTTTGCTGTCGCAAAATCGGATTGTCGTGCTCAAAGAACAAAGTAGCGACCGCTTCCTACCGATCTGGATCGGCCCCTTTGAGGCCGATGCGATCACCCTGCAATTGCAGGGGATGGAGGCGCCACGACCCTTGACCCACGATTTGTTAAAGAATGTGATCGAGACCCTCGGTGGCGAGGTCCAGCACATCTTTATCAATAGCTTGGAGCGTAACACCTATTTCGCCCGGATTGTGCTGGATGTCAACGGCGACACCGTTGAGATCGACAGCCGCCCCAGCGATGCGATTGCGCTCGCCGTGCGCGTTAGCGCGCCGATTTTTGTCGCCGAAGAGGTCATGGAGCAGGCCGGGATGATGCCGGAAGAAGAGATGAGCCTCACCGAGGAAAGTGGTAAGCCGGAACTGGGTGACACTTCGCCCGAAGACCTTGGCGCCTTCAAGGGATTTTGTCGAAGGGCTTGACCTCGATAGCCTGCTCGGCAACTGAGTTGTCCATCCTCTTGACCAACTGACGGCGGGGCTGCGCTGCTGCAGCTTCGCCGTCTTTTATCTTGATTACAGATTGAACCTGACATAGAACGACCTGGTGCAGCATGAGTGATAGCGCGCCCATCAAAAGCATCCCGGCCAACCTGGAAGCCGAACAGGCGGTGCTCGGTTCACTGCTGATCGACCCCGATGCAATCATCAAGGTTGCCAACTTTCTGCGCTCGGAAGACTTCTTTCGTGAACGCCATAGTTGGCTCTATGAGGCCATGCTGGCCCTGCACGAGCGTCGCGAGCCGATGGACTTCGTCACGGTGGTCGATGAACTCGAGCGCCGCGAGCAATTGGAGGAAATTGGCGGCCCCGCCTATATCACCGATCTGATCGGCAGCACGCCGACCTCCCTGAATGTGGACCACTACGCGCGCATTGTGGAACGCACCGCACTGCTGCGGCGGCTGATCTCCGCGGCTGGGCAGATCGCCGAACTGGCCTATGATGAAGGTCAGGAAGTGGATGCAGTCATTGATCGCGCGGAGACACTGATCTTTGGTGTGAGCGAAGCGCGCATCCACCGTGACCTGATGCCGCTGCGTGCCATCATGGGCAACGTCGTCGATCGCATCGACTTCCTCACCCGCAATCGCGATACCTTGATGGGTGTGCCGACCGGTTTCACCATGCTGGATCGGCTCCTGGGCGGTCTTCAAAAGAGCGACCTCGTGATTCTGGCGGCCAGACCCGCCATGGGGAAAACCAGTCTGGCGCTCAATGTGGCGCTGAATGCTGCGCGGCGCTACAGCGCGCGCGTGGCGATCTTCAGCCTGGAGATGAGCAGCGATCAATTGGCGCAGCGCCTGCTGTCGATGGAAACTGGCATCGACAGCCATCGCCTCCGCCTTGGGCAAGTGCATGAGGACGAGTGGCCGATTCTACTTGAAGCAGCGAACCTGTTGGCAAACACAAGCGTCTTTATTGATGATACGCCGGCCGCCGCGGTCAATGAGATTCGCACCAAATGCCGGCGCCTGTATGCCGAACATGGGTTGGACCTGGTCCTCATCGACTACATGCAGCTCATGTCCGGGCAGGGCACCGGGCGCAACGAAAACCGCCAGCAGGAGATCAGCTACATCAGCCGGTCACTCAAATCGCTTGCGCGTGAGTTGAATGTGCCCGTCATTGCCCTCAGCCAACTCAGCCGCGCCGTAGAAAGCCGGTCGGACAAGCGGCCGATGCTTTCCGACCTTCGTGAGAGCGGTTCCATCGAGCAGGATGCGGACGTGGTACTATTTATCTATCGCGACGACTATTACGACGAGAATTCCGAACAGCAGAACATCGCCGATGTCATCGTCGCCAAGCATCGCCACGGCGCCACCGGCACAGTTAGCCTGTTCTTCCGTAAGGAACTGACCCAGTTCCGCGACTTGGAGATACAGAGAACAGAACTGGAGTATTGATTTGTGAGCCGCCAGAGATTCACCGGCTTCATTGGCTTCCCGGATACAAAGATGAAACCGGTCGTCGTGCCGGATATCTTCTTTGTCGATCTGTTGCCGTTGATCGACGACTTGAACGAGCTGAAGTTGACCCTCCACTGCTTCTGGCTGCTCAATGAGCAGGATGGGCTGGCGAAGTACCTCCGTGGCAAGGATTTCCGCAGCGACGAGGTGCTGTTGCGGAGTTTGCATACGGCGAGCGACTTGCAGTCGCCGGTTGAAGCCCTGGAGGATGCCCTCGAGCGCACCGTCGCGCGCAATACCCTGCTAAAATTGGAGATTGAGGTTGAGGGCGAAAACGGCGACGCAAAGCAGGTTGAGGATTGGTATTTTGTCAACACGCCAAAGGGACGGCAGACGTTGGCGCTGGTGCGCCAGGGCCGGCTGGCGGAATTACAGGCGGCCATTCCGTCTGCGGCGCGTCTCAAGGTCGACAGACCCAATATCTTTATCCTCTATGAACAGAACATCGGGCTGCTGTCGCCGATCATTGCCGATCAATTGCGAGATCTGGAGAAGACCTATCCGCCCGAATGGATCGATGAAGCGTTTACGGTGGCCGTGGCGAACAACAAGCGCAAACTGAGCTACATCGTTGCCGTCCTGCGCGGGTGGGAAGTCGAAGGGAAAGGGCATCGCGCCGATGAAATCACTGGGCGAGATACTGAGGCAGAGCGAAGGCGAAAATACATTCCAGACGAATACTCCGATGTCATCCGCGGTTGACGAGAGCAGTGTCCAGCGTTCCCGCCGGCTCGTCGAGGCGATGGCCAAGGATGAACTCTGCCCCATCTGTGGCGGTGCGGGCTTTGTCGTGCCCGACCTTCCGATCGGTCACCCTGATTTTGGTAAGGCGGTCCCCTGTAGTTGCCGCCAACGGGAACGTTCCCAGCGACGGATGCGCTCATTGCAGGGAATCAGCGCGCTGGAAACGCTTGACCGGCTGACCTTTGAGAATTTTATCGCTGAGCCATCACACCTTGCGCCGGAACGCGCCTTCAATCTGCGCCGCGCCTTTGAAACCTGCCGGCTTTTCGCCCAAGAACCTGACGGTTGGCTGCTGTTGACGGGGGGCTACGGAAGTGGCAAGACCCATCTTGCAGCAGCAATTGCCAATGCGCGCGTGGCAATGGGAGAAGCGGCCCTTTTCCTCATCGTGCCTGACCTGTTGGATCACTTGCGTTCCGCATTTGGACCCCAGAGTGAAGTTGCCTATGACGAGCTATTCGAAATGCTCCGGCGAGCGCCGCTGTTGATCCTCGACGATTTGGGCGCCCATTCCAGCACCCCATGGGCGCAGGAAAAGTTGTTCCAACTGTTGAATCACCGGTATAACACACGTGCGCCCACAGTCATCACCTCCAATCAGCGTCTGGACGACTTGGACCCACGGTTGCGAAGCCGGCTGCTAGATGTTGAACTTGTAACACATTGTGCGATCACAGCCCCGGATTTCCGGTCAGGCAAAAATAGCGGGCAGAGCGAACTCAGTTCCCTTGGGTTTCATGCTGACCAGCAGTTTGGCACGTTCGACGTGCAGCGCAGCGACATCACCCCCGCAGAGCGAAGCAATCTGCGCGATGTGTTGCTTGCCTGTCAGACCTACGTGCAGGATGCGCATGGTTGGCTGGTCCTGGCCGGCGAAAATGGCTGCGGCAAAACCCACCTGGCGGCTGCCATCGCGAATTCTTTCGTCCGTGAAACGCGCACCGACGTGATGTTTGTCGTGGTGCCTGACCTCCTGGACCATTTGCGGGCCGCGTTCAGCCCGCAGGCTAGCACTTCCTACGATCGAAGATTTGACGAGATCAGGCGGGCGCCGTTGTTGGTCCTGGATGATCTTGGCACGGAAAGTGCCACGCCATGGGCGCGCGAGAAGCTCTTTCAACTATTGAATTATCGCTACAGTGCACTGCTGCCGACAGTGATCACGACCAGCGCACAACCGAAACAGATCGAACCCTGGTTGCGAACGCGCATGCTGGATATCAACCGCTGCCGATGGCTTGCGATCACCGCACCGGGCTATCGGGGCAGCCGATCACAGCAGGATGCAAACGCGCCGCGGACGCGACGACGGATTGGCTAAGACCACGCATAGTCCTGGAACTCCAGCATGCCTTTTGTTCGTCCTATTTCCGGTATGTTATACTCGCGTGTTGGTGAGCAAACCATTGACGCGACGTTTCGACGCAAGTTGCGCATGCTTGCTACATGGAATCAAGACGATGAAGACCAAACCCACCACCCGTACCCTGATGTTTTTGAGTGCACTCCTGGTGCTTGCGTTGTTGGCTGGCTGTGCAGGTCCGGCGCCCGAGGCGACGCCGTTGCCCACACGCACGCCCCTACCGACCTTCACGCCCACCGTGCCGGCAAGCCAGCCGCCGGCGGCAGATCCCAATGCAGGCGCCCAGGCGCAACCCGAACCGGCGCAGAATACCGGCGAGCAGCCGGCGCCGCCGCCCGTCGAGGGGCAACCCACCGACGCGCCGACGACGCCTCCGGAGGCTGAAGCGCCGACAGCCACGCCTGCCCCGACGGCCCCACCCGCCATTGCGGAACTGACCACGAACGATGTCGTCAATGTGCGCGGCGGGCCGGGCACCAACTACGGTCTGGTCGGCTCCGCCGAGATCGGGATCAAGTTCAAGGTCACCGGAAAGAGTCCGGACGGCGCCTGGTGGCAGATCGACTACAACGGCCAGCCCGGCTGGATCTTTGGCCAGTTGGTCACCGCAACGGGTGCAGAGTCGGTGGCGATTGCCGCCAATATCCCGGCCGCACCGACCGCGGCGCCCGCACCACCAGCTACGAATACACCGGCACCGGCGCCGCCACCGGCAGATGCAGCGACCGCGACCCCTGCGCCTGCCCAGCCCGCCCCCGACAACAACAACTATCCCTTTACACTGGGGACAACGGAGAAGTGTGCACCGAATCCCGGATTGACCTACTTCAACGGTGTCGTGCGTGATAATAACAATAACTTGATGAATGCAGTCTGCATCCATCTGGGGTTCTTCGGCCCCCGCACGACCAAGTGCTCGGGCTGTGATGGCGTTGGTGACGGTAACTGGGGCTTCTCGCCGTTCGGTGGTAAGCCGGCGCCACGTGGCACTGCCGTCGAAATCTATGTTGTGGCGTGCCCGCCGAATTTGCCGCTCGGTGGCCAGAACGATGGGTTCACAGACGCACAATTGGTTCCACAGTCGCCAAAGTGGACGCGCACGATCAATGACAGTGAACAGTGCACAGGCATTACCTTCTACAAAAAGTAAGCGCTTGTTGCACCTGATGTGATGTCGTAGATGAACCTACGCCCGGCGTTGAAGGAAACGATTATCCTCTGGCTCAGCCTGCTCATCTTGAGCGGGCTGGGTTTTTTGATCCTGCAACTGCCTGCGTCGCGCGAATGGATGTGGCGCCAGACGGGCGAAGAAGCGTTCTTTGCCCAGGTTAAGGGACTCTCTGACCTGGCCTCGGATCGTGTACGCCCGCCCCTTACCCTGGCGAACGAGGTGTCTGTTGCCCATAATGATGTGAGCCCCTTTGGGGTCAATGTCTTTCTGGAGCAGGAGGCGGATCCCGCCAAGCGCGAACTTGCGGTGAAACTCGCCGCCGAGGCCGGGTACAAATTCCTCCGCCAGGAGTTCCCGTGGGAAGATATCGAGATTCACGGCAAAGGCGACTTCGAAGATCGACGCCATGAGCCTTATCGCTCCGCGTGGGAAAAATATGATCAGATCGTCGAACTGGCCGAGAAATATGGGATGGAACTGGTTGTTCGCATCAGCAACCCACCCGGTTGGACGCGTGCCCAGGGTGAAGGCGAAAACAACGTTGACACTTTTGCCCCACCCGACAGCGTCCAGGACTTTGCCGACTTTGTGACCGCCGTCGTCGAACGCTACAAGGGGCGCGTGCGCTATTACCAACTGTGGAATGAGCCAAATATCTATCCGGAGTGGGGCAGCGTAGCCATTTCCCCAGAAGACTACGTGACGCTACTGAAAGCAGGTGCAGACGCCGCCCGGACCGCCGACCCGGATGCACTGATCATTGCCGGCGCACTCGCTTCCACGATCAATCTTCAGCCCGGCGACCCACCACCAGGCAACAGCCTCAATGACCTGCTCTTTCTCCAGCGCATGTACGATGCGGGCGCCGCGCCTTACTTCGATATCATGGCGATGCAGGGCTATGGACTCTACAGCGGGCCGACCGACCACCGCATGCATCCACGCGTGATCAATTTTGCCAGACACCAGTTTGTCCGTGACCTGATGGTCAAGAACGGTGACGCCGGCAAGCCAATCTGGATTGCGGAAATGAACTGGAATGCCGCGCCGGACGATGTCGATCCGCGTTATGGCCGCGTGACGCTGGTGCAACAGGCCGAATATCTGCCGCTCGCCTACGAACGCATACAGGCTGAATGGCCGTGGATCGGCGTCGCCAACACCTGGTATCTCAAACGCGCGACGGATCTCTGGGAAGCCAATCGCCAGCCCGAAGCCTACTTCCGGCTGCTGGCGCCTGACTTTACGCCACAACCCGTCTACGACGCCATGAAGGCGTTTACGCAGAGCGTGGGCCAGTGACAATCGCGTCGCCTCGCCTCGCCTCGATCAAGCAGTCGAGTACGCTCGCACTACTCCTGATTCTGCTGCTTGCCGCATTTCTCCGCTTCTACAATTTGACCGGCTCCAGCCTATGGAGTGACGAAGGCAACACCTGGGCCATGACCGGGCGCAGCTTCGGGGCGATCGCGCAGGCTGCGGCCGCGGACATTCATCCGCCAGGTTATTACTGGCTGCTAAAGAGTTGGACCCTGATTTTCGGTGCGACGGACGTAGGGATGCGCAGCCTTTCGGCTGTCATTGGCATTCTGCTGGTCTATGCCGTGGCAGGTGTGGCACGCCATATGGCGCCAGACCCAGGCTCACGCACCTGGCTCCCCCTGCTGGCCGCCTTCCTTGCCGCAGTGAGTCCATTCCAAATCTACTACAGCCAGGAAGCGCGCATGTATATCCTGCTTGCGCTCGAGGCAACCGGTCTTTTCTGGGCCTTGCTGGCGATGTCCGCAATGCCTGAATCAATTCCGGCGCATCCGGGGAGGACCCAAATCCTTGCGCCACAGATAGGCTTCGTCGTTTGCGGGGTTGCGGGATTATGGACACACTATAGCTTTCCCATCGTGCTTGGCGCCGCCGGCCTTGCGTATCTGCTGCGCTGGTTGGCGGCAACGTTTGGCACAAAGCGGAATAGGGAACGGCAAGCGAATCCCGTTCAACCCTCGCTGATGCGTTTCATTGTGCTGAACGGGATCATCGTACTTGCCTTTCTGCCCTGGCTGCCCCAGGCCATCGACAGTGTCCTCCATTGGCCCAAGGGTGGCGTTGAAGTAGGTTGGCAACAAGGATTGACGTTGACGCTGCGCACATTACTCTTTGGACCCATTCGGCAGACACCTGAACCCCTGTGGCCCTGGTTGGTCGTCGCCGCCATCCTGCCGCTGTTGGGTCTTGTGGCGCTGCGCACGCGCTGGCAAGGGTTGGTGCTTGGGCTGTGGCTGCTGCTGCCGATCGGGATGATGGCGCTCCTGGGTCTCTATAGTGACGCGTTCCTCAAGTTCTTGCTGGTGACGTCCCCGGCCTGGTGTCTGGCGGCGGCAGCGGCGGCGCTGCTTTTACCCGTAGCCTGGCCTGGCATTGTGGTCGTATCTCTCTTCGGCGCAGCGGCGGGGGTCAGTGTCCTCCCGGCGTATTACGCCGATCCGGCAGTGCGTGACAACTACAAGGGCGTGGCAGCCTATCTGGCGGCGATCGGAGATCCCAACCGGGACCTGGTCTTGCTCGATGCGCCGGGACAGCAGGAAGTGTGGCGCTACTACGACCCAGGGCTGCCGATCTTGGGGCTCCCTCAGCAGCGACCGGCTGATGCCGAAGCCACCACGGCGGCCCTGGAGGAGGCCACGGCAAACAAGCAGCGGATCTTTGCCCTGCTTTGGGCAACCGATGAAGCCGATCCGGATCGCCTCGTGGAAGGTTGGCTTGCCCAACACGCCTTCCCCGGTCTTGACACCTGGCAAGGCAACCTGCGCCTGGCAACCTATGCGATGCCCCCACAAGAGTTGGTCTGTGGGATTACAGGACCGGTGGCTTTTGGCGATGGGTTGACGCTCGCCGATGCCTGCTTGCCGGCTACCACACCGGTCGTGACCGCCACGGACGTCTTACCCGTCCGGCTGATCTGGCAGGCGCAGGCGGCGGTAAGCACGAACTACAAGGTCACCCTGCAACTTCTGGATGCGCGCAACCAGGTCATTGCGCAGCGAGATGCGGAGCCGATGGGCGGCACACTGCCCGCGACTGCGTGGCAGGTTGGAGAGAAGATTAACGATCAGCATGGGGTGACCATCCCGCCAGGGACCCCGCCAGGTGAGTATCAGCTCATTGCCGCGCTCTACGATCCGGCCACCGGCGTGCGGCTCCCGGTAGGCGCCGATCGCGCCGACAGGCTGGAACTTGGCATGGTGCAGGTCGCCCGCGCAGCGCAACCACTGCCCGCCGAACTGATCCCTGTCCAGAATCGGGTCAATGCCCAACTCGGGCCGGTCCAACTGGTTGGCTACGACCTGTACAAGCGTGACTTTGCCCATGCGCCCGCCACGCCGTTGCAGCCGGGTGACACCCTACATGTCACGCTATATTGGCGGGCGCCAGACCCATTGCCTGCAGATTGGCCGGATGATCTGGCCTTTACGTTGAGTCTGGGTGGGCAATCTATCACGGCGCCCCTGGCCGGCGGCGCCTATGCAAGCGGGCTGTGGTCTCCCGGTGAACTGGTTCGCGGCGAAGTGGATCTGGCATTCGATGGCAGCGATAGACGTCCAAGGATCGCTGTGGGTGATGGAACCACAGTGCTGCAGCATGTGCCTGTCCAGTAGCGCGACGCACCGCCGGGCTTTGGCTTTTGCCGTCTGAATCACGAATTGAGCGGATGACACGGATTGCACGGACGCTTGAGCTTTGGCCGAGCGCTCACCACCCTGACGGGATGGTGCCTGACGGACGGGGGACTGGGGATCACCACCCTGACGGGATGGTGCTCTGACGGGGCGCTGACGGACGGGGTATTTTTTGATAATGATGGTAGCGGAGTATTCGTTGGTACCCCGGACACGGCAGTGCCGATGTCCCTACGATTGTCCTTGACGGGGCGAGGGGGATGCGGCACGACTTCGGCGGCCCCCAAAGACAAGGAGCGCGCCGAATAGGGTGGGTTCGCGTTGACATAGCACTATATTTGTTATAGTATACTGCGCAGTGTCCGGCGAAGAGGTGAACCTATGAACAACGCAACTCTTAACCTTCCTTCCATACTCCCAGCGACATTCCCGCTCTGCCCGGTTGAACCGGCAGCGCGAATCATCGGTCAAAAGTGGACGCTGCAGATCGTATACTTCCTGTTGGATGGCCGTTCCGTACGGTTTTGCGAACTGCAGGATGAGTTGGGGGGTGTAAACCCGAGTACGCTGAGTAGCCGGTTGAAAATGCTGGAGGAGGAAGGTCTGGTCGAGCGCAGACAGATTAGCGCCATTCCGCCCCATGTCGAATATAGTCTCACCCAGATGGGGCGCGAACTGGAAACCGTCATCCGCGAAGTCATTCGCTGGAGTGGGGCGTGGCTGGGTGATCGCTGCTCATAGTAGAGAACGCGAACATGATTGTCAAGGGCTTGACTGTTGGTCTCCTGCAAGAGAACTGCTATATCTTCGGTTGCAACAAAACGCGGAAGGCGGTCATCATTGACCCAGGGGACAATGCGCGGGCGATTTTACGTATTGCAGACCAACAGGCGCTGAAGATCGAGAAGATCCTCAACACGCATGCGCACTTCGACCATGTGATGGCAGTGAATGCGGTGAAGTCCGCCACCGGCGCACAGTTCTATCTGCAGGCGGCGGATCTGCCGATTTTGCATGACGTGCCAGAACGTGTGCGGCTATGGCTCGATACGGAAGTGGATCCAGTTGTTGAACCGGATGCGTTTCTCAATCATGGTGACATCATCCAGGTTGGCGAGGAGCAATTAGAGGTGCGTTACACGCCCGGTCATGCGCCTGGTCATGTAGTCTTTGTCCACCACGCCGGTCATCAGGTTTTTGCGGGCGACACGCTGTTTCAGGGGAGTATTGGCCGCTTTGATTTACCCGGCGCCGATGAAAAGACGCTACTCCGCAGCATCCGCGAGCAACTCCTCTCGCTGCCGGATGACTACGCAATTTATCCAGGGCATGGCGGCGCCACAACGATTGGTTTTGAGCGCATGCACAACCCCTATGTCGGCGTGCGTCCCGGTGTGAATTACGCATAAGAGGGCTACAATGCCTCGACCTGACGTTGTCTACCACATGCTTCCACGGATCGATTGGGAAGCCCTCGCGGAGGGCGAAGCCTATTCTTGTGCTTCGCTGGCGGCAGAAGGATTTATTCATTGCACAGGCGAAGCGGGTCTGCTCGTGCTTGTCGCCAACCATCACTATCGCCAGGAACCAGGTGAATGGGTGATTTTCAGCGTTGACACGAAGCGCTTGACGGCGCCGTTGCGGTGGGAACCCGTTGGCGTCTATGAATTCCCGCATGTGTACGGGAAGATTGACGCCGATGCCATTGTTGCGGTGACCCCGTTTCCACGCGCTGCTTCCGGCGAGTTTCTCATGCCTGTGCTCGAAGTCGCCACTGAAGTTGGACGCGCCTCATGACCACGCTCTCAGACCAACTTCCAGGATGGTTCAAACGCAAGGCGTCTGCCGAGGCGACCACGGGTGCGCCCGATTCCGAAACAGCGTCCACGACCACGGGTGGCGGCTCCGATCAGGAACCGGTGGTGGTTTGGGAAGCCGCCAATGTAATGGAAGCCTATGTCGTGAAGGGAAGGCTGGAAAGCGAAGAGATCCCGGCCTTCATTCGCGGCGAAGCGCTCGGCAGGATTTATGGGTTGATGGCAGGTAGTCTTGCCAGTGTGGAAGTGTTGGTGCCGGCGCCGTTGGCCGACAAGGCGCTTGCGATCTTGTTTGGCGATGAAGATGACGAACAAGCGCTGAGTGAGTCTGAAGAAACTCCTGAAGAGCCAGATTAGGAGAGGATGAGAGCACCGGAAGCAGTGGGACTTTGGTAGTTCACAAAAACGATTTGTTGTAGTAGACTGACTCACATGGCACAAGACACCGTATCCATCCCAACCCAATTAAGTCAGCAGGCTGGCCGAAAGATAAACACTAAGTTTATCATTGGTGGCGCGTTGCTGCTGCTCTTCGTCGGTTTCCTCGGCTTCCAAATGGTCCAGGCGACCCTCACCACCGGTGCTTACTATATGACCGTGGCTGAGGTGCAAGCCAAAGGCTCCACAATCTTTGGCGATCGCGTGCGCGTTAATGGCGCCGTCGTCGCCGACAGTGAGGACTGGAACGCGAAGGAAATTACATTGAATTTCAGGATTGCCGATGAGAGTGGTCAGGAACTGCCAATTGTCTTCTATGGGCCACGTCCGGATAATTTTCAGCGTGCAGCTTCAGCGATTGTCGAAGGTGAACTCCAACCCAACGGCGTCTTCAAAGCTGAGACACTGCTGCTAAAATGCCCCAGCCGGTATGAAGAAGAGCCCGAAGAAGTGTACGCCGAGTCCATCCGCTGACATTCTGGACTTCCATAATGGAATTTGGAGAACTGTCGATGGCGCGTAGTTTGCCTGCCCATTGACCGTTCTCTATTTCTGTGTACACGTCTCCAGGCGCTCATGACCTTATCCACTGCCAAGCAAACACTGATTTCCGTGCAGGGCGTTTCAAAGCGCTTTGGGCGTAAGCGCGTCTTGACCGGCGTTGATCTGAATGTTGAGCAGGGATCTGTTACGACGCTGCTTGGCGCAAACGGGGCAGGAAAATCGACCCTGATGCGCATCATTTCCGGGTTGGCGAAGCCCGATCGTGGTGATGTTGTCCTGGGTGGCGTGTCGCTGCGGAAAGCCGGCCATGAACTCCGGCGTTACATTGGCCTGGTGACACATGCGCCGCTGCTCTATGATAACCTGAGTGCAACCGAGAATCTGGCATTCTATGCCCGGCTCTATGACATGGAAGATGCAGCGCCGCGCATCGACGCTGTGTTGCAGGCTGTCGATCTCTGGTCCAGGCGCAAAGATCCGGTGAGGACGTTTTCGCGTGGCATGGTCCAACGACTGGCGATTGGGCGCGCCATCCTGCACGATCCGCCGGTCCTGTTGCTCGATGAGCCAGATACGGGGCTCGACCCAGCAAGTGCGGAACTGCTTGCCGATCTGATCCGCACACTGGGCGCCGCAAATCGTGCGGTGCTACTGACCACCCACAATCTTGAACGCGCCCGCACCTGGGCCGATTCTGTCAGCCTGCTCGCAGATGGTACGATTGCCTTCTGTGAACCGGCGGCATCCTTTAGCGAACAAAGCCTGCGGCGGCTGGTCATTCGCGTTGATCGGGATGCGCAGGACTACGCCACCGAAGACGATATGGCGCCGGATTTGGTGGGCGAACAGGTAGCAGGTTAATTGGCGACGACGATGGCAACACCACTTTCTGGCCCCATTCAAGCCCTCCCCCCCGTGCAGATGCGCGCGGGTGGCGGCCTTGCCAGTTTCTTGCGGAAGGTATGGGCCGTTGCGGCTAAAGACCTGCGCGCCGAACTGCGTGGCCGCGAAGTCTTTAGCAGTATGACGGTCTTTAGCGTGCTTGCGGTGCTGATCTTTGGGATGGCATTTGACCTGCGGGTGCCCGAAGCCAAAATGGTGGCGCCGGGTGTCCTGTGGGTGAGCATCCTCTTTGCCGGGGTGCTAGGTCTAAACCGCAGTTTTGGCGCAGAAATGGACCGGGGCACATTGCCTGCGCTCCTGTTGGCGCCGATGGACCGCAGCGCGATCTATTTCGGCAAGGTGATCGCCAACTTCGTCTTCACGTTTGGCACCGCTTTGGTCATTTTGGTCGCCACGTTCTTTGTGTATGATGTGGATCTGTTGCAGCCGCTGATTTTCGCCGGCGTGCTGCTGGGCACGCTCGGTTATGTAGCGGTCGGCACCATCTTTGCCGCCTTGAGCGCGAGTGCGCGGGCGCGCGAAAGCCTGTTGCCGATCCTGCTGCTGCCCGTGATGGTGCCGGTCTTTATGGCAGGCGTGGCCCTCACCGCCGTCGTGCTGGATGGGGGCGGGCTGGCCGATGTGACGAACTGGTTGGGCATCCTGATCGGATTTGACCTGATCTTTCTGATCGTCGCATACCTGTTGTTTGATATGATCCTCGAAGAGGTTTAGGGAAATCCGAGCTGTTGTGCTGACGCCGTTGCCGGCGTCGAAGGAAGGAGAATGCCGAGATGTCGACGAGCGCGAGTGCTAGACCTAACCGCTGGACCCCGATGGATATTGCGCAACTCGTCCTGGGGGTGCTCGCCGTCGGGGCTGCGGTGGCGACGATGTGGGCGGCCCTTGTCTACGCGCGACCTGCCACCAACCTGGCCGGCGACGAACAACTTGCCCAACGGATCTTTTACGTCCACATGGGCACGATTATGGGGGCATTGGCCGGCTTCATCGTGTCGTTTGCGAGCAGCATTGTTTACCTGATCACGCGCAAACTGGACTGGGATCGTCTTTGCCAGGCAGCGGTTGAAGTTGGTCTGATCTTTGGAATGGGGACGGTTGTCACCGGCATGTTTTGGGCCAAACCCACGTGGAATACCTACTGGACCTGGGATCCGCGGCTGACGACCGCGACGATCACGGTGCTAGTCTATGTTGCCTATCTACTTTTCCGGAACGGCATCGACAATCGCCAGACACGGGCACGGTTTGGCAGCATCTACGCGATTCTGGCGTTTTCGAGTGTTCCGTTGACATTCTTCAGCGCCCGTTGGTTTCGCTCGATCCATCCGGTTGTATTTGGCAACGAAAACCCGGATGCGCAGGGCGGATTTGACATTGGCTCAACCATGGGCACGACGCTTGGGATTGCGATGATTGGCTTTATCATCATCTTTAGCGCGCTGCTTGTTTTGCGTTTCCGCCAATTGCGGAACGAGGATGAACTGAACGAACTTCGAGAGGAATTGGCCTGATGTACTACCTGTTTATGGGCTTTGCCGCAGTCTGGTTGTTTATCACGCTTTATCTGGTCTATATCGGCTATCGGCAGCGCAAGCTTGATGCGGACATGAATGTCCTGCGCGACGAGTTGGAGGCGAGAGCCAAGAGCAGCGTTAAAGGTAGCAAGAAGAATTAACATCGCTTTGAAAAGCGATCTTGGTAGGTGCGAAATGGCAGAATTAATACAGGGCCAAACGGCCGGCAACAGCATTCCCACAGCGGAGACAAAGCAGACAGGAGATGCACCTGCAGGCGGCAACGTAAGCCGTTGGGCCGTGTTTCTTCATTCTTGCTTCTT
This sequence comes from Candidatus Fredericiella danica, assembly GCA_016713335.1. GTDB lineage: Bacteria > Chloroflexota > Anaerolineae > Caldilineales > Caldilineaceae > Fredericiella > Fredericiella danica. Next base: position 97,539 of record JADJPH010000010.1, on the reverse strand, counting down.
TGTCCTTGGCTTCACGTTGGTCTTTACGCTTCTAGGCTCGGCAGCCGGATTGCTCGGTCGCAGCCTGAATGAATACATGGACGTACTGCAGAAACTGGGGGCACTGCTGCTGGTCGTCTTTGCGCTGGCAACGATGGGGGTGTTTCGGTGGCTGGTGAGGACGATTTCCAAACGGGTTGATGTCACCCAGAACCCAGCAGCCGAAGCGCTGGTCAGTGTCCTTGACTTCCCGAATAAACTTCTCTACACCGAGAAGCGCGTCGGCGACATGAACAAGGTGAACCGGAGTTGGGGCTACCTGAGCAGTATGGGCATCGGCGTTGCCTTTGCCGCCGGCTGGGTCCCTTGCATCGGCCCAATCCTGGCCAGCATTCTCTTTCTTGCGGGCGACAGCCAGACGGTCTGGCAAGGCGCCAGCCTGTTGTTCGTTTACAGTATTGGCCTCGGCATTCCGTTTCTGTTGACCGGCGCGATGTTTAGCAGCATGAGCGGATGGCTCCGCAAGCTGAATCGCCACGCAGGCATCATTGGGATCCTAAGCGGGTTGCTGATGCTACTGGTCGCCTATCTGCTCTGGACCGGTGAAATGAATCAACTGACCACCCGCTTCCAGATTCTGAACGATGGCATGCTGCGCCTGAACGAATCCGTACAGGTTGCAGAAGAGTGGCTGGGCCAGGCGACCGGCACCAGCGGTTACGGCATCGCTGCCGCCACCAATTGGGTCGCTATCCTGTTGGCATTTGCGGGTGGTGTCGTCAGCTTTCTGAGCCCCTGTGTGCTGCCTCTGGTGCCGGCCTACATCGGCTTCCTAAGCGGCGCTGCGGTTGGAACTCGACCCCAGACTAAGTAGCGCTTCGTCTCACTCGTATGCGCGTGATCTTTTACTCCAAGCCCGGCTGCTTGCTCTGCGACGAATTGAAGGCAGATCTCGTAGAGTATCAACAGGAACTGGGCTTCGCACTGGATGAACGTAACATCGAACTCGACTCCAGCGGATTGGGAAAGATATCGATATCTGATTCCGGTGCTGGATATCGAAAACGGTCCCTTGTTGTACCCTCCGCATCATTGGGAGGTGATTGTGGCCGCGTTACGCACTGCGGCCGGAACGAGTGCAGAGAGGAATTAATGAGTCTGGATTCACCACAAGGAGAAGTAACTGCGCCATCCAAAGCCTCCCAAACGGCCACGGGCGCTATTCTGTGGTTTGCGCGGCATTGGTTGGCGCTTTTCAATACCGCCTGGGCAGTCTATTTCCTGACCCCGTTTCTGCCGCCGATTTTTTTGCATTTCGGCTGGACGGCGCCTGCGCAGGCCATTTACACGGTCTACTCTTTCCTTTGCCACCAGTTGCCATCCCATAGTTACTTTCTTTTTGGCCCTGAATGGGCGCCACCACGCGACGAACTTATTGCCGGTGGGATGAGCGCAAGTACAAACCTGTTTGCGCAGCGCGCCTTTTTTGGCAACGAAGAGACTGGCTGGAAGGTGGCGCTCTGCCAACGCGATGTGGCAATCTACGCCAGCATATTTCTCGCAGGTCTGGTCTACGCACGCGTGCGACGCAGCATCCGCCCCATGCCCTTCAAAATCTATGCACTCTTTCTCATCCCAATCGCCCTGGATGGGCTTACGCAAACCTTTGGCTGGCGTGAGAGCAACTGGTGGCTACGCACGGTGACCGGTGTGTTGTTTGGCGCCGCCACCGTCTTCCTTGCCTATCCCTATGTGGATCAAGCCATGGAAGAGGTGATTGAAGATGAATTGCTGCGCAACGGTTAGTATATAGATTTGAGCACCACGGAATTCGACAATCCGTTTCGCATCCGCTATACTACCGGATTGCTGGCGGGTGGCCTGTCCTCTCAACTGTGCTGCAGCCGGCAGTAACTTAGCGGTGTAACCACCAGAGTGCACCTCCATCGGAGCCGATGAACTGGCTCACGGTTAATCATGTGGGAGCAGAGTAAGCATGGCGAACATTAAATCCGCCGAAAAGCGCAACCGTCAGGCGGAAAAGGCAGCCGCTCGCAATCGCGTCTATCGCAGTGCTGCGCGCACCGCTATCAAGAAAGCACGGCAGGCCATCGCCGACGGCGATCCGAATGCCGCCGAGCTGGTCCGCAATGCGGAACGCACGTTGGCACGGGCAGCAGCCAAAGGTGTACTTCATCCGAACAACGCCTCACGGCGTGCCGGGCGCCTGGTAAAGCTGGCAAATAAGGCTGGCTAGCAGCAGGCGGCGTCCATCTCGCGGGTTGGGAGATGGACGAAATTTGATCTAAATGAATACAGCCACCGCGATCAGTGTCCGGTGGCTGTTTCATTTGGAAGCTTGCAGACAGATAGCCGTTCAAGCGCCGGATTTCCATTCCCCTTCGCCATGATAGTAGTGGCACAGTTGCTGTAGCGGGCAGATTTCGCAACGCGGGGTCAGCGCCTGGCACGTTTGCCGGCCATGGCGAATCAGGTTGATGTGCAGCGCATAGAAGGTGTCCGGCGGCAACAACAATTCCCACGCTTGCTTGATCTTTTCTGCGCTGGCGCGACGACCGGTGATGCCAAGACGCCGCGAGATACGCTGAATATGGGTGTCGACGGGGAACGCAGCCCCATTGAAACAGAAGAGCAGAACGATGCTGGCCGTCTTGTGGCCAACGCCGGGAAATCTGGTCAGGTAAGCCAGCGCCTCCGTTGCCGGCATTTCGGCCAGGAACCGCAGGTCATAGTCGCCACGCTCCGTCTTCACCTGCTCGAGCGTTGCCACAATCGCCGGCGCCTTCTGATTGTACATCCCGGCCGGGCGAATCGCCTCCTTGATCGCCGCCAGCGGCGCCGTGCGCACCGCATCCCAATCCGATCCAAACGTCGCCTTGAGTTGGGCAAAGGCGCGCCCGCTGTTGACGTCGTTGGTATTGGCGCTGAGGATCGTGCCGATCAGTTCGTCGATTGGCTCGTCGCCGCCTGAAAAACGCGGCACGCCGTAGTGACCGCTCAGTGTTTCAGATACCGCCCACGCCTTCGTCTGTAGTTCACTCATTTGACCATGTAAACGCGCGGCACGCGTGGCAGAATGCGGCTCACGACGTCGTAGTTATTGGTGCCCAACCGGACGCTTACCGTCTCGGCGGAGAGTGATGTCTTGCCCTGGCTGCCAATCAAAACAACTTCCTCGCCCTGGGGCACGATTCCTGTCGCATGTTCGATCGCAGTGATGTCCACGATACATTGGTCCATACAGACGCGGCCGACGATCGGCGCTGCCATGCCACGGATCAATACACTCTGCCAATGAAATGGGCGGCGCGGAAAACCGTCCGCGTAGCCGATGGGAAGGACCGCCACGCGCATGAGGTGGGGCGCGGTGAATTCCCGCCCATAACTGACTGTGTCGCCGGCTGTCAGGTTCGCCACCTGCGCCACGATGGCCTTCCACCGCAGCGCGGGCATGAAGCCGCGAGGCAAGGGACACTCATTCATGTCCGGGTCAAGCCCATATAGTGCGATCCCGCTACGCACCAGGTCGAGGTGGGTGTGTGGCATCGTCAGCAGCGCTGCAGAGTTGGCTGCGTGAGCAATGGGCGGTCGCAACCCAACCCCCGACAAGATGTCGAGCACGGAACTGAAGCGGGCGAATTGCTCTTCCGCAAAGCCCTTATCCGCCTCATCGGACGTTGCGAAGTGTGTGAAGATGCCTTGCACCTGAAGATTGTGGAGGCCGAAAAGGGCGTCCACCAGTGCCGGCGCCGCGTCCGGGAGGACGCCGAGCCGGTTCATGCCCGTGTTGACCTTGACATGAACCGCAAGACGCGCCCCGATGCTGCGTGCCCTCCGGTCAAACTCAAGCGCGGTAGTACGCTCGAACACGGTGATCGTAATGCGGTTGGCGAGTGCGTCTTCGGCCTGCTGGGCGGGGGTGTAGCCAAGCACCAAAATCGGTTCATTGATTCCTGCTTGCCGCAACTCGATCGCTTCACCCAGCGTCGCCACGCCAAACGCATCCGCGCCGGCCTGTTGCAGCGTGCGCGCCACCAGCGTTGCACCGTGACCATAGGCATTCGCCTTGACGATGGCCATCAACTGTGTGCGGCCACGTAGCCTGGCACGCAACTGGTGCAAGTTGTTGGTAAGCGCCGCACGGCTGACTTCAATCCAGGTCGTGCGCGGTGAGTCCGGGTGCATAACTACAACAGCGCCGGCAGAATTGCGTACAACTCAGTCGCCTTTACCACATCCTCCAACAGCACACTGTCGTGTGTTGTATGTGCAGTCTCCTCTTCCCCCGGTCCAAACCCGATGGAGGGAATGCCGGCCTTGCCCATCCAGTAGATGCCGTTCGTCGAGAAGTTCCACTTGCCCGCCGGGTTCTCAGGTAGTCCAATCATCGCTGCCGCTTTCAGCCCGGCCTGCACGAGCGGATGTTGCTCGTCCAGCGCCCAGGCGGGGAAGTATTTTTCGACGGGGAAGACGAAGTTGGTGTAGCTGGGTTCGGCGTATTGCATCATCTCGACGGTGATGGTGCCGTCCTTGAGGTATTGCTCCGGCACGAGTTTGCGGACCTGGTCGACCGCACCCTCGGCGCTTTCGCCAAAGGTGACGCGGCGATCGATATACACCTTGGCGAGGTCGGGCACCGCGTTGATGCTCGGCGTTTCGACTTCCATGTCCGTCACGGTGATCTTGCCGTGGCCTAAGAAGGGATCATCGCCAAGGTGTGGTTCGAGTTTGCTGACGCCTTCGATCACCGGTAGCACCTTGTAGATGGCATTGTCACCGAGGTGATTGGAAGCAGCATGTGCGCTGCGCCCGCGCGACGTAACCTCGATCTCGACGCGTCCCTTGTGGCCACGATAGATCTGCATCTTCGTGGGTTCACCGATCACCACAAAATCGGGCCGGATCCCCTCATGTTCGACAAATGCATGGGGTGCGATGCCGTCACACCATTCTTCCATATTGCCAAAGTAGTAGGCCGTCCAGCCGTCGAGCAGACCAAGACGTTTTGCAATGGCAAGACCGTAAATCATGGGCGGCGTCGAGCCTTTTTCGTCACACGCGCCGCGGGCGTAGAAGCGACCGTTCTCGACCTTGCCGATGAACGGATCCCAGTCCCATTCATCCGGATTGCCGATGCCGACAGTGTCGATGTGGCTATCGTAGACCAGGATCCGGGGTCCGTCGCCGATCCTGCCCACCGTATTGCCCATCGAATCGAACCAGACCTCGTCAAAACCCAGCGCACGCATCTCAGCTTGCGCACGTTCGCCGACTGGGCCGATCAGCGAATCCATCGATGGAATCGCACACAAATCGCGCAGAAACTTGATGATGGTCTGGCTGTTGTGCGCAACCTGAGATTGCACAGCCGCAAGATCGATCTGAGCCATAGAAAGATTCCTTTTTCAAATATCCATTGCAGAGGAGATCATTATACCTGACCCAGAGTAAGGTAAACGAAACGCCGACAAGCGTTCCGGCATCGTCACTCAGGGTTTTCGTTCGATGTGGGCGCCCAACGCCCGCAGTTTCACGTCGATTTCTTGATAGCCGCGGTCGATCTGTTGGACATTGCCGATCACGGTGTTGCCTTCTGCCGCCAGCGCGGCCAGCACCAACGCCATGCCAGCCCGGATGTCAGGACTGTTGACCTGCTGGCCGACGAGGCGGCTGGGACCTACGACCACGGCCCGGTGCGGATCGCAGAGAATGATTTGTGCGCCCATGGTGATGAGCTTATCGACGAAGAAAAGGCGGCTCTCGTACATCTTCTCGTGAATGATCACCGTACCCTGGGCTTGCGTTGCAGTCACGAGGGCGATGCTCATCAAATCGGGAGGAAATGCCGGCCATGGCGCATCATCGATCTTGGGCACCGCGCCGCCAAAGTCAGCGCGGACGCATAATTCCTGGCCGTCTTCGATCACCAACTCGTAGCGTGAGTCTAAAGGAGCCGCCAGGTCTTCCTCAAGATGCATGCGCACCCCGAGCCGGTCCGCAAAGACCATTTCCATCATGCGCAGATGCTCTGGCACCACGCCCACGATGCGCAGTTCGCCCGGCGTGATAGCACCCAGACCAATGTAACTACCCACCTCAATGTAGTCTGCGCTGATATGCGCTACTGCGCCGCCCAGCCGGTCTTGACCATGAATGACGAGGGTGTTGCTGCCGATTCCTTCAATGGGACAGCCCATCTGCACGAGGAGTTGGCATAGGTCCTGCACGTGCGGTTCGCTGGCGGCGTTGCGTAGAATTGTGACGCCTTTTGCCAGCGCTGCGGCCATGACGCCATTCTCGGTGGCAGTCACCGAGGCTTCGTCGAGCAGAATATCGGACCCGCACAGACGACCGCTGGCCTGCAGTTCAAACATACCGTTATGGTGAAGGCGGGCGCCGAGCGCACCCAAAACCTGCAGATGGGTGTCGATGCGGCGGCGACCAATGTCATCGCCACCTGCCGCCGTATCAACGAGGAAGTGGCCGCGACTGGCGAGCAGTGGTCCCATCAGGGTCAATGAGCCGCGAATCTGGCCAAAGAGGTTCGGATCTGGCGTGGCGCGCGTGACGCTGCGCGCAGAAAGCGTGATGGAGCTGCCTTCGTATTGGATGGCAGCCCCCAACCCTGCAAGGATCGCCAGCATTGTGCGCACGTCGCCAATATCAGGCACATTGTGCAGCGTTACCGGCTCGTCGGTTAGCAGACAGGCCGCCAACATCGGGAGTGCGGCATTCTTGTTGCCGATCGGACGGATGCGTCCATGCAGACGGTGTCCACCCTCAATCGAAAATGCGGTCATACTCGTAGTTTCCTTTTGGCTCCGCCAGCCGGTTTCCACGTGCGCTGCGAACTGCAGTGTAAAGACAATCCAGGAAACCAACGTCACCCGAGTGACCGCCAGTTCCAAAGACGCTTTGGGATTACGGAACGCACGAACGCTATTGTAGCCAAGGCGGCAAAGCAACGCCAATTGTCCGGCAGAGGGTGACTCGAATTACGAACAACCGTTCGATCCGACAACGGTCAAAACTTCGCGACCGGCGGGAGCCGTGATATAATTAACTAGTTGGGGTCCGCATGACGGAGCGTGGTTTATCCAGTTTCACACTGCACAGAACGGGGATAGGGTGGGTGTAATAGATTCCCTTTCCGCAGGCTTTCGGTACCTGAGCTGGCGGTTTGAGCTGTTGATCATCCCAATCGTGTTGGACCTGCTGTTGTGGTTCGGGCCACGGATGAGCGTTGCGCCGCTCTTTGAAGATGCGGCAAAGATGTATCAATCGCTGGGCGTCACGGAGGGTGTGACACCGGAGATGGGCCAGACGATTCAGCAGATGGCCACTGGTCTGCGCGAATTTGGCGAAGCCTCCAATCTGTTGGGGGGACTTGTCAGCGGCACGCTCATGCATGTGCCAAGCCTCTACGCCGACAGTGCGCCGCTGCGGGACGCTTCAATCATCCCGCTCTTCTCAATGAGTGAGGCGGTTGTCTCGTGGGTTGTTTTCAGCCTGCTGGGTATCTTGATCGGCTGTTTCTACTTGGGGCTATTGGCGCGGCAGATGCCGATTGGGGCGATGGCGCGTGCAGCAACGAGTTCAGTCGTGGTGAGCGCCTTTCGTCACTGGCTTCAGATGACCGCTTTTGTCCTGCTGGTGTTGGCGGCATTAATGCTGGTGTGCATTCCGGTCAGCATTGTCGTTGCCATTTTGCTGCTGATCAGCCCCGGTCTTGGTTCGGCTGTAGCGGGCGCCACCGGCATTCTGAGCATGCTGTTTATTATGATCTTCCTGTATTTTGTCGTACCGGCGTTGATCATGGACAACCTGGCAGTCTTAGGCGCCATCCGGCGCAGCATTGGGCTCGTCCGCAACAATCCCTGGACTACGCTTGGCTTTCTGTTGCTGAGCATGTTGATTGGGCTTGGGTTTGCACTGCTACTGGCTCGGATTGCGGAACTAGGCGCGCCTGCAGCCGTCATCGCCATTGTTGTGAATGCCTACATCGGGACAGGTCTGGCCATGGCCTGGCTTGTCTTCTACCGCACTCAGGTGCTACGGGAAACATAGGAAACGCTTCCCGCGCACGCGATGGCGCCAGCTGGCGTGCGTGCGCACGTCTATCAGTATTGGAAACCACGGAGGACACCTTGGGAGAAGCCATCAATAAGCAGGCGGCGCAAGCCGCATACACCGCCGATCAGATTCAGGTGCTGGAGGGACTTGAGGCCGTACGCCGGCGCCCCGGGATGTATATCGGCGGCACTGACGTAAAAGCCCTGCACCACATGGTGTACGAGGTGGTTGACAACTCTATCGATGAAGCGATGCAGGGCCGCGCCGACCGGATCCGCATCACGATCCACAAGGACGAAAGCGTCACCGTCGAAGACAATGGCGCCGGCATCCCAGTCGACATCCAGAAGCAGACCGGGCTCCCTGCGGTCACAGTTGTCATGACCAAACTGCACGCCGGCGGCAAGTTCGGCGGCGGCGGCTACAAAGTGTCCGGCGGTTTGCACGGCGTCGGTGTGAGTGCAGTGAATGCGCTCAGCACCTGGATGGAGACCAAGGTCAAACGGAATGGCAAACTCTACCGCCAGCGGTTTGAGCGCGGCATCCCAGTCACCGAAGTCGAGATCATCGGCGAATCCGATCCGGATGACACGGGCACTATTCAGACTTTTCTGCGTGACGACACCATTTTTCAGGTGCTCGAATACAACTTTCACATGTTGGCGACGCGTTTCCGCGAGATGGCTTTTCTGACGCGCGGCATCGATATCAGCTTTGTTGACGAACGCGTCGAACCGCAGCATGAGACCACCTTCCATTTTGAAGGAGGGGTGAAGTCCTTTGTGCGCTACCTGAACAAAAATCGTGAGGTGCTGCACTCCCCGATCTACATTGACATGGACGTTGAGACCACGCATGTAGAGGCTGCGATCCAGTATACGGATGGCTTCTCAGAGTCGGTCTTTGCATTTGCCAACACGATCAATACGCCAGACGGCGGCACACATCTGACGGGCTTGCGGACGGCCGTGACGCGCCTTATCAATGATTACGCCCGCAAACAGGGGATCATCAAGGAAAAAGAAGAGAATTTCACCGGGGATGACACCCGGCAGGAAATGACGGCAATTGTCAGCGTCAAGGTGGTGGAGCCGCAGTTTGAAGGCCAGAACAAACTCAAACTACTCAACAATGAAGTGCGCTATCACGTAGAACAGGCGATCGCCGATGCCATGGGGCGCTGGATGGAAGAAAACCCCCGTGATGCCAAGTCGATCATAGAGAAGACCCGCACCGCCTTCCGCGCCCGCGAAGCCGCCAAGAAAGCGCGCGACCTGGTCATTCGCAAAAGCGCGCTTGAGAGCCTCACGCTGCCGGGCAAACTGGCCGATTGCTCAAGCCGAAACCCGGTTGAGTCAGAGATGTACATCGTCGAGGGTGATAGCGCCGGTGGCACGGCCAAGCAGGGGCGTGACCGCCGTTTCCAGGCGATCCTCCCACTGCGCGGCAAAATACTGAATATTGAGAAGACCAGTTTAGACAAGGCCCTTGCCAATAAGGAGATCCAGGCGCTCATCACGGCGCTCGGCACGAATATCGGTGAGAACTTCGATTTAAGTGGGCTACGGTATCACCGGATCATGCTGATGACCGATGCTGACGTCGACGGTGCGCACATCCGCACCTTGCTGCTGACCTTCTTCTACCGTTACATGGAACCGCTGGTGGCAAACGGGCATCTCTATATCGCCCAACCGCCACTCTATCGCGTGTCACTGACGCGGAGTGAACACGGCAAGGCCAAGAAGACCCAAGAATACGTCTTCGATGATAAGGCGTTGGCGGCGCTGAAAAGGGAGCTTGGCGAGGCCAACGTCAAGCTTGAACAGCGTTACAAAGGCCTGGGTGAGATGAACGAAGAACAGTTGTGGGAAACGACGATGAATCCGGCCAACCGCACCGTGCTGCGCGTGAGCGTTGAAGATGCGGCGGAAGCGGATCGGACATTCGACATGCTCATGGGCAGCAATGTGCCGCCGCGGCGGCGCTTTATTCAAACCCACGCCAACCAGGCGCGTTTGGACATCTAGACGATTGAAAAGGATCTATTTCCCGTGTCGTGTGGGAGGTAGATCCTCCTCCTGTGGTTTCAACTAGCGCCCGCCCCCAGGGCCATCCCCGCATAGGCAGGCGCAAGTGCATCTGCGCCATTGCTGTCGATCACCGCCACGCGATTTCTTCCGCGCTGTTTTGCCGCATGTTCGGCGCGATTGGCGTCTTCAATCAGATCTGCGATTCCCTGCATATCGTCGCGGACACCGGCCACGCCGATGCTCACCGTGACACCCAACGCACCATGTTCTGTGAGCACCTGCATCGTTTCGACGGCCGAACGAAGCTGTTCGCCAAGCAAAACAGCAAATTTCACTTCAGTTTCGGGCAACAACACCACAAATTCGTCACCCCCAAAGCGTGACAACAGGTCGACTTCGCGGACGTTCTCACGCAGGCGCTGGGCAACGGCGCAGAGCACCTGGTTACCCACTTGATGGCTATAGCGATTGTTAAAGTCGCGGAAGCGGTCGATTTCGACGAATACCGCCGAGAGTGGCCGCCGGAAACGCCGGCCGCGTTCAAATTCGCGGGCGCCGATCTCCATCAGCCCGCGATAGTTGTAGACCTGGGTCAGCCCATCCAGGATCGTCCTCTGTTGCACCTGGCTGTAGAGCTGTGCCTGATGAATCCGCACCGCTGCCAGGTTGGCGAGGGTGCTGGCAAGCCAAAGTTCTTCGGCCGTGTAGGCACGCGGCTCATGGAGACTGTCGCTGCCAATGGTGCCAATGACCTGGTCACCAAACAACAGTGGCACAATCAGGATGGAACGCACCTGCCGTTGCACCATTACCGCATGCACGGCTGCCATGATTTCGTCGCGCTGTGCATCCGCCACGTAGAGCGGTGCGCGCGTCGACATGACATATTCGAGCGAGCGATTGCCAGCAATCGGGAGTTCTGAACCCACCGCCGACGGGATGCCTGGCCCTGCGTGCTCGGCGACAATCGTCAGATGGGTGTGTTGTTCGTCAAAGAGCGCCAGCCCGGTCTGTTCAACGCCCAGGGCGTGTGCCAGACCGTCAACGACGGCCTGTAATACGGTGTTCAGTTCCAGGGTGCTATTTAGCGCCGACGCAATTTCGCTGATGACGGCAAACCGCTCCGCGCGCTTCTGGGTTTCCGCCAATAGCCGGGCGTTTTCGTTGGTGATGCGCTTTGCATCCGTGATATCGCGAAAGATGATGAATGCATTGGCAAACTGGCCGGCAGGATCCAGGGTTGGGGGTGGCCGTAATGTGCAGCCAGCGGCGTTCGCCATTGCGCCGGATCGCTGCCAACTCAAACTCGACCGAGTCGTGGGTGCGTTCGGGACCCCATTCAGTTTTTGCGTAGTCGACCTGATCAGGCTCAAGGATATCGCGTAACGATCGCCCGGTGAGGGTTCCCGCCTCGAAACCAAGGATCTGTTCCGCGGCCGGATTCACAAACACAAAGCGTTGGTTGCCATCCACAACGGCGATCCCCTCACCCTGTTTTTGAATCAGATCGCGATAGCGAGCTTCGCTTTCCCGCAGCGCTGCTTCAGCGAGCTTGCGCTCCGTAATATCCTGCGCCAGCGCAATCACGACATCCTTGCCAAAATAGGTGGCCTTGTACAGGCGCACATCCTTGGGAAAGACCTCCCCATTGGCGCGTTGGCCCCAAAATTCAAATTCCTGCGGTTCGCCCGCCAGTGCGCGCTTCACGGCGCTGTCGACCTGTTTGATATCGTTGCGTCCAGGTGCGCCGAGGGCTTCGGGCGTCTTGCCAATGAGAGACTTGCGGGGGTAGCCGTACATTTGGACGGCGCCGGCGTTGACGTCCAGGAACCGGCCTTCACCATCCTGCACATAGATCGCTTCTGCAACGGAATTGAAAAGCCCCCGGTAACTGGCCTCCGATTGGCGGAGCGCAAGTTCAACCTCCTTGCGGGCCGTGATGTCTTGAATCACAGCCAATTGACCGGCGATCTGGCCGCGGCGGTCAATAATCGGCGAAACACGCACGTCGACCCATCTGGAATTGGGGGTGTTGTTGTTGATCCGGACTTGAGCAACCGCCAGATCCTGAAACGGGGCAGCAAAATACTTGTGTCTGGCCAGTACGGTTGTCGTGGGCTGGCCGCGGACGTCAGCCGGCACCCCCAACATGCGTTGGGCGGCCAGGTTGATGTCGATGATCCGGTTCTGATTGTCAACGATCAATACGCCGTCCGTGAGGCTCGTGAACAGCGCATCCTGGGCAACCGGCAGGATATTGAACAGTTGGAAACGAAACATGCTGTAGCCGACAATGGCGCCGGCAAACATAAAGGCAAACAACGTCAAATCCAACCCTGGCAACGGGTTGATGCCCAAAACATAGAGGAGATTGCCCACCCAGGGAAAGATCGCCGCGACGGCCAGCATACTTGCCTGGCGCCGATAGACGTGGGGCGCCTGCATGGCCGCCCACAACAGAATGAACGTACCAATCAGCATCAGGGCGTACGTGTAGATGGCGATCACCCAGAAGAGTGGCCCATGACCGTAGAGCAAAATGGGGTTTGGACTGCCAGGCGCAACTTCCGAGACCTCGGGCCAGATCAAGCCATGTTGCGAATTGGTGGCCACCGCGCCAAGGATTGCCACCGGGAGCGCCCAAAGCGCGGCGACGCGCCAACGCGTCAAGCCCTTATCATAGCCACAATAGTGCGCAGCAAAGAGATACCAGAGTGGGCCGATGCTCACAATCCCGATATAGGAAAGCTGGGAAAAGAAGATCTTGCCCCTCACCGTCACCACGCTGTATTCCAGCGCTCCCATCAAGGCCCACCATGCCACTGCGGTCATCAGCAAGGCAAAGGTGGCTCCGCCTGGCGTCGTGCGCCGCCGCCAGGCCAGTGCAGCCAGACCGCCGGCGATCAGCGCCGTGGTCAGGGTGGCCAATGCATAGAAGGTGCTCGACCAAATCATGATGTCTCCTGCGCCTCCAGGGGTGGTTCGCCAACATCGGTTGCGACCTCATCGTCACCTGCTCTTACCACATACAGGCGGTGGTGAGGGGATGCAAAATGTCCGGTTCCCGCGCAACCACAGCCTGATCTTAGCTTGATGCGAAGTCTGCAACAATGTGCAAATGTCGCGTTGTGGATGGGGTGTTTGCTGGATATCTCTAACACGAACATTGCATTCACCACTGCCATTGCCAACTGCTCAATACTTGGTAATGGCAACATTTTGAAAATTAGACTACAATCTACTTGACCCGATCTATCCTGACCACGCTCCAAAGTTATGAGAGGAGATCAACATGCGCAAGTTCCTTTGGTTGGTACCAATCCTTGGGCTGCTACTGGTGTTGGCCGCTGGCTGTACCGCCGCGCCCGCGCCCGCAGCATCCACTGGTGACGCCGCGCCGCAAGCCGCAAGCGGCGAGCCAATCACCGTGCGAGTCAGCACCATCGCTGAGCCGTCAACGCTGGACCCGAATCTGGCGGAAGACACCTATTCCATCACCCCGATCGAGCAGTTGTTCCTCGGTCTCACCAATCTGAACAACGAGACCGGCGTGCCGGAGCCGGAATTGGCCGAGAGTTGGACTGTATCGGATGATGGCTTGACCTGGACGTTCAACCTGCGCAAGGATGCCGTCTGGAGTGACGGCAACCCGGTGACGGCAAAAGATGTCGAATATAGCGTCAAGCGCGCGGTCAAGCCGGAAACCGCATCGCCGTACGCCTATGTCCTTTACCTCATCAAAAACGCACAGGCGATCAACCAAACCGTATTACCCACCGACACCTACGACATCGATACGCTCGGGGTCAAGGCAGTCGACGATTACACCGTGCAGTTTGAGCTGGAAGCGCCCGCGGCGTACTTTGAATCGATCTCCAGCATGTGGACACTGCGTCCCGTGCCAAGTTGGGTCATCGAGGAATTCGGTGATGCTTGGACCGACCCCGCAAACATCGTGGTCAATGGCCCCTATCTGCTGAAGGAATGGAAACCCGCCGAGCAACTCGTCTTTGAGAAGAATCCGACCTACTTCAAAAAAGACGACGTCCAGATTGACCGGGTCGAATTGGATGTCATCAGCGATCAGAACACGGAACTGGCACTCTATGAATCCGGGGATATCGACGTGGCGGGCGACAACGCCGGTTCGTTCCCAATCGAGGCGCTCACCCGCATCCGCTCCGACGCAACGCTGAGTGCTGAACTCCACGAAGGCCCGCGTGCTTCGACGACCTACGTCGGCTTTACGATGACCAAGCCACCGTTCGACAACGTGCTCGTGCGGAAGGCATTCTCGGCTGCGATCGATCGCGCAACGATGGTAAAGGACGTAGTCGGCACCGGCGTACCGGCGACGCAGTTTGCCCCCAAGGGGATCTTCGGTGCGCCAGACCCGGAAGTGGGCATTGCCTCTGACGTCGAGCAGGCGAAGGCCTGGCTGGCAGAAGCCGGCTATCCCGATGGTGAGGGCTTCCCAACCGTGACCTATCGATACTTCTCCAGCACACTGGAAGAAGCGCTCGCACAGGCGCTCCAGGCCATGTGGAAAGAGAACCTCAATGTCGATGTCCAGTTGGAATCAATGGAATTCCCCGCCTTCCTGGCCAGCACCGCCGCCACCGTGCCGGTCGAGGAGATGCCCGAGATGTGGCGTCTTGGCTGGGGCGCCGACTACCCGGATGAGAACAACTGGGTTTATGAGGTCTTCCACTGCACCGACAGCCAGAATCGCCCGTGTGCGGAATGCACCGAGGCGGACGAGCTGGCCAAGGCCGCGGGCCGCGAAACCGATTCCGCCAAGCGCATCGAGATGTACAGACAGGTGGAGGAAATGATGTTCGGGGATGAGGTGCGCGTTGCCCCGTACTATCACCGCGGCTTCACAATTCTCGCCAAGCCGTATATCGAGCGGGCTTACCCGGCGTTCGCACCGCCGAACTGGGACACCTGGCGGGTCAATCAGTAATCAGTTCAACAACAGCAGTGCCCGCAGCCAGCCCATGAACCTTCTGTGCTGCGGGCACTGCAGCATTCGAATGTATTATTTAGCCCATGATAAGGCTTATTGTTCGCCGTTTGCTTTGGTTTATTCCGGTCTTCTTTGTGGTCACGGGCATTACGTTCGTGACCATGCACGCGTTGCCTGGCGGACCGTTTGACAAGGAAAAAACGCCACCTGCGATGGTGCAGCAGATGGAGAACGCCTTTGGCCTCAACCGCCCGGTCTATGAGCAGTATTTCATCTGGCTCGGCAATGCCGCCAGGCTGAATTTTGGACCCTCGCTGGCACTGCGCGGTAAGCCCGTTGCAGGCTTCTTGCTCCCCGGACTTGCGGTGTCGGTGCAACTCGGGATCATGGCCCTGCTCTTTGCGTTTGCAGTCGGGTTACCGGCTGGCATCATCGCCGCCTATCATCGCGGCCGCTGGCAGGATCGCACCGCCACGCTGGTTGCCATCCTCGGCGTGTCGATCCCGGCCATCGTGTTGGGGCCGCTGCTCGTCTGGGTTTTCGGCCTCTGGCTTGACTGGCTTCCGGTCGCCCAATGGGAACCGCTGACGGAGGGTTTCTGGCCGTGGCTCAGTCACTTGATCCTACCGGCCATAACACTTGGCGCCGGCATCTCGGCGATCGTGGCGCGCCTGACGCGGGCGAGCTTGTTGCAGGTACTAAACGAAGACTATATCCGCACCGCCCACGCCAAAGGGTTGCCGCGCCAACTCGTCACAATGCGACATGCCCTGCGCAATGCGTTGATCCCGATCGTCACCTATATTGGCCCCCTCACGGCCGCGGTGATCACTGGATCGCTGGTGGTGGAGCAGGTGTTTGCGATTCCCGGGATGGGTCGCTATTTCGTCACCAGCATTACGAGCAGAGACTACCCGATGGTAATGGCCGTGGTTGTCATCTATGCGATGGTCATTGTGCTGGCCAACCTCTCTGTCGACATCTTGTATATCTTCATCGATCCGAGGATTTCCGATGCTGAATAGCGCCGCACAGAATGCAACGGCCGCCGCACCGCTTCGCCGTCCTCGATCCTTGTTGCGCGATACGCTGCAGCGGCTCACCAAAGATGTCTTCGTGGTGATTTGCGCCGTCTACCTGGCAGCGCTACTGGTGATCGCGATTGCGCCTGGCGTGTTTGCCCCGGTCGGGTACGCCGTAACCGACTTTCCGGAAAAGTTTCAGCCGCCCGGCACCGTCGCGACGCAGGGCACACTCGCAGGTCACACGTACTGGATGGGGTCGGACAAACTGGGGCGCGACATTCTGAGCCGGCTGATCTACGGGACAAGAGTCTCGATGGCCGTTGCCTTGATGGGCGCGTCGATCAGTTTTGTGATTGGCATCACCTATGGGCTGGTAGCCGGGTACAGCAGCAAGCATGTTGACAACTTCATGATGCGGATCGTGGATATCATCTACGCCTATCCAACCCTCATCCTGATCATCTTGCTGCAGGTGTATCTGACGACGTTGGCGCAGAAACCGCCTGACGAAATGGGCGCGTTCGGCCAATTGGTGGTCACGATCGACAATGCTTCCGGTGGCCTCTTCTTCGTTTTTGTTGCGATTGGCGTCGTCAGTTGGCTTAATATGGCGCGCCTGGTGCGCGGCCAAACGTTGCATTACCGCCAACAGGAGTTCGTACAGGCGGCGCGCGTCGTCGGCGCCAAGGACCAGCGGATCATGGGGCGCCATCTGCTGCCCAACATCATTGGTCCCTGCATCGTCGCCGAGACGTTGGCGATCCCGACCTATATCTATACGGAGGCTTTCCTGAGTTTTATCGGTCTCGGCATTCAGCCGCCGCTACCGAGTTGGGGCAGCATGATCGCCGATGGGTATGGGGCGATGCGCACCGCGCCCTGGGTGCTCTTTTTCCCAGCCATTGCCCTTTCGTTGACGATGCTGGCGTTCAACTTCCTGGGCGATGCACTACGCGACGCGCTGGATCCGAAAACAAGAAAGTGATTCAAGGCGCGCCAGTCTAGTCGGCGACAACCTCAATCCCGGTCCCGGTCACCACTTCGCCGATTTCCCAACACGCTTGCTTGCGCTCCGTACAGGCACTGCGGAAGCGTTCCCCGTTGTCCGCCGGCACGGCCACAAGCAACCCGCCCGAGGTTTCCACCTCCCAGAGCAGCGATTGCTGCGCCGGCGTGACGCCCTGGGCAAAGCGCACCCCATCCCCAAAATGCTGCGGATTGAGGGTTGAACCCCGTGTGAAATAACGACCTTCAATATAAGTCCAGACCCCAGGGAGGGCAGGCACCTTGCTGGCGCGGATGAGAAATCCAGTCTCACTCCCCCGTTGGGCGGCGACCACCATTTCTGAGGCATGCCCCAAGAGACCGAAGCCTGTAATATCCGTGGCCGACCGTACGCCGGCGGCTTGCGCAGCCTGCGCCGCCGCACGGTTCAGCGTGACCATCGATGCAATCGCAGCATCCAGATCCCGGACGTCCAGATCCGGTCTACCCTGCGCGCGGCGTGCCGCCCGCTGCGCTGGATCCTCGGCTTCCCCCATGGCCTTTGCCGCAGTCGTAATGATGCCGGTGCCTAACGGCTTGGTCAGGAACAACCGGTCACCGGGGCGTGCGCCGCCCTTGCGGAAGACGTCATCGGGATGAATGATCCCGGTGACGCTTAGCCCGTAAAACGGCTCCGGACTTTGAATGGTATGGCCGCCGGTAATGGCAGCACCGGCCTCCCGCACCTTGACCGCCGCGCCTGCATAGATCTGCGCGACACGCTCGCCATCGAATCCGGCGGGAAAACCGGCGATGTTCAAACAGGTGATCACCTCGCCGCCCATGGCGTAGACATCGCTCATGGCGTTTGCCGCCGCAATGGCCCCATAGGTCCACGGGTCGTCAACGACGGGGGTGAAGAAATCCGTGGTTAAGATCAAGGCGCGCGTATTGTCCAACCGGACGACTGCAGCGTCGTCCGGTTCACCCAGCCCGATCAGGACGTTGGGATATTCAGTTGCTGGGAAGAACCCAGCGAGTTAGCGCACGAACTGCGCTAATGTCCCCGGCGGGAGCTTAGAGGCGCAACCCGCGCAGGCGACGAGCGCCGTCAATGGCTGCTGTTCGCTCACAATCCAACCCCACTAGAAGAATAGGATGGTCCATACAATCCAGGCCAACGCAACGACCACTGCCACAAACACGATTAATTCCGTTACAAGGCGGAGAAAGCCGCCATAGGCTTGCTTTGACTGCTCCTTGGCCTTCTTCGCCCGATCAGCGTTCTCTTTCAGCATCTTCTCGGACGCTTGCCGCATGCCGCGGCTACTGCGGTACCGGTTGCGGATGCTGAAGAAATACCAGGTGAACAACCAGCCAACTAATATCCCAATCACAAGGATGAGTAAGTTGGTGAGCACCGAAACGCTACTCCGTCAATGAAACTGGTCATCACGAAGGGGTGACCAGCCAAGGGAAAACCCATGGATTAGTCGGTGAACCTGGCCCAGCGCTGTTCGGCACGCTGTGGTTTCGGATTGAAAGCCATCTCAATCGCCAGGTCAGCCATTGCCTTGACCGCCCACTCAAAATAGTGCGGTGTAATGCTGTTGATGTCCATGTCGGGCGCTGGATTCATGAAATCAATCGCATAAGGTACGCCGTCCTTCACTGCGAACTCGATGCTGTTCATATCATACCCCATGACCTCGTTGATCAGGCGGGCGTCATGCACGATCCGGTCACCAAGGTCCGCCGAAAGATGCCCGTGCTCAACATGATACTTCCGGTTCTTCGGATCGTATTTGATGGGCATGATATTGGTCTGCCCGATGCAGATGCAGCGGACAAACTGGTCAAAGTCGATGAATTCCTGCAAGATCATCGCCAGGGTGCCGGTGTCATCATACGCACGAATCAACTCGTCGACCGTATTCACTTTATAGACGTTTTTCCAACCACCGCCCCAGGCATCCTTTAGAATAGCGGGCATGCCGACGTAGCCGACGATGGCATCCCAGTCCAGCGGATAGACGAGGTTGCGCAGGCTCTCGCTCACGACGCCTTCCGGATAGGCTTTCATCGGGAGCGCCATCGTCTTGGGTGACGCCAACCCCAACTTCGTGATGAGACTCGCCCCAAAGAACTTGTCGTCGGCGCTCCACCAAAATGGATTGTTGATGCAGTAGGCGCCCTGCAACATTGCATTCTTCAGATAGGTTCGATAGTAGGGAATCTCATGACTGATACGATCAATTAGAACGGCATACTCGCAAGGTTCGTCCATACGTGTGCCGCCCAGCTTGGCGTATTCTGCGACCACACCGGCATTCCGGCTGTTAACCTCCTCAATCAAGGCAGGAGGGAAACTCCACTCGCGACCAACAATCACACCGATCTTTTTCGTATGCATAGGGCCACCTTTTCGGACGGACGCGGTTCAAAGATGATTCGGGTTCTAGTCGTGCCCACCAATATACTTGCGCACCATTTCCTTCCAGTAAGGCCAGTCGTGGCTCCACCCATTCCAAACCCGAAAGGCATGGGCGACGCCCTTGTCCCAGAGCGCGCGGCTCAGTGCGCGGTTGTTCTCTACGTTTGGATCCTGTTCACCCGTGACGATGACGATATCCATACGCCGGATGGCTTCCAGTTGGTTGTGATCATTCAGACCAGGGACATACTGGCTAGGGGTGTTGTAGTAGAGCGTATCATCCTGGTAACCACTGAAGAAGCCACTCATGTCATATTTGCCACTGAGCGCCAAAACTCGTCCAAAGAGATGCGGGTGGCGCAAGGCAATATTTAGTGCGTGGTAGGCGCCGAAACTGCAACCGTGGCTGATCATAAAGGGATTCGGATTCTTCGACCGGCTGAGCGGAAGCACTTCGTTCAGGATATACTCTTCATACTCAACATGCCGATGAATGCGGCCGCCGGGATGCGCCCAGTTGTTGTAGAAGCTTTCGCTGTCAACGCTATCCACGCAATAGATCTGCAGATTACCCGAATCGATCAGGTCGGCGACGTTTGCCACCATCCCGCGGTCTTCATACTCGTAAAAGCGCCCCATACTGGTCGGAAAAACCAGCATACGCGCACCGGCGTGGCCGTGAATGACGAGTTCCATATCACGGCTGAGGCGAGGGCTATACCACTTGTGATACTCGCGATGCATCAATCGATCCTTGTGGGCTAAGGTTGGGAGAACTCCGGTTTGCTCAATGTTTCACTTGAATCTCGACTACGCTGTGTCCTTCCATGTAGCCGCTTTCAACTACGTCGGGATTTTCCGGATCACGGCGCCAGACGCCCGTCGCCGGGTCACTATATTCCACCCAGAAGCGATAGCAATGTTCGCCGGGCGGTAGTTGTAGTGCCACATGCCACCAATCGTCACCAACTGGCGTGAGCGGGGTCGCGTTAGGACGCCAACCGTTAAACGGACCAACGACGGAGACACGCTGAGCGAGAGGTGCAAAGTGGCCAAAATAGACAACCTGGCCACCCGCCGCATCCTCCGTAAGCAATATTAATTTACCCCGTTCCACCCATTTTTGCAATTCAAATTGATGCAAACGCGCGTGCCGCTCTGCGGCCTGCCGGCGAGGCGCCCGGCGTGCGTGCGCAACGCCGCAGCCACAGCGGACGCGGGCTGGATCAAACCGGCCCCTGTCTGGCGCGCAACCAGGTGCGGCAGGGGCAAAGAGGTGTCGATGAGGAGCCGGCGAACCTCCGCACTATCAAGGTTGGGATTTGCATGCACCATCTGCGCCGCCACCGCTGCCACCTGCGCCACGGCAACGCTTGTGCCGTCTACATGCTGATAGTAAGGGTGCACCCACTTATGTGCATTCATACGCCGGCGCAGTGCATGCCAGACTTCGGGCATCCACTCAACCCGTGCCGTCTCGGGTGACGTGACTGCGCTAACGATAGGGGAGTGCAGTCTGCGGTGAAGTTCCTCCCAGTAAGCGAGAATGCCACCGCGGGCGCCATCCTCATCATCATGCAACACGCGGCGGAGCCGGTCGATCGTATAGGTTTCTCGGAACACACTGGTTGGCGGCAATACTGGTGAGGGGAGCCAACGCGCCAGGGCCAGCAATTCGGGTTTCCGAATCGGTGCATGGCGCCACTCCACCACGCCGAAGTTATGATGGTACAGGCTGAGAAGTTCTATCTGGGCGCGCTGTGAAGCGCGCCAGCGCCGATTGTGATCATCGACGCCGCCAACCGTAATCACCGTCGGCGTTTGCGCTGGGGCCACGAGCTCCTCGATCCCACGATTGCCGGCAGCCGCCACCACGACCACACCACGTTGTGAAAGCGAATGTGCGGCTCTGCAAACAGGATTGAGATGCCAGTCTTGCGGGAAGTCGCCACCAACACTGATGTTCACAACCCGCACGCCATAACGCTGCCAATTGTCATTATCCAGCAACCACTGGAGACCGCGGAGAATATCCTCTTCTGGAATGCGTCCCCCGCCGCGGCCAATCTTGATGGGCAGACTCGACGCTGCCGGCGCCTACCCGCGGAAACGTCCCCCACTCAGCAAACCATTTCCGGCAGCAATTGCCGTTGTCATCTCGCCATGCCAACTGTCGCCGGCGCTGTCCCAGAGACTGGGGGTGTCGAGACCGACGTGCTCACCATCATCGGTCAGGTCGACGTATTCAATCAGACGCTCGACGCCAGCACGCAGCGCGGCAGACAGTTCGCTCTCCGTCAGCCGGTGCCAGGCCGGTGACGCGCCGCTCCAAGTGTTGGTGCGCGAAAAGTCCGGGTGCGGATAGAAGCCGCTGTCAAGAAACGCAATAGTCACATCTGTGCCTGGAAAGGTCATGTAGTCAGGCATGCGCTGCGCCTGGCCCAACACGGTCTCTTCATCCGCGTGGTAATACGGAAAAGTCGTGGCGGGATCGTTCTCGGTGTGCAACGAGACCGGACTGCGCTGTTCGGCAATTGTGTGCATCACAGCCAGCGCGCACGCCGGACAGATGCCATACTCAGGATGCCAGCCAGGCGCCAGGCGCCTGACATGGGCGGCCACGGCCGGTTGCAATGCACGACCATGGGCCAGCAGCCGTGCATCGACGGTTGCGCCACAGACTGGGCAGACTGCGTTGATCACTGCCTTGACGCCTTGCGTTTGACCTCGTCCCAGTCAACGCCGTAGCCAAAGCCAGGCTCACCCAGGTCAGGATTGTGGAATTCAAGCACGAGCGGAAAAGTCTGCCGATCCAGCAACGTTGCCTCTTCACCGAAGCCACGCGTCAATTCCGCCACAACCGTGTAGATTGCCGCTGAAGACGGATTCCGCATGTGCAGCGTTGTTTCCGCGCGCGGTTCGGCGTGCGCCATCATGAAGACACTACAGTTCTCGCTGCCGTCGGGGTTATAGACCACGATTTCGATGTTTGGATGATCGGCTTCGTTGACCGCAGTCAACCACAGGCGCGTCCAGATGCGCGTCAGGTCAGGGTATGGATAGAGCACAATGCGATCAAAGCGCAAGGGCGTATCGGTTTGAAAAAGTGGAATCTCCATGATGTCAATCTACTTTGTTCGCCCACCAACCGAAGAGCGAAACGATACCATACAGCAACAGAAAAAAGAAAAGGCCACCCGTCATGCAGATCCAGCCCAGGATCGCACCCCCCAATCCGTAAAACCACCAGATGAGGCCGCCACCGAGGACGTACAAGAGGACAAAGAAGCCGACGACAAGTTGCCCCTCGGTGGTGCGTGCAAAGCGAAATGGATCAAACCCACGCGATTTGCGGCTCATGCCCCGCTATTATACCGTGTTTAGTTCACGCCGAGTGTTTCGTGGACGGCGCCAAACGCATGATCAAGGATCGCAAGCGCTTCATCGATTTGCTCGATGGTCACCGTCAGCGGCGGTGAGATGCGGATGACATTCCCAAACAACCCACCTTTGCCGATCAGCAGCCCACGGGCGCGCGTCTCTTCAAAGAGCTG
Source organism: Candidatus Fredericiella danica (assembly GCA_016713335.1). Lineage (GTDB taxonomy): Bacteria > Chloroflexota > Anaerolineae > Caldilineales > Caldilineaceae > Fredericiella > Fredericiella danica. Next base: position 74,467 of record JADJPH010000010.1, on the reverse strand, counting down.
GGCGACGGCAACGGGAGCCGGTTCCTTGGTTTGCCGGTTTGTCACCATCTCGATGCCCTGCATCAGCCCTTTGCCGCGCACATCCCCGATCAGCGGGTATTTCTCCCAGAGTCGCTCCAGCCCACCGCGGAGGTGATCGCCGGTTAGGGCAATGGCAGCAGGAGGCGCCTCTTCTTCGATGGCCTCGATGGTTGCCAGCGATGCGGCAGTCGAGGTGGGATTGCCGCCAAAGGTGCTGAGGGTAAGGCCCCTGCCGGTCATCGCTTGTGCGACCTCAGGCACGGTGATGGTGTTGCCCATCGGCAACCCATTGGCGATGCCTTTTGCCATCGTCATGATTTCAGGCTCGACGCCCCAATGGGAGATGCCAAACCAATACTCGCCGGTGCGACCAAAGCCTGTCTGCACTTCGTCGCAGATAAAGACGCCACCGTAGTGATGGGCGATGTCAACCGCCAGTTTGAAATATTCCGGCGGCGGGGTGATGAAGCCGCCAACGCCCTGAATCGGCTCCGCCATAAAAGCCGCGATGCGTCCAGACGTGGTCGTCTTGATGACATCTTCGATGTCCTGAGCGCACGCTACGCCACAGGAGGGATAGGACATCTTCAACGGACAGCGGTAGCAGTACGGGTTGAGCGCATGCTTGATGTCCGGGCTGAAGGACTTGCCCAACTTCCAGTTGGCATGGGCCGTCACGCTCATCGTCAGCGAGGTCCGCCCACTGTAGGCATGCCGCAGGGCCACGACTTCACGGTGATCGGTGAAGGTCTGCGCCGCCACGATCGCCGTCTCGTTCGCCTCACTGCCGGAGTTTGTAAAGAAAGACTGTTGGAGCCGACCGGGCGTGATCTCCGCCATCTTTTCCGCAAGCAAAACGTGGTTTTCATTTGGGTAGAGCGTTGAGGAATGGATGAGTTTACCGACCTGCTCCCGGACTGCATTGACTACCCTGGGATGATTGTGCCCGACGCTTGTGGTCAGAATCCCGCCGAAGAAATCCAGGTACCGGCGCCCTTCAACATCCCACACATAATTGCCTTCGCCGTGGTCAAGCGGCAGCGGCTCCGTGTAGTACAGAATGTGATTTGGCCACAGATACTTTCGTTGTTTTTCCAAGATTTCTTGCGTATTCATTATGTATTTTCCTTAGAGGATGCAATTTATTGCGCACTTTCTTCTGCGGACGCCAGATTGGCGACTGCGATGATTTCCGCAATGATGGAAACGGCAATCTCCTCCGGGCGCCGGGCGCCAATGGGGAGGCCGATCGGAGCGCGAATGCGTGCGATCTCGGCATCTGCCAGACCCAGGGCGCGCAGCCGCACGGTGCGCGCGGCATGCGTCCGCCGCGAACCGAGTGCGCCAATATAGCGCGCCGGGCTGCGGCAGGCGAACACGAGCGCAGGGTCATCAATCTTTTCGTCATGCGTCACGACAACGATACTGGTCGCCTCATCGATCGCAATGGCACGCAGCGTTTCGGTGGGCCAGCCGATGCAGAGCCGGTCCGCGTGGCCAAACCGTTCCGAGGTGGCAAACGCGGACCGGGGGTCGATCACGGTGGTGTGGTAGCCGAGGGTTCGGGCAAAGGTGATCAAGGGAATCGCCATATGCACCGCACCGACGACGATCAGTTTGGGCGGGGGTGGTTGGACGTCGATAAAGACCATAGCAGTCTCGCCGGCGGTCTCAATCAGCGCCTGCGCCGGTTGAAGTCTCTCGATCTGAAGTAGCGTGGTGCGGACGGCGTTCTCATCCAGAGTGGGGTCACCGAGACTACCTTCGGATTTTCCCCCTGGCCAGACCACCAGCTTTGCCCCTTGTCTGGGGCCGTCGATGACCGTGACGAGCGCAACCAACTGCGCCGCACGGATGGCGTCAAGGAAACAACGAAACACGGCCTCCATGACTTAGAGTGGCTCCACATAGACGGCGATGCGTCCGCCACAGGCCAGACCCACACTGATGGCCAGTTCGTCACTGATGCCATATTCGACGAGTTTGGGCTTGTGTGTCCTCATTGCGGCCAGCGCTTCTTGCACCACGGCGCCTTCCACGCAACCGCCGCTGACGGAACCCACCATCTCGCCTGTCGATGAGATGGCCATCTTTGCGCCCGGCGGCACGGGCGCCGACCCGTACGTCTTGACCAGGGTAGCGACTGCAACCTGTTTATGTTCGTCCAACCATCGGTCGAGCACCGGCAGCAGCTCACGCACGCTGATCTCCCTACCGGTTGCGCCCGTATTTTTCGTGACTTGACACCCAGTCACTCGACGAAATGGCCGAGGCGAGCGAAATCTCACCGGCCAGGACCACGCCGGCGATGATCTCTGCGAGCTTTTTGACCCCGCCTTTGCCATAACAGCCGAGCATTTCGAGACACTCACGCTGCGTGGCGAGGCCGGTGCCGCCGCCATAGGTAGCGATGATCAGCGACGGAATGGTGATGGCTGCGTAAAGATCCTTTTCAGGCGTCAATTCAACATACATGATGCCTGCAGACGATTCTGCAACATTCGCAACATCCTGCCCGGTGGCAATGAACATGGCCGTGATGCCGTTGGCCGAATGGGCGCCGTTGTTGTTCGCCCCGGAAAGGATGGCGCCGATATTCGATACATTTGAGTGATAAAAGAGGCTCTCCGGCTCTACGCGCATGTGTTCAATCAGCACATCGCGCTTGATCACGCATTCCGCGACCACGCGCTTGCCGCGGGTGTGCATGACGTTGACTTGCGATGCCTTCTTGTCGGTCGCCAGGTTTGATTCCAGATAGAAGTGACGAATGCCTTCATATGTATCCAGGATCCAGGAACAGGCGGCAAAGGTGGCGCGGCCGACCATGTTCTGACCGGCGGCGTCGCCGGTGGAGTAGTTGAAGCGAAGGTAGGCGAACTTGCTGGCCAGGTAGGGGTCGATGTATTGCAGCTTTGCCACGCTTGAAGTCGCTTCGGCTTCCTCCGCGATCTTTGCGAAGTTGCCCTGCACCCACTTGACGAATTCACGCGCTTGCAGGGCATCGTCAAAGACAAAGACCGGGGCGCTGCATGGAATCGCCGATTACGGTGCACTTGACACCGCCGGACAGATTGAGCACCTTGATCCCGCGGTTGTAGGAAGCGACCAGCGTGCCTTCGGTCGTCGCCATCGGCACCAGGAAATCGCCATTGGCATGTTCGCCGTGGATGGTGATTGGACCGGCCAGGCCAATCGGCACCTGCGCCACCCCAATAAAGTGCTCGATGTTGCCTCTGAGAATATTAGGGTCAAAGGAGTAATGGGGCACGTGTTCCAACTTCTTGCCCGCATATTCTTCGACAAACGCCTGGCGTTTCGCAATGATGGCAGCGCCGTAGTCGTCGTTTGGATCGCGGGGAATACGGACGACATCTTCGCGTTTCTCTGCCACGGCCCCGTCAACCTTGAAGGCCAGGGTGCCAAAGGGCGCCGCATCGAACTTTACTTCGATCTTGTGGATGCCTTTGGCCAACGGCAGGATGGTGCAGACCACATCGATCGATTTGCGAAGCGGAAAATCGATCGGATTGGCGACAAGGTCGTCGGGCGTCACCATTTTTCCATTGCCCAGATCAATACGAATCGCATTGCGCGGAACTTCTTGATTGTCGAATTTTACGGCGTGGAGGGCGGTGACTGTCGCGTCGCTCAACCGATTCTTCATCGAGAAGCGGACGCCTTCGGGTGTGTTGCGGAGACTATCGCGTGTATAGAGCTGTTTGAGCACCATGCTCGGAATAGGAACGCCCATCTGACTCTCCTCGATCTTCGTGCAGATTTGTTAACGATGGCAGGTTGTAGGTGAAAGCAAGGCCAAAACAATGCCCGCCATTATAGCACAGCAAAACCTGCAAATCTGCGCGACTTCTCACCGGTTGCTGCGTCATGAATTGGTAGGAACACTTGAACACCCAAATGCAGCCACATTGCCCCGCTGTTCCTTCTTGCGTCTGTCCGTTTACTGCTTTCCAGATTGTCGGTAGCCCTTACAGGAGGCACTATGCGCAGCATTCGATCGTGTTTTCTCGTTTTATCGCTGGTGGCGATCCTCGTCACCGGCATGTTGCCGGCGGCGGTGTTTGCCCAGGACGACACGCCCACCGGCGCCGGCCATGTCTTCATGCCTGCGCTGCAGACGCAACCAGGAACGGAGCCGGCGCCGGCTGGCGTCGTCACCCATGCGATACCCAGCGCCGAGCAGACCGCTGCTTCCCAATTCTGGACGCGGGAGCGCATGCTAGCGGCCAAGCCTTTGGATCTATTGACCGTCAATGGCAAGGCGCCGGCCGCTTCACCAGAAGTTGCCGCCACCGGCCCCGCGGTGCGTTTCCCGGGCGCCGCATCGGATCCCAAAGCCGTTGCCCTTGCCCAGAAGGAGTATGCAGCAGAGTGGGCGCGCATCGCAGCGGAAGAGACAAGTGCGACCGAGCAGCCGCAAGCCGAGGGTGATTTTGAAGCCGAAAGCTGGGCTTCGACGCCACCGTTTGTCAGTTACTATGTGAACGATGCGACGCAGACCTGGAAATCTGCGCCCTGGGTCACCATGGGGCGGCTGTTCTTCAAAATTCCAGGGTATACCGGTCTGTACGCCTGTTCGGCCTCGGTCGCCTATGGCCGCACGCTGTGGACTGCCGGGCACTGCGTTTTCTCAACGGGCCGAGGCTGGCACACCGATATGACCTTCGTACCGGCGTATCGCAATGGGGCTTACCCGTTTGGCTCCTTTGTTGCGATCAACGCTGCGACAACGCCTGCGTGGTTCTCGTCCGGCAACCTGAGCGCTGACATCGGCATGGTGTCACTAGCCAGTCGCAGCGGCTGGACCGTGAGCCAATACGTGGGCCGGTTGGGTTTCCTCTACAACGCCAATGGCGTCCAACAGTTTCATGCCTTTGGCTATCCGTCGAATTTCGCCTCGGGCGCCTTCCTGGTTGCCTGTGCCGCATCCACCTACCGGCGCGACACGATCCCAGGCCCGCCGCCGGTCGGTATCGGTTGCAACATGGGTTCCGGTTCGAGCGGTGGTCCATGGTTGGTTGCCTATGCACCATTCCGGACTGCCTCTGTGAATTACGTGAACAGTGTGGTGTCGTACCGTTACGACGGTCAGCCCAACCTCTTCTACGGTCCCTATTTCGGCAGTGAAGCCAAGCAGCTTTGGGATTGGGCGGTGCTGCAGTAGGGACACGGCACCGCCGTGTCCGGGGAGGCACCGCCCATCCCCACGTAGCAAAGAGGGCGCCCGTTCGGGCGCCCTCTGTCATTTCTTTGGCCTGTTTGAGTGGACTAGAACCCCAGGATCCCCGCACCGAAGGTCGTCGCAAAAACCAGACCCACGATCGACATCAACTTGATGAGGATATTTAAGGACGGGCCACTCGTGTCTTTGAAGGGGTCGCCCACCGTGTCGCCAACCACCGCCGCCTTGTGGGACGGCGAACCTTTGCCACCCATGAGCCCGGTCTCGATATACTTCTTCGCATTGTCCCATGCACCACCGGCGTTGGCCATCATGACGGCCAGCAGGAAACCTGAGAGCTGTGGCACCGATGAGCATGCCGGCCAGCGCGGACTTGCCCAGAATGTAGCCGACGGCGAGCGGCGTCACCACTGCGAGTAGACCGGGGATAATCATTTCGCGCAGCGCGCTCCGCGTGCTGATATCGACGGCTTTGGCATAGTCAGGGGCCGCATTGCCTTCGAGCAACCCCGGGATCTCCCGGAATTGCCGGCGCACCTCAAGCACAATCTCCTTGGCGGCGCGTCCCACTGCGGTCATGGTCATGGCCGAGAAGAGGAAGGGCAGCATGGCGCCGATCAACATGCCGGGCAACACGGTTGGGGTCAAGACGTTGAGTGAATCAAGTCCAGCCGCCTGCATGTAGGCACCGATGAGGGCGAGTGCGGTCAGTACGGCAGAACCGATCGCAAAACCTTTGCCGGTGGCTGCCGTCGTGTTGCCAAGGCTGTCCAGGGCATCCGTGCGTTCGCGGATTTCCGGGGGCAGTTTGCTCATCTCGGCGATGCCACCTGCATTGTCCGCCACGGGTCCATAGGCGTCCGTGGCAAGCGTCACGCCCAGCGTGCTGAGCATGCCCACACCCGCCAGCGCCACGGCGTACAGCCCGGCGGTGATCCCCATCTCCGGGTCGCCCGTAATCCCAAGGTAGAGCGCCAACAGAATGGCAAAGGCAACCACGAGCACAGGCGCCGCCGTCGAATTCATGCCGACGGCCATCCCCTGGATGATGGTCGTGGCCGGACCGGTTTCAGTTGCTTCAGCGATCGATTGGGTCGGCTTTTTGGTGTACGAAGTGTAGTATTCCGTGAACCAGGCAATGGCATTGCCCGCCACAAGACCGACCAGGACGGCGAGGAAGTAATTGAATGAGACGCCGGCCAGTACGACTAAAAAGGCGGTCAGCACCAGCACGATACCGGATGCACCCCATACGGAGCGGCGCAGCGTACTCAGAAGTTCCTCTTGCGTGGCGTTCTCCTTGGTTTTGACCAGGAACGAGCCGATCAGCGAGGCGATAATCCCACCCGCCGCGACCAGGAACGGCAAGCCAACGTAGGCCAGCGGTCCGGTCGAAGCATTCGTCATCACGATGCCCAGCGAAGCGGCGGCGATGATCGAGCCGACATAGCTCTCAAAAAGGTCGGCGCCCATGCCCGCAACGTCGCCGACATTGTCGCCAACGTTGTCGGCAATCACCGCTGGATTGCGGGGGTCATCCTCAGGAATGCCGGCTTCCACCTTGCCGACCAGGTCGGCGCCGACATCTGCCGCCTTTGTAAAGATGCCACCGCCAACGCGGGCGAAGAGCGCAATGCTCGAGGCGCCGAAACCGAAACCGGCGATATAGGCAACGTCTTGCGCGGCATCACCACTAAACAGGAGATACATACTCGAAAGACCGAGCAACCCAAAACTGACGACGGCCATCCCCATGACGGAGCCGCTGGCAAATGCGACGCGCAGCCCGTCGTTCAGACTGCGCACCGACGCCGCAGCGGTGCGGACATTTGCGCGCACCGCAACGTACATGCCGAGGTAGCCAGTGGCAGCGGAGATGGCAGCGCCGATCAGAAAAGACAGAGCCGTCTGCCAGTTGAGGAACGCCGCAATGAGTAATGCGACGATCAACACGAAAACGACCAGGTAGGAGTATTCGCGACGCAGAAACGCTGACGCCCCCACCTGGATGGCTGCCGAGATCTCCCGCATCGTCTGGTTTCCCTGCGGTTCGGCCAACACGCGGCGCATCTGCCAGATGACAAAGCCAATCCCAACGAGGCTGACCAGCAATGCGATCACAACTGAAGTCGTGCCCTGTATCAAGAGTCCCTCCTAAAATAATCTGTTGGCGTGCGTCACTATCGCACCAAGATGACCGTGGTTGTCCAGTCAAAGGCGCTCTGATTGTACCTGTTTCGACCACGCTTGGACAAACTAAAGTATCTGCGTCCGGAACGACGGTTGCAGTAGTCGCGCCTGCAGACATGATACAATCGGTCGTGCACAGACTGGGTAGGCAGAGCATGGGAATGATGAGAAAGCTGTGACTTACTGATGAACCGGAGTGCACCGCGGTTAATCTATTGCGACTACGCCGCCACAACACCGATCGCATCCGAGGTATTGGCAGAAATGCTGCCCTACTTGCAGGAAGGATATGGCAACGCGTCGAGCCTGCATGCTGCCGGGCGCCGCGCGGCCGTTGCGTTACAGAAGGCGCGCCGTGATCTGGCCGCCTTGCTGAGTGCCGCACCCGGGGAGATCCTCTTCACGTCGGGTGGAACCGAGAGCGACAACGCTGCGCTCCGTGGGATTGCCTCTGCGCGCCGGGCCCAGACCGGCGCCAACCACATTATCACATCTGCGGTTGAGCATAAGGCGGTGCTGGCGACAGCAGGCGAGCTCCGCGACCACTATGGCTTTGAATTGACGGTGTTGCCGGTCGATCACACCGGACTTGTCCGGGTCAACGATGTAGCCGCGGTGATTGGTGATGGCAGTGATGTCGCCGTCATCAGCATCATGGTTGCTAACAATGAGGTCGGGACGATCCAGCCGATCTCAGCGATTGGCGCCTTATGCCGCCGGGCGGGCGTCCCCTTTCACACCGATGCCGTCCAGGCTGCCGGCAAATTGCCGTTGAATGTAGCAACGTTGGGCGTCGATGCCATGAGCCTGAGTGGGCACAAGATCTACGGGCCAAAGGGGGTTGGTCTGTTGTACTTACGGCGCGGCGTCCCCTTCTGGCCGCAGATTACGGGAGGAAGCCAGGAAGGCAGCCGGCGTGGGGGCACCGAGAACGTGCCAGGCATTGTCGGGTTTGCCCGTGCGATGGCGTTGTCTGAGGCGCAGCGTGAGGGTGAAATGGTCCGCCAACAACAACTACGCGATCGACTGATCGGCGGCGTACGGGAAGGCAATGAGGCGGTGCAACTCACGGGCGACGCGGTGCAGCGTTTACCCAATCATGCCAGTTTTGTGGTCGACGGTCTTGATGCGGAAGGCATGTTGATCGCGCTGGATCTGGCCGGCATTGCCGCCAGCAGTGGCAGCGCCTGTTCAAGCGGGTCGCAACAGCCGAGCCATGTACTCAGGGCCATGGGCTACTCGCCAGAACTATCGGCAAGTGCCATTCGATTTAGTCTGGGACGTGACACGACGCCACATGAGATCGACATCGTAATCGATCAATTCCTGCAGATTCTGGCGCGCATGCGCCAGGACGCCTAGCGGTGGCCGGATGTTAACGGTCGTGGACTTTGTCCGTCCGATTGGCGACGAATTTGTAGCCGACACCGCGCTGGGTCACGACGTATTTGGGGTGTGCAGGGTCGGTCTCGATTTTGGTGCGCAACCGGCGGACGGCGAGTTCTACGAGATTTTGATTGTCGGTGCCGGCATAGCCCCAAACCGATTTCAGCAACTCTTCCTTACTGATCGGGTAGTCCTTGTGTAAGGCGAGGTAACGTAGCAAAGAGAACTCAGTCGGCGTCAGGTCCACCACGCGCCCTGCCACCATCGCTTGTTCTGTCAAGTTATTCAGCTTCAAGTCGCCAAATTCCACAACGTCAAATGAGACGCCCTCAATCGAATGCGAAGCCCTGCGTACGACTGCGTGGATGCGTGCTTCAACCTCTTTAAAGTTGAATGGCTTGACGATATAGCCATCTGCGCCCGCTTCAAAGCCCCGAATGATGTCTTCTTGGCGATTGAGCGCCGTCAGCATAACAACTGGGACGTTGCTAAAGGTGCGCAATTGACGCAAGACGTCGAATCCATCCATGCCAGGCATAACGACATCGAGCAAAACCAGGTCGAATGGGCGTTGCCTCAATACTTCCAGCGCAGATGCGCCGTCGGGAACGGCGACAACCGCGTACCGCATGCGCTCCAATGATAACGCCATCAGATCGCGCATGGGTCTTTCATCATCAACAATTAAGATCACCCGCCTGCCAGGCAGACCGTTGCCGATACTTTGCTGGGTTCCTTCACTCGAAGCTGGCACAGCGGGAGCCTGACTCGACTTCACGTTGTTGATCTCACTTGCCTCGCGGGAGAGCGTGCGATGCATGGGTCGGACTCGATGTGTGTTCACGTTACACCTAAGCTTAACACAATCGCAAGGTTACGACAAAGGCAGCGTGGGGGGAACTTCGCCGCGGTGACACATGGATGCGTTCCTTTCTGTAATATCTTGCACCCATTTTGTGCCATGCACCTCAGTCAACTGTCCACTATTCGACACCGTCTTTTGGCGTTGTCGCCAGGGGTGCAGCAATCGAAGGCGCGCCCGAAAACAGCAGTTGCAAGCAATCTTGCGCATATGTTATACTTCTCACCACAGGATGCTCCCTGGCCTCCCTCCACATTCGTTCAAACTTATTGTTTGACAGCAAGGAGACAAAAATAATGGCAAGTGTAACGTACGAACATGTCTACAAGCGTTACGGCGACGTCACCGCGGTCAGCGACCTGAACATCCATATCGAGGACAAAGAATTCATTGTCTTCGTTGGCCCTTCAGGTTGCGGCAAGACGACGAGCCTGCGCATGTTGGCTGGTTTGGAAGAGATTTCCGAAGGCAACATCAAGATCGGCGACCGCGTCGTCAATGATGTACCGCCCAAGGATCGGGACATCGCCATGGTGTTCCAAAGCTACGCTCTTTACCCGCACATGAGCGTCTTTGACAACATGGCGTTCGGTTTGAAACTACGTAAGACGCCCAAGGCTGAGATTGATCGCCGTGTCAAGGAAGCAGCCGAGATCCTCGACATTGGCCACCTGCTGGACCGCAAGCCCAAGCAACTCTCCGGTGGTCAGCGCCAGCGCGTTGCCGTAGGCCGCGCAATCGTTCGCGAACCGGCTGTATTCCTTTTCGACGAACCGCTCTCCAACCTGGATGCGAAGTTGCGCGTCCAGACGCGTGCTCAGCTCACCAAGTTACATCAGCGCCTTGCGACGACGTTCATCTATGTGACGCATGACCAGGTTGAGGCCATGACGATGGCCAGCCGCATCGCCGTCATGAAGGATGGTCTGCTGCAGCAGATCGATTCACCCCAGCAGTTGTACGATCATCCCGGCAACGTCTTCGTGGCCGGCTTCATCGGCAGCCCGTCCATGAACTTCTTCGATGCCACCCTGGTCGAGAGCGATGGAAAACTGGAAGTGAATAGCGGTGGTTTCCGCTTGGAAGTCCCGGCGGCCAAGGCGGATGAATGGCGCCAGCATAAGGGCAAGCAGGTTGTTTTCGGTATTCGCCCGGAAGACATCCACGTCAAGCCGTTCGTGCCGCCCGGCATTCTGGAATCGAACATGGACGCCAACGTCGACGTCGTTGAAATGATGGGCAACGAGATCTTTCTGTATCTCGTGACCAAAGACAATAAGCAGTTCATCGCACGCGTCGACCCACGTGTCCGCGCCCAGACGGGTGATGCCGTGGATCTGGCGATTAATATGGCCAACGCTCACATCTTTGACACCAAGACCGAGGTGAGTCTGGCCGGCTAATTTCCGGTCAGACGAAGATGTGCCGCCGGTTCCGGTAAATGCTGGCGCCGGCAGCGCTACGCTTACGCCACACGACACAGGGAGCATGCAGTTTGTGAGGGGCAGAAGTGGTCATTCCTGCGCAATTGCGCAGATGACCCCTCTGCCCTTTTCTTTTGTTGTCACGAGTCACGGGTGACCCGTGGCGTATGACTTGTTCACCTGGCGGGCAGTAGGATGACCAGATGATTCAACTCGAACCCCATACGATGGCTAAGCGTCTGGCCATCGCAACTGAGCTGGTCCGCAGTGCACAACGCATCGTCTGTTTGACCGGCGCCGGTGTGAGCGCAGAGTCTGGGGTTGCAACTTTCCGTGATGCGCAATCCGGACTCTGGGCACGATTTGACCCGGCGCAACTGGCGTCGCAAGCCGGCTTTGCCGCAGACCCTGGCCTGGTCTGGCAATGGTACATGCAGCGACTGCAAGGCGTTGCGCACGCAGCCCCAAACCCTGGGCATGTTGCCCTTGCGCACCTGCAGGCTCGCAGCGCGGACTTCGTGCTGGTCACGCAGAACGTGGATGACCTGCACGAGCGCGCCGGAAGCCTGAAGGTGATCCACCTGCACGGGCAGATCAGCCAATTTCACTGCAATGACTGTGGGCTAAGATATTCACTCGCGGAAGCTGACCGCAGCGCCGTTTTCCCACCTACGTGCGGCAAGTGCGGCGGTCTGATCCGGCCGAGCGTGATCTGGTTTGGGGAGGCGTTGCCGGAGTCCGCCCTTGACGCCGCCTGGCACGCCGCCGGACGCTGTGATCTGTTTCTATGCATTGGCACCAGCGGCGTGGTCTATCCTGCGGCGCAGTTGCCGCAGATTGCCCGGCGGCAAGGGGCGCGGCTGATCGAGATCAATCCTGACGAAACCCCACTTTCGCCGACTGCGGAAATTCATCTGCCAGGCCCCAGCGGCGTCATCCTGCCGCAACTGGTGGCACAGTTGGGTTGACGCTGTACAAGCGAGCTGCTACTCCGGGGACCAGAGCATCCACCCCTCCGTCAATGTCAGTTCAGTGTCTGCACCGTTGACATGGAGCGTCACCGGCAATGGCTGTGTGCCCGGTTGGCGCTGCAACAGCAGTTGATAAGACGCCGGCTTGAGCGCCGCCGGCAGTCGATAGGTAAAGGTAATGCGCTGCTGGCTGTTGGTTGGCGTCACGAAGTAACCCGAGAAAATCTCTGTGCCGGCTTCACCCGCTTGCGCCAACACATCTTCCGGAGCAATCCCATCCACCGCGATGAGTTCAGAACCGCCCGGCGCATAGACACGCACATAATCGAAGTAGCAGCGTGCGATCATGTCCGCGTAGGTTTCCCCATACCCTCGTGTGGGATCGCAGCCCGGGTCCGGCGTGGTAATGGGATGGGTGTAGGTCAACGTCAGCGTGGCCGTGGCCGGTTGTTGCGGACCGTCCACCCACTCAACGCGGTAGTCCAGTTGCCGTTGCATGGCGGCATCCACCTTGTTATACCCCATGTTGGTGTCGATCACGGCCAAGAAGTCGCTGTCTTGCGCCGGCTGGATGCTGCCATCCCAACGCGCTTCGGCAAGCACTGCCTGAATGTTGGGATCGGCCACCCACGCCTGAATCGAACGATCGGTCAGCGCCGCCTGGACCGCCATGGCCAGAGCCGGAAGATTGGCTTTCCCACCCTGGATGCGATCAAGCGCCTCGCGTGCGATCTGTGGAATGAAGTCCTTGCGTTGCGCCCACCATTCATCGCTGACGCCGCCGGCCAATGTGGCTTCGGCGCCGGCCGGGCGTTCCCACAGCCGAATGAGTTGCGCTTCGATGTTGTCGGCCGTGATTACTTCATCGGATCCGGGCGCCTTGACATCGCCAAGCGCGCCAAAGAGGTGCTTGACTGCGTTCAGATCGAGCGTAAACACCCCGTCAACCGATCCCTCGCCGTCCTGGGCGTAAAGCGCTTTCGCCACTGCCGCCGATGTGGGGAGATCGGGGGACCAATTGGCGTCACGCATGACGAGCAGATCGATGCCCATGTAGCGGCGCATCGGTGGCGGCGCCGGGGATAAGTGCTGGTGGTGCTGTAAAGATCGTAGCTGTCGACAAAGTCGAAACTGGTAATCTTGCCCTGGTCTACTGACACGGTGCCAATGGCGGCGATGAAGCCGCCGGTGGCGCGCAACTCATGATTGTTCTGCACCAAGATCAGGTAGGTGCGCGGGGCATCCATCCCCAAGAGCCAGGGTGCATGGGGCCCGAGTTTGGCGGCAGCGGCGCCGATGGTCATCGTGTCGGCTACCGGGCGAGCCGGAGTTGTCTGCAGCGGCGCTGCGAATGCGCGCCCGCCGGCGAGCAGCACCCCAAGCACGATGGCCGGAGCGAATAACTGCTTTGCCCACCAATGGCCAAGCCAACTGGAACCCTGATTGTGCTTCATCGACCGTGTTGACATTGTCGTTCAATTATCCTTCAATTTCCATAGTGGGCCTGCCGGCTCGACTGCGTCTACCCCTAAATAGGTTGGCTCTTCCGTAAAAAAAATGGGACGGACACCACGGTTACCCGCCAAAATTGCGTCTACCGATTCATTTGCCCCGGCGATGTCAGGGTGTAACTCTCCTTGCAGCCGGCGATACCAGTCAAACTGGTAGAGCGAGTCGTTGACGGGCGTGATATCTGGCTTCGCCGCTGCAATCTCCCCGCTGCCCCACACCCCGTACCAGAACGCAAAGGTGGGTTGATCATCGAGGGTCACCACAATGCTGTTGGGTTCGAGCACCTGCTTGGCAGCGACAACAAAGTCGCGGGCCGCGTGATCTTGTGCCAATGTCATGGCAGGGCCAGCGCCAGATCGCAACGAGTGGGACGCCCACAATCAGCAAGCTTCCCCAGCCGGCCGCAATCCAGCGCGCCTGGGTTGGTCGCTGCGCCACCAGCCAATGTGCCACGACTGCGCTGCCGACGGCAAGCCACAGGGCCATGATCCACGCCACCGGGAGGAGATAGATGTCGCTGTCCCGCGTGTGATACAGGATCGAATAGACGCTGACAGGGGCAATCCAGAGAAGCCCAAAATTTCGCAGCGTAGGCGCACGACGGTCCCATTCAGCAAGTCCAATCAACGCTAGCACCAGACCGATAGGCGTGTATTGGGTGACAATTGTGGTCGCCCATGCCGCCAGGCGAGTGAAGACGTCGCTGGCGGCGGATGCCCCCAGATAACCACGATAGGCAGCCCCGCTGATCAACCACCAGAAGCCCGCCGGATTGTCTGCAAACCCCCAATTGACAGGGGCCGCCTGGGCCGCAACCAGTGGGATTCTAAGGTAGAATAATGCACCCTACCGCAACTGCCCCCGTGATCCAGGCCAGGGGACGCAGCAGACTGCGCGGTTCGGACTGCACCCACAACCAATACAGGACGGCTGGCAACAGGAGCACGAGCGTCAGGTGATGCGCCACACCCAGTGCAATCGGCGTCACAACATACCACAGTTGGCGCGGATGAACCAACACCGCCCACCCCAACAGCGCCACCAACAGCGCGTGCAACGCATAGACTTCGGTCAGCAGCGCCTGGCTCCAGAAGAGCGGCGCCGTTGCCCAGGCAAAGCCGGCAAGCGCAGCCCACAGCCATCGAACCTTGTACGCACGGGCAAGATGACCCGCCACGCGCACCGTCACCAACACGCCCGCCGCAGCGGCGACGGCGCTAAAGAAGTTACCGCTCCACGCCAAATCCGCTGCCGGCAACAACCATTTTGTGCTCCAGAGCCAGGCTTGAAGGAGTGGGATAAAAAGCGGATATCCCGGTGGATGGGGGACACCGTTCGTCACCGCCGCGGTAAGCAATTCACCGCCGTCCGCCCCTTGATGCGCCCAGGTGATGCCGGGCGCCAGCCCGAATCCATAGACGGCCAGGGCAACCGCCGCTACGAGGCCGGCGACTGTCCAGCCAATCCAGGCCGGTTCAGCATCGTTTGCTGGTGGTAGTGCGGGCAAGGATGACTTGGGCATGACCATAACGAAGGTGGGACGTGCGCCAGGCACGTCCCACCTTGTAGACCCGGGTTAGGGCATGAACGTCTACCAGAATTCAGGCAGGATTGATGGCGGCATCCCAACGGTGATCCCAGCGCCCACCGGCTCGGCATTGCCGGCGGTGGCGGTGACCAGATTGGCAAAGGTCGCGCCGTTTGCGATTGCTCCGTCCACTGTGGTGTTCACGGTGGCAGTGACCATGGCGCCTGCCGGCACCTCAACCCATTTCACGACGACCACGTTGCCATCTTGACTGACCGCGCCGTTTGCTGAGGCGCTGGCATCGACGTACGCGAGTTCATTGGGCAACTCATTGCGCAACTCTACGTTGGTGGCGGCGGTGTCGCCTGAGTTCTCCAGCGTAATCAGCAGGGATAGCGCTTTGCCCTGGATTGCAAAGACCGGGCTCTGCGCCACAGACAAGTTCAGGATTGCTTTGGCGGCAGGCTCGACATTGGCGGCATCTGCTTCGTTCGTGGCGCTGACCGGCGTGGTCGCGTCAACCGCGGGCGCCTCTGATTCTGCACCGGTCGTCACCTCGAGATCACCGGCGGAAAAAGCGGGCGTGATGTATTCAGCGCTTACCCAGCCACGGGTCTGTGCATCCGGGGCACAGCAAACAAAGAGCCAATCGCCGGCTTCGTTACGACCAAGCACCGAAACGGTGTTGCCCTGGCGCAACTTGGCAAGGACTGCGCCGTCGGTCGCTGGCCCGGCGCGCAGGTTGAGCGTGACGGCATTCACTGTGCCCGGCTTGCCGCCCGCAGTGGTCGCCGGCGTCGGCAGCACGGTTTTGCCATCCGTGACGAGTAGCGCTGCGGCTTGCGCCGGTGTAAAACCAGGCGTTAGCAATTCAGCGCTCACCCAACCGGGGGTGGCGCTGCCGGCCAGGCAACAGATAAACCACCAATCACCGGCCTCGTTGCGACCGGAGACATTCACGACCGTCCCCTGGGGCAACTTTCCGATGACAGGGAAACTCGTGGCAGGCCCGCCACGGACGTTTAGCGTCACCGCCTGCACCGTTGCCGTCAAGGGCGTGGTCGGTGCGGTGCCGGTGGTTACGTCAGTAGCCGTAACCGCGGCAACAGCTCCTGCAGCCGCGGCGGTCTGCGTATTGGGCTTGGGCTTTGGCGGAGCAGTCGTGGGCCGCGGGGTTGGTGGTGGCACCGTCTGGTTGATCGAAACATCGGCACTGGCGGCAAATGCAGAGCGTGCGCCAAGCACAAACCCTGCAGTCAAAAGGACAAGTGCGAATGCCAACCAATATTGGCGCATCCAGTGCACAGTCGGGCGATTCTTAATAATTGGGCCTTGCATTTGACATCCTTTGAACGTAAATAGTGTGAGCCGCGGGGCGCAAATCAATCTGCACCTGCCAAGCTGCTTCACGTACGCTGCGCTTTTTCCCATACGGCGCTTTGCTTGCCCCGCAGTAACCGGAGCGCGCCGACATAGACAGCGCAGTTCATCACGCAGAAGTACATTGGAATATAAAACAGTTTTACCCGCAAGCCAAGTTGCTCAAGCATCAAACCTGCTAGCGCCGCGCCGTAGAACAACAACTGGCCAATCAGCAGCACGACATACAGCACGCCCGCTCCCATCAGACCGGCATTGGCCAGAAAGATTACCGGGAGAAGCAACGGCGCCAGTGTCCACCGCAAGACGCGGTGGGAGATGTACTGAAAGCTCAAGATGCCGTACCGGAATGGGTTCAGCACGCTGCGCAGCCGGATCACGGATTGCAGCCCGCCGGCTGAGATCCTGACTTTTCGTTTCCACTCCTCCCCAAGCGAGCTTGAATGCTCCTCGACTGCATAGGCGTCGGGGGCATAGGCGACCCGGTAGCCGCGCATCGCAATCCGCATGGAGAGCTCAAAGTCCTCAATGATCGAATCCGGCGGCACTGATTCATACAACGTCGTGCGCACGGAGAAAAGTTCACCCGCCGCTCCGACCACTGAATAGAGCTCCGCATCCAGGCGTTTGAGCCATGATTCGTATTTCCAATAGAGACCTTCGCCCACCCCTTGCACCCCGGCGGCGGCCTCCATGTGGACGCGCTTCTCACCCGCCACCGCGCCGATCGAAGGGTCCGTGTAGTGCCGCACCAGATTCTGTAAAGCCGCGTGATTCAGGAGCGTGTTGGCGTCGCTGAAGACCGTGATGGGCGTCGTGATGGTGGGCATCACTCGCTCGACGGCTGCCAACTTACCGCGGCGTTCGGCTGAGTGAAGCACCGTGATTGTAGCACCCGGCGGCGTCTGCAGAGACTGCAAGAGTGTGTCGGTGCCGTCGTTTGAGCCATCCGTAACAAAGACAATGGTCAACCGTTCGCGCGGATAGTCCAATGCCAGCGAATTTTCGAATTTCTCGGCAATGGCGCCGGCTTCGTTATAGGCAGGGATGATCAACGAAACTGCCGGGAGTGCAACGGACTTTGCGGCTGGGGGGGAAGTTGTGCGGGTGCGCCGGAGTTTGAGGACGGCGATTACAAGTATGCCGTAGCCGGCATAGGTGTAAAGGACGATGGCCAGGCCAATCCAAAAGACCCAAGCAAGCCACATATCTAGTCGACCACCCTAATGCGCACCCTTTCCGCCTAGAATAGCGGGAAAGGTGCGTAGGATCAGGATCAAGTCGTTTCGAAGGCTATAGTGGTCAATATATGCCAGCTCCAGTTTGAGGCGCTCGGAGAAAGGTAGATTGCCACGACCATAGACCTGCATGGGGCCGGTCAAACCAGGCTTCACGGCCAGCCGTTTGCGGTGCACATCGGTATACAACTTGACGATGCGCTCTTCTTCGGGGCGCGGGCCAACGAGGCTCATGTCGCCCTTCAACACGTTCCAGAACTGTGGCGACTCGTCGATGCTGGTACGGCGCAGGAACCGTCCGACCCGGGTGACGCGCGGATCGTCCTCCAACTTAAAGGCAGGCTCCGACGCCAGCCGCTGCACATCCACTAATTGGTCCACCAGTTGTTCGGCGCCGGCGACCATGCTGCGCAACTTAACGATCCGGAACGGCCGGCCGTTTTCGCCGATCCGCACCTGCCAGTAGAAGATCGGGCCGGGCGAATCGAGTTTGATGGCGACGGCGGCGACCGCAACGAGTGGGATGGCGATGGCCAGCCCAACGAGGGCGCCCGCAATATCCATGCTGCGCTTGATCACCCGCTTCCAGCCCGGAATGATGGGCGCGCGTGCGCCGGGCAGAGAACCCGCGTAGTGAATCGTGCCGGCCAGATAACCACAGCCCAGGGCGAGCGAGCGCACGGCCAACATCAAGGGGCCGATGAGCGCAAGCGTCCACGATCGCTGTGTCAACTTCGCCAGAAAGGGGAGCGCCGACGCCAGGAAGACGCCAAGCAGCACCGCTTCCACCATCCAGAGCCATTCGAACGCCGGCCAAACCAGCCCCAGGAGCGCCGGGATTACCAGAAAAAACAAACAGACTGACGGTGACGATCTGCAGTTTCAGCACCTGAGGGGTGTGCGTGTCTTCGACCATGCGCTCTGGATGTAGCCGGGTCAGCGGCGCCTTCCAGAACCCCGTGACCGCCTTGCGCCAGGCATAGGTACGAATATTGGCGTCGTGCTGATGGGTCACCGTGGCCTGCGGGACAAAGACCATGCGGTACCCTTTTTCGGCGAGTCGGAAACTTAACTCCTGGTCTTCGCAGGCGGCGAAATTGGTGTCAAAGCCCGCATTTAGCAGAAAGATGTCACGGCGATAACCGGCAGAAAAATTGTCGATGAAGTTGATCTCCGGCTTCTGGCCGGCATGATCATAGCGATCTTCATATTCCGCCTGCACGAAGCGCGGCGCCAGCCCAGCCTGGTCGGTCGTGACGACGCCTCTGGCGCCGACGACGGTGGCATCCGCAAATGCGGCGCCTAGCGTCGTGACCCAGGTGGGGGACGGGACACAGTCGGCATCTGTAAAGAGCAGGATAGGGCCGGACGCGTCATTTGCGCCAAGATTGCGGGCGGCTGCCATGCCGGCGTGCGCCTGGCATAGGAGCCGGACGCTGAGTTCTGGGTGACGGGACACCCAGGCTTGGACCACGCTCACCGACTCATCCGTGGACCCGTCGTCGACGACAATGACTTCGAAGATCCCCGGCTCAGCCTGTTGGCATGCAAGCCCTTCCAGACAGCCTTCGATCGTCGACGAGCCGTTGTGAAGGGGTACGATCACAGAGTAACGGAGCGTTGGATCACCGCCTATATTATCGCGGTCCATCGCAAAGTCTCAGGTTACTTCTTAATGCCAACGTATTCTGCAACGACGAAGATGCGGTGGGTGCTGGTGTCGGCCGGCCAGCCTGTCACGATTGTCAAACGCGGTTGATCGGCCGGCAGCAGATACGCTTGCGCCTGTGCGATTTCTTCAGACGTCGCCCCGATCGCCGGAATAGGGGTTGACTCTGCGGTGATGCGATAGATGTGGGTGCGGCCGTCGGCGCTGCGCACCCAGATTTCCTGCCCTTTTTCGGCGACGCCAAGCGCAATGGGGCGGAACAGCCCTTTGCCGAGGGTCTGGTTGCCGGCGATCACAAGGTTGCCGGACTCACCGGCTGCCGCGCTGTTGACCGCCCAACCGCCGGCGTCCAGCGGGACAACCCAGCGGGTGGTGATCTTGTCATCGATGATGGTGTTCTCCCAGCCCATGGGCGTGATGGGCGTTGTCCAGGCGATCGCCGGGATGGAGAGCGAGATCGGGATGTTTGCGGCGACACCGTACGTGACGGTTTTGGCTTTTGCCGCAGGCGCCACCGTCGCGGTCGTGGCTTTGCTGGTCGAGAGGGTCGAGGTAGCGGTGATCCCAGCCGTCCCGGCGACGAGTGTCGACGTCGTTGCCGATGTCTGGAGAATGGAGGTTGCTTCTAGTGAGACGATGCCGGTCTGCCGCGAAGGGTGCATGGCGACCTGGATGGCCGGCGGTACGGGGTATGCAACTGTAGCCCCGAAGACTGGCGCGCTTACAAGTGCGAGCAATACGCAAGCAAAAGTGACGACGGCGGATGTGGTCACGAGCGAGCGCCGTTTTGACTCCACAAATTTTTGCAGCATGAACAGCATGTCCTTGACTCATTAAAAGCAACAATGGCCCTACGCCCATTGTATTGAAATCGGAAGTGAGTGGCAAGGATTGGAAAGCGGCTTATCTTCTTTGCCCTAAATTCCCACCGAAGGTCCCACCCGAAAGAAAAGCTGTGTCATCAATCAGAGCCGCGAACGTCAGCGAGCGGTTTGCGTCCCGGCAGCAGCATCAGCGATCATCTACAGAGGGTTCGGGATACTGTAGGTTTGGGCGATACTACTACTTGCAGTGGTTTCCTGTCTTGGAGGCGATTGGTGGATATCAGCTAATGCGCCGGGTGTCAATAATGGGAGTCATAGTTTAGTCCCCGCATAGGAGGTCACATGGCCGGTCGGTTGCTCGCGTTAGTTGTCGGCATTGACGATTATGCCGGCGGTGCTGTTCCTGCGCTGCGCGGGGCGATTGCCGATGCTGCGGCAGTGCACGCATTGCTCGTGCGCCAATTGGGCGCGGCGCCGGCCGATGCCGTGTTGCTGACCGGCGCTGCTGCGACGCGTCAGGGGATTCTCGACGCCTGGCGCAGCCATCTGATCGCACAGGCAGGGCAGGACGACCAGATTTTCTTCCACTTCAGCGGGCACGGGTCGCAGACCCCGTCCATTGATCCGGATGAGGCCGACGGTCTCGATGAAACCCTCGTTGCCTACGACAGCCGTGCGACCGGCGGAAATGACATCCTCGACAAAGAACTGGCCTGGCTGATCGATGAAGCTGAGCAGCGCGGCGCCCAGGTGAGCATCGTGCTTGACTGCTGCCATGCCGGCTCCGGCACGCGCAGCCGCGCGCAGGCGGCGGTGCGCCTGACGACGCCGCGCCCGGATCGACCTGATCCACAGAAATTGGTGGCGCCCGAAGAAGCGCTGTTGCGCGCGGCCAGCACACCGACCCGACACATCGTGTTGGCCGCCGCGCACGACTTTGAACTCGCCAACGAGTATTTTGCCGCCGAGGAGAACACCTGGCGCGGGGCGGTCACCTATTTCTTTGTCGAAGCGCTCCGCATGTACCTGCCGGAACTGACCTGGAGTGGCGCCTATGACTATGTCGCGACGCGCGTGCACGCGCTCTATCCGCGCCAGTCACCGCTTTTGGGTGGCGATGGCGCCATGCGCGTGTTCGGCGCCGGCGTAAAGCGCACAGCAGGGTATCTGCGGGTAACCGCACAGTTGGCGCCCGACAAGATTCAGGTGGACGGCGGCGCCACCATCGGGTTGAATCCCAGCGCCGAACTGGCGGTCTTTACCCCATCGTCCGACTTGAAGGGAACGCCGCGTGCCACCGGAACGGTAACCGCCGTCGACCCGGCAACTGCCGAAGCCAGGTTGAACCGTGAAATGACGGTTGAGCTGGGCAGCAGGGTGCAGATCCTCTCTTATGGCTTTGCCGGCCAGGCGCACACGGTGGCTGTTGCTGCCCTTGAAGTTGCCGCCGCCATTGGGGTTGCGCGCGCGGGCAAACCGTCGCCCCTGCTCCGCGTGGTCGATGAAAGCGACGGTGCGCCGGAGTTTTTCGTCCGCACGACCTCGGCCGGGTATCAGATCGAAGATGCAGCCGGCGCGCATGCCGGGGGTGCGCTGCCAACCACGCCGGATGGTGCGGCAGAAATTGTGCGGATGCTTGAGCACCTTGCGATCTTTCGCAACGTGCAGGCGCTGCAAAATCCACGGGCTTCCTTGAGTCTGCGCAACGCCATCCAACTAGTCACCGAAGGCGCTGCTCCTGCCAAAGTGGGAGGGAGCGATGCTCGCCCCGCTCTGCGGCTTCGCCTCCAGAACGTGTCGGGCAGCCGCGTGTTTGTGGTTGTGTTTCGCCTTGCGCCAGACTACAGCATCACTAAGGTCAAGCCAGACGACGGTTTTACGTTGACTGTGGAGCCGGGGCGTGCGGCCGCAGCCCCGATCACCCTGACCGCGCCGGCTTTGGATGAGGCCGCCGAAGGCCGTGTTGCCTATAAGTTCTTCGTATTGGGGCAGTCGATGAACCTGAATGTTCTGGAGTTGCCGCCGCTAGGCGGAGATCCATTGGCGGGTGCGGCAGCGCGCGCAAACTCGCCCCTGGCGGATCTATTGGAGGGCGTGCGGCGCTCGGGTACGTTGCCGATTCGACCCGCGGCAGCGAGCCGCGACGAGTTGTGGCATACATTCACCGTCGAGTTCCCGTCCACGCATTCTTAAGTCGATTTGGTTCTTTGTCGCGAATGCTGAATAATAGCCAACGGGGAGGCATGTGTCCCGGTGGATGCCCCGGTCTTCAAAATCGGTGGCAGGTGGCGCTGAGCCGGCTGCGGTGGGTTCGACTCCCACACCTTCCCGTCGAGGTTTCGATTCTTTTGTGAAAGTGGCGAATGAAATGGCGCGAAAGATCCTGGTCGGCGTGGCGTGGCCGTATGTGAACGGCGAGAAGCATATTGGACAGATTGCGGGCGCTTACCTGCCCCCTGACATTTTCGCGCGCTACCAGCGCATGACAGGCGCCGACGTGTTGATGGTCAGCGGCTCCGACACGCACGGCACCCCGATCATGCTCAAGGCCGATGCCGAGGGTCTCACGTACGGTGAAGTCGCCGACAAGTATCACCGGCTCTTTGTCGACGGCTGCCTGAAGATGGGTCTGACCTTCGACCTCTATACGCACACCGACACGCAAAACCACTGGGACGTGACCCAGGAAGTGTTCACGCGCCATTGGGAGACCGGTTTTATCTACAAGGCGGCGCAGGAGCAGTGGTACGACCCGGCGGTGAACAAGTTCCTGGCGGATCGCTACGTGGAGGGCATTTGCCCCTTCTGTGGTTATCCCGATGCGCGGGGCGACCAATGTGACAATTGCGGCCGTCTGTACGACGCGCTGGAACTCAAGAACCCGCGCTCCAAGATCAGCGGCAGTACGGACCTGGAGGTGCGGGCCACGGAGCACTTTTTCCTCGACATGGGGAAGATGAACGAACCGCTCCTTGAGTGGATCAAGGAAGGCAAGGAGCACTGGCGCCCGAACGTCATCAACTTCACGCGTGGCCAACTTGAACTGCGCGAGTTGCACGGCCGCGCCATTACGCGTGACCTGGATTGGGGCATCACCATTCCTATCGGCAATTACCCGGAGAAGCGCATCTATGTCTGGTATGACGCGGTGATCGGGTATTACAGCGCCGCCGTAGAATGGGCCAAATTGGCAGGCGCGCCAGAGGCATGGCGGGAGTGGTGGGACGCGGACGTCAACCCCGATGCACGGTTATACAACTTCATCGGCAAGGACAATATCCCCTTCCACACGATCATTTGGCCCGGCATGCTGATTGGGTACAACTTCGGCGCCAGCCACCTGAATCTGCCCTATGATGTGCCGGCCAACGAATACCTGAATCTCGGCGGTGGCAAGTTCAGCACGAGCCGCGGCAATGTGATTGGGTGGAACACGGTCTTGGCCACCTACCAGGCAGATGCATGGCGCTATGTGTTGACCGCCGTGGCGCCGGAGACTGCCGACGTGGAATTCACCTGGCAGGACTTCATGGATCGCGCCAACAATGAACTGGTTGCGAACTGGGGCAACCTGGTAAATCGGACCCTGGGGTTTGCCTTCAAACGTTTCGATGGCGTCGTGCCGGCTCCGGGCGTACTCGATGCCGAAGATGAGGCGTTCCTGGCCGAAATCCGCGCCGGGTTTGAGAGTGTGGGCGCACTATACGGCGCAGTCAAGCTCAAGGCGGCGCTGCTGGAAGTACGGCGGCTCAGCCAACGCGTCAACCAATACCTGAATGACCGCGCTCCCTGGAAGATGATCGTAACGGATCGTGACCGGGCTGCCACGTCGATCTATGTAGCGCTCCAGGCCATCGATTGGTTGAAACTGCTCTGGGCGCCGATTCTTCCCCATAGCAGTGAGGCGGTGCACCGCCTTCTCGGTTACGACCAGCCGATCTTTGGCCGGCAATACACCGAAGAAGTCGTGGACGCGCGTGGCGTGCATCAGGTGCTCCGCTATGACCATTCGGACGCCACCGGACGCTGGGAGCCGAGCATGCTGCCGCCGGGTCAGACGCTGCGGGAACCTGCCGCGCTCTTTATCAAGTTAGAAGAAGAAGCGGTTCCCGGACTTGAGTCGAAGCAGTAGCCTGGCATTCCCCCGCCAGGCGCTACCCTTGAAAGGGGAACACTTCCCTTCACTATGGCGCCGATTCTGATCCACGCCCGCCTCGACGCACTCTACTTCCGGCGTCCTCGGCCGGTGCTCGTGTTCATTCTGGCTGGGTATCTACTGTGCGGGATGCTCTTTGCGGTCAAGACGCCGGCCTGGCAAAACCCGGACGAACCCGCGCACTACAACAATATCGCCACCATTGCCACGACCGGCGGCATGCCGGTCTTGCAGATGGGCGACTATGACCAGGACTATATTGGATTCCTGGTGTCGATGCGCTTTCCGCCCGGTTGGCCCGTGGATAGCCTGCGTTACGAGTCCTACCAGCCACCCCTCTACTATGAGGCTGCGGTTCCGGTCTTCCTCGCCACCGGCGGGAACCTGACTGCGCTGCGACTGTTTAACGTACTACTTGGGGCCATCTCGGTCATCTTACTCTACTTCTGCGTTGAATTGGTTTTTCCCACAAAACCGCTACTCTCATTGGGTGCGGCCGCCTTTGCTGCCTTTTTGCCGATGCGCGTGCCATGAGCGCGTCTGTCAATAATGATGGGCTTGCCGAAGCGCTTCTGTTAGCAGCGATGATGGTGCTCCTGCGTTGGATGCGGAGCGCTTTCTACACACAAGACGATACCGCCCGGCGCAATGGCGCCCGAAAGTTGACCGCCAACATGATCCCGCTGCTGGTGTTGGGCATCCTCCTGGGCCTGGGCATGGTCACGAAGATCTATGCCTACGCTGGGCTTGTGTTGGCAGCGGGCATGGTCGGTCTAGTCGTTTGGCTGAAACCGAACGCCGTCGTAGATCGTTACAGAACGGTGCACCCTACCTGGCGCGGCTTCAAGTACGCGGTGCTTGCGGTCCTTTGTGTGGTCGCACCGGCAGTGTTGATTGGGTTGCCACTCTGGCTGCGCAATATCCAACTCTATGGGCAGTGGGATATTCTGGGCTTGAGTTACCATGATGCCGTGGTGGTGGGGCAGCCGACGACGGCAGCCTGGCTTGAGCAAAATGGCCTGATGGCTTTTGTAGAACGCGCCCTGACCTACACCTTCCGCAGCTTTTGGGGTGTGTTCGGCTGGATGGGCGTGTTTATGGACACGCGCATCTACACGCTGTTGCTCGTGTTCACAGGGGTCATCTTCTTCGGTTTGTTGTGGGCCGTGGTGCGCTTCATCAGCGGCCGGCCGGAGACGGACATGGATCGCTATCAATTTTGGGTGCTTGGCTTCTTTTCGATCATGGCACTGGCGGTTGCGGCCAGCTATGTCGCGTACAATGTTAAATTCGTTCAGCATCAAGGCCGGTACTTCCTGTGGGGCATTCTCCCCATCAGCGTCTTCGTCGCCCTGGGCTGGCGTGAGGTCATGCAGCCCTTGCAGGGGAAAGTAACCGGCTTTCTGGCGGGTGTCTTGACGATCTCGCTGGTCGTGGCATCGCTGTTCACGCCAATGCAGGATCGAATGATCATTGCCGCACTTGGTATGGTCGCCCTCCTGCTGATGTTGCAACCATTTTTGCTTTCCGGTGCCGTTGATGCGATAATCATTGGCGCGCCCTATCGGTTGCAGCGCTGGCTGTCAAAGCGCCCGCTGCAGCCATGGCTCGCCGTGCTACGCACTTTGGCCTGGGCAATGCCTTTTGTGTTGTTGTGGCTGCTGACGCTGGCCGTACCCTTCTGGTACATACAACCACAACTTGCGCTCCCTTAGACAACGGTACACATCCTATGCAGACTAGCCTCACCCAATCCGGATCCCGTATCCGGCTTCGGCGGACGACGTCGGACTATCTTTTCCTGCTGGCGCTGCTGATTCTCTTCACCTTGTTGCTTGGCGCCGCCACGTGGACCTTCTGGCATACGAACCGCATCTACACGGGTGTAACCGTGGGCGGTGTTCCCGTCGGCGGGTTGACGCGCGGGCAGGCGCTGGACAAGGTGCATGGCGAAGCCCTTGCCTACCAACTACCCTCGGTCAGCCTTACCTATGTGGGTCAACAATGGCCACTCGCGATTACACCGGTGCAGACCACCGTCGATTGGGCTGACGCCGTCAACAGAGCCTATTTGGTGGGGCGGGAAGGATCGCTGGCGCAGCGCGCATGGGAGCAACTTCGCGGTATTGTGGGCGGCGCCATCGTCAACCCTGAGTTGGTGATCGATCCCGCGTTGCTGCGCACAGAGATTGAACGCATTGCGGCGCGTGTCGCCAAACCCGGTTTGGCTGCGCGCCAGATCGGGGCCGTCGCCGTGCCGGCGCAGGCAGGCGTGGCGGTGGATGTAAACGCCACCCTGGCGGGGGTGCTGGAAGCGGTCGAGCAGGCAGATCTACATGCAACTGCGTTGGCGCCGCTGGTGGCAACGACCAGCGCGCCGCCGGCCCCTACGCCGGCAACGACGCTGGCGAGTGGCGCCGATGAAGCGCTGGTTGTCGCACCACTGATGCTGCGCGCCGAATCGGGGATGACCATGGCGCTGGATCCGGCAGTACTCCAACGCTTGACCACGTCAAAGTCACCGTTGGAGATCGACGCCGAGGGCCTGCGTTCCTATCTGACGGAGTTGGCGCATGGCATCGAGGTGCCGGCACGCGACGCACGCTTGCGGTTTGATCCGAATTCGGGAGGCCTCATCGTGTTGCAAAGCAGCCAACCCGGGCGGACGCTCGATATCGACGGCACCGCCCAGGGGGTGGTCGCCGCGCTGGCCGCCGGTCAGACTGAGGCGCCACTGATTCTAAACCCGGTTCAACCAACCGTCGACAGCAATAATGTCGCGGCCATGGGCATTCGCGAATTGGTTGCCTCGGCGAGCACCTATTTTGCTGGCAGCAGCGCCAGCCGTGTGCGCAATATCGAGGTCGCTGCCGACAAGTTTGACGGTGTAGTCGTGCCGCCGGGGGGTGTCTTTAGCTTTAACGATGTGGTGCGCGATGTCAGTTCAGCCAACGGTTTTGAGGACTCGCTGATCATCTGGGGCGACCGTACGGCGGTAGGGGTCGGTGGCGGCGTCTGCCAGGTCAGCACGACCATTTTCCGCACTGCGTATGAGGGGGGGTTCCCAATTGTCGCCCGTGCGAACCACGGTTATGTGGTCGACTGGTATGGTGATCCAGGGATGGATGCGACAATCTTTACACCAACGGTTGACTTCCAGTTCCGGAATGACACGGGTGCGCACTTGCTGCTTGAACCAATTGTCGACAGCGCCAACGGGTCATCACCTTCAACTTCTACGGCACCCGCCCAGACCGTGCCGTGACGATCGGCCAGCCGGAGATCACCGATGTCAAAGAACCGGAGCCGCCAAACTACGTTATTGACGAGACGTTGGCGAAAGGTGAAAAGGAACAGGTCGAGTGGGAAAAGAGGGAATGACCGTAAAGGTGACGCGCACAATCGTTGAGAACGGCACGACACGAACCGACACCCTTTCCAGCAACTACCAGCCCTGGCGCTGTGTACCTGGTGGGTCCCGGCACACCAATCCCGGCAACGCCAACCCCTACGCCAAAGACGGCTCCCTAACGATCTTCGCTACCCGATCTTCCTACGCACTTCTTGAATGTTCGGCAACCGGTCGATTTTGGTCATGATCCTCGTCAACTGGGAGACGTCCTGAATTTCGAGGGTCGCCGTGATGACTGCGAGATTGTCCTTTTGGCCGGTGACCGCCTCGATGGTGCGCATGTTCACATGCTCATCCGCGACAAGCCCGGACACGTCGCGCACCAGCCCCGCGCGATCATAGGCGCTGACCTGGATTTTGACTGGGTAGGTGTGCTCCTGCTGTGCCGTCCAGGAGACTTCAATGATGCGCGCCGGTTTTTCTCCGGTCAATAGACGGCTCACGTTTGGGCAACTCTGCCGGTGAATCGTGACGCCTCTACCCTTTGTGACATAGCCGACGATGGGGTCACCCGGCACGGGGTTGCAGCATTTGCCCAGGTTGGTGAGGAGACCCTCGACACCCTGGACACGCAACCCGTCGCGCATGGATTCACCCACGGAGTTGATTCCGGGATGAAACGCAAAGTGCTCAAACGGCGCAAGCCGTTCCTGCTCGCGCCGTTCGAATTCCAACACCTTTGCGGCGATCTGCTGGGAGTTGACGTCGCCATACCCGATTGCTGCGAGAAAATCTTCGAGATCTTCATATTTGAACAGTCGCGAGACCGTCTCAAAGCTCATATCGGCGGAGAGCCGGTCCAGTTCTTTTTCGAGCGCCTGGCGCCCGCGCATGATATTTTCGCCGCGCTCCTGCTTGCGTAGCCAGGCCCTGATCTTGCCCCGGGCGCGTTGGGTCTTCGTGAACTCCAGATCCGGGTTCAGCCAGTCACGGCTTGGGCCACCTTTTTTGGCCGAAATGATGGCAACTTGATCGCCGGTGCGCAGTTTGTAGTCGAGCGGAATCAGCCGCCCATTGACATTCGCGCCACGGCAACGATGCCCCAGTTCGGTGTGGATGGCGTAGGCGAAGTCGATTGGTGTGGAGCCGGCCGGCAAATCGATAATATCCGCATTGGGCGTGAACACAAGCACCCGGTCGCTGAAGACGTCGGTCTTCATACTATCCACGAACTCGTCAGAGTCATCCGCCGCCAGCGGCTCTTGCATGAGCTTGCGTAGATACGCGACTTTGTCCTGCACGTCCTGGCTTTGGGTCGCCTGTTCTTTGTACTGCCAGTGCGCAGCGACACCCAACTCCGCCGTCTCATGCATTTCGCGGGTCCGGATCTGGATCTCGACCGGGCGCCCCTCTTTCTTGATTCGTACGCCCGTGTGCAGGCTTCGGTACATATTGTCTTTGGGATTGGCGATGTAGTCGTCGAATTCTCCGGGAATCGGATGCCACATCGTATGGACAACACCAAGCGCCGCATAGCATTGTGCGTTGGTCTCGACGATGATGCGAAAACCGTGCACATCGAAAATCTTCTCAAACTCCACGCCTTTACGTTCCATCTTGCGGTAGATGGAGTAGATATGCTTTGGCCGACCTTGAATCACCGCCGGCACCCCTGCTTCGGCGAGAGCTCGCTCTAATTCGGCGCGGATCCGGCGGACAAGTTTCTGCCGATCACTTTCTTTTTGCTGAATCGCGTTCTTGATCTCTTTGTAGGAACTAGGGTTCAGATAGCGGAAGCTCAGGTCTTCCAGTTCAGACTTGATGACCCAAATGCCGAGCCGATTGGCGATCGGCGCGTAATAATCCAAGGTCTCACGGGCTGTTCGGCGGCGTTTGTGCTCCTTCTGTCCGCCCAGCGTCCGCATATTGTGGAGCCGATCGGCCAATTTGATGAACAGCACACGCAGATCCTCGATGCTTGCCATCATCATCTTGCGCAGGGATTCCGCGCGTTGGTTGTTGGCAGGCGCATCCGTCTTGGTCTTCTTTTCCTGGATCTTCTTTAGCTTCGTGACGCCATCAACCAATCGAGCGACCGTCGGGCCAAAATGGACGCGGATATAATCAACGCCGAAGTCAGTGTCTTCCGCAACGTCGTGCAGGAGACCTGCCGCCAACGCCTCGGGATCCATGTAGAGTCCAGTTAGAATTTGCGCCACGGCGATTGGATGCGTGATATAGGGTTCACCGCTTTCACGCTTCATGTCGCGGTGTGCGTAGGATCCCAACAGGTAGGCACGCAGGATCAGTTCTTTGCTTTCCTGCCTGATATAGTCGGGGATGTGACGCCAGAGCGTCTCAATCGCCTGCCGCTCCTCTGGACTCGGATCAATTTCGATGTAGGCTGATCCATCCGCAGTGGGAAGCGGCTTGAGTTTGCGCAGGTAGGTCCAGATCGGCGAGGGCTCAGCCTCCGTGATCATGCCGGTTGGTGGCGCTTCACCAATGGGGGCGGGATGGCCATAGGCAGCACTGACCGGTTGATAGTCGTAAGGGCCAAATTCGACGCTTTCAGCCATCATAGATGGCTCATCCACAGCATCGACGTCAGGCGAGATCCCATTCCAGTCATCTTCCGTGGTTGAATCGTCTTCACCAGACGTGAAGATCGGCTTTCTACTCGCCACAACGTCTTCTGGCGATTCGTCAGCGACGGGGTCAGCGCTCTGATCAGACGTGATCGCATCAGGTGCACTTATCTGCACTTGCGTGCTCCTTTGAACTCATCCCCCATGCTGGCACTTTTCATCCAGCCATTGGCATCAGAGGGGGATTTCCTGATTATACCCGCGCCAGTGGCGTGATGCAATCGACTTAAACGAGACAAGGTTGGCGCCGTAAGCTACCGGGATCGACAGCAACATGCACAGAAATGAGGCCATGCTTACATGGGAAAATGAACAATTGACGGCAGGCGTTCTGTCCGGTATGCTATCCGTGCATTCATTTGAGTGCCATTAGCCTCCCGCCAAGGCCCCCGAGCCACGACATCGGAATCCACTTGCATGACACGCCGGACCTGGTCCTTGCGTTTGTTCGAAGCGCTACTGCCAATCGCAGCCGTACTATTGGCTTTTGCCATTGGCGCGGTCTTGTTGCTGGCATTGGGAGAAAACCCACTTGAAGCGTACTGGACGCTGATTTCAGGTGCGTTTGGCAGCGTCGCCGGGCTTGCCGCGACCCTGACCAAGATGACGCCGCTGATTTTGGTGGGCTTGGGGATCGTCATCTCGTTCCGTGGTGGCGTCATCAATATCGGTGGCGAGGGCCAATTGATCATTGGCGCCCTTGGCGCCACGGCGTTTGCGCTGGCGTTTTCATCCTGGCCGGGCTGGCTGCTGTTACCGTTGACCCTGATCATGGGCGCCCTGGCCGGCGCCTTCTGGGGTGGCATCGCCGGTTCCTTGAAAGCCTGGCTCAACGTAAACGAAATCCTCAGTACGGTGATGCTGAACTCCATCGCACTGTTGCTGGTCAACTGGTTGCTGCGCGGCCCGCTGCTGGATCCGGCCCAAAAAGCCGCCGGCACGAATATCCCGCAAACCGCGGCCATCCCCGAATCTACCTGGCTGCCACGCCTGATTCCGCGGACACAACTGCATGCCGGGTTGCTCCTCGCGCTGGTGCTAGCCGTCCTTGTCTACTTCTTGCTATGGCGCACGACCCTTGGCTATCGAATTCGCACGGTCGGTTTGAATCCGTCGGCGGCGCGCTACGCCGGCATCCCTGTGCCGTTCTACGTGGCCCTGTCGTTGGTGTTGGGAGGCGCTTTCGCCGGGCTGGCTGGAGCCGTCGAAGTGATGGGGCTGCATCACCGGATGTTGGAGGGTCTGTCCGGTGGGTATGGTTTTAGCGGCATCGTTGCCGCGCTCTTTGGCAAATTGCACCCCATCGGGTTGATTCCGGCCTCGTTCTTCTTTGGCGGCTTGCTGGTTGGCGCCGACAAGATGCAACGTGCAATCCAGGTGCCGAGTGCTTTAATCACCGTGATCAACGGCATGGTCGTCATGTTTGTCGTCGCGTCCGACCTCTATGTCCGGCGCGCCAAACGCCGTTACTCAGCGGAAGCAATGAGTTCAATCGGTGAGTCTGCAGCGCCTCCGGCTGCCGGCGATGGGACCGCTGCGGAGCTAGTACCATGAAATCTGCGTCTGCCCCTGGCTTTGCCGGGCTTGTTGCGCCGTTGAAAGGGTAGCGCATGTTCGAACAACTCTTCACAGTCACTGCCATCGTTGGAATCATTCACAGTGGGATCCGGCTGGCGACACCCTATCTATTTGCGTCACTCGGCGAGATGTTTGCACAGCGGTCCGGGGTGGTGAACCTCGGCGTCGAAGGCATCATGTTGATGGGGGCATTCTCCGGATACTACGTCGTTCTCATCACGGGCAATCCCTGGCTGGGGCTGTTGGTGGCATTGATAGTTGGCGCCCTGCTGGGATTGTTGATGGCCGTCATCAGCGTGACGATGCAAGCGGAACAGGGGATCAGTGGGATTGGTCTGACCCTGTTTGGCGTGGGCTTGAGCAGCCTGCTCTTCAAAGTGCTGGTTGGTTCGCCCACCGGCGTCTCCGGTTTCCAGCCTGTTGAGATACCGGTGTTGAGTAGCATCCCGATTATCGGCGATCTCTTCTTTGACTATGAGATCCCGACCTACATTGCCTTCTTGCTCGTTCCGATTAGCCTATATGTGTTGATGCGCACAACGCTTGGGCTGAAGATCCGCGCAGTAGGCCAGAATCCACAGGCGGCGGACTCGCTCGGCGTAAGCGTCCCCCGAGTTCGCTACGCGACTGTGATCTTTGGCGGCGCCATGGCCGGCGTGGCCGGCGCCTCGCTGAGCATCGGGATCATCGACATCTTTCAGGAAAATATGACCAACGGCATGGGCTTCATTGCGGTTGCGCTCGTGTATTTTGGCGGGTGGCGGCCTTTGGGTGTGCTTGCGGGCGCACTGCTGTTCAGTATGGTCAATTCCCTCCAACTGTGGGCGCAGGTACTCAATCTGCCCATTTCGCCTGACTTTGCGGTAATGCTGCCCTACATTCTCACCATCGTTGTCCTCGCCCTGACAGCACGCCAGATTCGCCAACCGGCTGCATTGACAAAGCCGTACGAACGCGGCGACTGATCCGGGGTTTTGCAAGATCGAGATTGTTTCGTTTAGCGACCTATCAATAGTTCCAACTGGAGGAATGCACGATGCGTAAATTGAGTTTGTTCATGGGGTTGTTGGTCGTGGTGGCGATGTTCATTGGCGCATGCGCCGCGCCGGTTGCCCCTGCCGCTCCCGCCACAGAAGCTGCCGAAGCGGCGACTGAGGCGGCGGCGCCAGCCGGCGAGCCATTCAAAATCGCCCTGATTATGCCTAGCACCACGACTGACTATTCATGGAGCCAGTCGATCTATGATGGACTGAAGGCGGTGCAGACCGAGATGGGGGGTGAAGGGGCGTTAGAAATTGCCGTCTCTGAGAACATGTTCCAGGTGGCGGATGCCGGCAACGCCATCCGTGACTACGCCACCAATGGCTATGACCTGGTGATCGCACACGGCGCGCAATACGGGAACCCGCTGTTCGAAGTTGCCAAGGACTTTCCGGAAACCAGCTTTGCCTGGGGCACCACGACCAATACCGGGGCAGACCAGGGTCTGGCCAACGTGTTCGCCTATGAACCCGCTGCCCAAGAAGGTGGCTATCTGAACGGTGTGGCCGCGGCGCTGTTAAGCGACAAGAATGTGATCGGCGTGGTCGGGCCAGTCGAAGCCGGCGACGCTAAGCTTTACATCAACGGGTTTGTGGCAGGCGTCAAAGCCACTGAGCCGGACACTGCGGTCAACGTGACCTATACCGGCCAATTTGGCGACACCGCACTCGCGGCCGAAGCTGCGAACACCCAGATCGAAGCCGGCGCGGATGTATTGACGGGTTCAGCCCAGCAGGTGGTTGGCGCCATCCAAACCGCCAAAGACAAGGGCGTGTATTGGTTCGGCAGCCAGAGTGACCAGGCGCCGTTGGCCACCGATATTGTAGTGACCAGCGTTGTCTATGACTGGACCAAGGTCATCAAGGACATGATCGAATCGCACAATGCGGGCACCCTGGGCGGCAAGGTCTTTACGATGACGCTCAACGATGGCGGCCAAACGATGGTCTACAACGATCAGTCCACGGTCCCGGCGGAGAAAATGGCCGAGATCAAGACCGCAGTGGAAGCCGCAGCCAAGGGAATCCAAGACGGGAGCATCGTTCCGGCAAAGTAAGAAACGCGGATAGGCGTTCCGTAATATCGTTGATGGCGTGAACCGGATGCCAGCAATCAATGGCCAATCGTCCATTGGCAACGTGAGTACAGCCGTAGATTCAGGTTGAGTGTTGATTGTCGGCTGTTGATTGTTGGCATCCATCCAAGTGCAGGCTTACGAGTGTTGGTGGTGCGGACGGGGACGACAATGAGTCAGGATCGAATGCAGAGCGTCGAAATGCGGGCCATTACCAAGCGCTTCCCCGGCGTGCTTGCCTGTGATCAGGTCGACTTTGACGTGAAGGCGGGCGAGGTCCATGCGCTGCTGGGCGAAAACGGCGCCGGCAAGTCGACCCTGATGAAGATCCTGTATGGGCTATACAAATTCGACGACGGCGCCATCCTGCTCAACGGGCAGGCGGTGCGCATTGCCTCACCCACGGACGCGATCCGCCAGGGGATCGGCATGGTGCACCAACACTTCATGTTGGTTGACGAACTCACGGTGACGGAGAATGTAGCACTGGGCCTCCCGTCAAGCCGCGGGCCGGTGCTTGACCTGGAGCGAGTGGAGGCGCGCATTCACGAACTCGCCTCCGACTATCGCATGCAGATCGACCCCAAGGCGCCGGTGTGGACAATGGCGGTCGGGCAGCGCCAACGTGTCGAGATCCTGAAGGCGCTCTACCGCGGCGCGGCGCTCCTCATCCTTGATGAGCCGACCGCGGTGCTGACACCCCAGGAGGTTGACGACCTGTTCGTCACACTGCGGCAACTGCGTTCAAACGGTCACGGATTGGTCTTCATCAGCCACAAGCTGCATGAAGTCGTGGCGATCAGCGACCGGATCACAGTCCTGCGTAGTGGCAAAGTGATCGGCAGTGTACCCAATCAAAACATTACGCGCAATCAACTGGCGCGGATGATGGTGGGACGCGACGTCCTGCTGGATCGTGCGCATGCGGGAGCACAGTTCGGCCCGGTGAAGTTGTCGCT
Source organism: Candidatus Fredericiella danica (assembly GCA_016713335.1). Taxonomy (GTDB): domain Bacteria; phylum Chloroflexota; class Anaerolineae; order Caldilineales; family Caldilineaceae; genus Fredericiella; species Fredericiella danica. The sequence goes on along the minus strand of JADJPH010000010.1, from coordinate 39,450 downwards.
GCAGGATGTGAGCGCTGGGTGTGACCGGACTGCCGGCGTTGCGCAACGTATCGCTCGACGTGCATGCGGGCGAAATTCTTGGGATTGCCGGCGTGAGCGGCAATGGCCAGGTGGAACTGGCCGAAGTGATCGCCGGGCTGCGTCCGGTCACCGGCGGGCGCGTCGCCCTGGTGGGGACCGACGTCACCGACTGGGCGCCGGGCAAACGAACTGCGGCAGGTCTTTCCTACATTCCCGAGGAACGGATGCACGATGGAATCGTCCAGGAGTTCAGCGTCGCGGAGAATCTCATCCTGGAAGATCATACGCGGCCGCCGTACAGCAACGGTTTTTTCCTCAACTACGGTGCAATCGACGCCCGCAGCAAAGAACTTGTGCGTGAGTTTGACGTGCGTACGCCGTCCATCGACACCCCGACGCGCAGCCTTTCCGGTGGCAACATCCAGAAGTTGATCATGGCGCGTGAACTGGCGCGTAACCCCCAGGTCTTGGTCGCCGCCCAGCCCACGCGCGGCGTCGACATCGGCGCGACGGAATATATCCACCAGCGGCTGCTGGAGCAGCGCATCACCGGCACAGCCACGTTGCTGATTTCGGAAGACCTTGACGAGATTTTTGCGCTCTCAGACCGCATTGCCGTGGTCTATGAAGGCAACATCATGGATATTGTCGACCGAGAGCAAGCGACAGCCGAACAACTTGGCCTCCTGATGGCCGGCGTGCATAACAAGTAGCCGGGTCTTCCTCCAGCACGCACCTGCCATCGCACCCTTTCAGCAACGATCGACATTTGTCTTCCTAAATTCATCGCAATTGCCTGGGCACAGACGGCGCTTTTCGCCGTATAATTGTGTTCAGTTCCCCGCCTATTTACGTATACGATGTTTCACGTTTCACATCGAAAGATATGGGATCTTTATGGTGCTTCAACAGACACTGCCCACGTTTTTTGCGCCGCCCGAAATGGCTGGCGCGGCGAGTCTGGCCGCCGATCGGCAGCGATTTGAACGGTACGCATTGATCAATGAGTTGCTCAGCGCCGTGCCCGAGATCTTCCTGGTCCTCAACGCCCAACGCCAGATCATTTTTGCCAATGACGCCGCCGTGCGCCTCCTTGGCTATGGCTCGCTCGACGATTTGGTCGGCCTGCGTCCTGGCAACGCCGTCGATTGCACCCATGCCACACTCATGCCTGGCGGATGTGGCACCTCGGAGTTCTGCCGCGAGTGTGGCGCAGTGCGTGCCATCCTGAGCAGTTTGCATGGTGCCGAGGACGTCCAAGAGTGCAGGATAATGCGGCGAGACGGCGATGCACTGGATCTGCGTGTGCAGGCGCGGCCGTTGACGTTGGATGGAAACCAATACAGCCTCTTTGCCGTGGTGGATATCAGCCACGAGAAGCGCCGGCGCGCACTGGAGCGCATCTTTTTCCACGATATCTTGAACACGGCTGGGGGCATGATCGGCGTTGCCGACATCCTGCGCACCGGCGGCATAGACGAAGTCAGCGAATTCAAAGACACGATCTATGTGCTTGCGACCAGCCTGGTGGACGAGATCAAATCGCAACAGATCTTGTCTGCGGCCGAGGCCGGCGAATTGGCAGTGAATCCGTCCCGGATCAATACGCTGACCCTGCTACTGGAGTTACGCAACCTCTATAACAACCACGAGGTGTCGGTTGGCCGGCGGCTTGAATTCAGTGCGGATTCGGAATCGATCGTGTTTGTGAGTGATGGCGTGCTTGTGCGCCGTGTGGTCGGCAATATGATCAAGAACGCGCTGGAAGCGTGCCGCACGGGCCAATCCGTGACGGTCACCAGTTGTCTTCACCAGGGTAATGTCGAATTTCGCGTGCACAACCCGGGCTCGATTCCGCGGATATCCAACTGCAGGTTTTTCAGCGCTCGTTTTCAACCAAGGGAAACGGGCGTGGCCTGGGCACATACAGCATGAAATTGCTGACAGAACGATACCTGCAAGGTGAGGTCGGTTTTGTGAGCACCCCCGAATCGGGGACAACCTTTTTCGCACGCTTCCCGCCCCTGCTGGATAGCGAGACACCGGTAGCGCACAGCACCGGCGATGTGCCCAGGCAGGAACCGGCGCCTGTGCCAGGCGTCACAGGACGAACTCCTGCCGGCGTTGCCGGTCTGATCCCCGCCTCACCAATTGGTTGAATCACGGCAATTGACGGTACACTGAAGGGAAGGAGACAGAGATTGATCTCCTCCTTCTGTATGACTGCCATCCTCTTCACTCAGGCGGGTATACGCCGATGTTTCAACGCCTCTTCAGCCTCATCCGCAAGGAATTCATCCAGATCGTACGTGACCCACGCACCCTGGCGATTACGTTTGTGCTGCCTGTGGTCATGCTCTTCTTGCTTGGTTTTGCGGCTACCAATGATGTGCGCAACATTGCGCTGGTTGTCTATGATCAAGACCATTCACCTTCCTCGCGCCGGCTGATCGACGCCTACCGGGCGGCCGACTATTTCCAATTGGCATACGTCGTCTCATCGGAAGAAGAGATGCGCACGCTGATCGATAACAACTCCGCGCGCGCAGGGTTGGTCATCCCGCCGGACTACGGGGACCAGGTCAACGGCTGGAAACCGGCGACGGTGGCATTTGTGCTCGATGGGTCGGACCCGACGGTCGCCAGCACCGCACTTGCCGCCGCCACCCTGATTGGTCAAGCACTGTCGACGGAACTCTCGGTCGACAGACTCGAGCGGCGCGGGATGAGCAGCACGCTGCAACAGGCGATCGACGTGCGGACACAGGTCTGGTACAACCCCGGTCTGCTCAGCGCGTTATACATGATCCCAGCCATGATCGGGATGATTCTGCAATACCAGTCGACCATGCTGACCGCCACCTCGATCGTGCGAGAGCGCGAACGTGGCACGATCGAGCAATTGATCGTCACCCCATTGCGTTCTTGGGAACTGATCATCGGGAAACTGACGCCCTATGTGATCATCGCCTTCATCAACACGCTCGAAATCTTGGCCATTGGCTTCCTGGTCTTCAATGTCACCGTCGCCGGCAGTTTGCCGTTATTGCTCCTGCTGACTGGGCTCTTTCTCGTCACAACGCTTGGTATCGGTCTGCTAATTTCCACCATCGCCAGCACGCAGCAAGAAGCAATGCTCACGACCATGTTCACGCTCTTGCCGTCAATCTTCCTTTCGGGCTTCTTTTTCCCATTGGCGGCAATGCCGACCTGGCTGCAGGTGATCAGTTATTTCATTCCGCTCCGCTACTATTTGATTATTTCGCGCGGCATTGTGATCAAGGGTGTCGGGGTGCCGGAACTCTGGCCCGAGATTCTAGCCTTGACAATATTCGCAGTTCTCGTGATGAGCGGGGCAATTGCACGTTTCCATAAGCGCCTGGATTGACCGCATCACCACGGCCAAATCATACCTGGCGTGACCAGCGTCGCGTTCCAGCGGGAGAAATTGAAAGTGGGTGGCATATGAATCCCAGAGCAGTCATTCCAGTAGTCCTCCTCCTCGCCGTTGTCGGTGGCGGCGCATACTACTATACCCAAACTACCAGCGCGGCAAATGACAAAATCATTTCTGGGACAATCGAGGCCCGAGAGGTGCAGCTTGGCGCCGTGACCGGCGGGCGTGTGACTGAAGTGCATGCGGACGAAGGGGACTCGGTTATCGAAGGCGATGTGCTACTGGAAGTCAGCGCCAGCGCCGGCGGACGCGGCGTAGGCAAGGAGATGGTGCATACCCCCATCAGTGGCGTCGTCCTTGACCGGTCCGTAGAGCCAGGTGAAGTTGCCGCAACCGGTGCGCCGCTGATTACGGTGGGTGACCTGAACGACCTCTCAGTCACGGTCTACGTGCCGGAAGATCGCTACGGCCTGATCAGTCTTGGACAACGGTATCCGGTCACCGTAGACTCTTATCCGAACGACACCTTTATGGGCACGGTGACACATATCGCCGACAAGGCCGAATTCACCCCCCGCAATGTGCAGACAACCGACAGCCGAAAGACGACTGTATTTGCGATCGAACTGGCAATGGACCCGGCGGATGGCAAACTGAAACCCGGTATGCCGGCGGACGTTCATTTCGACCAACTCGGCGGGTGAGGGACATGTGGCCAACGAGGTACTGATTCGGGCCGATGGGTTGCGCAAGACATTTGGCGCCACGCATGCAGTGGATGATGTGTCGCTCGAGGTCGCAGCCGGCGAGATCTATGGGCTGGTAGGTCCCGATGGCGCCGGCAAGACCACGCTGCTGCGTTTGCTTGTGGGCGCATTGCTGCCGAGCGCAGGTGACGTCTGGTTGGGCCAGTACCACGCGGTCCGGCAGGCCGAACTTGCGCGCGAACAAATCGGTTATCTGGCGCAGCGGTTTGCGCTCTATGAAGATTTAACTGTCCTCGAAAATCTCCAGTTTTTTGCCGAAGTGCGCGGGCTGCCCTCCCGCGAATGGAAGCCACGCAGCCGCGAGATTCTGGAGTTTGTGGGGTTGGCGCAATTTGGTGACCGGCGTGCCGGCCAACTCTCAGGCGGCATGAAACAGAAGTTGGGGCTGGCGCTGGCGTTGGTCAACCGGCCACATATCCTGCTGCTTGACGAACCGACCACCGGCGTTGATCCGGTGACGCGCCAGGACTTCTGGCGCCTGATCATTCCCTTGCTGAACGATGGTGAGATGGCCGTGCTGGTCAGCACACCCTACATGGATGAGGCGGTGCGTTGCACCCGCGTTGGCTTCATGCGGAACGGACGGATCATCCGGGAGGCGCCGCCGGCAGTGCTCCGCGATCAACTAGCGGGCCAGATCATTGAGGTGGCAGGTCACCCGCAACCGCTTCTCGTTTCCGTGTCAGAGGCGGATCCAGACGTAGAGAATGTGCAGCGGTTTGGCCTGCGTCTCCATCTGCGCGTTGCGCCGGGCACGGCGGATGCGGTGGTAAAACGCCTTGCCTGCTGCCATTCCTGCGGCAGGCGGCAACCTTGAAAGTGTGCAATCGATCGAGCCACAACTCGAAGATGTTTTTATTTTGCTCTCAGAATCGCAAATGTAATTGTCGATATTTATCGCTAAATTCTCTTTATTTACTATTTTAGTTTCTTTTTTGGACACGACCGATGGCGAATGTGATTGAGGTGGAGAACCTGACGCGGCGATTCGGAGATTTCGTTGCGGTCGATCACATCTCTTTCTCGGTTGAGGCCGGGCAGGTGATGGGCTATCTGGGTCCCAACGGTTCCGGCAAGACGACGACGATGCGGATGCTGATGGGGCTCTTGCGCCCGACCGAGGGGCGCGCCACGGTTCTGGGCTTTGATTCTGAGCGGGAGTCCGAGCAGGTGCGTGCGCGTACCGGCTACATGTCGCAGAAATTTGCGCTTTACAACGACCTCACCGTGCTCGAGAACCTGACCTTCTATGCCGGTGTCTACAGCGTCAGCGATCGCGCACGCCCACGCGCCGTGCTCGAAGAATTGGGACTGGCGCCCGTCCGCGATCAGCGTGTCGCCAACCTATCGGCGGGGTGGCGACAACGCCTGGCTTTGGGCGTCGCCATCGTGCATCAACCCGGACTGCTCTTTCTCGATGAGCCGACCAGCGGTGTGGACCCGGTTGCACGGCGTGCCTTCTGGGACCTGATCTACGGTTTCGCCGCTGAAGGCATCACCGTCATGGTTTCAACGCACTACATGGACGAAGCCGAATACTGCTCGCTGGTTGGAATCATGCGGGCAGGCCAGTTGTTGGCGCTGGCGTCACCGGCGGAGCTAAAAAACGCGCTGCCCGGCGCAGTCTGGGAGATCTTCGTCGATCCGCTGTTGCCGGGATTGACTGCGCTCGAAGCGATGCCCGGCGTCGACCATGCTGCGCTGGCCAGCGACCATCTGCGTGCCGTGCTCACGCCCGGCTTCGACGCCAATGAGGTTCAGTGGCAACTGAAACTGTCCGGCATTCAGGTGTTGGCCATGCATCCGGGGGTTGCGACCATGGAAGATGTCTTCATGACGCTCTCAGCCACCTAGCCAACGCTTCCGTTGGTTCATTTCAACCCCCCCCCCCCCCCCTTGAAATGCCCCCCGTGAATCTGAATAGGTTGACGAATCCGGTGTAAGCAACGATGCCCGAACTACCTGAACAAGCGGTCGTCTGTGAGATCCTTAACCGGCGTGTGCGGGGACGTCCGATCGAATCCGTTGAGGTGTTGCCACCTGGCGGGGCGCTCGTCGTCCGTGACTTGACCTATCAGGGCTTTGTCGAACAACTCACCGGCGCCGAGTTTGCGGAAATCAGGCGCCGCGGCAAGTTCCTGGTCTTTCACGTCCTCCGAGCCGGCAGTACGGCGCCGTTGTTCCTTGTCATCAACCCCAAGTTGACGGGGCGCCTACAACTGGCGACAGCGACCGACAAGCGCCGCGCCAAGACCGACCTTGTCTTCACCTTCAGCGACCAGAGCCAGTTGCGCTATTTCGACGCCAAAACCATGGGCCAGGTCTACTTAACGCCCAATCCGGAAATTGTGCCCGGCTTTGCGGGCATGGGGCCGGAGGCGACGGAGGTCTCACTGGCGACGTTTCGTGAGCGGCTGCGACCTTATCGTGGCGAGATCAAAGGCATCCTGACGCGCAGCGAATTTCTGGCGGGCATCGGCAACGCCTACGCCGATGAGATCCTGTGGGCTGCCCAGTTGCATCCTTACCGCAAACGAACCCAGTTGAAAAGTGATGAGATCGATCGGCTCTATGCGGCGATGCGCTCGACCCTCCAGGATGCCATCGCCCGCGTCCGTGAAGGAATGGGCGAGTCAATCCACCTGGAACCCAGAGAATTCTTTGCCGTACATCTAAAGGATGGCGAGCCCTGCCCGCGGTGCGGTGGGATGATCTCCGTTGTGACTGCGAATCAGCAGATCACGAACTTTTGCCGCACTTGCCAGCCGGGTGGTTTGATCAAGGGGATGTAGGAGACGTACTGCTACAGCCGCCCTCTTGGCTTCCGACCTGCCTCGATTTGTGGCGCCTGCTTCGCGGTAAACGGCGGTTCGAAGAGCGGCGGCCACTCCTGATAACAGCGGAAGAAATCCGCAATGAAGTGAATCCGCTGGTTGAAATTTGCCCAGTCGCTTGCTCCTGTCCCCTTCACACTATCCGGCGTGAAGTCGATGCGGGCAAGCAGGTCGTGCAAGGTTGGATCGGTGATTGTCTGCAATTGGGGTGGAAAATCGGCACGCAGATCGCTGCCCAATCGCAGCCGGATGTCGTTGGGCAAACTTAATGTCATCATCCGGTCGCTGATGATGGCACGCGCTTCGTAACGAACCGTGTCCACCATGTGATCGACCACGCGATCAACCGACGCTTTGGCGCCAAACGGGCTCAATAAACCGCCGATCTGCCCCCAAAGTTCCCAATCCGGAAGCATATCCAGTAGCGAGCCAGCCAGTTCGCGGGGGTCAAGGACCGGCGCCTCCATCGCTTCTGTGATTTCAGGCTGCAGCCTGGTCTGTTCGTGGAGACCGATGGCCAGGTTAGCACGCAACATTATTTGCGATCGCTCACTATCGTCCACAGAAAACATTGCCGAATAGTAGGTGCGAAATGCCAGGCGCAGCAGACTCTGCCCGGCGGGGGCGTCGCCGGGCTGGAGCCCAGCGCAGAATTGTGCGATCGTGGCTTCATCATGGCGATCACCGGCAAAGCAAGTGGCATAGAAACGGGCAAACTCGCGGCCAATCTCGGCAAAGACTTTGAGGTTGCCCCGCGCAACCGCATCGCTGGCACGTTTGAATGGCGCCCGCGGATCGATCAATTCCCAGAGCCGTCGCTGCACCAGAGCTTCGGCCTGGGCCGCCGCCGGCTCGCCGGGCGTTGCCGCCGCCTGCGGCGCCGGGCCGTGGGTCATCGCATATTCAAGCGCTCGCGCCAGGTCCTCTTGCCGGATCGTCTGCCCTGCCTGCTTCGACGCCCAGGTGGCAAAGGTGCACCAGTTGGCGCTGTGTCCCGTCAGCGGAGCAAGCACCTGCGACAGCGCGTAGTAACACTGTGTGATCTGCAGGTTGCGCACGACGGGATCGTCGTTGGCAGCAATGTGCTCGATATCGGCAACTGTAGGCATCGTGTCCATAAGCAGGTGCGATTATAGTTGACGTGGGTTGATAATTCAATCCACCCAACGTGGTACAATGCGCCTGCAACTGCGCCCGGCCAGGTTGGGTGCGGGGCTAGCCATGCAATATTCAGGACGGCGACAGCGCAACCATGAAACGCACTTCTACATCCGCTTTTGGCGTCGGCAAGCGTCAGGGGCACGACGCATCAGCGTTCTACGGCCGTCAACTCTACCAGGAGAACGATGCGCCTCCCGCACAACCCAAGCCGGAAGCAGCCGCGCCACTGCCCCTCAATGGCTGGGCCGATCGGATCTACTGCCAGTCCTCAGAATCGATGGCTGCTATACCGGACAACAGCGTGGGGCTTGCCTTTACCTCACCACCTTATAACGTCGGCAAAGACTACGAAGGTGATCTGAGTCTGGCCGACTATCTGGCGATGATCGATCGAGTAGGTGCAGAAGTCTATCGTGTGCTCCGGCCTGGTGGGCGTTATGTGATCAACGTTGCAAACCTGGGGCGGAAACCCTACATCCCGTTGCATGCTTACTTCTATCACGTTCACATCGACGCCGGCTTCTTGCCGATGGGAGAAATCATCTGGCAGAAAGGCAAAGGAGCCAGCGGCAATTGTGCATGGGGCAGTTGGCAAAGCGCCAAATCGCCGCGGCTGCGCGATATCCACGAATACCTCCTGGTCTTTGCCAAGCAGGCGTTTGGGCGCCCGGATCAGGGTCCATCAGACATCGGGCGCGAGGAGTTCATGGATGCCACACTCTCGATTTGGAACATCCCGCCCGAGTCGGCGAAACGTGTCGGCCACCCGGCGCCGTTTCCCGTTGCCCTGGCCGAACGCGTGATCCACCTCTATTCGTACGTTGGGGACGTCGTCCTGGATCCATTTGCCGGCTCTGGCACCACCTGCGTTGCTGCGGCCCAGACCGGCCGGCACTGGATTGGTTTTGACATTTCCCCCGAATATTGTGCCCTGGCAGTGCAGCGAGTGACGCAGACCCATGTGGGCGAATAGCTGGCGATCGACCCAAAATTACGAAAATGTACGGTGGATTTGGTTGACGTAGTGCATCAAGTGGCCTAGAATGCACGAGATGGCGCAACCCGGTTATCAAGTTGTTGGCGACCGGCTTCCAGCAATCATGGCTGGCAAGCCGTCATTCGTTGATCTTTTTTTCGATAAGTGGTGACACAAGGAGTTTATTCATGAAGCAACGCACGCGCTGGATATTCCAGGTAATGGCTGTGCTGGCGCTCACCTTAACGGTGCTGCCGGTGCGCTATGCCATGGCACAAACAATGAGCGAAAAGCAGGATTTGGTCGACACCGCCACTGCGGCTGGAGACTTCACAACCCTGGTGCAGGCACTGGAAGCAGCGGGCCTGACCGACACGCTCAAGGGCGACGACACCTACACGGTTTTCGCCCCAACCGATGAAGCGTTCGCCGCGCTGCCCGAGGGTGCGCTGGATGAATTGCTGGCCGATCCCGAGGCATTGAAGAGCGTACTGCTCTATCATGTGGTCCCTGGGCGCCTGATTGCGGCGCTGATCAATGATGGTGGCGAAGCCACCACTGCGCAGGGCGAACCGGTGAAGTTCACCTTTGCCGATGGCAAGAAACTTGTCAACGACGCCAACATCACCGCCAAGGACATTCAGGCAGGCAATGGCGTCATCCACGTGATCGACAAGGTTTTGCTGCCGCCTTCGATGGGTGGTGCGACGGGTCCGGCGGCTGCAACAGAAGCAACGCCTGAGGCCGCTGCCGAAGCAACCGCGACGGCAAGCGACGCCCTGCTGCCAAAGCCCGCCACTGCGACGGAACACCGCCACCCCTGAGGCCACTGCCGAGGCCACCCGAGGCCCCCTGAGGCCACTGCCGAGGCCACCCCTGAGGCCACCGCTGAGGCCACCCCCTGAGGCCACCGCCGAGGCGCCCGCCGAAGCCACGCCGGAACACCGGTGCAGAGACCGGTGCTGGCTTTGCGGCTTGTTAGCGCCGTAGTCGTGCTGGCCCTGATGGGCCTTGCCGGCGCAGCGTTCGTATCCCGCCGCCGCACCGCCTAGCACCGAACGGCCACCATCCCTCAGCCTGCAAGCCGGGATGGCAATCTAGTTTGAAATCAGCGCCCTGGTCGCGAGCTTCTGCGACCAGGGCGCTGTGCTGTTTACACCAAATTTGTCACATTGTGATGACCCTCACAGAACTCCACTGAGGTTTTGTCCATTATTTGCGCATTGCTTTACATGTTTTGTACATAGAATGCACAATCTATTCATCACAAAGCTAGACAACAGGAGAGAAACAATGCACAAGCAGAATCATGTCGTCATCCGGGCGCTCTTGGCAGTCGCCTTCGTCCTGGCACTATTGCCGGGCGTTGTCGCTGCGCAGAGCGAGCCACAGGATATCGTAGCGATCGCGGCGGGCAATGCCGACTTCAGCACGTTGGTCAGTCTTGTCCAGGAGGCCGGTCTGGTGGAAGCCCTCCAGGCGGGCAGCGCGCTCGGTGACGTCACGGTCTTTGCCCCCACCAATGATGCCTTTGCCAAGGTGCCGAAGGAAGTCGTCGATGCGCTGTTGGCAGACAAGGCCCTGCTCACCGCAGTGTTGACCTACCACGTCGTGCCAGGCAAAGTGATGTCGACTGACCTGAGCGACGGCATGCAGGCAAAGACTGCCCAGGGTGAGGAACTCGCGGTCAAGATCGCGGACGGCAAAGTCGCGGTGAATGACGCCAATGTTGTTGCAGCTGACATTGCGGCAAGCAATGGTGTGATTCATGTCATCGACAGCGTGCTCGTCCCGCAGTCTGTGCTCGATGCCCTGGCCGCAAGCGCTGAAGCAACGCCAGAAGCGATGGCTGATGCCTCGGCAGCGCCAGAAGCGGCAGCAGCCGAGATGCCTGCAACCGATATCGTTGATACGGCGGCGGCAGCAGGTAGCTTTAACCGTCTGCTCGCAGCTGCGGAAGCTGCCGGTCTCGTCGATGCCCTGAAGGGTGAAGGACCACTCACCGTTTTTGCCCCAACCGATGAGGCTTTTGCTGCGATTCCGGAAGGCACCCTGGCTGCATTGCTGTCCGACCCGACCGGTGATCTGAAGGACATCCTGCTCTACCACGTCGTGCCCGGTGCGGTGATGTCGAGTGACTTGAGCGACGGCGCTTCTGCCGATACCTTGCAGGGCGCTCCTGTCACCTTCACGGTTGGCGATGGTAAAGTCGCGGTCAACGATGCAAACGTCGTGACGCCAGACATCAAGACCAGCAATGGTGTCATTCACGTGATTGACAAGGTGTTGCTGCGACCGGCCCCGGCAGCCACTGAGGCACCTGCCATGGTAGCAGCAAGCGATGCGCCAACGACCATGCCGGTTACGGGCGGCGAGTCAAACACCTGGCTGGTGCTGGTGTTGGGCGGGGTGATTGTGCTGGCGCTGACAGGCTTTGCACTTGTAAGCCGGCGGCGCATGGCGTAAGTGCAAACAATAATGTCGTGGCGCCAGGGGTTTGGCGCTGGATAGAAGAGAAGTTGTACGTTCCGGCTGGGTTAGGGAAATCCTAACCCAGCCGTTTTTGATTGCGCACCATGACATCCATGATGCGGTCAAGTTCAGCCGGCACGTCGCTGCTCAGGCCTGTGTGAACGGGCGAGCACTGGATCACCGTGCTGTGGGGGGCAACGAGCCAATGGAACGTCTCGGCCGGGCCCAGTGCGCCAATGGGACCTTCGCCCGCGCAGAGGCGCGGGATGCTCTCCAACTGCTGATCCAACTCGGCGCGATCAAGTTGGGGAGCCAATACGCGCAGTTTCTCTTCGTCCACTTCAACGCGGGCGGCCAGGAATTTCTGTGTGCGGCAAAAGATCACGACCCCAACATTGATGAACTCCTCCCGCTCCACCCTGGGCACGACGCGGATGATGGCATAATCATACGAAGTGAGTTCGGGCACGCACCGCCTCCTCCGTGAATGCCGGCGACGCCGCCACCCGGCCCTGCAGATAGTCAAAGTAGGCCGCACGATGTGCAGTGACATCCGCAAAAGTCGCTTCGCCCTCAAGCCACTGCTCAGGAATTTCATCGACCATGGCGCGGATCACAGCCGCATCCAACAGGGGTGCAAGCCGCTTTTCGGCGGCGGCCAGCCGGCTGGCATAACGGAGTAGGGTGTGCTGGCGGCTGTAAGGAAACGCAGAGCGACTGCGCTCCTGATAGTCGGTCCAATCATGATGGACGTAGAGCGACGCACCGTGGTCGATCAACCAGAGTGCATCCTCCCAGATCAACATGTTCACGTTGCGATCCGTGCGATCCACATTGGTGATCAGGGCGTCAAACCAGACGATGGCAGACGCCAACTCCGGGTCTGGCGCAGGGCGCCGCAGCGAGTTATAGGCGAATGCACCGGGTAGATATTTCATGCCCAGATTAAGACCGGTGCTTGCGCGGAGGAGCGCCTGAATTTCTGGATTGGGTTCAGAGCGTCCCAGGGATGTGGTCATCGTCATGAGCACGAGTTCGGGCACATTCAGGCCGAGTTGGCGGCCAATCTCGCCGGCCAGCAATTCGGCAATCAAGGCCTTGCGGCCCTGACCTGCGCCGATGAATTTCATGACATACATTTCGCCGTCGTCCGCCTGCACCACGGCAGGCAACGACCCGCCCTCGCGCAAAGGCACCACATACCGCGCTGCCATTACCGTGCGAACCATCGCGTCACCCTTCCCTCCGTCGTAATGGTTTGAGCGGCAGTCCCTCTGCACGCCCCGTTCATCGACGCATCCAATATAATAGCCGTCGCCTACACATCTTGGTAATCCCTCAATCACACAAATCCTAGTTCAGACAATTCCTGTGCGCATCTTGCCGCACATGGCGCCCTCTGCTACACTGACGCACTGTCGCCCGGCGTTTCGCAGCAGAGGGCGTATATGTTGAAAGACCACAAAAAGGATTTTGGATAAATGTCAACCCAGCAATGGAGCACCGCTCCAGCGATGATCATCGATCCCAAGCAGAAATATACTGCCAAGATTGAGACGACGCGCGGCACAATCGTGATCGCGCTCTTCCCTGAATACGCACCCAAGACCGTGAACAACTTCGTGTTTCTCGCCGAACAAGGCTTCTACGACGGCGTGACCTTCCACCGCGTGATCAACGACTTCATGATCCAGGGCGGCGACCCGACCGGCACCGGCCGCGGCGGCCCTGGGTATAAATTTGAGGATGAGCTCCGCGGCAACCCGCTCAAGCATGAAACCGGCGTACTCTCGATGGCCAATGCCGGCCCGAACACCAACGGCAGCCAATTTTTTATCACGCATTCCCCTCAACCCCACCTCGACGGCAAACACACCGTCTTTGGCAAGGTGACCGAGGGACAGGATGTCGTCAACAAGATTCGCCAGGGTGATAAGATCCTAAAGGTTGTCATCAACCACGAAGAAGGTTGATAACAAAGTAGGGTGAGAGAACTGTGACTCCTCCGCAAACCTTGCCCTTTCTGCTGCTGGCCGTGGGCGTTGGTGCTGGTGTGCCGGCGCCCGCCGGCTGGCGGTCTATCGCTGACTGTGCCCTGCTCGTCCTGGTTGGCGTCACCGGCGCCGGCAAGAGCACGGCACTTGTTGCACTGGACGAAGTGGGGCTTGCGCACCACCTGCTTCCCGATCGGCGCGACCTCACCGATCGGTTGATCATTTCCATGATGCAGGCCCAAGCCGGGCTTGAAGTCACCCCTGTGCAGGATCGCAAGCAGCGCTTTGCCTACACACGGGCCTATCGGGAGCAGTATCCTGGCGGGATGGCCTATGCCCTCTCCCAACTCTGGATCGACCCGCAGGTGCTCCCGGAACTGCTGCTTTTTGACGGGCTGCGCGGCGAAAACGAAGTCACACATGCGGCAACGCTCCTGCCATCGGCACGCTTTGCTGTACTCAACGCGCCTGATGTGGTGCGCGTTTCGCGCCTGGCCGGGCGGGGAGATCCGTTTGACCAAATCGGCGGCGCCACGGTTGAGAACCCCTCCCTGGACCACATCCACCGCTTTGCCGACATCTATGCATCTGCGGCAACTGGTTTCTTCAGCCCGGATGAAGAGCAAGTGCTCCTGGAGCTGGTGCGCAGCGGCGTCACCACTGCAAGTGACCTGCGCAAGGGGCTGGACATCGTCATCGAAGAGCGCCGGAACTACGACCCGGCCGCCACCACTGCTGCGTTGTTGGCAGTTGCGCCGGACCGCACCCGCGTGGTCGACACGGTGCAACTGAACCCTGAAGCGGTGGCAAGAGAAATTACTGAACTCGTGCGAGGACGGTAGCACATGTTTCGTGTAACGTGTTCTCAGATCTCTAATCTCTAATCTCAAGTCTTGCGTTACGCAACACAAGGCACGTAACACCCGCCTATGACTCCTAAAATCGCTTCCATCACCACAACCATCTTTCGCCTCCCAATGCACGGCGAGTTGCAGTGGGGCAAACACAGCCGGATGGCAGAGGCGCGGCATGTCCTTGTGCAGGTGACACTCGACGACGGCAGCGAAGGGGTGGCTGAGGCGCCCCCTCGCCCCACCATCTACGGCGAAACCGAATACGGCATTGTCAGCATCATCGACACCGAACTGGCCCCGCGCCTGATCGGCAAGCCGGCGTCAACAGCGCCGGCTATACTGCAGCAGGTAAAGAACAACCACACGGCCCGTGGGGCCATCGACATGGCGCTCCACGATGCACTTGCACACAGTGAAGGCATCAATCTGGCGCAGCATCTTGGCAGTACACAAGCGCGGGTCCGCGTGAGCTATATCCTGGGCATCGGCGACCGCGACACCGTGCTGGCCGAAGCGGAGCGCGTTGTCGCCGCAGGCGTCCGTGTGCTCAAGGTAAAAGTTGGACGCGACTGGGATGAGGATCTGGCGCGAGTGCATGACTTGCAGCAGATGTTTGGGGACAGTGTGGCGCTCTATGCGGACGCCAACGAATGTTTTGCGGCACGCGAGGCAGAAAGCCGGCTGGCGCAGTTGCGCGAAATCGGATTGCTCTACTGTGAAGAACCGCTGCCGGTCGAGTTGATTCGCGAGCGTGCTGCGCTTCAGCGGGGCGCCCAACTCCCCATCATTGCCGATGATAGCACCTTTACCGCGCGCGATCTGGTGCGCGAACTGGAGATGGACACGTTCGCCATTCTAAACATCAAGACGCCGCGGACGGGTTACACCGAATCATTGGGAGATGCTGGCCATGGCGGGCACCGCAGGCAAAGGCATCATGGTGGGGTCTCAGGCCGGAAGTGGCATTGGCACCGCGCGCGCGGCGATCTTTGCGGCGCTTCCAGGCATCGAACACCCATCCGAACTGAGTTTCTTTTTGAAGCTGAAAGAAGATATCGTCGAGCGGGCAATCCCACTTCGCGATGGCTATCTCGACCTCGCCGATGCGGTCACAGTACGCATCGATCCGGATCGATTGAAGGAATCAGCAGTCAAACGCTAAAGCCAGACCGGTACGCCGGGAAAGGGGATGGATCCATGCTCCGTGATCTATTTCGGGATGGTGGACGTTCGTTAACCGAATTGTTGGATGCGGCCTTTCGCCTCTATCGTCTCCGCTTTGGCAAGCTCGTTCTGATTTCTGCACTCTTCACCATCATTGCGCTGCTTTTCGCCTTTCCGGGCATCCTGGCGCCCGAATCGGATATCGCCAATATCCTCTCGTTTGGCGGGCAGATTGCAACATTTATTGCTGGCATTACACTGCTTGTTTATGCGCTCGGTGCACTCGCCGACCTGGAGTTGACCATCGGGCAAAGTGTTGGCGGTGCGATGGGACGCTTCTGGAGCTACTTCGGCATGGGGATCCTGGTGGCACTGGCGATCGGCGGCATCATGCTGCCGGCCGCTTTCATCTCATTCGCGTTTTTCCCATTGGCCTTGCTCGCCATCCCCATCACGTTTGCTGCGATCGTATTTTTGGCGGTGCGCTGGATAGTGGGCGGCGTCGCCGTCGTCGCCGAGCGTGCAGGACCAACCGAAGCCCTGGGCCGCAGTTGGGGCTTGACGGATGGTCTCTTCTGGCGATCGGCGGTCTATAGCATCCTGCTCGGGCTGCTCTCATTTGTGTTCTTCTATGTGCCCCTTTTGATCGTAGGCTTCGCTGCCGTCTTTGTGCCGCCGGAGTGGGCCGAAATCGTACGGATCGGCTCGTCGTTGGCCGCGTATCTGTTTTCAATCTTCTGGATGCCGTTCAATGCGATCGCGATGGCACTCTATTATTACGATCTGCGTGTCCGCAAAGAAAATCTTGACTTGGAACTGCGTGTCCAGGCAATTGCGGAGCAGGACACCAATGTAGCCCAGCCGGAAGCCATGCAATGACGAAGCCGGTCTGGAGCCGGGTTGCCGACGTTGGGTGCCTACCGCGCAGTGCTGAACGATGTGCGTGCGCTGCTGGTGCAGCCCGGCGCCGGTGAAAGCGAACTCGACGCTGCGCGCACGCTGCTGGATCCCTGGTCGACGGTGGTGCTTCCCAATGGCGAGCAAATCGAACTTTCCCCTTTGCTTGGGGGGCGCACCGAGGTGCTTGCTCCCGGCGAGGCGTTGGCGCGAGTCAAACTTGTCATGGACCAGCTCGATGCAATTCCCAGCGACGACGCAGTAGCACGGATCGCAGCCCTCGAACGCGTCCTGGCCGACCCCAGCTTTGGACCGCAGACCTCCTGGTTGCAGCGGGCATTGCGCTGGTTGAACGAGTGGTTGGGCAACCGTCTACCCTCGCCTCAGCCGGGCGCCGCTACGATGAGGCCATGGGGCATGGAAGTGGTTGAGGTGCTGGGCAGAGTCCTGGCTGCCATTGGTGGGATCGGCATCCTGGCGCTCCTGGTCTATCTGCTGCGCGGTTTGCTTGAGGATTTCGTACCAGACTTCCGTTTCAAAGCCACCGAAGAAAACGCCGATTCCTGGCCGCAGAGCCCGCAAGCGGCACGGACGCGCGCAGCCCGGCTTGCCGAAGCCGGTGATTTCCGGCAGGCCGTACGCCAGCTCTGCTTGGAGCGCGCTACTCACCATGGAGGAACGCGGATTGGTGGTTGTCGATCGCAGCCTCACCAATCGCGAAATGCTGGCGCGTGTCCCCAACAACCATCCCGTTCGTCCTCATCTCCAACCCGTTGTGGACACATTCGACGAGGTCTGGTACGGGATGCATGAACCGGATGCTGCGGCCTTTACCAGCTACGGCGCCTCAATCGAAGCGTTGAACAAGGTTGTCACGCGGGAAAAGGACTAGTTTGGTATGTCGCGTGGCGTCGCATCCTCCGTACAAGCAGGACATGCCCGTTGGAACTGGCGCGACATGCGTTGGATCGTGGTCATCCTGCTGTTGCTGGTGTTGCTCGTGGTAAGCTCGGTTTTGGCACCGCAACAGGAGCCGCAGGCCTTCGATCCGGCGTCGAGTGAGCCAAGCGGGCGCGCGGGTTGGCCCTCTGGCTTGAAGCATTGGGCTATCAGGTCCGGCGCAACGATGGACTGGTGTTTGGCTGGTCCGACAAGGCTGCGTTGATGTTCGTCTATCCCAATCAATTGACCTACACTGAAGCGGATGCGCAGCACCTGCGCACCTGGGTCGAAGCGGGCAACACGCTGGTGATCGTCGGTCCCGACCGTATGGACGCCGCCCTTGTCGAAACGTTCGGGGTCGCACCCTTGACACGAGACAGCTATGGAACGATGGGCACGCAGGTGCAGCCGTTGCTAGGTTCCGGCCCACGACAGGTTGAAGGCGACTGGTTGGCCCCACAGGCGGCGCTGGATCTGCGGGACACTCCCACTGCGGTCACCGTACTGCGTGGTGACGACGGCGCGCCGGTCGTTGCGGTGCAACCGGTTGGTGAAGGTGAAGTGTGGCATCTGGCTCAGTCATTTGGGATGTCGAATCGTGGGCTACAAGACGATGGACAGGGTGACCTGCTGCCACCCATCCTGCGGACAGTGCCGGACGGCGCGGTGATTGTCTTCGACACCTTCCACCAGTTTGGGCTCAGTCGCGTGGGCGAACGCATCCGGTCGCTGCAGGATTGGTTGTACCGCACGCCCACCGGATGGGCGACGGCCCTCGCCCTGGGCGTCACCGGTTTGTATCTAGTCCTCCAGGGCCGGCGGTTGGGGCCGCCTGTGCGCTCCGTAGCGGAACAGAAGCAGCGGGAGGCAGCGGAATATGTGCATGCCATGGCCGGACTGATGCGGCGCGCGCGTCTTTCCGGTGATGTTGCCCACTACCAGAAGCAGCGCCTCAAACGGGGGCTTTCCCACCTGCGGCCCATCAGCGCGGATATCGCGGATGTTCAGTTTGTCGAGCGGCTGCGCGCAACCGATCCCCCACTGAGCCACGAAGAAGTCGCTGAGATCCGTGATCTATTGAAGGCGTTGGATGCCAAGCCAGACGACCGCCGGCTGGTTGAGTTGGCCGCACAAATTGATCAATTGCTTGCCAGACAAAGGAAATCATCGTGACCTTGTCACAACTTTACACCGAAATGCAGACCCAGGCCGCGAAGGTAATCGTTGGTCAGGAAGAGGTTTTGAGCAGATCGTCATCGCATTCCTGAGCGGTGGTCACGTGCTGCTGGAGGGGGTGCCCGGCGTTGCCAAGACGCTCCTTGCCAAGACACTGGCGCGCCTGATCGATGCTGAGTTCGGCCGCATCCAGTTTACGGCCGACTTGATGCCAAGCGACGTGGTTGGCACCGAAGTCTTTGAGATCAACAAAGGCTCCTTCTATCTGAAGCGCGGGCCGATCTTCACCAATATTGTACTGGCCGATGAGATCAATCGTGCGCCCGCCAAGACCCAGTCAGCGCTGCTGGAGGCGATGGAAGAGCGCCAGGTGACAATCGAAGGCCAGCGCCACACGCTGCCACCCCCCTTTATGGTGCTGGCGACGCAAAACCCGGTGGAGTACGAAGGCACCTATCCACTGCCGGAAGCGCAACTGGACCGGTTTCTCTTCAAGGTGCTGGTCGGTTACCCGCCTGCCGCGCAAGAGCAGGAAATTCTTCGGCGCTACCATGCCGGATTTGATGCGCACGACATCGATGCCGCCGGCATTCAGCCCGTCGTGCAGATTGCCGATCTGCCGGCGATCCAGGCGGAGATCCGGGGGGTGACCGTCGAGGAGGGCATTTTTGCCTACATCACGCAGATTGCCCAGGCCTCCAGACAGAGCCAGGATCTCATTCTGGGCGCCAGCCCGCGCGCCAGCATTGCCTCGCTGCTTGCGGCCAAGACCTACGCGGCACTGCAAGGGCGGAGCTACGTAACGCCGGACGATGTCAAACACATCATCCTACCCATCTATCGCCATCGGATTATTTTGCGTCCCGAAGCCGAGATCGAAGGCTTGGATGCGGACGCAGTGCTGCGGCGCATCGTGGCCGGTGTTCAGGCGCCACGGTAGCAGAGACGAATCGAGCACATGGCCAACACCTATCTACGAGCGGCTACGGCGGCGGATCAGCCGATCATCAAACGGCTGATCCGCCAAGCTCGCCTCAATCCACGGAGCCTGCACTGGGAGCGCTTTATCGTTGCCGAAGCTGCGGGCAAGGTGGCCGGCATCGGCCAGATCAAGACGCTAAGGGACGGCACGCGTGAACTTGCCTCGCTGGCGGTTGGGCCCGATCACCAAGGGACTAACATCGGTTCAGCCATTGTCTGGACGCTGATCTCGATGGAAGCAGGAACACTCTACCTGCGCTGCGCCGCCCACAACGAAACGTACTACCACCGCTTTGGCTTTCGCGCCCTTGCGCCCGCCGAAATGCCCCCCGCCCTACGCCGTTTTCACCGGCTGATTTCCCCGCTCGTGTGGACGATCAATGCGATCACACGCGGGGATGAACGGCTGGTCGTAATGAGAAGGTGAATGAATTACGAATGACGAGTCACAAATTACGTGGCACGTAATTCGTAATTCGCACCACGATTCCCCTACTCCTAACCTACCCCCACCTTTCGTTGTTTTAGCGACAACAAAGAATACGCGAATAGTCGTATTTATCTGAATTTTTCCCCGCGATATTGTCCACTATGTCTTTCATATCGCTCTTTCTTCGCAGCCCACCATTGCCGAGAGCACCCAACCAATCCCTGATTTTGGGGGACGTGGATGACACGAAAGGCGGGCATATGAAACCCATCCATCAAGCAGCAAGTGTTCTGACCTGTGTGATCGTTGCGAGCACATTGATTTTGCGCGCGCCATTGCCGGCAACAGCGCAGACCATCGGGGTCATCAACCGTACAGAACCAATCGTCCTGACGGTGGCCCCTTCCTACATGCGGCATCACGAAGAACACTCAGTAGTGACCGCAAGCCTAATGACAGAGGTGGGCAAGCCCCTCGCCAATGCGGAGATGTTACTACGCGTCGATAATTTTCTCGAACTTCGCGCACGAACGGACGCTCAGGGCATCGCCACATTCGAACTTCCCGGTGAACTGCTTGAAGGTGGCTATGATCTACGATTTCGCTTTGTAGGGAATCCCAATTGGCAACCTGCGACTGCCACATCGCAACTGACAATGCAGCCACCACTGACGCCTGGACTCGCCGACGTGGATGCGAACGGCGCCATGACGGCAGTTCAGCGTGCAAACATCGACGTCGACGTTGCGGACGCGCCGGCTAACGCACCACGAGGCATGGTGCAGGTGGCGGGTAAACCTGTCGCCCTGGCACTTCGCTCTCCGGGTATGCTGCCGCGTGGTTCCGTCATTCCAGTCCGGTTGACTAGCCTCAACGGCAACGAGATCGGCAACGCACCGGTCGTGCTCTTTGTAGACCATGCGCTGGAGATCGACGGCATGACCGATGCCAACGGCGACGCGCGTTTTCAGTTGCCGCCGGAACTATTGGAAGGCGATTATCGGATTCGGGTGGTCTTCACCGGCAAAGACGAATATGGCCCAGCGATGCAACTGGCGGCGCTCAGGCTTCACCCGGCTTCTGCGCACGACACACTGCCCCGTCCCGCCGATGCCAATGCATTGACGCACTTGTCAGCCGCCGCGCCGGCCCTCCTATCCGGCATCTCCGACTGGTTTGTGGGCGTAAGCGCTACGCTGCCAGTCTGGGTGAAAGCGTCACTTGATCCCGCCGAAATCGTGTACTTGCCGGCGCAGTCGCCGGCAAGCGCACCGGCACCCCTCAATCACCGCGCGAACGGGCAGGATGCCTTGGCGGCGCGCCAGGATGTGGCGACGAGTACGCATGCGTCGCGCCTTATGCGCGAGTCAAAAACGGAAGCCCCCAGCACGGATGCGCCGATCACACCATCACCGCCGGGCGCAGGGGTGACCTGGGCGCCAGGTATGGTTACTTGGTTGGCGGCAGTGACCGGTGGGTTGAGCCTCCCCGCCATCGCCATCCTGCTGGCGATCATGACGATCGGACTCGTGGTGAGTCCGGCTGTGATGGGACGATGGCGGCGTGCTGCGCCGCGCCGGCGTGCAGGGTGGACGGGAAGATCCTTTTCGATCCCGATGCCGGTCTGGTATGTACTTCGAATCTGCAGCGTGGGCATTGCGCTGGGGACAGCGGTCGTCCTCATTGTGCGGCCCGCGCTTGGGCTGCGCGTCTTTTGGGGCGCTTTCATCCCAATGGTTCCCCTGTTGTTCTTTGTGGCGCCGGGATTGTGGCGCAATATCTGCCCGATGGCCGCGTTGAACCAGACACCACGCATGTTCAAATTCAGCCGCGGCCTCACCCTCCCACGTTGGTGGCAGGAATACAGTTTTGTCATTGCAGTGGGCTTATTCTTGGTGCTCGCTGCAAGCCGCAAGGTCATCTTCAATCAGAACGGGCCGGCGCTGGCACTACTGATTCTGGCTGCGCTGGGCACTGCACTCCTGATGGGCAGTCTGTACAAAGGCAAAAGTGGCTGGTGCAGCAGCATCTGCCCGCTGCTCCCCGTCCAGCGCGTCTACGGCCAGACTCCCTTTGTCTCCGTCCCCCACGCACATTGCCAACCCTGCCTGGGCTGCACGAAGAACTGCTATGACCTGAGCCCGAAATATGCCTTGCTGGCAGATTTTCACGATCCGGAACCCTCAATTTGCCGCCTATCGCAAGGTGTTTGTGGGACTCTTTCCTGGCTTCATTCTTGGTTTCTTCCTTGCGCCAAATCCACCGGACGTCGTGGCATGGCAGACCTTTGCGGTGATGACATTCACCAGCCTCGTGAGTCTGGGATCCTATTTCCTGTTGGAGTCGCTGACCAAAGTGTCAGACAACAAGATTTCCGTGTTGTACGGTGCAATCGCGCTGAATACGTTCTACTGGTTTAATGCCGTAACGCTGGGCAAACTAATCTCAACACCGCCTCCGGACTGGTTTGTTTGGTCGCTGCGTGCACTGGTCCTTGGGTTAACGCTGATCTGGCTCGACCGCACTTTCCGCAAAGAAGCCACCTACTTTGAATTGGCACTTGCACCGGCGACCCAGCACGAAGCGCCGTCACAAGTGATGGCAGGAGCAAAGAGCGCAACCGTTGCTCACCCCGTGGTGACGGTGGAACCTGAGGGCAAACGCATCACGGTTGAGAAGAACAAGACCCTATTGGAAATTTGTGAGAGTCATGGCCTCCCAATTGAAGCCGGGTGCCGGATGGGGCTATGCGGCGCAGATCCGGTCTGCATCAAAGCGGGGATGGAAAACCTTTCCAAGGTGGGAGCAGAAGAGAAGACCACGCTGGAACGGCTTGGACTTGGCCCACACACACGCATGGCCTGTATGGCGCGTGTCCGTGGCGACGTCAAGGTGGCTTTAACGCCGGAGAAGCCTGATGTGTACCGCAGCAGCATCGTTGCGGGGTTCAAATACGACGCGGAAGTCAAGCGCGTCGTGATCGTCGGCAACGGGATTGCCGGGGTCACTGCCGCCGATCACATTCGCCGGCGGCACCCGAAATGCGAAATCCATTTGATTGGTCGTGAGCGCCATCACCTCTATAACCGGATGGGCATCACCCGGCTGATCTATGGCCGTTCTGCCATGCAGGGACTTTATCTGCTGCCGGACCAATGGTACGAGGATTTCAATATTACCTGCTGGCTGAACACACACGTTACAAGAGTCGACCCTACCAACCGCACAGTAGTGCTCGGCACTGGCGAATCCCTTCCATATGATCGCCTGATCCTCACGACGGGCAGCCAAAGCTTTCTGCCCCCCATCGAAGGCTTTGGCATGCCGGGTAGTTTTGTGTTGCGCACCGCCGAGGACGCAATGGCCATTCGCGCCTATGTGCAGGAACATGGTGCACAGCGAGCGGTCGTCGCGGGCGGCGGGCTGCTTGGTCTGGAGGCAGCGTATGGTCTGCTGAAACTGGGACTCGAAGTTACGGTACTGGAGCGCTCCGCTGCATTGCTCACGCGGCAACTCGACGGCCGCGGCGCCGAAATCCTGCGAAACAACCTGGCACAAATGGGCCTGCACATGCTGATGGAGGCGGAAGTGGCGAATATGGCGGCAGGCAGCAGCAAAGCCGCGCTCGAAAAGGTGACCCTGGCTGACGGCCGCGAATTGGCGTGTGACCTGCTGCTGGTCGCGGCAGGGATCCGGCCCGATTTGGAACTCGCGCGTGAAATCGGGTTGTCTGTCGCACAGGGCGTCCTGGTCGATGAGCAGATGCGCACCAGTGATCCGCATGTTTTTGCTGCCGGCGATGTCGCCGAGTATGACGGCAAGCTCTACGGGTTGTGGCCGGTGGCGGTGAGCCAGGCCGAGGTTGCGGCCAACAATGCCGTGGCTGCACCAGATGCACCGGCCGCCACCTACACGGAGACTCCTCCTGTAACCCTGCTGAAGGTGGTTGGGATTGATCTGACATCGGTTGGGCGGATCCAGGTGCAGCCGGAGCAAGATGCTGTGATTGCACTGGAGGATGGCGAGGCGCAGCGCTATCGCAAGCTCATCGTCAATGGCGGAAAGATTGCCGGCGCAATCCTGCTGGGGTATCCGGAGGACGCGCCTGGTGTCATCGCGGCGCTCAAACAGCAAGTAGATGTCTCGATGCAGATGGATGAACTGCGTGTTGGTGACTGGCAGTTTTTAAGTCAACTTGCGTAGGCACTTGACCTGGGAATTACTTAAAAAATAGCCGGCAGGAGGCAAAACATGACGGATATGATAGGACGTGTGGTGGCAAATATCAACTGGTGGAACGGCTCGGGCAAGGGGGGATGGCAGAAGTCTATCGCGCGTATCAGCCCGATGTGGAGCGGCAGGTGGTTGTCAAGATCCTCCACTGCCATCTTGCATCCACGGCAGACTTCGTCGTGCGCTTTCAGCGTGAGGCGCGGGCTGCGGGCAACTTACTTCATCCAAACATCGTAAGAATCATTGATGCCGGGCATGACGAGGAGCGCTACTACATTGTCATGGACTACCTTCCTGGGGGAACCCTGGGCGACTTTTTGCGGGCGCAGAGGCCAGTAACGGTCGATGATGCGCTCCGCATCGGTACACAGTTGGCCACTGCCCTCGATTATGCCCATCGTGCCGGCGTCATCCACCGCGACATCAAACCCGCGAACGTATTGTTTGCGGACAGCGAGGCCCAACATGCCGTGTTGACGGACTTTGGGCTGGCGCGGCTCTGTATGGATGACCACGCCAATTTGACCGTAACCGGCGCCATGGTGGGAACGCCAACCTACATGAGTCCCGAGGCCGTGCGCGGAGAAACGTGCGATGCGCGTTCCGATATCTACAGCCTGGGTGTGGTGCTCTACGAAATGCTCACCGGAAAGCCTCCCTATGTCGCGAACACGCCGTACAGCATGATGATGAAACTGACCAATGATCCTCTGCCGTTTCCGCGGGAGGTCAACCCGGCGTTGCCGGTTACGGTGGAGGCGCTGTTGGTCATGGCGCTCGCCAAGGAGCCGGCCGATCGCTTTCAGAGCGCGAGCGAGTTCGCCAGCGCAATCAATAAGACGTGTCTTTCATTGCAGGATGACCTGCCTGAGGTGGGGGCAAGGGACGTATCTCTAGCCCCGGCGCCCAGCGCACCGCAACCGGAGACGGCGCTTGCGCGTGAGCCCGCCGGAGATCGATGGCGCCGTTTTGCCCTACTGGCGGGCGCAATGGCGGGCGTGGCGGCGGTTTCGATATTGACCGTCGTGGTGTTAGTGGGGATAGGAGTATAGGGTGTAGGCGCGTAAGCTCGTAAAATACTGGGCCGTTGGGGATCTCGCAGAGGCAGCGGGGTGGGTGAACACAAGGGAATCCGGAAATCCTCCCGCATTGACTTTGCTAAACAAATTGTTTATCATATTCTACATGATTCGGTCGTTTGCAGACAGCGAGACGGAACGATTCTTTGCCACGGGCAAGTCGCGACGATTACCGGCAGATATTCTTGCTCGCGCAGCGATGCGCTTGACGCAACTTGATGCGGCGACACAGGTTGAGGATCTGCGGATGCCGCCGTCAAATCGACTTGAGTCACTGAGTCGAGACCGTGCTGGCCAGTGGAGTATTCGTATCAACGATCAGTGGCGTCTCTGCTTTCGTTTCGATCATGGGGACGCGGATGACGTTGAAGTCGTTGATTATCATTAGGGTGAAATTACTATGATCCACAGTAATCTGCCAGCAATCCACCCAGGCGTGTTCCTACGGGAGACGTTAGAAGAACTTGGCGTGTCTCAGGCAGCGTTTGCACGTGCGATCGGTATATCCCCGATGCGCGTGTCGCATATCGTGCATGGCTCGCGACCAGTCACGGCGGAGCTGGCCTTGTTGTTCGGGCGTGCGCTCGGTCAGACGCCTCAGTACTGGCTCAATCTTCAAACTGCCTATGATTTGAAAACGGCAGAGGCTGCGATCGGTGGCCAACTGCAATTTGTCACGGAATTAGTTACTGGAAGTGCCTGGATGTAGAGCGTGTAACGACATCATCCATGGCCGGCGCTGGGTCATTGCACCGCCGTGTCCGGGGTCATCGATGCATCACCCTCGCCACCGTCCAGCGCGAACGTGGACATCGGCATGGCCGTGTCCGTGGTAATCGATGCATCACCCTCGCCACCGTCCAGGGCGATCGTAGGGACAACGGCATGGCCGTGTCCGGGGTCATCGATGCATCCGCCCCCCACCGTCCAGGGCGATCGTAGGGACAACGGCATGGCCATGTCCGGGGTCATCGATGCATCCGCCCCCACCGTCCAGGGAACGTGGGACATCGGCATGGCCGTGTCCAGGGTCATCGGTATCCGCCCCAACCTCCAGGGCGAACGTAGGGACAACGGCATGGCCGTGTCCGGGGTCATCGACGCCGACGCCTATCGTAGGGACAACGGCATGGCCGTGTCCGGGGTCATCGATGCACCCGCCCCCCACCGTCCAGGGCGAACGTAGGGTATCCGCAGCGGGAAGGTTGCTTGCACGGCGGCTTTGGCTTTGCTCCGAAGACCGAGGTCTCGGCTAGCCGCTGAAGTCCACCTACGTGGACTGAGCCCAGAGACGAATTTCCCGTACGTCGCCGCGCCGGCGGGACGGGGGGAGCACCACCCTCACGGGATGGTGATCTGACGGAGTGCCCGCACCTACCGTA
Organism: Candidatus Fredericiella danica; assembly: GCA_016713335.1. Lineage (GTDB taxonomy): Bacteria > Chloroflexota > Anaerolineae > Caldilineales > Caldilineaceae > Fredericiella > Fredericiella danica. The sequence continues at coordinate 12,690 of JADJPH010000010.1, read as the reverse complement.
GGCGCTGTTTATAGCAGCGCTTGGTGGCCACCAATGAACCCCTCCTTGCCCCTTGCCGCCAACTTTTCCATAGTTTTTTCGTAGTTTCTCCGCTCCATTTCGTGCTATCGTGGATGTGACGATCACCACAGACGCGCCGGCTGTACTGTGCTATACTCGACAGCACCGCGGGCGGCGCCAACGCAAGGCGGACCCCGATGGACGAAAAAGCTGATGAATATGACAGCTCATTGACTGGTTGCTGCAATTGTCCATCGCGATGGAGCCATTGTACGAGGAAAAGATTGCCGCCATGAAGGAGCAAGAACCGATGACATACATCAGCACCCTGGAGCGCAAGGCGCTCGCAAAGGGTCAACAAGTGGGTCAACAAGTGGGTCAACAAGTGGCGACAAGGAGGGCTCTTGACTGGCCTCGAGGTTGGCTTAAAACTCAAGTTCGGTGATGCTGGGTTGGCGCTGCTGCCTACGATCAGCCAGATCACCGATCCGGATATTCTAGAGAGATTACTCCACACCTTGGTTGACTGCAATAGCCTTGCCGATTTTGAGCGCGCCATACCGCAAGTATGACGCGCCGCTGCGCAACGCCTGATATGTGCAGATTAAGATCCCGGCTCCCGGCGCCGGCGCCTTTCGTCAATGACGTACAGGGGCCAAGGCGCCGGGAGCCGGGATCTTTGTACTTGCCCATACCAATCAGCGCCCCGCACGTGAAAAACAGAGCCACGCACGTGAGTAAGTGGTTCGTGCCCATCAGCGCCACGCACGTCAATCAGAGCCACGCACGTGAGTAAGTGGTTCGTGCCCATCAGCGCCACGCACGTCAATCAGAGCCACGCACGTGAGTAGGTGGTTCTACGCCCATCAGCGCCGCACGCCAATCAGAGCCACGCACGTGAGTAAGTGGTTCGCCTTGCTGCGGCAAGGTCGTCCACCCCGTCCCCGGCACTGCCCGCCTTGACCCATTCAGCCTGCCGCCCCCGTGACTGGGCGGGTAGTGCCGGGGACGTTTTTTTATACGCCGGTGGTCTTGGTGCACGGGGCGCGCCTGGTGGGCGACGCCCGTGGGTACGGTTATATTACTTTTGACGATGACGTGCAACGCGCCGGCGCGCTCGCTGACCCGGTGGGCTTCCTCGATCATCTGCCGGAAAAGACTGTCCTCGACGAAGTGCAGCACGCCGGCGGGCTGTTGGGACACGCGGGATGGATGGGGTGGGCGCGGCGGTTCAGAAATGCGCCCGGCTGACGCCGGGATACCATGCAGGGGCGCTGCGCCCCCTGCACCCCCGCCAGAATCAGAGTGCGGAGATCAGAGGGATCAGAGTGCAGAGCTAGATGGGGACGACGACACCACCAAGCGAAAACCGCAGTGACGATGAGGGTCCAGGATCGTCCCTGAGCGGAACGACGCAGCAGCGATCCCCGGATGGAAGTACCACGAACCGCCCCGCAGGATGCGCGGCGCATCCCCTCCGGCCCATCATCCGGCTGGTAGTTCTGGTAGTTTTCAACCCACTTCGTCGCCGTCCATTCCCATACATTGCCCGCCATATCCAGCACCCCGGAGGGACTTGCCCCTTGCGGGTACGTTCCCCACCGGCGTCGTGTCCCCACATTCATGTTGAAATTGCCGTGGTTTGCCGTCGGCGGCGCATTGCCCCACGGCCAGATCCGCCCGTCGGTCCCGCGCGCCGCCTTCTCCCATTCCGCTTCAGTCGGCAACCGCACCCCCGCCCACTGGCAGAAAGCCTGGGCGTCATACCAAGAGACTGTGACCACCGGATGATCTTGCTTTTGCACGCGCCGATCCCTTTTCCTCGGCGGTGGTGCGATAGCTGGTGGCCTGCACGAACGCGGCGAACTGCGCGTTTGTAACCGGTACGCGGGCGATGCGGAATTCCGGCAGGTAGAACTTGTGCTGCGGCGTTTCGTTATCCTGCGCGCCCTTATCCTTCTGCCTTGTCGCTCCCCATCAGAAATTCGCCGGCCGGGATCGTCACCCAATCGAAGGGACTGGCGTTGAAGGCGCCACCGGCCTCCGCCCGAGCTGGCGCGCCAATGCCGGGCGCAACCCGTCCGCCGCCGCCCCTCGCACCCCGCGGCGCCCGTCCACCCACTGCACGTCAATCAGGCTGATCGGCACCGCGGTGGTCGGCTCGCCCGCGACCAGCAGCGGGAAGATGCGCTTATCGTGCACCTGCGCAAAGCTAATTTCTTTATTGACCCATGCGGAGACTTTGGCGGTGGGCGAGAGCAAAACCACCAACGCCTGGCTCTGCCCGATCGCTTCGGCAATGGCGGCCTGCCAACTGGGCGTCCCCGGCTCCAGCCCTTCGTCCGTCCAGACCGCAAAGCCCGCGTCACGCAAGACGCTTTGCACCTCGCGCATGGCCGCGGCGTCCTGCCGGCTGTAGCTGAGAAAAACGTCAATGGACGCCGGCCCGGCCGTGGTGACGCGTGGTGTACTCGGCGCCGGCGCCCCCCAGCCGGCGGCGTCCTGCGCCAACTGCTTGAGGGCCGGGTTGCCGGGATTCTGCCGGTAGGCGCCTTGAATCACGGCGTCGAGGCGCCCGGTCTGCTCGGCCCAACTGACCAAGTTGAAGACAACGACGCGCAGGTTCTCCCCGTCCGCAATGGCTTCGAGGTTCTCGTCAAGCTCGATGCGCACCAGCATGCGCAGATCGGCCTTGTCGGGGTAGCCCGACAGCAGGGCGTTGCGGACTTGTTCGATTTGTTTGCCGGTGAGTTTCATGCGCAGACCCATACGGTGCGGGTTTGGTCTGCCAAGGGGGTGCATTCGTGGAGGGGATGCGCTACAATGCGCTCGACTCCGCTGCTGTGCCCTCAGCAGTGGAACACGGGGTAGGTGCTGATAACACCTGCCCCGTTGTTTAGTTTAGAGGGGAACGGTGGGGGCGTCAAATGCTTGCACCCTATACTGGCGGCATCAAGTATTACCAATAGTTGGTGCGGTCAATCTGGCCAACGGTGCTGCGTATCAGAGCCACGCACGTGAGTAAGTGGTTCGCCAAGCCGCGGCACCGGGCTGGCTGTCCAAATTTTGGGTTCCGGGTGGCAGGTGCTTTGGCTTTGGCGCGGCGTCGGTCCTGGCCCAACACCATCCCCTCTCGCACAACGCACGGCCAGGCGGAGTGGGGCGGTAGGGACGCCCGCGCCTGGTGACGAGGATCCCCCTTGCTGCCTCTGCGCCAGGTGCGACGCACGGTGCACCGGTTGTGCGTTCGGCCACCAGCATTGGCACCGTGCGACGCACCGCCTGGCTGTGGCCTGGCACTGCACCGCGCCGAACCCCAATGCAGGGCTTGCGGCACAAAACTCTAGAGGTTTGCTGTAGATCCAACGCACCCACTTTCTGCTACGATCAGAATAAATCAGTTCTTCCAGCGGAAAGGCGGCAGACCCGATGGCGGTGAGCAAGAACCCACACGATAGTTTCTTCAAAGCGGTCTTCGCCCGTCCCGAGTTGACGGGCGAGTTCCTCCAGCAGTTTCTGCCTCCGGCCGTTATCGCGGAGTTGGACCTATCTACGCTAGCTCTGCGCAAGGACTCCTTTATCGACGAGGAGTTCAGGCAGCAATTCGCCGATCTGCTCTATGCCGTGCAACTGACGGATCAAAGCCAGGCCTTCGTCTACGTCCTCTTTGAGCACAAGAGCTACCCGCAGCCGCTTATGGCGTTGCACATGCTGCGGTACATGGTCCGGATCTGGGAGCAGGGGCTGCGCGAGTCCCGCACGGCGTTACCAACCCCCATTCTCCCGATCGTGATCTATCACGGTGCGGACGCATGGCGCGAGCCGTTTGCGATGGCGGAACTGTTCCGGGGGCCGGAGACTATGCGCCCGTACTGGCCGACGTTCATCTACCAACTCAACAACCTCACGGCGCCGGACCAGCCCGCATTGGACGGCACGCTCTATTTGCGGGTGGCGTTATTGGTCCTGCGCGCCATCCTCAAACCCGACTTTCTGGCGCAGTTGCCGCTCCTGGTCAAGTGGCTGGCGCAGTTGACAAGGGAGTATCTGGCCGTAGAATATGTCAATACCGTGTTGCGCTACATCACGAGCGTGCGCAAAGACGTGACCGTCCCGGCGCTTAGGCAGGCGCTGCAGGCTGCGGCAGTGGAAGACAAGGAGACTTTGATGACAAGCTGGGTGGAAGAGTTGATCCAACAAGGAGAGCTCCAAGGTGAGCAGAAGGGCATGACGGTCGAGGCGCGCCGGCTGGTCACCAGGCAACTTCAACATCAGATTGGCCCGCTGCCGGCAAGCATCTCGCGCCACTTGGATCGCCTATCGCTGGACCAATTGGAGGCGCTCAGCACCTTCCTGTTGGACGCGCGCAGCCTCGCCGAAGTCGAAACCTATCTGAAACAGCAGCGTTAAAGCGAGGCGCAACGCCCTCCATCTGAGCCACGAGCGTGAGCGAGTGGTTTGCCTTGCCAAAGCTTCTGCTGTCTGAACGGGGATTCGTGGGATTCAGGGATTACCAGGATTGCTTGCGCGAGCGCGTGCGTCGCACTGGCCCAACACAATCCAGCGTGCGCACAACGCACGGCCAGTGCGACGCACGCGGCGGGTGACGAGGATAACCCCTCGCTGCCTCTACGCCAGGTGCGACGCACGATGCGCAGGTTGAGCGGTCAGGCGATGTCATTGGCACCGTGCGACGCACCGCTTCGCTTTGGTTCTAGCCCGGCCATCACCACCCTTACGGGATGGTGCTCCGACAGAGGTGCTCGCACCCACCGTAGGCGCGGCTTGTAGCAGCGCTTGGTCGCCACCAATGAAGCCCTCCTTGCCCCTTGCCGCCAACTTTTCCATAGTTTTTTCGTAGTTTCTCCTCTCCATTTCGTGCTATCGTGGATGTGACGATCACCACAGACGCGCCGGCTGTACTGTGCTATACTCGACAGCACCGCGGGCGGCGCCAACGCAAGGCGGACCCCGATGGACGAAAAAGCGGATGAATACGATAGCCCGTGGAAGGATGTGTTGCGGCGGCTGTTCCCGCAGTTTCTGGACTTCTTCTTTCCGGCAGTCTACGCCGCCATCGACTGGACTCAGAAGCCGGAGTTTCTGGACAAGGAATTGCACAAGTCCGTCCCTGAGGCGGTGACGGGCAGGCGGACGGTGGATGCGCTGGTCAAGGTCCGCACGCTGGCGGGGGTGGAGGAGTGGCTCTTCATCCACATCGAGGTGCAGAGCCAGGTGGACCCGAAGTTTGCCGAGCGGATGTTCATCTACGCCTACCGGCTCTATGATCGCCATCAGCAGTTGGTGGTCAGCCTGGCGGTGCTGGGCGACGACAGCCCGAACTGGCGACCGGCTGAGTTTGCGCTCAGCAGCCTGACGTCGGCGATGTCGTTCCGCTTCAGGATGGTGAAGTTGCTGGACTACAGCGCACGGTGGGAAGAGTTGGCGGAGAGCAGCAATCCGTTCGCACTCGTCGTCATGGCACACCGCCAGGCGGTGCGGACCGACCAGGATTCGGTGGCACGGGTGGATGCCAAGACCGAACTCGCGCGTTGCTGGGGCTGCGACAATATCCGGAAGCGGAGACGCGAGACCTATTCCGCTTCATTGACTGGTTGCTGCAATTGTCCACTGCCATGCAGCCGCTGTATGAGGAAAAGATTGCCGCCATGAAGGAGCAAGAACCGATGACATACATCAGCACGCTGGAGCGCAAGGCACTTGCAAAGGGTCAACAAGTGGGTCAGCAAGTGGGTCAACAGGTGGGTCAACAAGTCGGTCGACAAGATGGGCTCTTGACTGGCCTCGAGGTTGGCTTAAAACTCAAGTTTGGTGATGCTGGGTTGGCGCTGCTGCCAACGATCAGCCAGATCACCGATCCGGACACGCTGGAGACGTTACTCCACACCCTGGTTGAATGCGACAGCCTTGCCGACTTCGAGCGCGCCATACCGCAAGTGATGAGCCGTTGCGCGACGCCAGATGCGTGCAGATCAAGCTCCCGGCTCCAGCGCCGGCGGGTATCGACCGCATCGACGCCCGCGCGAGCCAGCTGACATGCCACGCACGGGGCGCAGCCACCACGTAATCGCCACGCACGGCCGGCAAGGGGTGGTTCGTGCCCATCAGCGCCACGCACGTCAATCAGAGCCACGCACGTGAGTGAGTGGTTCGTACCCATCAGCGCCACGCACGTACCAATCAGAGCCACGCACGTGAGTAAGTGGTTAGCCTTGCCGCGGCAAAGGCTGGCTGAGCCGTCCCCGGCATGGACCATGAGGCGGCGCGAACGCCGGGCCGGGGGCGTGGCCGCGGGGGGGGGGGGCCGGACCCCGTTGGCGGTGCCCGGTTGGCCTTGGCTGGGGCTTTGGCTGTCTGCTGTGTGGGGGGCCGCGGCGGCCGCGGGCCCCCCGCCCGGGGGGCGCGGCCCGGCCCCCCCCCCCGGGGGGGGGGCCTCGCGCGCCCTCCTTGGTTCCCCCGCCCCGCCCCGCTTCCCCGGGGTTTGTTCGCGCCGCTCCCTCGCTGGCCCGCCCCCCCCGGCTTTGGCCCCCGCCTTTCGCCCCGCCGCCCGGGGCGGGGCCCACCGCCGGGCGCCCCCCCGCCGCGCGCGCCCCCCCCCCGGGTCACAATGCGCTCAACTCCGCTGCTGTGCCCTCAGCAGTGGAACACGGGGCAAGTGTTTCAGCACCGGCCCCGTTGTTTAGTTTAGAGGGGAACGGTGGGGGCGTCAAACGCTTGCACGCTATCCCGGCGGCATCAAGTAGCGCCAATAGTTGGTGCGGTCAATCTGGTCAACGGTGCTGCCGGGGTAAGTGTCCAAGAAGTCTTTGGGCGCGCGCATCCGGCGTGCCGGGTTCCATCTGCATTCAAAGCCGGTGAGTTCGCCATCCCGTTCCTCGATATAGTCAATCTTTTGCTGTTGGTAGGTGCGCCAGAAATAACGGTTTGCCCGGATGCCGTTGTTCTCGGTGTACTTCAAGCGTTCCACGATGCAGAAGTTCCAAGCGGCCACCTGCGCAAATTGCACCACGCCCCTCGCAGGTGCACGAGGCGCCGGGAAAACGACAAAGCATTGCTCCAGCAGGCGAGGCCGCACCGCAACGCCGAGCGACACCCGACCAGCGCCAGCGACGCACCAGGCGGTGAAAGGCGGCGCGGACGAGAGCAGGGACCGGGCAACCTAGGCGGCTCGCGCTGAACCTCCGGCGATTTCCTGCAATCACAGTGGGTTGGCAAGTCCCCACCCGGATCGAAATCACTGTTTTCGCAAGCCCGGCAAGCGCTGCCGCAACCTGGGCCGGGGTTGCCGCACCAAGTCGCTCCAGCAAGGCGACATACGCATCTTTGGGGGGGGGGGGCCGCCCTGCGTCAGTCCCGCAAACACAACATTCGTGTCTATTACGAGCCTAAGCCGCAGTCGGTCCCTCATGACACTATTATAGCACCACCTGCGATGTCAAATCAACACCATGCATCAGTCCGCACCGTATCGCTGCTGGTCCATTATCCACCGATGCAAAACTTACTTCACAATAGAACGCAAAGAAATGGGCAGCAGTCTCCGCGAGGCTTTTTTCGTACGAGATCGCAACACGAGACACGCAACACGGAATACGGTATACTATCCTCACCATGCCGCAGCTTCCCGCAGAGCACGAACGGCTCTACAAACGCATCTATCTGGTTGTCCGCCAGATCCCAAGGGGGCAGGTGGCCACCTACGGTCAAATCGCCGAGATCGTGGGCAATTGCACCGCACGGATGGCCGGCTACGCCATGGCCGCCGCCCCCGACGATGTGCCGTGGCAACGCGTGATCAACGCCCAGGGCAAGGTAAGCCCGCGCGCCGACGATTGGGGCGCCGAAGCGCAACGCGTCCGTCTCAGCGATGAAGGTATCGAACTCGACGAAGCCGGGCGGATCGACCTCGCCCGCTACCGGTGGCCCGGCCCTGATGTGGCATGGTTACTGGAAAATGACTTCCTACCGCCGGAAGATCACCCCCCCGATACCGGCATCCAGCCCAGCCTCTTTTAGCAGCACGCCAGCGCCATTTCTGCATAGTGCCAGGCACGGGCAACGCTGCTTGCAACCAACGCACACCTACTTGGAAAGGAACTCTTATGCCTGTCATCGACATCCGTACGCCACTGCCGGGTCCAAAGAGCCAGGCCGTACTTGACCGCCGCGCCGCCGCAGTTTCCAGCGCTTCCGCCCGCTCCACACCCGTCGTGGCGGCAAAGGCGCATGGGGCTACGGTTACCGACGTCGATGGCAATACCTTTATCGATTTCACCGCAGGCATCGGCACCTTGAATGTCGGGCACACCCCGGTCGAAGTCGTAGAGGCGCTGCAGCAGCAAGCGGCAGATCTGATTCACCTCTGCGCCATTGTCGGCACCTACGAGCCCTACATTGCGCTTGCGGAGAAATTGAATGCGCTGGCGCCCATCAGCGGCGCCAAGAAGTCGTTTCTTGCCAATTCCGGCGCCGAGGCCGTAGAAACCGCCATCAAGTTCGCCCGCTCCTATACCAAGCGCCCCGCAATCATCACCTACGAAGGTGCGTATCATGGTCGCACCCTCTTGACCCTCTCCCTCACGAGCAAATATGCGCTCTTCAAGAAGGGCTTCGGCCCCTTTGCGCCCGAAATCTACCGCGTGCCCTATCCCTACGCCTATCGCTGCCCGCACTGCCGCAACGAGGGTGTCTGCAACCTCACCTGCTTCGAGGACCTGGAGCGCTCCCTGATTACACAGGTGGATCCCTCTGCCGTTGCAGCCATCATCATCGAACCGGTGCAGGGCGAAGGTGGCTTCATCCCCGCGCCGTATGAGTACATGCGGAAATTGCGCGAACTCTGCACGAAGCACGGCATTTTGCTCATTGCAGACGAGGTGCAGGCCGGTTTCTGCCGGACCGGACGCTGGTTCTCCATCGAGCACAGCGGCGTGGAACCCGATCTGGTCGTCATGGCAAAGTCGATTGCGGCAGGGATGCCGCTGGGCGCGGTAACCGGGCGCGCCGAAATCATGGACTCACCCCACCTGGGCGGCGTCGGCAGCACCTTTGGCGGCAACCCGTTGGCTTGCGTGGCGGCCCTCAAGACGATTGAGGTGATGGAGCGCGACAACCTCAACCAACGTGCAGAACAGATCGGCGAGATCACCATGGCCCATTTCCGCGCCTGGCAGGAACGCTATCCCATCATCGGCGACGTGCGCGGGCTGGGCGCCATGACGGCCATTGAGTTTATCAAGGGACCTGGTGATCGCAGTCCGAATATGGATGCTCCCATGAAAGTAGTGACCGGTGGGTATCAGCGCGGTCTCCTGCTGATCCGCGCAGGGCTTTACTCAAACTGTGTGCGCACGCTCGTGCCACTTACCATCACCGATGCCGAACTGGAGGAAGGGCTGGCGGCACTGGAACAGGCCATTGCGGCTGCCGGCTAGACGCTATGCATCATCTTTCGCTTACCACGCTGCAACCGGCTCATTTTGAGCCGTTGGAACAACTGCAGCGCGACAGCTATCCAACGCTCGGCGCGCAGGAGTTGATGCGCGCCGAGCACTTTGCAAGCCAATATGAGGTCTTTGCCGAGGGCCAGATTGTCGTGCTCGATGGCAGCCGCGTGATTGGTCAAGGCTCGGGTTTCTTTGTTGACTTCGACTTCGACAACCATCGCCACACGTTTGCAGAAATGTGCGACCACTTCTACTTCCGGAATCACCAGCCCGACGGCGAGTATTACTACGGTGCGGACATCAGCGTTCACCCTGATTATCGCGGCCAGGGGATCGGGAAGCTGATCTACCAGGCGCGCAAGGATCTGGTAAAACGCTACAACAGGCGCGGCATCATCGCCGGGGGGATGTTGCCCGGCTACGTCCACTACAAACACGAAATGCCGGTGCACTGTTATGTCGAACAAGTGATTGCCAATCAGTTGTTTGACCCAACGCTCAGTTTCCAACTCAAACAGGGGTTTCAGGTTCGCGGTCTGCTGGAAGACTACCTGGATGATAGCGCATCAGACAATTGGGCCACGCTGATTTTTTGGCCCAACCCATCCTACGTAGGCGAGTAGCGCACAAACGCGTCGCTGTCTAACCGCGGTGGATTTCGCCAAGCGTCGCCGGCTGGCATAAAATAGACCGGAAATATCCAACCACCCATCTATTACTGGCTGCTCCATGCCTGGGACGGTGTCTTTCGAGTTGCCATTGGGATGCCACCGGCCCAGATCGCCTTCTACTCGCGCCTCTTCAGCGTCTTTGCCGGCGTGCTGGGCGTTGCCCTGGTGGCCGCGCTTGGCTACAAAGCGGGAGGGCGTCTGAGTGGTCTTCTGGCAGCGGTGGTTGCCGCCGGCTCACCCTTCTGGCTGGCCGAAAGCCAGGAAACGCGCATGTATACTGTAGGCTTTGCGCTGTTGGCGGCGGCGGCGGTGGCATTTTGGGGGGCAAGGGCGAGGGAGATTGGGGATCGGAGAGCGGAGATTGGAGATTGGCGGGCGGTAGGGCGGAGAGTGGTGAATGGACCGTCGATTGGGTTCATTTTGCTGTCGACGGCGGCGCTGCTGACCCACTACAACGCGGTGTTTATTCTGGTGGCCTGGTATGGGTGGTGGGGAATCTGGGCGCTGATCGGGCCGAAGCGGTGGCAGTCACTCGGGGTTGTGGTTTTGAGCGGGCTGGCGATGACCCTCCTGGCGTCGCCGATCCTACCAATCGCCCTACGCCAACTGCCGGAATACGAGAATCCCAATATCACCATCCCAAGCATCGGCGACTACCTGCAGCAGAACTGGCAGGCGTACCTCGGCGGCTATGCCTTTGATCCCGCACTGCTTGCCGGCCAGGGTACGCTCTGGCTGTGGACAGTGCTGGCGCTTGCCGTGGTTGGCGCCGGCATTGGGCTGACCGCTGCCTGGCGGCGCCGGGCTTCAGCGGCGTCCGGTGCTCACCTTGAATTTGGCGTGCTGACCTTCTTGCTTGCCTGGCTTGTTGGCGGTCTGGCGCTCTACTATATCGCCGTCCTCGACCGCAATTCGTTCAACGTCCGGTATGCCAGCTTTATCACACCCGCCTTGTTTGTGTTGATGGGCGCAGGGTTTGCGGCGTTCGCTGTTTGGTGGAAGCCGCTCCCAGTTGCAGCACTTGCCATCCTCCTGGTCGGGGTGGCGCCCGCCCTTCAAGCCGACTTGTACGACCCACGCTTTGATCGCGAGCACATTGGCGAGGTGACGAATTGGCTGCGCGCCAATACCCGGCCCGGCGACGTCATTTTTGTCGACCAGAAATATCCGTTCGGATTTTATTACCAGCCCTTCACCACCGATCCGGCCGCGGTATTGAACGGCGACGAACCACCTGCGCGCTATCTGTTTGTGGATATCAACACTCTGGATCAACAACTGGTCACATGGGCGAAAGATGCGCAGCGCGTGTTCTGGGTGCAGTGGTTTGAGAGCGATACGGACCCGCGACGCGCCGTCCATTTCCTGCTGGACAAATACGGGCAGCAGGGTGGCGAACAATGGTTCCAGGGCTACTCGATAGACTGGTGGGACATGAATCCTCCCACCGATTTTGTACTGGCGCCGTCGCTGCAACCGCTTCAGGTACGCTTTGGGAGCACTGTGCAGACCGTTGCCCTCTCGTTGCCCGAACAATCGCTTGCGCCAGGCGAACTACTGCCGGTCGCCATCCAATGGCAGCGTGCGCCGGGTGATCCGGTCGCACAACCGCTTAAGGCGCGGGTTGCGCTGTACGATGGCGCGGACAACCGGCTCGTGCAAGCAGATGAACGGCTTCTCAACGATCGCCATCGCGCCCCCGTGGAATGGAGATCCGAAGACCAGCCCCTCAACGTCTATTCGCTGCCACTGCCCGAGGACCTGCCGGAAGGCGAGTATGCAGTGCGGCTGCTAGTCTATACCTATATTCCTGACGGCACCGGCGGCGAAACAACGCAGCCGCTTGACTTCATGGACGTAGCCGGAAACCCTGCCGGTCAGGAGACCGCAATCGGAAAAGTGATTGTCGAAAATCGTTAAACCAAAATGACAGAACAGCTTCCTCTCTTTCCCTATCTTGAAACGCAAGCGTCCGAGCGCCCACCGGATTTCATTCCGGTGTATACGCCGGCGTTGAACGGGCGTGAAGAAAAGTACGTGCTGGATGCAGTCCGTAGTGGCTGGATCAGCAGCCTGGGCAAGTATGTCACGCGCTTCGAAGAACAGTTTGCAGATTTTTGCGGCGTCACGCAAGGCATTAGCGTTGCCAATGGGACGGTGGCACTGCACCTCGCCCTCCATGCGCTTGGGATCGGGCCTGGCGATGAGGTCATTGTCCTGGCCTGACCTTTGTGGCCACAGCCAATGCCGTTCGTTACACGGGCGCAACGCCGGTCTTTGCCGATGTCGACCCCTGCACCTGGTGCATGGATGTCGATGATACCGCGCGGCGCATCACGCCACGGACGCGCGCACTGCTGCCGGTGCATCTCTATGGGCACCCGGCGCCCATGCCGGCACTCAACGCGCTGGCCAGACAGCACAACCTGCTTGTCATCGAAGACGCCGAGGCGCATGGCGCCGAAATCGACGGCCGGAGGGCGGGGGGTTGGGGGCGTATCGCCACCTTCAGCTTCTATGCAAACAAAATCATCACCACCGGCGAAGGCGGC
>JADJPH010000009.1 GCA_016713335.1 Candidatus Fredericiella danica | reverse complement strand
CCTCGACGAACGCCTCAACATGGCCAACATCTCGCGCACGGAATTTATGAACGCCATGGCGCACCTCTATCGCGGCGAGTTGTCCGAGGCCACCGCCTGGCGGACGCGCATCGACACCACCAGCAACTGGGCTGTGGTCCTTAGCGTCACCACGCTCAGCTTCGTCTTCGCCGACCCGGGCAGTGAACGCCACATCCTCATCCCCATCGTCATGCTCTTCTGCACCTTCCTGCTCTTCATGGAGGCCCGGCGCTATCGCTTCTATGACATCTGGCGCTCACGCGCCCGGATCATCGAGATCAACTTCTACCGCCCTATGCTTGCCGGCACGCCGCCCACAATGCCAAACTGGGCGGACGCACTCGCCTACGATTTGGAGTGGCCGCGCTTTCACATGTCATGGTGGGAGGCCGTCGGCCGGCGCCTGCGCCGCAACTACCAGTGGATCTATGCCATCCTCTTTGCCGCCTGGGTGATTCTCCTCACATCCCATCCCGCGGCGACCACCGACCCCCATGAAATCGCGCGGCGCGCGGCGATCGGCCCCATCTCCGGCTACGCTGTCATCGCCGCCATCCTGCTCTTCTATGGGGCACTGATCGCACTTGGCATCTACAGCTACTGGTCGAGCCGCGTGCGCAAGAGTTTACCTGCCGGTCACCCTGAACGGTTGACTGCCCGGATCAAGGACACGGACTGACCGATCGGACAGGCGTCTCCCATCCCCTCGCCTGGCGTACTTTGCTGCTCGCTCCGCTACACTCCTGATAACGGCACGACTCACTTTCGCAACTTTGGGAGATTTGAATGAGCGCCAAATCGATTCTCATCCGCACCGGCCAATTGCTGCTGCTGTCCGCATTGTACCTGCTCTTCTTCATGCTCGGTGGGCTGCTGCACACCGCCGTGCCACTTGGGCAGACGCCCGCAGAGCAGCAGTGGATGCTCTTTCCAGCACTCTGCCTTGTCAGCCTTGTCAATAGCTACATGGTGATGCTTGTGATCCAGCGGTCGCTGTGGCGTGGCTGGCGGCTGATGCTTGGCGTCGGCGTCTCGTTGTACGGCGTCATGACATTCATGTCGCAAATCGAGACGGCCTGGTTTGGACCTGCGCTCGGCGTTCCCGCCGCAATGCTGCCAGGACTTTTCATGAGTTCGCTGCCCATCGTGTTGGGCTTTATTCCCATCGCCGCATGGATGCTGGGCAAGGCACAGCCATGGAATCGCAACAGTGAAATCGCGCGCCTGGCGTATGCCAGGCTGCGCATGCCGGCGCCGCAGTGGGCATGGAAGTTGGCGTTGATTGCAGTGGCGTATGTCGTCTTCTACTTTGCCTTCGGCTTCTTGGTCGCCTGGCAGAATCCTGCCCTGCGCAACATGTACGGCAATGGCAGCAATGCCGAAGTCTTCAACTACTGGATTCTAGTTCCCCTCCAGTTGTTGCGCGGGTGCTGTGGACCCTCTTTGCACTACCAATCATCGCCATGGATCGCGGCGCCGGCTGGAAAACTGCCATCGTGGTTGGGCTTGGCTGGCGCTCCGATGAACATCGTCCACGCCATTCCCAATCCAATTATGCCGGATGTTACGGTGCGCCTGTCTCATTTCATCGAAACATCCACCTCGAACTTTCTGTTCGGAATGCTGCTCACCGGCTTGATCTTGTGGCGCCCACAATGGCGCACACGCCATGCTGCGGATGAACTGGCGGCACGGATTCAGCCGCACACCAGTCCCGTTTTCTCGTTTTCCACCGTAGGCGCTACACTAGCCGACTGTGTGACTGTCACCGGCCTGCAAACCACCCTTCGACGCATTGCGCCGGGGGGTGGCTTTTTGTTCTAGGGATTCGACCGATTATGAATACTCGATTTCGCGTCAAAAGCTTGATTTCTCTCGCACTACTCGGTTACCTATTGCTGTTACCACTGCGTGCTGCTACTGCCCAGGATCTACCGGATGGCAACCAACCGCTTGCCCCGGCAGCAGTGGACGCAGCGCTCGCTGCCGGGTTCAAGTATCAGGGTCAATTGCAGAAGAGCGGCGCACCCTATGCGGGCAGATGCGCTATGCAATTCCGGCTGTGGACAACGTCAACTGGGGGAACTCAAGTCGGACCAACCCTTTCGTTTTCAAATGTCAATGTCAGCGCCGGCGCCTTCGCGGTGACGCTCAACTTCGGCAACGGCATCTTCACGGGCGACGCCCGCTGGTTGGGGACATCGGTTCAGTGCACCGGCGATGCCACCTTCACCGAACTTGCCCCGCGCCAGGTGATCAGCGCCGTGCCGTATGCCATTGGTCTCCGCCCGGGCGCCATCATCCGCGATAGTTCCAATACCGGTGGTGATGCACTTTATGTGGAAAAGAATGTGTTCCCACGAAAGGCGCCGGCGCAGCGGTCCACGGTAAGACCACCAGCATGACCAACGGCACCGGCGTGAAAGGCGAAGGTCTATGGGGCGTGGAAGGGATTGGCCCAAACGGCATCGGTGTGAAAGGTAGCAGCACCCACTACTACGGCGTGTATGGCGATACCACCAATGGCCATGCCGGCGTCTATGGTTCGGCCTCCGCGACGGGCAACGGCGTCGAAGGTGTTGCGGGCTGGCCCGGCGGCAAAGGCGTCTATGGCGTCAATCACAACATCGACAGCGCCGGTGTCTACGGGGAGGCAAACGCCACAGGTGCAGCCGGCGTTTACGGGAAAGGAACCAACAACGCCGGTGTCTATGGCCTGAGCACCAGCGGCATCGGCGTTTGGGGCGCCTCACAGCAGGTCGGCGTCCACGGTGAGGTGGCGGGCAATACAGCCGGCCGTGTCGCCGTGCGCGGCGTTGACAACGGCGCCGATAAGTCCACAGGATATGCCGGTCTGTTTTCCGGCAATGTAGCGGTGGAAGGCACGCTTCTCCCCACGCTGGCGGCGACGCAGATCGACCACCCCCTGGATCCGGCCAACAAGACCCTGCGCCACGCCTACGTCCAGTCGCCGGACATGATGAGCGTCTACAACGGCAATGTCACGACCGACGCCAACGGCGACGCCACAGTGACGCTGCCGGCCTACTTCGAAGCCCTCAACCAGGACTACCGCTACCAATTAACCGTAATCGGTCAATTTGCCCAGGCGATCGTGGCCGAAGAGATCTTCAACAACCAGTTCAAGATCAAGACCGACCTGCCGAATGTCAAAGTCTCCTGGCAGGTGACGGGCATCCGCCACGATACCTATGCGGTGGCCAATCCTATTGTCGTGGAAAGCAACAAGCCGGCGCAGGTGCTTGCACAGTCCTATTTGCCGGCCGCATTGGCGGAAAGTCCGGCAATGCAGAGCGTTCCGGCTGAAGTGTTGCGCCAGCCAACCGCAACACAGCCGTGATCATGGCGAAACAGGGCGTCTTGAAATTGTTATTTGCGAATTTTGCGCAACACGCTATACTGCCGGTCCGCTGCACGCGCCCGAGCCAGCATCCCAGCACCCCGGCAGCGGATCTGTGGCAGTTCGACCTGTTTGCGAGAAGGAGAATCCCTCATGACGCGCCTACGCTTCAATTCCTTATTTCTGCTGATCATCTTCACTTCCCTGCTCCTGTTTCCGCTCCGCTCGGCCGCCGGTCAGGACCTGCCGGACGGGGTTGACACCGCTTCGCCTGCCGCGGTGGAGGCCACGGCCGGCGTCGGCTTTACCTATCAGGGTCAGTTGCGGCGGAGTGGCGCCCCCTACACGGGAACCTGCGCCATGCAATTCCGCGTCTTCACGAATCTTGTCGGTGGCACCCAGGTTGGACCCACTCTAACGTTCTCCAGCGTCAAAGTCGCATCCGGAGTGTTTGCCGCAACGCTCAATTTTGGGGTCGGTGTCTTCACCGGCGATACCCGGTGGCTGGCTACGTCGGTCAAGTGTGGCGCAGAGGCTTCCTACACAAATCTTACCCCACGCCAGGCGCTCGCCGTCACACCCTACGCCGTCAGTCTCCGGCCGGGCGCCATCATGAGCGACACCATGACCGGCGCCAGTCTATTTGTCCTGAAGAATGCCGCCAACAGCAATGCGATACACGGCAAGGCAACTGCGTCCGGTTCCATCGGCGTCTGGGGCGAAGGCGTGAACAACACAGGCGTCTATGGGCTGAGCCAAAATGGCATCGGCGTCTGGGGCAAAAGCAACGGCACGGCAGCACCGCAGTCTACGGCAACAGCAGTTCCGGGATCGGCGTCTGCTGCTGCTGCAGCACCAACGCCGCTGTCTATGGGCAATCCGGTCTGGTGGGCGTGCAAGGATGGGTGAACGGCAGCGCCACCGGGCGCGGGCAGTCCGCGGTGACGACACAGGCGCCAATAAGGCGACCGGTTTCGCCGGCTATTTCGTTGGCCGCGTGGCTGTCAACGGCACCCTCCTTCCCTATGCAGGCGCCATGCAGATCGACCATCCACTCGATCCCGCCAACAAGACGCTCAGCCAATCTCTCGTCCAATCGCCGGACATGATGAGCATCTACAACGGCAACATCACGACCGATGCCAACGGCGACGCCACGGTAGCGCTGCCGGCCTATTTCGAGGCGCTCAACGGCGACTATCGGTACCAACTTACGGTGGTCGGCCAATTCGCCCAGGCGATCGTCGCCGAGAAGATCGCCAACAACCAGTTCAAGATCAAAACCGACAAGCCCAGTGTTGAAGTCTCCTGGCAGGTGACGGGCGTTCGCCATGACCCCTACGCCAATGCGAACCGGATCGCGGTAGAACAGGAAAAATCCGCACAGGAGCGAGGCCGGTACTTGTATCCGGAGGGTTTCGGCCAGCCAACAGAGATGGGTGTGGCCAATGTGGTCGGCGCTCCGGCCATGGCGCCGCGTGAAGCGCAGACTATCATTCCGCCGGCCCTTGCGAACGTGCCGGCGCCGGAGCGACCAGCCGATGATGGTCGGTTACAGGAGGTGCAACCGTGATTTGTTGGCAAAGAAGTTTAGGAATTGCAGTGGGCGCAGGGCTGCTTGCCGCGGCAGTCCTGTTGGCGCCGCGCGCCACCGCGCAGACCGGTGGCTCCTACACGCTGCGCGCCACGATCGCAAGCGGTGGCGCCATCGCGGGCGGCGCCTATCGGCTCAATAATGCCATGGGACAGAGCACCGCCGGCGTCACTTCTGGTGGATCTACGAATTGCGAGGGGGCATCATGCCGGTGACAACAGTGGTGACGGCCGCGGATGCGCCAGACATGGCGCCCCGCGCCTTCCTGCCCGCCGTCCAACGTTGAGACCAGCAGCACGCCTCTGCAGCCAAAGTGAGGTGCTGTTGGTCATGCCTTACCATGACACTGCTTGAACTTTTTCCCGCTCTTGCAGGGACAGGGATCGTTGCGGCCGCGCTTGTCATCGGCGGCCGCAACCATTTGCATCACGCCGGCGGCGGGTTGCTTGCGCTGCACCAGCTGCGCCATGATGTTCATCGTTGGACGGACGTGGTCAAAGAAGAAATATAACCCTGCGCATAGATAATTCTGGCCTTCTTCGCCGTCGTGCGATAGGATGAACCGGTCTTTGGGGCAGCCACCGTTGCAGAGAGCCCGCACATCACACGTCTGGCATTGCCGGGTCAGACGGTCGCGCTTGTTGTCGCCAAACGCACGCTGTTGGGGCGATGCCACCAACTCGATCATGTGCGTCTCATGGATGTTGCCCAGCAAGAAGCCTGGCTCCACGAAGTGGTCGCACGCATATAGGTCGCCGTTGTACTCCAGCGCTGGACCGTATCCACAGGTTGGCGCATGGATGCAGAGCAGATATTGGCCAAAGTACGCGTGCAGCGTCACGTCGAACAACTGCACGTAGACTTTGCCGACATCATGGCGGATCCATTCCTCGTAGATATCCACCAGAAAACGCCCGTACTGTTCGCCACCAACCGAGCGCTCCGTCACCAAAGAGCCGGCTGCGTGTAGAGCAGGCGCTCGCCACCGGGCCGCTCACCCAGCCCAGGTTGGCAAGGGTCAGCGTTTCCGGCGTTGCGCGTTCGACGATGGGAATGAACTGCATCCACTGCGCGCCGAGTTCATCCCGAAAAAAGCGGTAAACCTTACGCCCGTGGTGCTGGTTGGCGGCATTGACCGTGCACAGAATATTGAATTCCACTTGATGGCTGCGCAGATAGTCAAGCCCGCGCATCACCTGCTTGAAGGTGCCCTCGCCGCCCTTGTTGACGCGGTGCTTGTCATGGATTTCCTGGGGTCCATCCACGCTGATGCCGACCAGAAAATTGTGCTCTTTCAAAAACGCGCACCAAGCGTCATCCAACAGCACACCATTGGTTTGGAAGGTGTATTCGATCTCCTGCCCGGGGCGCCGACTGCTGCACCAACTCGACAGACCGCTTGAAAAAAGTCCAGACCCATCAGGGGTGGGCTCGCCGCCCTGCCAGGCGACCGTCACCGAAGGGGTGCGATGTGATTCCAGTAGTTGGCGGATATAGGCATCAAGTGTCGCATCCGACATGCGGCTCTTCGCATTGGGATAGAGCGCTTCCTTCGACAGAAAGAAGCAATACGAGCAGTCCAGGTTGCAGGTTGACCCGCTGGGCTTGGCCAGCAGGTGAAAGCGCGGGGGCGCCTGCGCAAGGACGGCATCGCTGACGGGCGGCGGCATGGGTATAGTCACGTGCCTTTATTCCTGTCGCAGTCTGAGCCACTCGGCATGTGGGCGCTCTGGATAGCCGGCGCCAGCATAGCGGCTGGCGTTGCGATTTTACCACGTCCTCGCCAGGTGCGAAACCCAATCTGCGCATGCGCTTGAAGGTAGGCCGGCAGGGACGGCGCCCCCAGAACCGGACAAGGCCGTCTGCGCGAGCCGTGGCGTGGATCGCACTACTTCCCCCCCCCCGCCCCCCCCCCCCCCCCGCGCCCCCCGGCGCGCCCCCCCCCCGGCCCCCCTCCCCCCCAAGGCCCCCCCGCGGAAGAGGCCCCCCCCCCGGGCCCCCCCCCCGGTGGTCGCCGCGGCGCCCCGCCCCCCCGCCCCCCCCCCCCCCCCCCCCCGCCCCCCCCCCCCCCCCCCCCCCCCCCGGGCCCCCCCTGGCGCGCGCGGGTCCCGCCCCTCTTCCCCCCCCCCGGCCCCCCCCCGGGGGGCCCCCGGCGGGGGGGGGGGGGCGCCGGCCCCCCCCCCCCGCCGTGGGGCCCCGTCCGGATCCAACCCCTTAACCATCGCCCGCTCGTAGGCCAGCAACTGCAACGCGGCAAATAGAGCACCGGCAGCGCCCACGCCGGCAACCGCGCCGGCAGCGCGATGGTCCATTCGTCGCCATCTCCACTACGCGGGGCGATTGTGACTACCCGCCCACCCAATCCGCGCATATCCGCCAGCACCGCTTCTTCGGCGGCCGACGCCTGCGCGCCCACCAGGCCAATCACCAGCGCCAGCTCATCAACCATCGACTTTGGCCCGTGCCGGAACTCGAGGAAGTGATAAGCCTCGCTGCCCGTGAGCGACATCTCCTTCATCTTGAGCATGCCCTCGCTGGCGATGCCAAACTGCGGCCCAGACCCCAAAAAGAAGAGCTTGCTCAGCGCCAGGTCGCCACCTAACCGGGCTGCCAGGCGCGCCGCACTCGTCCAGCAACCGCTTGCAGGCAGAGGGCAGCAACTGCAGCACCGACGTGTCCTGCCCGCCCAACTGCGCTGCCAACGCCTCGATCACAAGCAACATGCTTGCGAAGGAGCGCGTCTGCGCCATGCTCTGCTCCTGCGCCGCCGGTAACACAATGGCAAAGTCGGCCTCCGTGGCCACTGGTGTACCAGGTACACAGCTCACGCTCCAGATATGCTGACCACCCATACGGCGAAATGCCGCCATCGCCGCGACAGTCTCACTCGTCGTTCCTGAGCGCGAAACAACGATCAACATCGTCTGTGCCGGGTCGGTGAAGACATTGTCCGGATAGAACAGGATCTCAGAGGCCGGGACGGCACGGGCAGGAATGCCGGTCAATGTTTGAAAGAGCGCGGCCCCTGTCATCGACATGTAATGCGTCGATCCGCAGCCCGTGAAAATGAGCTGGCGAGGGGCGGCTGTGGCCCATGTCTGCGCCGCAACCTCCGCCTGTTCCGCATAAACAGCAAGTGCGGCCTGCCATGTTTCTGGCTGGGATAGTATCTCTTGATGGGTGTATTCACCACGGCGTTGTTCAGACATTGCGATTCCTCGGAATTGGCATTGTGGATAGTGAAATATCTTCATTATTCCCTGGTATCCCCACATTGCCCAAAAAATCCTCGGTTAACTCCTCATTCTACTCACTAGCCATCGGTCATTTTTTGCCGTAAGTTAGAGTCTCTCATTTGGTCAGGAGTACGCCCGCCAGTTGGCTGGGGCTCGTCTGGCGGGTGGCTCTTGCATGATGGGATACCAGGGCTTCGATGCCCCCGCCAAAGTGATGTGGTGTCGCCGGTTGCGTGAAACCGGCAAGCAGCTACTGGGGTCGCGTATCAAGGGATCTGCGCAATTCCTCAATTTTCCGCTGGAGCGCGGCATTTTCTTCGAGATCGCGTGCACGCGCCGCTTCAAACTGTTTCACCATCTCCATCCGCAATAGTTCGACTTCGCTCGGCCCGCTTGATTTTCGCCGCGCCATGAACTGGGTGGCAACATAGCTCGTAAGGACCGAAAACAGGCTCACCCCCATGACAATCATCAGCGTACCAATCAACCTGCCAATGTTCGGTGACCGGGAAGCCGATCGCCATAGCCGACCGTGGACACAGTCACGATTGACCACCAGACTGCATCACTGCCGGTCTTAATATTGGCGCCAGCAACCGGCGCCTCGACCAAGACAATCAGGATGCTGCCCAGGCTGACGACAAGCACGACGATAAATACCACGGCCAATAAAGTACTTTCTGCCAGGCGCTGACGGGCTGCGCGTCGCGTCTCTTCCGCTGAAACCTGCAGATCGCGCATGGCAATCACAAGCCCGGGAATCCGGGCGAAGCGTAGCGCAGGCACCCCTGGCAACGAGCCAATCAAGTCAAGCCAACCATAGGTGAGCAGATACCGAAACCGATTGTGCGCGTAATACACGTGGACGGCAAAGTCGTACAGCAGAATCGGCGACAACAAACTGCCGAGGATGTATAGCACCTGGTCGACGGATTCAGGCAAGGGCACCATATAAGAACACTGCGATGGCGAGCAGCACCCAGGTGATGGAAATCATGAAGATCTGGTAGGTAGCCCGATCGACGATTGCCGAGTTGGCATCCGGCGTTGGGGTTTGGGCGTTGGTCTTGATGCTTTCAGTCATCTTTATGATCTACTTTCGACCCTTCATCCAGTTCTTTTTGTGTCGCATCAGATCAACCAGCACGCTCGGAATGTGCGAACGTAACAAAGAGATCTCAGGCAAATAGGCGGCAGAGACGCGCACACGCTGCGTCACATTGGCCTCAAGCTTCGTTATGCGCGCGATCGCATCCTCCGTCGCGGTCACGTCCATCTCAGGCAGGTCAACTTCAATGGCGCGCAGCACTTTGTAGGACGGCAAGAGTTTGCCGTGCATGTACCAGCGCCACAAAGCCGGGAAATAAAAGATCGATAGCCCGAGCAGCAATAGGAACGGGAGCAGGAAAAAGATAAACCGTTCCACGGAGTACTCCGCCCAGAACGACAGCTTGTTTGTAAAGAGCAGGCTGCCACTCTTCAGCCGGTTGAAATAGTCCACGTATTCGTTCAGCACCGGCAAGTCGGTCGCCGTCAAGTTCGGATAGGTGTACGCCGCAGCAAAAAGTCGCCCGCCGAGAAGAGCGTGACGGCTGTCGTCATCAGGGCGCGGCCAAGGGTGGCGTTGATGTCGTTCCGGATCACGAGATTGGCCGCGCTCGAGAGCAGGCGTACATCTGTCTCCGGTACGTTGTTCCGGAGATCGATCGTGCCTTCGGGCAGCGTCACCACCTTCAGCGCATGCTGTCGCGCCGCATAGGCTTCAACCTGCGCCAGATCCGCCAATCCGACATCTGGCGCCCGCAACAGTTTCTGCACGGTCTCGGCTTGATAACTGTCCAGCAGCAAGATGGCGTCGAGTTCTCCGGCCAGCATCTGCGTGACTTCGTCTTGCCGCGATAGCTCGCGCAGGCTGGTATTCTCACGGGTGAGTCCATTGTCAGTCAATAGTTGCATTGCCAGTTCTTGCGAGCCGCTCCCCGGCAGACCAACGGCCACCCGCTTGCCTTCCAGTTGCGTGAGGTAGCGCACGGGGTCCCCATCAAACGCCGCCTTACGATAAAAAATCCAGAGTGGTTCGTCAAAAAGGGCGCCAAGTGAAGAAAACGCCGTGGGATCGAGTTGTGCAGTCAAAAACCTGGCAGCAAAGCCATGCCGGCTTCGCCTGCACGCAACTTCTGCAAAGTCTCCGTTGCACCCGTTGTCGGTTGTACCTGCAGGTCCAGCCGCGTGGCGCAAGCAGTTCCTTGAACTTCTCGGCAATGTGATAGTAGCCACTGCCCTCTTCATCGGTCAGTAGCGTAAAGTCACGCCATGACACTTCTTGTTGGGTCTGAAAATAGCCAAAGACCCCCAGGACCGCCAGGACGAGGGCGACTACGGCAAGAATGGCCGGTAAATTGCGCTGAACAAAGCCCACGATTCCTCCGGACGAGATAGATTAACTTGACATCAGGGCCGCAAAACGGCTCCGCGATCCGCGCGATCAACCAGGATTTCAACATTCTTAACAAACATCATGAACCACGCCCCGCCCACCGCAAACGCGATCAATTCGACGCCAACCGTGTTGATTGAACCCAGCAAGTGCAGCGCCACCGCGCCCACCAGCCCCACGACCATCACCCAGGTCATCAGATAGAATTCACGCGGGAAATAGGGAAGCAGCCGGTGCGCCGTGATCATATAAAGCAGTAGAATGCCGGCCAACGCATAGGCCGATACACTATGCAGTGTATCCCACAACCCACCCGCCCCGAACGGGATCAAACCCACCATCGCCAGGAGCACGCCCAATGCGATGAGACTCGTGCGCACACGCTTGAGCTTGGTTTGGCTCAGCAACCCCTGTTGATAGAGATCGATGAAGTCGTCCATAAAAAACTGCTGCAAAATAATCAGCAGGATGCCGGCGAGAATCAACGTAGCATTGAAGACGGCGCTCCGTAGAGCCAGCAGTTCCAAGAAAACTAAACGACTCTTCCCACCACAACGAGTCATTGACGTTGATGGCGCTGAAAGCGATCCCCGCAAATAAAATGATGATAAAGACGTTGAGCACGGCGCGCACCGAAATCTGCATCGTGCGGTTCGCCACATAATAGGCCACGACCCCACACGCAATACCGACAAGCAGTACGGCGTAGATCGGTTGCAGCGCCAGATCCTTAAATGCCGTGTCAACAAACTGCAGCGCAATACCGACCAATACCATGGTCACCAGTGCATAGGCAAGCGCCAATGGCGCTACAGTCAACGCCCATGATCGGCGCTGTTCCGGGCCGACCAGCCGGTTGCGGTAGCGCACGCCCATGATAAAACCCACTGCCGCCACGCCAAAGTCAATCACTATGCTGAAGATAAAAATGAGTACACCAAAACCACGCCCGTTCTCGGAAAAAGGAATGGGGTCTACTCCCCAGTTGAACGCCCATGCCAGCAATCCGGTGACAAACATAATCGGACCTGCCATCCGAAGCGCCATGCGATCGGCATACGCATCCAAAGTATTGTACACCTGCCGAATGGCGATACGCGACCGCTGCGCCGGTGCCGCGGCAGCCGTCGTACCTGGAGTGGTCGCGCTTCCTTTCTTTGTGTTCGCCATGATCCTGCCTCCTACTTTGCTTGACGCTCAGCCGAACCTGCGAGCTGTACCGCGATCGCACCGTCCGCAGCGGCCTGCTTGGAATACAGCGTAGTCGGCATCGTTCTGATCAGCATATCGGGTCGCAAAGGCTACCAACGCCTCATCAAAGCGGTCTGATTTGCCAAGATAGCCCGCAATTTGCGCAGGGTCACCGGAGCGCGCATGCCCGCGCGCAAGCACCTCACCGCAAAGCGCCGCATAGCGCCGGAGATACACAGCCGGCATCTTCTCCAGATCGGCCGACCCTTTCATGTCGTAGAGTTGTCGCACCAGATAATCCTGGCCTTCCGAATGGGCGCGCGCCAGAAAGATGTCACCGGTCGCCTGGAGCAGCCGCTGCCCCACGACGACGCGCTGGCCAGGTTGGTCATATTCGCTGCGCCCGAGATAGGGCTCCAGCACCGAGGCGTCAGTTTGTTTGACCTGCAAAAAAAGCGGATCGCACTCCCCGTTGCCCTCCCAATAGGAGATGAAACAACGCTTGCCTACACTCCCCACCCCCACCACTTTATGCGCCACATCGACAAGCCGGTAGCGCGCCAGTAGACGCTTTCGGCTCTCATCCAACGCGTCATAGTAGGCGGTCAGCAATGCCGTGAGCCAGGTGCGGACATCCGCTTCAGACTTGTGAAGACGCACCACCAGCGGTGGGTCATTGATGATCCGCCGCGCCCCATCCACAGTCTCGGTCAGCCGATCAAAGGCGTGCAGGCGATCGCGAGCTTGCACGCGTGCAAGCTGCGCCTGCGCCGTCTTCCGATGCCGTTTTTCTACCAACTGCAGAAACGCGTCCGATTCGGTGCGGGCATACCAGATGTCGAGATAACCGGTTGCAGAAAACGCTCGCATCTCTTCTCGATAGGAGCGGATCGCCATCCGGACGGCGCCGTGCGCGTCGTCTTCCGGCAATCTCGCGTTGCGCGCTGCAACCACAAGCGAGGCGGCAAGCCGCTTCAGATCCCACTCAAACGGCCCCGGCAGCGTCTCGTCAAAATCGTTGATGTCAAAGACAAGCCTGCGTTCCGGCGAACCAAATAGGCCGAAGTTGCTGACGTGACAATCGCCACAGAGTTGCACCACAAGACCGCTGTTGGGGTGCACGCCAGATCATGCGCCATCAGCGCGGCCGTGGCACGATAGAACGTAAACGGCGACACCAGCATGCGTGCATGGCGTAACGGGATCAACGTCTCGACGCGACCGGCGTTGGATTGTTTTAGTAGCGCCAGCACGTCTCTCTGCGCCGGTGCGGTCCAGTCTGCATGGGCGGACCGCGGCGTTTGCTGGCGCTGCGCTCGCCCCAATTCAATGCGTTCAGGGGTTGCGCCGGGGGCAAAACCAGGCAAACGGCTCCAGTCAACTGCCGCAGGGTTTTCAGTGTGCCGTGTCATCATTGAACCTGTGTGTCAACTTCAATTTTCGCGGGCGTCCCATGTGCGCCCTTATTACGATGCTTCAAGCCCAGGAACAGGGCAAGCGCCGCAATCGGTAACGCAATTCCTGCCCCATATTCAAGTAAATTCCCATGCGTGCCGCTAAACACCGCGCCCAGGAACTCAATCGCCAACACAACCACGGTGACACCAATCAGATTGTTCTCCAGATCTTCCGAGCTTTCGGTCTTCATCCACATCGGCAGCGGAACATCCTGAATAAAGAGTTGGTAGAGGCCCATGGCCGTAATATAGAGCACCGTTCCGATCAGAAATTGGTGGACAAACTCCAAAAGTTCAAAGATCGGGAGAATACTTGCGCCTTTCTCCGTTACACCCTCCGACAGGCTGCGCAAGATAAAGAATACAAGGCCAATGCCACCAATGGCGAACAACACCGCGGCCGCAATAGCCAGCCCAATGATCGGAATAATCGCGAGATAGCGCGAGCGCCGATAAACTTGACGATGCTCATTGTGTTTGCCTTTCTGCTGTTCTTTTCAAAGTGAAACTTCAACTTCAATCGTGATCGTAGCTCTTACCGGAAAGCACCGCAGGCAAGCATTCAAAAGTGAGCGCCTGCACCGGCAGCCCCAGATTTTGCACCCGCGCCAGCAAGCCAGCGAAGGCCGCAAAGTCAGTCACCTGGCCCGAAAGCACGGTCGTTACTTCTGACGGCGCATTGCGCTCCGTCCGGAGCGTCAGCCCCCCAAAATAATCAGTCCAATGCTCATCAAGACTACCGCAAATCACAATCGTGCAGGCAGCCGCTTCATACCCGCCTTCCATTGCCAGCCTCCTCCGGTATGTCTGCTTCCAACGACGCACACGTGCGTATCTCTACCATATACACAAAGCGCGCGTTTTCACATCCGGGCGTCTGAGGATTTTTCTGAGGATTTTTGCAAAATTGGGGATTTTGGCGGTGCGCAGAAAAATTATGTCAATATATTCAGCGCTGCGGCGCGTGCCACAATAGCACGCCGGCCACTCACGCCCAACTTCTCAGCGAGATGTTCGATATGCGTCCGCACCGTGAGGGGGGAGATCACAAGCCGTTCAGCAATCTCTCGGTCAGTCAAGTGCTGTGCAAGCAACGCGAGGACCTCGCGCTCGCGCCGAGTCAATCGCTGCGCCTGCTGGCTGGCGGCAGTCGCGGGATTATCAAGCGCTTCGTCGCTGCGCGGCGTCGTCTGAGCAGCCAACACATCGTCCAGATAGCGTGATGGCGCCGTAATCTGGCGCGCACGCAACAGCGGCGTCAGTGCCGGACCGGCGTCGGCGATAGCACGAATCATGTTGCGCGGCTGTCCCACTGCCACTGCCTGCGCCAGTGCCGCCAACGCCGCCTGACGCTGACCAAGCTGCTCGCACACGGCAGCCTTGAGTGCAAAGAGATTGACCAGATAGCGCGTCTTGTGCAACCGCATCGCCAATGCCAACAGCGCATCCAATCTGCGATCGGCATCGTGCAGATGCGCCGCCTGATGCGTACCAAGCGCCACACGGATTGCCGTAACCGCAGGTATCTCCTGCCAGCCAAACCAGAGCGCAGCATTTGGAGCAACTTCGCTCAGCCACTGATGCTCCGCCGGATCCAAGCCATCCTGCGCCTGCAACCGGCACTTCAAGGAGCGGCCCTCATCGATCAACGGCGCATCCATCAGCAAATAGTCATAGTCCAGCAGGCTGGCTACAGTCCGTTCTGCGTCGCGCTTACGGCCCAGCGCCTGATAGGTCAAGGCCAGGCCAATCAGACATTCATGCCGGCCTCGACTATGCCCCAGCCGCGGCAATTCGACACCGTATGTAAAATGCGCTGCCGCCTCAGCCAACTGGTTGAACTCGTACGCGGCGACGCCAAGCGCAAGATGCGCCCAAATCTGGCTGACCGGCACATTGAATTCCACCGCCTCTTGTAACATCCCAGTCGCAATCCGCGCGGCCACCGCAATCTCACCTTCGGCGAACTCAAGAAAGACGAGTTCCAATAACACGCGCAGACGTGACTGGGCGCTGCCAATCGTGCGTGGTGCGCGCAGCAATTCGGCTTCAATCATCTGCCGGGCGCGGTCACTATGCCCCCGCGATTGCAACGCCGTGACCAGCATTAGGTGCGCAATCCCCTGCAGATGCGCCCGCGCCACACCGCGCTGTTGATCGCCGGCTACCTCTTCTAAAGCCTGCTGGGCAAAGCGCTCAGCACGATCCGCATCGCTCGCAACTGACCACTGGAGCGCCCACAAGGTGTCAAGGTGGGCGCGCCACTGCAGTTGCATGGCAATGCCGCGGGCAGTGCGCAAATCAGCAAACGCCACTTCCGCCGATTCAAGCAATTGCCAAAAGATGGTCCAATTGGACCGGCTCTGTGCGACATGCGCTTTGGCGATCCATAGCGCAGGATGCGCACGATACAGTCTGTCTGGCAATTCATCCAGCCAATGCTCAAGGGTCCGCCAGTCCTCACGCGCAAGCCAGATTGGAAACCACTCTTCGACTATCTGCGCGGCCAACTCAGGGTCGTCTGCGGCAAAGGCATAGCGCAACGCTTTCATCGATCTGCCCATGCTGACGATGCCATTGGCATGCACACTGATAAAGGGCAGCAATTTGCCCGGGCGTCACGCGCACCCGCAACCGATGGCGCAGGAGTTCGCGAAACAGGGCGTGATAGCTGTACCATTCACCGGCGCTGTCAAGCGCATGCGTAAAAAGCCCTGCTGTTCCAGCCAGGAGCGACACGGCAACCGCAGCACCTGTGGGCGCCGCTTCGGCGCCATCCAAATCAACGGCAACCACGGCCCGCGCCAGGTCGGGTGAGATCCGATCAAGGATCGACGTCCTTAACAGAAACGTCTCGACTTCCGGCGGCTGGTGCTGGAGCACCTGCTCAAAAAGGTACTCCATGATGTAGCGGTCGCGCCCCTTCTCCAGATCACGCAGCGCCATTTGTTGATCCGGAGACGTGTTGAGCGAAAGTGCCGCCAACTGCAGACCGGCTACCCACCCGTCAAGACTGTGGATCAACAGGTCCGTTGTTCGCACGTCAGCGTTGGCGGTGAGTGCGCCCGCCAGAAAGTGCTCTGCCTCAGCTCGTGTGAAACGGAATTCCCCGGCGCGTAGTTCGTTGAGACGCCCATTGGCGCGCAGGCGGGCAATCGCGAGCGGTGGATCGGTGCGACCGGCAATCAGGAGATGCAACTGCAACGGCGGATGGCGTAACAGGCCATCCACCAGTTGATGGACGACCGGCGCCGTGATGCAATGGTAGTCGTCCAATACCAGAGCAAAACGCTCTGGGAGATCATCAATTTCGTTCGCCAGCAGCGTCGTGAGCGCAGCCACCTCCAATGCATGCCCGGCGCGCAGAACCCCACTGGTCTCGGGACAGGCTTCTGGCGCCAACGTGCGGATCGCCGCAATCACATAGGTGAGGAAGCGCGCCGGTTCATTGTCGTTCTCATCCAGCGTCAGCCAGGCGACCGGCAGTGGCGCCTGGGCGCACCACGCCGCGACCGTGGTCGTCTTGCCAAACCCTACCGGCGCCACGATCAAAGTCAGATCCGAGTCGATCCTCGCATTGAGCTTTTGGAGCAGTTCCGGACGCGGCGTTAATTGCAGGCGCGGTCGCGGCTTATACAATTTGGTACGCAATATGGCTGCTTGCATTTCGATCAGTCACCACGGAAAATCGATGGAAGCACAATTATACTCTCGTCGCCTCCGCAAACAGAAGGCTGGTGGCGCAAGGAGCCACCAGCCTTCACACGATCGCAGCGTACCGCCCAGTCTACTGTCTACACGATTCCATCAATCCGCATCCTGATCCATCAGCAACGGCATAAACAGATCCGCCGGTTCAAACGCACGACAAACATTGGGTGCGATCTGCAAGCTGAAGGCACGAAGATGCCCGGTGTCGTCCCACCCATGATCGGTCACCAGTAATTGCCATACGCCGTTTGCCGCCACAGTCTCGAAGTGCGCGAGTGGTTCGTGCGGCTGATAACGCCCCGTGAATGGCGCAGCCTGCCCAGGGACGGTCTGGATCAACTTTGTCGCCCGGTCATCCAGCACGGTCTGGCAGAAATTTACCCCATCCTCACCGGCCCCGTCGATGACATTGACTACCGTCCCATCCGGCGCGCGAAGGTCAAACACGAGGTCCTGCACATAGGTGTGGTCCACCCCGACCGTCGCAGCGCCGGGCGCCGTCGTGCACTCTGTGCCATCAATCTTAAAAATCAAACGGCCAACCGACCCTGGAACACCGGTGACTGTAATCGGCGCCGTGGCCGTGATGGGCGGCGAGCCATCGTAGTCCGGGATTGGCACGACAGGTCCACTGTAGCTGAAGGTGAGCAGCGTGGAGCTGATCTGGCCCGTGGCGAGCGTATAACCCAGTTCACTGATGTGCGCTTGCGTATCGGAATAGTAGGTGGTCAACGTAAATGCGAGGCGCTCCCCGCAGTCCACTTCTGGAAGGAGCCGGAAGACAAAGGGGGTGTCATTCTCACGCGCGGCGCCCGCCGCCACATCAGAATAGGTCGAAGTCGCCGCAAGGACAACCACACCGGGTGTCACCGCTGAGAGTGTTGCACTGACCATCTCGGCGCTGACTATGCCCGCATTGCTGATTGGAATCGTCAGTTGCCAGGTTTCATTGGGGTCAAGGTATGCGTCGTTGTTGCCGCGCACCTGGCTGGCGGTTTTGCCGGCGTTGACCAGCGTTGCGCGCGGCTGTGCGCCGCCACGCGTCAATGCCGCCACCGGCATTACAATGCCGTAGCCCGAATCCCGATCGACGCCCGGCGCCATGATGTCAAGGGCGGTCACCTGCAACAAGTCGCGAATCTCTGCGGTCGACGAGATCGGAAAGGCTTCCTTCAACAGACCGCCAATCGCCGCGGCATGCGGCGCTGCCGCCGAGGTGCCAAAGAACGGATTGAACCCCGGCGCCGATGTCTGCACACCGTCCGCGGCCGCGATGTCCGGCTTCTGGCGCACAACACCACCGGTGGCGGAGTAATCGCCGGCCGGCGCGCCAGGCAACAACTTGCCATCAGGACCGAAAAAGATGCGCCGCAGACCATCCGCACTGAAAAACTCGACCTGGTTCGCCACCGTGAATGGATTCGGATATGGTCCTGTCGGGCCACCCCCACCATGGGCTTCGTGCGCCGGCACGGCGGCCACCGAATAAGCCAGTGGCGCGGCGCTGTGGCCACGCGTGGCTCCCGTCGTCGCAATGCTCAGCCTGGTCCGGAAGGCAAGCACATTGATCATCCGGTTTTCAGCGCCAGGATTACGCAAGACGACAATCCGATCGCCGGGGTCGCAGTTGGCAAAGATGAACTCGAAGGGTGTACCCGCGCCATCCTGGATATCAGTCGAAGATGCGATCACCGAGGTCAGGGCATTGTTCAACACGTAAAGATCATAGTCGTTGCCGGACGCATCAAAGGGATCGGTCCAGTGGAGCATCGCGCGGGTAGTGGCGCCCAAGAGTGGATTGGACTGGCCGCCGTCGCCAAAGTCGTGCAGTTCGCCCGGCGGGAAGCCGCCAATCGTCCCATTGGCGTGAAAATCGCCTTCCCAGGTGCCTGAGCGGTCGCTGGTCACGTTCCCATCGTTGTTCGCCGACGAGAAATACAGCGCGCCGGCGTTGGTCACCGTGATCACCGAATGGGCAATCAGGTTGTCCTGAAAGGGCGACTCGACGAAGTAGATGACGTCATCCACGATGATGGTGCAGCCGGCCGCCTTCAACCGCAGAATATTCTGCGCAAAACTCTCATAGCCTAAAAAAGCCGTGGCGAAACCCAGTTCGGCGCCAGGCGCCAGGTCGTGGACAATCTCCAGCATGGCCGTACCTTCATCGCCGAACCCCTCCTGCCCCGACAGGACATGCACCTCAGGCGGCAGGTCGCCGGTGGCTTGCGCATCGGCCAATGAATCTACACCATTCGACAGCACACAGATCTTCTGACCGGCGCCCGTGACGCCAAACTGTTGCCGCGCAAGGTCTGCTTGATGCGTGACGTCCCCCTCTGACACATCGACCCGTCCCGGGGCCAGCATCCCGCTCCCGCCGCCGGTTGCGTTCGTCACCGCCTGATCCGCCGCACGCACACCCGCCACGTTACGCATTCCCGCCAACGCCTCCGTCTGGTCGAGCGGCATCAGCGCCCGCACCGTGCGCGACTCAGCAGACAGATACACGATTTCCGCACTCATCTGGGTCAGGGTCTTCACGACCGGCTTGAGACTCTCCGGACCCGCCAGGTCGATGTCCACCAGCATCCGCCCATCGGCATCGGGTGCGAGCGTCTGATAGTCCGGCAACGCCGCAAAGATTGGATCCTGCCGCTGATGCTTCAGCGCCATCACCAACGACGAAGACATTTTTCGTTGCGCCGGGGTGCGCGTTGCCTTTTCCATCTGGAGGGCCGAGATCTGCGCGGCGCCAACTGTTGTCAGTTGGCCGGCAGGCGCCTCTGGATCGGCGCTAACCGGTAATGCCGTAGTCAGCGTCAACACGAGCGTAGCCACCAGCGTGCTTGTAAGCAGAAGCGCCGGCAAGATCAGACGAAGGCGGCAGTGAACGGCGCGAACGGGGAACATGGCGTATACTCCCTTGGCAATCGGCTTGGATTAAGTTGTCAAATATACCTGTATCAGAATAGGATACGCCCACTTGAAGGGGAAGTGCATCGGACAAATGACTAACGCAACCAGCGCAAGACCACCGAAAGGCGCCAGGGACGCGGGGAGGAGAAAGATGCCAGAGCCGATCAGATTGCCAATGACCAGTGCCGTGGCCGGGATCAGACCCAGCTTGCCTGCAGTTTTGCTCGCAGATGCCATGTCCATTCCTCCAACGCAGTAGCTTGCGAGATGCGTCCTGGCGCCTCTCAGTTAGGTTCACCCTGCCAAAGTTGCCACCATAACGGCCTTGATGGTGTGCAACCGATTTTCGGCCTCGTCAAAGGCGACAGATGCCTTGGACTCAAAGACCTCTTCCGTCACCTCAAGCCCATCTTCGCCGAATTTCTGAAAAACTTCTTCGCCAACTTCAGTCTGGCGGTTGTGAAAGGCGGGCAGACAGTGCATGAACTTCACATGAGGGTTGCCGGTCAGTTCCATCGCCTTCGCATTCACCTGGTACGGCTTTAACAACTTGATGCGGTCGGCCCACACCGAGTCCGCCTCGCCCATCGACACCCAGACATCGGTCACCAGGAAGTCGGCGCCCTTGACCGCCGTCGCTACCTCCTCGGTCAACAGCAGGCGCGCACCGGTCTCCTTGGCAATCTCCTGACAAGTGCTGATCAGCCCCGCATCAGGCCAGAGCGCCCTGGGCGCGGCCAAACGGAAATCCATCCCAAGTTTGGCCGCCGTCACCAGATAGGAGCGCCCCATGTTGAAGCGGCCATCACCCAGATAACAGTAGGTCATATCGTGCAGCGGCTTGTCGCAGTGTTCGATCATGGTCAATACATCGGCCAACATCTGCGTAGGATGGAATTCGTCCGTTAGACCGTTATAGACCGGTACACCAGAGTAGCGCGCCAATTCTTCCACCACCGCCTGCTTCTTGCCGCGATACTCAATGGCGTTATACATCCGCCCCAGCACACGCGCCGTATCCTTCATCGATTCTTTGTGCCCGATCTGGGAGCCTTCGGGGCCAAGATAGGTCACATGCGCGCCCTGATCGTAGGCCGCCACTTCAAAGGCACAGCGCGTACGAGTCGACGCCTTCTCGAAAATCAAAGCGATGCTCTTTCCCGTCAGACGTGGCCGTTCAGTGCCGGTGTATTTCGCCGCCTTCAGGTCCACCGATAGTTTGAGCAGAAATTTCAGTTCTTCCTGGGTGAAATCCAGTTCCTTCAGAAATGACCGACCGAGCAGATTGACTGGCATGCTGGAACCTCTTTCCATCGTTGAATAAAAATCACTTAGTTTTCGACCGGATCGCGCCAGATGGGGCAGGTCATGCAATGACCACCCCCGCGGCCACGCCCCAGTTCTGATCCGGAAATAGTGATAACCTCAACGCCCGCTTTTCGCAACTTGGTGGTGGTATCGACGCGTGACAACGGCAGTGCGCCGCCAGACACATTTCAATTTGGATGAAGATTATCAAATAAACCTATATCAAAATAGGATATGCGCACTCGCAAGGAAACGCATCAGACAAATATCCAATTTTGGGGGATTGACAAGGTAAACGTTTTCCACTAGACTCAACTTGCACGGTAAACGTTTTCCCCAACCACTCAGAACCGGTACAAACCGACATGGCCGTCACAATTCGTGAACTCGCCGATGCCGCAGGCGTGTCGATCGCCACGGTGTCACGCGTGCTCAACCACAAAAGCCATCCGGTGAGCGAGGAGACACGTGTCCGCATCCTCGCCCTCGCCGACGAACTGGGTTATCGCCCGAATGTGGCAGCGCGCAGTCTGCGCACGGATCGCTCGTCCACGATCGGCATCATCACGGATAACATCGACAGCCCCCACACCACGATGATGATCCGTGGCATCCAGGACACCGTCAAGCAGGCAGGCTATATCTGCGTCGTGATTAGCGCAGATTGGGACCCGGAGGTTGAGCGCGAGGCGATTCATGATCTCGTCAGCCGATCCATCGATGGGATTGTTTTTGCGGAGACCTGGCATCGGTCCGCCAATGAAACGTTGGCGCTGAACAACATTCCATTCGTCTTTGTGCACCGGCAGTATGCGTCGGAAAGCCGCCTGTCGGTGACGCCGGACGAAGTCTACGGCGCGCATCTCGCTACCCAACATCTACTGAACCTTGGGCACCGCCGCATCGGCTATATCAATGGGCCGGAACAGTTCTGGGCTTCGGCCGATCGGCTGCGTGGTTATCGTGAGACACTGGCTGCACAGGGCATCGAATACGATCCGGCGCTCGTCGCACGCGGCGATTGGCAGGTGGCGAGCGGGTATGCCGGCGCCAACCAGATCCTCCAGGCAAACCCGCGCTTGACGGCGCTCTTTGCCGGTAACGATCTCATGGCGGCAGGCGCCATGTACGCGCTCTTCGATGCGGGCTTGCGTGTACCCGACGATGTGGCGGTCGTCGGCTACGACAACCGCGAGATTGCCCGCATCTTCCGCCCCTCGATGACAACGATCACGCTGCCGCTCCACGAGATGGGTCAGGCGGCGGCGCAAGTATTGCTCGCACTGTTGGGGGGCGAAGAACCGCCAGCATGCGAAATCAAGATCCAGGGCCGGCTGATGGTGCGCGAATCGTGTGGCGCCGACCCCGCCCTGCGCGAGCCGCCGATGGTGCGCAACCCGCGGCGGCCACCCATCCTGTCCCCCACCGGCTGACAACTGTCGTCAGCGGTGTAGTCCTAGATTCGTTTCTATCGTGACTGTTTGTTTGGAGGAGACAAAATTTATGAGTCGCACAGGTAAGTTAGCTCTCGTATTGGCCGTGATCATGGCGCTGCTGCTCTCTGCATGCGCCGCACCTGCCGCCGCCCCGGCGCCAGCAGGCGGGGGAGGCCGCCGCGCCAGCGGCCGGCGCCACCATGTCGTTCTGGACCCGTGATAGCAACCAAGAACAGGTGCGCAAGTTGGTCGATGCCTGGAACGCTGACCATCCCAACCAGATCGAAGTGACGGTCATTCCCGCCGCCGACTATATGACAAAGGTTGGGGCCTCGATCGGCGCCGGCGCCCCGCCTGACCTGATGGCGGTAGACTTGATTTACGTCCCGCAGTTCGCCGCCGCCAATCAGTTGACTAAGCTCTACGGCGTGCCCTTCAACGCCGAAGGATCTTATCTGATTTACAACAAGGATCTCTTCACCCAGGCAGGTCTGGATCCCGAGAACCCACCGAAGACATGGACCGAAATCGCCGACGCAGCCAAGAAGATCACGGCGCTTGGCGACGATAACTACGGCTACTACTTCCCCGGTTCGTGCCCAGGCTGCAACGCCTTCACCTTCCTGCCCTTGATGTGGGCCGCCGGCGGCGACATGCTGAACGCTGACGGCACAACCGCCACCGCCACCGATCCCGCGGTCAAGGGTGCACTTGAACTCTATCGCCAGATGTGGGCGGATGGCTCAATCCCACCGGGCGCCCAGGCCGACACCGGCACGGACTTCGCCAACGCCTTCACCACGGGCAAGATTGGCATGGCCGGCACCGGCGCCTTTGCCATCAATAACCTCAAGACCAATTTCCCTGAAATCAATTTTGGCGCCACGTTCCTGCCCGGCATGGAGGGCGGCCAATCTTCGTTCGCTGGCGGCGACAGCATCGCCATCCCAGCCGGCTCGAAGTACCCGAACGAAGCGTTCGAGTTCATCCAGTGGGCGACCTCCGACGAGGTGCAGCTTGAGTACTACGCCAAGCTCAACAACCTGCCGGTGCGCACCGACCTGGCCGAGAACGAATTCTTTGCCGCCGACCCGCGCTTGACCACCGCCGCCCAGGCGATGGCAATGGGCAAGACGCCCTACACCGTCGTCTACAACCAGCTCTTCAACGACGCCAATGGACCATGGCTCAAGATGCTCCAAACCGCGGTCTTTGACGGCAAAGTGAAGCCCATCTGGGAGTTACCGGTCAGCAGGTGCGAACTTGCTGACCGGTCAAAGACGGAAAGCACCATGGCCATGGTCGCGCCAACCACTGAAACCGGAAAGCCGGGCTGGCCAATCGACGCCGGCTCACAGGGTTCCTTTTCGTCTTACCCGCCGTCTTGTTCACATTGACGATGTTCATCTTTCCCCTGTTGATGACGGTCTGGATGTCGATGCATGACTGGCCACTGATCGGTGAGCGCAGCTTCCTGGGCATCGAGAATTACGCCGATCTGGTGCAGGACGGCCAGTTTTGGTCCAGCCTCTGGTTTACAACGCAGTACACGCTCTTGGTAACGCCAGCGATCTTTATCCTGGCCTTTATCCTGGCCCTGCTGGTCAATACGGCTATTCGCGGCGTCGGCATCTTCCGCACCATCTTTTTCATTCCAGTCGTGATCGGCCTCGGCACCTCGAGCCTGTTGTGGGTTTGGCTGCTCAACGACCGCGTCGGCATCATCAACGGCATCCTGCGCGATTTGGGGCTGATCGAGAAACCAATCATCTGGTTCGTCGACAAGAACCTGGCGATGTTTGCCATCATCGTCTCGATCGTCTGGAAAACCGTCGGCTTTACGATGATCCTGCTATTGGCGGGGATGCAGGCGATCCCCGACGAACTATACCAGGCAGCCGAAGTGGATGGCGCCAGCTACTGGCAGCGGCTCTCCCACATCATGCTCCCACTCCTGCGCAGCACCATCGCCCTTGCCCTGGTGCTCTCTGTCATCGGCTCTTATCTGGCGTTTGACCAGTTCTATATCATGACCCGCGGCGGACCGCAGAATCAAACCATCACGGCCGTCTATTGGATCTTCAACAACTCGTTCACCTATTACAAAATGGGGTACGGGGCCGCATTGTCACTGGTGCTGCTCGGAATCCTGGCCATACTCAGCATCATGCAGCTCCGCATTCTGCGCAGCGACACGACCTATTGATGGCCGGCGCTTCACCTTTCAAGCAGCTTCGTTCACTGACACCGGATGACTTGGATGACCGCAACCACGACCCACTACCCACAACCCGCCGATCGCACGCGGCGCAAGATCGGCAAATTTGATCTACACCGTGTGCATCGTGCTCGCGCTGCTTTTTCTTTTCCCGATCTTCTGGTCGACGCTGACCTCCATCAAACCCCTAAGGAAGCATCGGCCGCGCCGCCGTACCTACTCCGTCGATGCTCCAAATCGACAATTATGTCAAACTAAACAAGTACGGACCAGGCATCCTCCAATATGTATCCAACAGCGCTATCACGGCGTTGATCACGGTGTTTGGCACGATTATCCTAAGCACGCTGGCGGGTTATGGTTTTTCCCGCTTCCAGTTTCCGGCCAAGAATGTCTTCTTCATCATGATCCTGGCGGCACTGATGATCCCGTTTCAGTCCATCCTGACGCCCCTATTTCTCATGATGAGCGCCGTGAAGATGCAGAACACGCTGCTTGGATTGGCACTGGTTTATATCACATTCCAGTTGCCCTTTGGCGTCTTCATGATGCGCAACTCGTTCGACACCATTCCCAGGGAGATCGAAGAGGCCGCACTCCTTGACGGCTGCTCGACCTGCAAATGCTTACCAGTGTCATGCTCGTGCTGGTACGGCCAGGTATTGTTACTGTCGCCCTCTACGCCTTCCTCAACGCCTGGAATGAATTTTTGGCCGCCCTGATCATCATGACGCAGGAAAGCAAGTTCACTTTGCCGATCATGCTCACCAGCGTCCGCAGCGGCTACTATGGCGCCATCGACTGGGGCGCGTGCAGGCCGGCATCACCGTCACGATTCTGCCCTGCATCATCCTCTTCCTGGTGCTCCAGCGCTACTACATCCAGGGCTTAATGGGCGGCGCCGTCAAGGGCTAATCATCCACAACCCAGGCTCGAAAGGGTATCCATCTATGTTCGCGCAACCACTGCCACCCAACCGCCAACCTCTGCAGCCTACAGCGTTCCTCGCCCTGCCCGTCGGCGCAATCCGGCCGCGCGGCTGGCTGCTTGACCAACTGCGCATCCAGGCGAACGGCCTCACAGGTCATCTGGACGAATTCTGGACCTACGTAAGCCGGCAATCCGGCTGGCTGGGCGGACCGGGCGACGACTGGGAGCGGGCGCCGTATTACTGCGACGGCCTGGTGCCGCTGGGCTACATCTTGGACGATCAGCGCTTGATCGCCAAGGGCCTCGAATATGTGGCGTGGATGCTAAACAGCGCCAAAGCAAACGGGTGGTTTGGCCCGGTCAACACGGACTGGTGGCCCCGCATGGTGGCGCTCAAGGTCCTGATGAGCTACTACGAAGCCAGCGCCGATCCCCGTGTGCTGGACCTGATGACAAATTACTTCCGCTATCAGAACCTGATGCTCGCCGCCCGCAAATTGGAGAACTGGGGCGCCGCACGCGCCGCCGACAACCTATTAGCCATCCACTGGCTCTACAACTTCACGGGCGACACCTTCCTGCTCGAACTGGCGGAAAAGATCAAGGCCGGCACCACAGACTGGGCGACGCTGCAAGCCAAGTACGCGGTGGGTGAACTCCTGATCGGTCATCACCGGAATAATATGGCCACCCATGTGGTTAACAATGCCCAGGGGATCAAGACGCCCGCCGTCTTCTGGCTGCAAACCGGGGATCCTTGGCATCGTGCAGCGTCGCGGCTTGCCATCGATAACTTGATGAAACATCACGGCCAGCCCAACGGCATCTGGAGCGGCGATGAGCACTTGCACGGCACATCGCCCACCGCCGGCACGGAATTGTGCGCAGTCGCAGAATACATGTATTCGCTGGAAGAGATGATCCGCATCCTGGGCGATCCCTACCTCGGTGATGTGCTGGAGCAGGTCGCCTACAACGCGTGGCCCGCCACCTTCTCCCCTGACATGTGGGCGCACCAGTACGACCAGCAGGTCAACCAGGTGCTCTGCACGATCGCCCACCGGCCGTGGACGGACAACACCGCAGACTCAAATATCTACGGCCTGGAGCCGCACTTCGGGTGCTGTACGGCCAACATGCACCAGGGCTGGCCCAAGTTGGTCAAGCACCTCGTCATGGCCACGCCGGACGGGGGCCTGGCGCTCACAGCATATGGCCCGTGTGAAGTCAAGACGCGCGTGGGGGATGGCGTCGCCGTCCGGCTGCTGGAGGAAACCGAATACCCATTTGACGGTCGCATCACGTTACGCATTGCCGTCGATCACCCCGTGCAATTCCCGCTGCTGCTGCGCATCCCCGCCTGGGCCGAAGGCGCCACCGTCGAGGTGGGCCAGCAAGAGCCGGTCACTGTGAACACCGGTGAGTTCTATCGCATTGAGCGTGAATGGCGTGACGAGACCTGGGTGTCATTGCACCTACCGCAAACGCTCCGCGCAGTGCGGGGCCACGACGGGCTGGTGTCCATCTATCGTGGTCCGTTGCTCTTTGGTCTGCACATGGGCGAAGAGTGGCGCCAGGTGGCAGGAGAACTGCCGCATGCCGACTGGGAGGTCTATCCCTTGTCCCCCTGGAACTATGGGCTGGTGCTCGATCCGGCTGCGCCTGCGCAGAGTCTGGAGGTGGCGCAACACGGTGTGGGGGCGATGCCCTTTGCGCCGGATGACGCTCCGGTCCGCATCAAAGCCAAAGCGCGCCGCCTCCCGCAGTGGGGGCTGGTTGACAACTCGGCCGGGCCAATCGACGGAGGCCCACATGCCAGCGAAGAGCCGGTGGAAACGATCGAACTGATCCCGTACGCGTGCACCAATCTCCGCGTCGCCGCTTTCCCGCTGGCGATGTAGCAGGAGAATGCCTCCCGCAGAGACGCAAAGACGCTAAGAAACACAGGGGAGAATGCCTCCCGCAGAGACGCAAAGACGGAGGAGAAGGAGCCTCTCCTCGTCTTCCTTAGCGGCTTGGCGGCTTGGCGGGAAATTCCTCTGCGTCCCTGCGGGAGCTTCTCTCTCTTCTCCTTGGCGGCTTGGCAGCTTGGCGGGAAATTCCTCTGCGTCCCTGCGGGAGCTTCTCTCTCTCCTCCTTGCGGCTTGGCGTCTTGGCGGGAAATTTCTCTGCGTCCCTGCGGGAGCTTTGTGCTTAAGGATTCTCTTCAAACACGGTCGTCTCAAATGCCGACAGCCTGGTATCCGGTGCGCGCCATGCATGCGCCGGCAAGCCCGCCTTCTGGCACACTGCGTCTAGAAATTCCTCGCGATCCATCCCGTGTTCAGTCGCCACCTGCGGCAGCAAAAGCCCGCGACGGGCGCCGCGCGAGACCAACACCCCATGCTTACCAATCACGACATCACTCGCTGCGATTGGATAGAGCGGCGTCAACACGCTGATCTCAATCGAGAGCAGTGGAATCTCATCTACAGTCACCGGCAGAAACCGCGGATCATCCGTTGCGGCTGCGATCGCCATCTCAACCACCGCCTGGGCGAGCGGATCATGCGCCACAATCTCGCCGCGGCACCCGCGCAGTTCCCCGCTGTCACGCCGCCAGAGCGTGACAAAAACCGCCCGCGGCTCCTGCAACGCCGGGGTTAATGGGGGCAACGGCGGCTTCCGCCGCATCGAGATAAAGTCCATCAACGTCCGCCGCGCCAGGCGCAGCAACATCTGCCGATCGTGGTCATCGAGCACAATCGTAGCGCTTTCCGACGGTCCCTCGATGATGCGCTGGTCCATGATTTGCCTCCCGTAAATCGGTTGCGGCTTAGGAGTATGCCTCCTCATTATACTGCGCAATCGTTCCCAATTCTACGCCGCCAGAAAAATCAAAACGCCGGCAGCAAATGCTGCCGGCGCGCCAAACAAACCTAATTTTACACAATCACGTGGACGAAAATATCTTCAAATTCCTCAAGATTCAGCGTCTCGTTATCGAGGAGCGCCCGCGCCACCGTATGCAGTTTGTCGATGTTTTCGCTCAACATCGTGCGCACACGTGCATAGGCGCGCATCACAATGGTGCGAACCTCGTTATCAATCTCTTCGGCAACTTCTTCACTGTAGTCGCGCTGTTCGGCCAACTCGCGCCCAGGAAGACCATTTCGTCCTGCTGGCCAAATTGCAGCGGCCCCATGTTCTCGCTCATGCCATACTTGGTCACCATGGCGCGCAATCTGCGTCAGTTGCTAGATGTCCATGGACGCACCGTTGGACACGTCCCCAAACACCAACTCCTCGGCCACGCGTCCGCCCAGCGCAACCGCGATGTTGTCTTCAAAATAACTGCGGTTTGCCATGAAGCGATCACGGTCTGCCACGCGCCAGACATAGCCACCCGCACTGCCGCGCGGCACAATGGTCACCTTCTGTACCGGATCGGAATGCTGGCAAAGGCGCGCCACGACCGCATGCCCGGCCTCATGGTAGGCGACCACCTGCTTCTCGGTGGCTGACATCAGACGGCTGCGCCGTTCCGGACCGCCCATGGCGACGCGCTCAACCGCCTCCTGAAATTCGCGTGCCGTGATGGCGCGCTTATTTCGCCGGCGGCCAAAATTGCCGCCTCATTCACGACATTCTCCAGGTCCGCACCGACAAAGCCGGGCGTCTGCTTGGCAATCCGTTCCAGGTCGACCGCAGGGTCAATCGGCTTCCCCTTCACGTGCACTTCCAGAATGGCCTTGCGCCCCGCGACATCCGGACGATCCATGGTCACCCGACGATCAAAGCGCCCCGGTCGCAGCAGCGCCGGATCCAGAATGTCCGGGCGATTGGTGGCGGCGATCAAGATGACGTTGGTGTCGGTGCCAAAGCCGTCCATCTCGACGAGAATCTGGTTCAACGTCTGCTCGCGTTCGTCGTGTGAGCCACCCAGCCCCGTGCCGCGATACCGGCCAACCGCGTCGATCTCGTCGATGAAGATGATGCACGGGCTATTCCGCTTCGCCTGTTCAAATAGGTCACGCACCCGGCTGGCGCCAACACCGACAAACATTTCGACGAATTCGGAGCCTGAAATACTGAAGAAGGGCACGCCGGCCTCACCAGAGACCGCCTTGGCCATCAACGTCTTGCCGGTGCCGGGTGGGCCAACCAACAAGACGCCCTTGGGAATTCTTGCCCCCAAAGCCGCAAACTTCTGCGGTTCACGCAGGAACTCCACCACTTCCTTAAGTTCCTCTTTGGCTTCGTCCGAGCCGGCAACATCATCAAACTTGACGGTCGGCTTATCCCCCGTGAAGACGCGCGCCTTGCTCTTGCCAAATGACATGGCCTGATTGTTGCTGCCTTGCGTCTGCCGGAACAGGAAAAAGAAGAGTGCGCCGACGAAGATCAGGGGTAGCAGGTTCAAGACCAGCGACAGCCAGTTGGCTGCGTTGCCCGGCGACTCATACTTCACGTCCACCGTTGCCAGTTGCGCTGGGGTGACGCCGAGACCCATTAACACCTCGGTCACAGCCACACCGGGTTCACGGCGCGTGATTACCGTCACGTTGTTGTCGGTCAGCGTTATGCGCAGCTCATCGTCGCGCACGACAATGGTCTGCACGTTGCCCTTCTGTACGGCGGTCGCCAACCGGCTCAGCGTGATCTGTTCGGGCGTGTCACCGGGCTGATAGATATTGATGAAGAGCGCCGCCGCCGCTACGATAATCAAGAGGTAGACGAAGGCGTTCCGGCTCCAATTTGCGTTCATTCAGTTCTCCTACAAAGTCGATTCGTATGGGCAGTATAACAGACGCCAGCGCGCTTGGCTAGTGATGACGGATACGATGCGCCCGGACAAACTTCGAGCAGGAAGCTCTCCTACAGCGCCGCAATCACGAGATAAGGTACATTTGCCTGGCAGGTGGTTGTCTGTCTTTCTGTTCAACATTGTTCAACATGGAGCGCCGAATATGGGATTCCTCGACCGCAGGATGAGTTTGTTTTCGACGGCGGATACACCTCGAAAGCCGGCGCCACCACCTGAGCCCGAACCTGATCCGGACGAAATCAAAGTCCCAGAGATCACGCCATCGGAACTCCGCACGGCGCTCGAAAGTTCCAGGCCACCCCTGGTGCTCGATGTACGTGAGCAGTATGAATGGTCACAGGTCCACATGGCGGAATCCCAACACATCCCCATGGGATCATTGCCGGTGCGCCTGGACGAACTGCCGCGTGATCGCACCATCGTGGTCATGTGTGCACATGGCAGCCGCTCTTTCGGCGTGACTCACTACCTGATCGAGCAAGGATTTGATGCCCAGAATCTCACCGGCGGCATCACCCGGTGGCACCAGCAGGGAGGAGAGGTGGTCGTCAGGACAAGGCAATAACCTGACCGCTCTGCCCCTGGAACTGCGTCTCATACAACTCCGCATACAGTCCCTTCCGCGCCAACAACGCCTCGTGTGTGCCCTGCTCCACGATCTTGCCCTGATCGAGCACCAGGATGTTGTCTGCAGCGAGGACGGTGGACAGCCGGTGCGCAATGACGACACTGGTCCGCCCTTCAAAAAGCGGCTCCAATGCAGCCTGGATCAGCGCCTCGCTTTGGGAGTCAAGATGCGACGTCGCCTCATCCAGCACGAGGATCCGCGGGTCTTTCAAGATCACGCGGGCGATTGCCAGGCGTTGCTTCTCACCACCGCTCAACCGGTAACCGCGTTCACCGACCACAGTGTCATACCCATTGGGCAACCCGGCAATCATCGAGTAAATGTTGGCCGCACGGCAGGCCGCATCCAGGTCTGCATCCGTGGCATCAGGCCGCGCATAGAGCAGATTCGCCCGAATCGTGTCATGGAAAAGATACGTTTCTTGCGTGACCATGCCGATCTGCAGGGCAAGCGACTGTTGCGTCACGCTGCGCAAGTCATGCCCATCGATGGCGATGCTGCCGCCGGTTGGGTCGTAAAGCCGCGGCAATAAGTACGTGATGGTCGTCTTGCCCGCGCCACTTGGTCCCACCAGCGCCACCAGTTGGCCCGGTTCGATCACGAAGCTGACGTCGTTCAGGGCATGGGTGCGGGTGACCCCACCGAGCGCGCCCACCACGACGTCGACGCCGTTAGCCTGCGCACCGTTTGTGGGAGGCAACATCTTCAATTCAGGATCTGTGAGTGTCTCCGCAACCGGCTGCCTGTTGTCTGCATACTGAAAGTCGACATGGTCGAAGACGAGCTTGCCTTGCACCTG
Organism: Candidatus Fredericiella danica; assembly: GCA_016713335.1. Lineage (GTDB taxonomy): Bacteria > Chloroflexota > Anaerolineae > Caldilineales > Caldilineaceae > Fredericiella > Fredericiella danica. The sequence continues at coordinate 149,777 of JADJPH010000009.1, read as the reverse complement.
CGCCAACTTCTTCGCATCGGGTGCATCCTGAATCTCGATCGGTAGGTCAAGATACTCAAAGACGCGCTCAAAACTTACCAGGGATGACGTGAACTCGATGTGCACATTGGAGAGTGAACTGATGGGACCATAGAGACGGGTCAGGTACGCGGCGAAGGCCACGATCGTCCCCGCGCTCATGGCGCCGATGATCACGAGGTAACCGCCGCTCCAGTAGATCAGCGCGGTGCCGATTGCGCTGGCCAATCCAAGCGCCATAAAGAACAACTGCCCCACCTGGGCGCGTTTGATACCAATGTCACGCACCTTGCCCGCGATCTCCAGGTAACGCGTCAACTCGCGCGGCTGGCGGCCAAAGGTCTTAACCAGGAGGGCGCCGTTGACCGACAGCGTCTCCGACACCTGATTGCTCATGTCCGCCTGGAGATCCATCGCCTCACGGCGGATGCCGCGTAACGTGCGCCCCACCCGCCGCGCGGGCAGGATAAAGAGGGGGAGGACGATCACCGCAAGCAAGGCAAGCCGCCACTCAATGACAATCATGACGGCCAAAGTGGAGACCAACGTCACAACGTTGGTCACAATATCCGGAATTGTCCCCGTGATGGCGCTCTGGGCGCCGACCACGTCGCTGTTGAAGCGCGAGATAATCTCACCTGACTTGGTATTGGTGAAGAAACGCATGGACATCTGTTGGAGATGCCCATACATCTCCTCGCGTAGATCATAGATCACGCCTTCCCCGGCGCGTGCGCCATAGTGCCGTTGCACCACTCCAAGCAACCCAGTGAGCAGCGGTACCAGAAACAAACCAAGTGCGAGCAGGTTCAGCGCCGCCAGGTTTTTCTCTGGCAGCACTGTGTCGATCAGGCTCTGATAGATGAGCGGCGGGATCAATCCAAGTAGCGCTGAAAAAACAATTGCAATCAACAGCATAGCAATTGGAAACAAGTGCGGCTTCGCATACGAGAAGACGCGGATCAGTAGCGCCCGGTCAATTTTCCCGGCTTTTTTGCTCTCGTCAAAGGTGATAAAGCTCCACATCCCACCATGCATAGCTTGGGTTGACCTGCCTTTCAATCCCTGCCGGATTGCTCGTTCCGATTTCATCAGGTGCTTAGTTTCTCACACCTTGCGGCTGCCGCCATCCCTACAACGAACAGGCGGCGCCTGCTCAATGGGGGAGGTGCACCCTATTTTGCCTTGAACGCAAGACAACTTCTGTGACCGCGCCACCGAAGGTGCAGAAGGCAGCCGCAAACAGGGCGAGTTGCCAGACGCCGTTGAAAATGAACCACCAGAGGGGAACAAAGCTGAGCGCCCCACCCAACAGCGCATGCATGCCGCCGCGATGGGGCACATAAAGCGCCGTCAAGACCCCGGCCAGGATGGGCGCCACAATCGTCGCCAGCGTCTCAAATTCGGTGGCAGACGCAACGACTGCACAAGACCATTCGTGACGGTCACCAGCAACATATTGGCGGCAAAGGCAAACAGGACGCCCGTCCATTTCAAGGCAGGGCGTGAGGTTTTGGTTCGTGACATTTCACAGTCCTTTGTAGAAGCCGCCAATGGTTTGTAATCACCCATCCGAGGCTATCTGACTCAGTATACTACGACCCTATCCACCCAGGCGATCCAGACGCCGCCCTCTCCCGCCCTCCGCCCCCGTCTCCACCGAGGGGATCAATCTCCAATCTCTAGTCTCCAATCTCTAATTCCCCCTCCGCTCACCCTTATGCTACAATCCCCCCTTGTGACTGGATTCTTTGGGGTTCTTTTCTCACCTATCGGGCCGGTGCTGGTGCTGCTGGCCGGCGCACTGGTCGAACTGCTGGCGGGCCGCTGGCTCCGCCGGCCGGGCGCACTCACGGCGATCGCGCTGGCGTTTGCCGGCTTCGCCACAGTGATCTTTCTGTCGCTACAATTTCAGAACGTCATCCCTACCTTCAGCCAACCGTGGCGGCCGCTGCTGCAAAATCCCACCAACCTGCTCTGGATCGCCGATGGCTGGAACTACTACGTCGCCGGGCTGATTCTGCTGCTCGGTAGCCTGGGCATTCTGCTGGACCGTAGCCCGGCCCCCGCCCCCGGGCGCGCTTCACATCTGCCTGCCCTGCTGGCCGCCAACCTGACGGTGCTGGCCGCCAGCATCCTGTTCGTCAACAGCGGCAATCTGCTGACCGTGCTCTTGACCTGGGTCTTTCTGGATCTCGCCATCCTGTTGCGCGCCGCCGCCGAACCCACAGGCGAAGGGGATGTTGAACTGGGCAAGCGCCTGCGCAACAACGAAACACGCGTCTTGAGCCTTATTGGCGCCGTGTTGTTGCTGATTGGGCTGTTGCCAGCCGGCGCCACCGGCCCCGCGCTGGAATTAGCCCGCGGCACGGCGCCGGTCGAGACGCTGATCTTGATGTTGGCAGCGGCCGCGATTCGCGCCGGCATCTACCCGTTCCACCTCTGGCTGCTGCCCCGTGCGCGTTCACAACTGAACATGTCTGAGCGCCTGCTCGATCAGATGGTGCCTGTGCTCGGTGGCCTGTGGCTTTTCGGCTGGACCTTCAAGTTGGGCGCGGCAGCGCTGATGCAAACGCCCTGGGTGCTGGGTCTACTCACCTTGATGCTGCTGTTGGCAGCCATTGCGGCATGGACTGCAGAAGACCAGTTGCATCACGTGACTTTCGTGCTGATCGGCTCCGCCGGTCTCGCCGTCCTGGTCGGCGCCCTGGCCGACAATCCAGGGCCGGCGGGCATGCTCTGGGCCGTGACCGCCTTTGCCCTGGGCGGTGGACTTTGGCTCGTGGGCGATCAGGCATGGCGAGCCTGGGGTTGGCAGTTGCCGGTCAGCATCGGCGCACTGGCCCTGGCCGGCGTAGTCTTCACCCCGGGCTTTCTGTCGATGCCCGCAGTCGCAAAACTCATCACCAACGGCCCGCTTTTCTGGCCGGTCTTTGTCGTCTATGTGCTGGCCGGCTCGGTGCAAGTGGCGGCCTTGCTGCGTAGTTGGTCGATGCCCGAGTTTGTCGCCAACCACACCATGACCCGTGATTATGTGGCCCGGCTGCTAGCGGCGATTCTGGCACTGGGCCTGCCCCTGGCCATTGCAGGAATCCTGCCGGCCTTTGCCGAGACCGTAGCGGGAATTCCGAACGCCATTCCCGCGTCACTCGGCGACCCACCCTCCGCGGTGGCCGCGCCCCAGGTGTGGGTGGTCATGGTGCTGCCACTGCTGCTGGGGCTTGGCCTGGTCTGGTTGCGACCACGGCTCTGGCCTGAATTGCGCGAATGGCCCAATCGCGTCAGCCGGTTCACGCAGTTGGAATGGTTCTTCCGATTCGCCATGTGGAGCATCGATCGCCTGGCGCTGATTGGTGAGAATGGCCTGCGGGTGGTGGAAGGCGCCGGCTATGTGGGCTGGGTTCTGGCATTTGTGTTGCTTGCGTTACTCCTGGTGCGGTGATCCGGCATGGAATTCTTGTATGGAGCACTCGGTGCACTTTTCGCAAACTGGCTCGGCGTCCTGCTCCTGGCAGCGGCCGCCGCGCTGATCGTGATCACCTGGAACTGGCGGATTGCCCTGGGGCTGCTCATGTTGTTGTATCTCGGCGTCGCTTCCTTGCTGGTGAGCATTCATCAGGCGCCGGCCTGGGTCGTCACTGGCTATCTGGTGGCAATGGGGCTGGCCGTGGCTATCCTGGCATTGGCCACGAAAAACCATGAGCCAGGTCCATCGCAGCGCCAGGCAACAAACTGGCTGTTGCGCACCCTCATACTCGGCATCGTGGCGGCCGCATGGTGGTTCCTTGACCCCGGTTTTGCCTTTCCACAGTTCTCGCGGCCTGAGACCGATCTATTGCTCTGGATTGGAATTTGCGGCTTGATGCTGCTCGCACTCTCGAACAATCCCACCTACGTCGGGATCGGGCTGTTGATGTGGTCTGCACCAATCTATGCAGTCGCGACCGTATTGATGCCAGGTTCCGGCGTCGCACAACTTGTTGGCATCGCAGCGTTGTTGGTTGCGCTTGCCTGCGGCTATCTTGCGCTGCTGGAGCCAGTCGTTGTCCGCACAAATCCAATGTGGTGGCGTGGCCGCCGCACAACTGTGGTGCACCCCATTACGCCCACACCGCTTGCACCGCCTGCAGCCGTGGGCGCAATCACCGCTACGCAGCTACGGTCACCTGCCGGAGAACGAACGCCGGCACACATGGAGGCAGCCAAGTGAATCAAGCGCTGATGCTGCCGGTGCTGCCGGAACTCTTCGCCCTCTTCATCTCCGCTGCCGTCGTCAGTTTTTTGCTGCAACGCTGGGCGCGTTGGACTGCGCTGGGGGGCGCAGTGCTGGCGGCACTCCTTGCGCTGGGCCTGTGGCAGATCGATTTCAGCCGGCCGCTGCTGGTGCTTGGCGGTGGCTTTTCAATCGATTTTGGCGCGCCCGTCGAGATCTACGACTTCACGCTGCAGTTGGACCAAAGCAACGTCGCCGTTGTCGTCATCAGTCTGCTGATCGGCGCCGGTGCATTGCTCCTGGCGGCACGCCGGCATCAATCGCGTTTGTTTCCGGGCCTGGCCTGGCTCCTGTTGACCGGCTACACGCTGCTCGCCCTCATGACGAGTGGTGTGCGTTCGCCGCTGTTCGCGGCGCCGCTCTTCCTGACAATGCTGGCAGCCGTGGGTATCTTTGCGCTGCAAAATGGCAAAGTTACCGATCCCTCTGGCCCCCTGCGCACCCTGCTCCCACCACTCCTGGCCGCACCGCTCTTCATCATCGCGGTGTGGTACATTGACCAGATCCCGCTGAATCCCCAGGACGTTACCTTAACCGTCACTGCGGGTACGTTGCTTGGGGTCGGTCTGCTGTTGCTCCTGGCGCCGTTTCCCCTGCATGGCGCAACGCCCGCCGCGGCAGAAACGGCGCCGCCGGTCGCCATGCTATTGGTGATACTGCTACATCAGGTGGCGGTGCTCCACCTGAGCGCCCAGGTGCTCAACACCTATCCCTTTGTTGCGCTCAACACCGACTGGACGCTATGGCTGAGTTGGCTGGGCCTCTTGACTGCGGTCTGGGGGGGCGCGGCCACGGTCGGCGCCCGCAACGCAGGCCGGTTGTGGGGGTACGTCTCGTTACTCGACTGGGGGCTGATCATCGTTGTGCTGGCTGTGCCCAGTTTGCGCAGTTGGACGTTGGTCTTGTTCCTGATGTGTCTGCGTGTCATCAGCATGTTTACCGCTGCTGCAGGGCTTGTCACCATTGAGGCGGCAGTCGGCAGCCTCGAGATGGAAAAAATGCGCGGAATCGGGATGCGCATGCCCTGGAACAGCGCCGCATACCTGCTGGGTGGGTTGGGTCTGGTTGGCTTCCCATTGACGGCGGGGTTTGCAGGACACTGGGCGGCGCTCTTGACCCTCGCAGAGGTTGACTGGCGCCCCGCCGCGGTGGTGTTGGTTGCTTCCGGACTCGCCGTCGTTGCGTTCGTGCGCGTGGCGCGGCTCATGTTCGGTCACATCAGCAATCGCACGATTCCGCGCGAACGCGCCACGAGCGCCGCGCTGGCGATCGCAGCCCTGGCCATCACAATCGGCGTGGCCGTCGCCCCGCAAGTCCTCAGCACTGTCATCGGCAAAGCGCTGTCAGCTTTTGGATAGGCTCATCATGACAACTCCTTCATCCCGTTTGAGCGGCTTCTACCAAAAAAGCATCGCCGAACGCACCGCCATCGTCGCCCAATGGGCCGGTCTATCACCCGATGAAATCAACGTCCTGCACGATGGACTCTCCGTGGCGCAGGCCGACAAGATGATTGAGAACGTCATTGGGCGCTATAGCCTGCCGCTAGGCATCGGCGTGAACTTCCTCATCAATGACAAGGAATACCTGGTCCCGATGGTCGTGGAGGAACCCTCCGTCGTGGCCGCGGTGAGCTATGCCGCCAAGTTGGCGCGCAGCGGCGGCGGCTTTCGGACGGCCAGCACACCACCGATCATGATCGCCCAGGTTCAGTTGCTGGGGTGCTCGACCCGCAAGTTGCACGGGATGTGATCCTGGCCGAACGCAGCATGTTGCTCGAACTGGCAAACACCAGTCCTACGATTGCGGCGCACGGTGGCGGCCCCGTGGACATCGAGGTGCATTGGCTCGCCCAGACCCCAACGGAACCAATGCTCATCGTCCACCTGTTATTTGATACACGCGATGCAATGGGAGCCAATGCCGTCAATACGGCGGCGGAGGCCATTGCGCCCACGCTGGAGCGGCTGACCGGTGGACGCGCGCTTCTGCGCATCTTGAGCAATCTAACTGACCGGCGCCGCGCCTCAGCCGAGGTGAAAATCCCCGCGGCAAGTTTCGGCGCCATGGAATCGCCCGGCGCGGACGTGATTGCGGGCATCGCCCATGCCAATGCCTTTGCATGGGCAGATCCCTATCGGGCCGCCACGCACAACAAAGGCATCCTGAATGGCATCGACGCAGTGGCGTTGGCAACCGGCAACGACTGGCGTGCGCTCGAAGCCGGTGCACACGCCTATGCGGCACGTGACGGACAGTATCGAGCACTCACCGATTGGAGCGTGATTACTGAGGAAGTAGCCAATCAGGGGGACGATCAGAATGATGAAGCTGGGAAATACCTGGTGGGCCGGCTTGAGATGCCAATGGCTGTAGGGATCGTAGGAGGCGATACTCGTTCACACCCGGTGGCGCAGGTTGCACTGAAGATCCTCAAAGTCACCTCCGCACGCGAGTTGAGCGAGGTGATGGTGGCGGTCGGGCTGGCGCAAAATCTCTCCGCCATCCGCGCCCTGGCGACCGAAGGCATCCAACGCGGCCATATGGCCTTACATGCCAGGCAGATTGCGATTGCCGCCGGCGCCCAGGGCGCCGCCGTCGATCGCATCGCCGCCCAACTGGTCGCCGAAAATCAAATCCGAGTCGAACGCGCCCGTGCCATCCTAACGCCCCCACCCTAACCCAGCGCTCTCTTTGTCTCTTTGTCTCTTTGTCTCTTTGTCTCTTTGTCTCTTTGTCTCTTTGTCTGCACCACTCAGGAGTACAATTATGCTCAACTCCGCCATCCGCCCCATCGGCATCGTCGGTTACGGCGCCTATGTTCCGCGCTACCGGCTGCCGGGATCCGAAATCAGCCGTGTCTGGACCGATTCAAATAGCAGAAGTCCCGTGCGCGAAAAAGCCGTGCCCGGTCTGGACGAAGACACTGCCACGATGAGCGTAGAAGCGGCGCGGGCACGGAGGCAATCCAGGCCGCCATCGGGCTGGTCAGCAGTGGAATGGCGGACTACGCGCTTGGCATTGGCATGGACACAGCCCAGGGTCGTCCCGGCGACGCACTTGAATATACTGCAGGCGCCGGTGGCGCCGCTTATCTCATCGGGCCGGTCGAGGAGGCGCTCGTCGTGGTGCAGCGCACCCTCAGCTATGTCTCGGATACAACGGACTTCTGGCGCCGGCCCATCACCCACTACCCAAGCCACGCCGAACGCTTCAGCGGCGATCCCGGCTACTTTGGCCACGTCGTGCCGGCTGCCAAACAGATGTTGGCGGTGATGGAAACGACCCCGGCCGACTATGATTACGTCATCTTCCACCAGCCCAATCCGAAATTTCCGACCAAGGCCATGGCTGAAGTCGGCTTCAATGCCGCCCAGTGGAAGACGGGACTTCTGGTCGCGGACATTGGCAACACCTATGCGGGTTCGGCGCTGATCGGCCTTTCTGCGGTGCTCGATGAGGCAAAGCCAGGGCAACGCATCCTGCTCGTCAGCTACGGGAGCGGCGCCGGTTCGGACGCCTTTGACCTACGCGTCACCGACCGCATCGTGGAAGCGCAACGCCGTGCGCCCACTACACGCGAGTACATCAGCCGGCGCACCCCCATTGACTATGCGCAATACGTGCGTTTCCGGAAGAAGTTGTCAACCCACTAAACACAACTATCCCGCACAAACCGGTAATCCCACATTTATCCCACAATATCCCACAGGATTCTGTGGGATATTGCTTTCGTTACCCACGACCACTTCACACACCAAGCGCCATCTGCCCATGCCACCGGCCGTTCAATTACATGCAGAATTAGCGGGGAATCCCCCCTTTTGGGTAGGCCCCCTCACCCGCTCAACCATCCATCAACCATCCAGACCAACGCCTCTTGCACCGCCTGGAAAGAACTGTAACGCGGACGGTAATTGAGCAGGCGTTCGGCTTTGGCGATACTGCAGTTGGGGCTGTGGGCGATATGGTCCCACGTCGCCTGCGCATCCTCTGCCGTCACGGTCTTACACCAGGACTCCCACGGCTGGAACTCCAGCCGCGCGGGTTGGCCAAACCAACCCGCCACGGCTTCGGCATACCCGCGCAGGGTTACAGCAGCCGGTGAGACGGTATGAAAGCTCTCCCCGATGGCGACGCTACGGTGGGTCATGGCCTGGATAAACATCTGCGCAACGTCATCCGCATGCACATGATGGACAGTCTCCATGCCCAGGTTAGGCAGCGCCAGCGTCTCACCACGCGCTAGCGTAGTAAACACCGCTGGCTTGAAATGCCCGGCCGGATTCAGTGGATGCCACCCTGGACCGACGATGTGGCCAGGATGCAACACCGTGGCCGGGAAGCCGTTCAACCGCGCCTCGCGCAGTAGGTAGGCTTCAATGGCCGCCTTCTGGATGCCATAGTCACCAAAGGGCCGGCGCGGCTGTTCTTCTGTCGTAGGCGTCACCACAGTGGGACCATGCACCCAAATCGTGCCGCAGTGTAAGAAGTGCTGTATCCTGCCTTTGAGCGCATCCGTGATCTGGCGCGCCGAGTCGAGGGTAAAGCAGATCATGTCGATGACCACATCCGGGGCCAGATGGGCGATTTGCTCACCAAATCTGCCCTGTTTGTCCGCCAGTTCGCGGTCGATCTCGACCGTCTGCACCCGACTCCATGCGCCATGGCGTTGGTACGGCTCGCGCTGGCCGCGGCTGACATTGATCACCTCATGCCCGGCTTCCAACAGCCGCGGCACCAGATAAGTGCCGACATGCCCTTTCCCGCCTATCACAACAACGCGCATACTGCCCTCCCAAAGTCACGGATTGGTATGAGGAAAATGATCAACGCGGAGACGCAGAGTTTGCGCGGAGAACGCGGAGGAGAGAGAGAAGTGAAAACCGCTGATCCCTTTGCCTGGTTGTCTCCCTGTCTCCCGTTCCCGTCTCCCGTCTCCGTCTCCCTGCCCGTCTCCTGTCTCCCGTCTCCTGTCTCCTGTCTCCCTGTCTCCCTGTCTCTTTGTCTCCCTGTCTCCCTGTCTCTTTGTCTCCCTGTCTCCCTGTCTCCCTACCCCACCGCCATGATCTCCAACGTCCTCAACAACACCTGCCGCCACAGCCCCGCCTCATCGATCGGCAAATAGATCGACCGGCGCCCCACACGCGCCGCGTCGTCGGCATGAAAGGTTCCATCTTCTTCTGAAATCTTGCCGAGACCCAGCCGCAGCCGTCGCTGCATCGTCTTGCGATCCATGTTTTCGAGCGCATCGCTGTGCAGCACAAGATTGTCCATGTCGCGGCCGATCCGCTCGACACCTGCCCGCGTCGCCACAATCTTCACCCGAATCTGGAAAAACAAATTTTCGACTTCCTCTGGCACGGAGCCCGTCTCGGCATCCTTGCCAAAGCGATCCACCAATTCCTGCCGCATCTCATCCAGCACTTCCGGATGTGTGATCCCGGCAATGCGCCGGTAGAGTTGCAAGCGCAGCCCCTCATCCTCAATGTACCATCCCGGAATCTTGGCATCGATGGGCAAGTCCAGCACCACCGGCGGCGCCAACGGATCCTCCAGGTCAAACGGTATCTGCTCCTCTTCCGCCAGCGTCACGACCGCATGCCGTTCGCCCTCTGCGGCACTTCCCGCAGCGACGCCCGCCTCATTGACAACTGTCAATTGCGTTTCTTCTTCTACAGTGCCTTGCACCAGACTGCCATCACTGCCAATTGCCTTCTCAAACCGCTCCTTCTTCCGCCGCGCCTCATTGATCGCCTGCGCAAGCAGACGTGTGTAGAGATCAAAACCGACGCTGTCGATGTTGCCATGCTGCCGCGCACCCAACAGTTCGCCGGCCCCGCGAATCTCCAGATCGCGCATGGCAATGCGGAAGCCGGCGCCAAGTTCCTCACTACTTTCGAGGATCGCCTCCAGCCGGCGGCTCGCGTCATAGCTCAACGCAGCATTCTTGTCATAGAGCAGGTAGCAGTGCCCGCGCAGCGCACTCCGGCCCACCCGGCCCCGCAGTTGGTAGAGTCGCGCCAAACCGAACTTGTCGGCGCGGTTGATGATGATGGTGTTGGCGTTGGGAATGTCCAGCCCATTCTCAATGATCGTCGTTGCCACCAACACGTCGACGTCCCCTTCGGCAAACCGCACCATCACGTCTTCCAACGCGCGCTCATGCATCTGCCCATGCCCGACCGCAACGACCGCATCCGGCACCAGCCGCTCGATCCGATCCGCCAGCGCCTGGATGCCGCGCACCCGATCGTTGACGACAAACACCTGCCCCTTGCGGTTGATCTCGCGTTGAATTGCCTGCTTGAGCAAGAGGTCGTCGTATTCAGACAATACGGTGTGCACCGGCTGGCGCTCTTTGGGCGGCGTATTGATCGTGCTCATATCGCGGATGCCGCTGAGACTCATATGCAGCGTGCGCGGGATCGGAGTGGCAGACAACGTGAGCACGTCCACCTTTGTACGTAGCTGTTTGAGTTGCTCCTTCTGGGCGACACCAAAGCGTTGCTCTTCATCGATGATCAGCAACCCCAGATCCTTGAACTCCACATCTTCACTCAGCAGGCGATGTGTGCCGACGACCAGATCAACCTTGCCGGTCCGCAGACCATCAATCGTCTTTTGCTGTTGGGACTGCGTACGGAACCGGCTCAAGACATCCACCCGCACCGGGAAGCGCAGCAGCCGGTTGCTGATGTTGCGATAGTGCTGTTGCGCAAGCACCGTTGTCGGCACCAGGAACGCCACCTGTTTTCCATCATTGATGGCCTTGAACGCCGCCCGGATTGCCACTTCGGTCTTGCCATAACCGACGTCACCACAGATCAGCCGGTCCATCGGGCGATCGGATTCCATGTCGCGCTTGACCGCTGCCACGGCATGCAGTTGGTCATCCGTCTCCTGATAAGGAAAGAGCGCCTCCATCTCGTCCTGCCAGGGCGTATCCGGACTGTAAACGTATCCTTTCACCATCTCACGCTCAGCATAGAGTTTTAGGAGATCGTCTGCGATCTCGGCAACCGCGCGTTTGGCACGCTCTTTGACCAGCCCCCAATCGGCTGTGCCAAGCCGGCTCACGGCAGGAGTGTTGTCGCCCGCGCCGACGTAACGACTGAGCCGATCCGCCTGATGCACGGGCACGTAGAGCCGGTCGCCACGGGCATAGCTGACCTGCAAATACTCACGCTCGATGCCGGCCAGTTCCATGCGCACCAGGCCATCGAACACGCCGATCCCGTGCTCAATGTGAACCACGTGTTCACCGGGCTTCATGTCGGCAAAGAAGAGTTCAGGGGCGACGGTGCTGTGCGCTTTCGGACGATTGCGCGCCTGCGGCTTGCTCCAGCCAAACCACTCCTGGTCCGTGAAAGAAGCTGAGGTTGCTCAGCGTAGGCTCGCTGCCGGCGCCTTTCAATTCCCCTGCGTTAGCGACCGTCTCCAGCCCACGTACGACAAAGCCTTCACCCATGACCCCATGAAGCAGACTCACAGAACCCAGTGGCGGCGGTGACAGCAACTCCGTTTGCTGTTGGGGAGTGACATGCACTTCCTTGAGCAAGTCGTGCATCCGCGCATGCTGCCGTGAAGCAAGCAAGATCGTGCCACCGCCATTGTGCAGTCGCACGACTTCGGCGGCGATCTCTTTGGTCTTCCCACCGAAGCGCGGTCCCGGTGCAAAGGTGCGCGCCAACGGCGTGTTGACACTGGTGGCTTTGCCGGCTAGATCTCCGAGTCCGAGAAGCAACGGTTTTCGTTGGAGCAGACGACTACGCAGATCGTCCGGCGCAACGAAACTACGCCCAAAGTTACGCGGCAGTTCGCCCGTACGCTCCAACTCAATGCGCAGCGATTCTGCCTGCAGTTCAAGTTCCTGCAGGGTCGCCGTCAAGTCAAGCCCATCGTCGACGACAACCGTCGCCTCCGGGGGCAGATGGTCAAGCAGCGTGGACGCCGGCTCATAGGCATAGGGCATATACCATTCAATGCCATGAAAACTATGGCTGGCGTGAAGCTTTTCCACTTCGTTGCGCAGTTCTTCCCGCAGCGCAAGCAGTAGGTGTGGGTCGTGGAGCGGTGAATCCTGCCCTCCGGCTTCACCGGCAGCAAAGTTCTCGGGCGCCATCAAGTGCTCGCCGTGGACACGCAGGCGTTCAAGAATCATGGGGCCGTATTTACTGAGCACCTCGCTGCCCGGCCCAATTTCGACGCTGTCCACCTGCTGCACCGTGCGCTGCGTGGCAGGATCAAACAGACGCAGACTGTCAATTTCTTCGCCAAACAGGTCAATGCGCACCGGTAGCGGGAGGTTCGGCGGCCAGATGTCGACAATGCCACCCCGCCGGGTAAAGAAACCCGGCTCTTCCACGAGTTCCGCCGGGTTGTAGCCGGTTTGCACCCACCCTGCGGCAAGCGTCTCCAGGCGGATCGCGGCGCCGGTCTTGATGGTCCGCAACGCCAACCGCAGTTCGCGCGCCGGCAGGGTCTTCTGCACCAGGGCGCGGGCACTGGCAACAATCAATGGTGCGGGGCCGTTGCGGCTTTGCAGTGCCGCCATGGCGGTGAGGCGCCGCTGCCGGGTGGCGCCGCTCCAACTGATGCGTTCATAGGGTAGGGCATCTGGTTCGGCAAACTGGTAAATTGCCGGTCCGCCCGCCTCGGGTGTGGGCAACCAAAGCGACAACCACTCAACCAGTTGTTGCGCCATCTCACTGCGTGCGGTCACCAGGAGCAGCGGCGCGGGTCGATGCTGCTTGAGGCCTGCCACGACAAAGGGGCGCGCGGCGTGGTAGATTGCCTGGGGCGCCGGCTCCGCCACACCGCGTTCAATCTGCGCAAGCCAGTCACGATAGGCCGGCGCCTGCAACAGCACTTCCAGCAAACCGGAGAGATTCATACGCGCTCCCCATTGAACTTGTTCATCGCGACCTCGATCCCGGCGACCAGCCAGCAGCCGATCGCCTCCACTACGCGCTCGCGCAAGGGGCCAAAGATCTCCTCTTCCTGCGGCGAAAAGTTCTGCAACACGTAGTCAGCCGGATCCATGCGTCCCGGCGGCCGGCCAATGCCGACGCGCGCCCGGGCAAAGTCCTGTACACCCAGCCGATCGATGATCGATTTGATGCCGTTCTGACCGCCAGAGGAACCACCTGCACGCAGCCGCAACTTGCCCGACACCAGGTCAAGATCATCGTGGATCACAAGCAGATCAGCCGGCTCCACATGATAGTATCGGGCGAGCGGCGCCACGGCTTCGCCGCTGGCATTCATATAGGTCAGGGGTTTTGCAAGCAATACTTTGTGGCGACCGCCGTCCAAGAGGACCACGCCGCTGCCCGTGAGCGCTTTCATCTGCAGCTTGTCGATGCCAAGCCGGTGCTGCAACGCAAACCGTTCCAAACACTGAAAACCGATATTGTGCCGGTTCTTCGCATATTGTGGGCCGGGATTCCCCAGCCCCACGATCATTTTTAGCTCGCCCATCGACAAATCCAATGCAAAAAGGCGCGAAATAACGGTGGGTTCGTTCTCACCCCCGCTATCGCACCAGGACTGTATTCAACTGTATCACGTATCACGTAATTCGTAATTCGTAATTCGTCGCAAGCGCTTCAAAAACTCAAGCGACGAGATATACGCTACCCGTACTTCCGCCACACCCACTCAAACAGCCGCTTGCCCAGAATCAGGGCGCCAAAGCCAATGAAGATTGCAGCCGCAATGCGGATACCATTCATAAACTGGGTGCGGAGCCGCTCCAAGGCGAGGGCCTCCCCAAGTTCGCGTGTGACGCCGCCACCGCCGCCGACATTCGATTGCGACTGCACCGCCGCGGCAAGACTCCCCAACGGCGTCGCGGAGGGCAATGCCCCCCCCTCGCCGCTCTGTGCTTCCGGCTGCGAGGCATTTGCCTGCGGCGCAGTGAGCGGGGTGGGCGTCGGCGCCACATCGCCTTCCACCTGTGGCTGCGCCACCTGCCCCAACACAGGCGTCGGCTGTGGCGCCGGTGTAAAGGTCGGAGTCGGCGTAGGCGATTCGGCCGGCGTTGCCGTCGCAAGCTGAATTGGCGCCGCGTTCTGATTGACGGTCAAATTTGGCGCAAAGAACTCCGCATAGTTGCCATCGGCTTTGACCACGCGCAGCCGGATCGTATAGGTGCCGGGCGGCAGACCGCCCGCCGACCATACGCCCAACTGCCCATTGATCACCGGGGCCGTACCGCCTGCAAAATAGATGAAGGCGTCGTCGCCGCTGGGCTCCTGCTTGTACGCCACTTCGTATTTCTGAAACGGCTCGATCACTGCCGTGCCCAGGATGGGCACATCGCCACTGATCGTCGCACCCGGTGCAGGCGAACTGACGCCGGAACTGTCCTGCGCCAGCGCAGGGCGCGCCGACAATACGGCAAATGCCAACACAAGGAGCAGGCTGCTCACGGTGACATGCCAGATTTGTCCTGCCAACGCCGGGCTACGGCGCGTTTCGACCAACAACCTCATGCGTATTTCACTCGTTATTGCATTGTGCGCAGGTAAGCAATGACCGCCAACATATCATCGTCACTGAGATCCGGTCTGCCACCGCTTGGCGGCATCGTGACGCCGGTCGTGTTGTCCGGGCTGCTTGCGTCACGACCTGCACGCAAGAACGCAAGCAGATCGGCATCGCTTTTCCCCGTGATGAATTCTGATTTCGCCAACGCATTTCCAAGGGTGGGCACACCCTCGGCATTCATGCCATGGCATGCCGCACAGGCCACTTGATAATAAAGATCCTTGCCACGGGCAACCGTTGCATCCGAACTGACCGCCTGGAGTGGTCCCGGCGTCACACTGGCCATCGGGAACGCACTGGTTGTTGCTGCGCTACCCTGCTCTGCCGACGCATCGGTCGTGCCCGTGATAAACAACACTGCAAAAACGGCCAAGATGGCCACAACGGTTCCACTGACCTTGAGCCACGGCATACGCACCGGTTCACCCTCAGCGTCTTCGAGGCTGGGCTGCTGCTGCACCAGGGCAATAATGCTCATGATGGTGATGATCAAAAACCCCATCAACGCCAGGAATGGAATCGTCACAAACCCAAACCAATTGATCCACTGCGTGGTGCAAAGGGCGCCCTGCTTGCAGACCGTGTTGGCATCAAAAAGACTGGTCTTTTCAAGCAGGTAATGGTAGGTCGAAACAAAGATGCCCAGCACCGAAAACGGCAGGACGTAGTAAGGCAGATTCCAGTCGCGGCGCACCAGGCCAATGAAAATAAACCCAGCCAGGGGATACATCAGAATGCGCTGATACCAGCAGAGCGTGCACGGGATGTAGCCACGCACTTCGCTGAAATACAGGCTGCCCAGCGTGGCAATCCACGCGGCCGCCAGTGCTATCAACATACTATTGCGATTGAGCCAATCTGATACACGTGACATTAGAAGCGCCAAGGAAGAAATCGGCCCAGCGGCTCGGTTACACCGCCGGGCACGTTGCTGGAGTCTACTGTGCCGCGGCGACGGCTGCGTCGATCGCCGCCTTGACCGTGGCCAGGCTGGAGTCACCCACCATCTGGCCATTCACAATGATCGAAGGCGTGCCGGGAAGATTCAGCTGGCTCGCCTCGGATAACCCGGCGGCAACGATGTCCTTGTGCTGTTGGCTGCTCAAGCAGGCGCGGAACTGGTCGCCATTTAACCCCATGCCCTGTGCATAACCGACCAGGTCATCAAATTGCACTGCCGCCTGTTGGTCAACGGTGGCCATCTGGAACACCTTGTCATGATAGGGCCAGAAATAGCCTTGATCCACCGCACACTCGGTCGCCAGCGCCGTCATCGTAGCGCCCGGATCATGTTGCTGCAGCGGGAAGTAATTGTATTCCAACCGCACCGTGCCCGGCTTGACGTATTGCTCGATCAACGTGGGTTTCACAGTGGTGGAAAACGTCTGGCACGTAGGGCACAGGAAATCCTCAAAGAGCCTGACCACGACGGGCGCATCCGGGCTGCCCAGAGTTCGTCCACTGATCCACTCGGCAGGTACATCCGGCTGAGCAACCGGTGCAGACTTCACACGGTTTTCGTTAAACACGATAAAGCCCACCACGAGCGCCACGATCAAAACGCTCGCACCAATGAGCCAAAGACCGATGTTGGAGCTGTTGATGAAGCCCGAACCCGACGACTTACTTGCCGGCTTCGTGCCCGTGCTTTTGGAACTTGAAGAGGTGGGCGCACTCTTCTTTGTACTGGTGTTGGATGGGGTCGACGTCTTGTTTTCGGAACTACTTGCCATGTTCAACCTCGTGACACGATGATTGGTTTCCAAGTTCAATGCGCAATGGAACAAAGTCCAATGGGCGCGAATGGGTAGTATAACGTGAACCAATGCGACGGGCAAACCTGCGCCCGGTTACCAGTAACTCGCCGCAAAAACGCGGTCGAGGAGCGTGGCCCGCTGCGCCGGCGTTGACCAGCGCGGCTGACCGTAGTCATATAACAGGGTAGTGAGCACTTGTGTGCTGATGTGGCGGCCATCATAAAACGTGTGCTTGACGACCAATCCTTCGCGGGTCGCCTGATCCCACATCTGATCAAAATACAGGTTTCCTAGCCCGTACAAAATCAGCCGGTCATCCAGGAACTCCATTCCCTGCGGCACATGGCTTTGCACCCCGGTCACGATATCGGCGCCCGCCCGCGTGAGCGCCTTAAAATCCTGGCGTTGGTCGGCCAGTGGCGTAGTGTCGTAACTCTCCTGATACTGGAGTTCCGCCAGCACGACATCCGCCAGCCCCTTCTCCTTCAGGTTTCGGAATCGTGGCCGACATGATGTTCAGATCAAAGGGCGCACTGCCCGGCTCCGAATCCGTAGCCCATGCCATTTTGGGGCCGTAGCTGTTGGCGCCGAGAAAAGCCAGGCGGTTGCCGTTGTGCTCTAGGATCAACGGTTTGAAAGCCGCCTCCAGATTCAACCCGCCACCATAAAGCGGCAAACCGGCATCCTCATGCAGCGCGATCGACTTACGCGCGTTTTCACGCCCGAAGTCATTCTGATGGTTGCCGGTAAGCCCAATAATGTCAACGCCTGCGTCGGTCAGCGCCTGCATATACTCCGGCTTCGAACAGAAGTTAAAATTCTCAGGGTCGATGTTGGGAACACATCCTTCCACGAACGGGACCTCATTGCTCACAGCCGTGATGTCCGCGCTGGCGAGTTCTGGGCCAACCACCGCCGCCGGCCAACCTGCGCCAAACCGGTCCATTTGCACCGCCATCTGCCGGGTCATCGCAGTGACCCCGGTCATCGCCAGTACGGTGAGTTTGTCCGGATCGCGATTGCCAGTGGGCAACGCCGCCATCAGTTGTGCACCGAGTTCGTTCTGCATTGCGCCACGGCCGGCCACGTTGCCATAGATCGTCGCAACCAGCGGATAACGCGCCGGGTCAAAATAATTTGCATTCTCGACCGGATTCTGGCCATCGACCGCCAGCACGACCAGGCGAGGATTCAATTGGTCAAAGGGGACCAGGGCAAGCGTAGTACGATCCTGCCAGGCCGCGTCCACGACATCGGTCAGCGTCGCATGGCCGCGCACGGCACGACCGGCGTTGCCGAGCACTTGCACGAGCGCCGGCAGTGTGTCACTGAGGACAACGACCTGCGTATACGTTGGCGTCGTAGTCGACCAACTGCGCCGGAGGTTTGCAAGCGTGATCTGCGGCGACACAGTGTCAAACCGTGTTGCGGCCACAAACGTATACTGATACAGAGGGTCGCCATCGGAAGGCTTTAGGGACAGCACGACCGCCGGATCGGATGATGCTGTAGTAGTAACGGATATTTTGTTTTTTACTCCCGCCCGCTCAGATTCCGCAAGCAGGGCAACTGGGGCATCACCCAGGTCAACCGCGGCCATAGGGGCGGGCGTGGCGGCAACAGCAGCCCTGCTTACACGGTCAACTCCGGCGGTCTGCGGTCGGGTTGCCCTTTCGGCCAGCGTCGCACCCGCGCGCATCAACAACGGCAGACGTGGCGGGTGTAGGCAGATTCGCGGCAGCGGGAGTATCGTCACGGGCGCCAGCCGGCAGATGGGACAAGGCCCAGATGGCCAGGCCCAAGCCTGCACAGATCATAGCTGCGCTGAGAACGAGCAGAAGTGAATTTTGATGGCGAGTGCGAGGCATGCCTTATACTCTTTGGATTGACGGGTGGCAGGCCCTCCACCGCTTTGCACAGCGCTGCGCCATGCCGCAGGCAGTATAATCGATGCCGCGCGCGCCGTGCAATATCGACTGGCAGCGGCTAGCATCGCAGAGTGTATGAACCATAGTGCTTAGCGCCGGAAACTACCGGATGTATAATCGCTTTATGCCGACTGTCGAGCTTCCCTCATTTCTGACCACGATGATCATGGCGATGCGCCTGGATCCCGATATCTATGCGCTCATCCAGGTTGTGCCGGGCGGGCTTGCAGTGGCCATGTCTGTCGTTTTCTGGCTGGACTCTCGGAATCGTTGGGGCAGAGTGTGGTCTTGTTCATCAACCGCATCCAACCGGCGCGCTTTGGCCTGGCGCTCTCATTGGAGCAATTAATCATCTGTTCGGCTATCTCATTTGGACGTCTACGGTCTGGATCGCCGGGACATTGTTCTTTGGCGCCACTGCTGCGCCCGTTGCGGTCGCCAGTGCCGTCGGGTTGGCGTATGCCCCACAAGTGCTTGCATTCTTGGAACTGGCGCCGTTTATCGGCGTCCTCATTCAGGTAGTGCTTTCCCTGTGGAGTATGCTAGCCGTCATCCTCGCCGTGCGCGTCGGGCTGGGGCTGGAAACCTGGGAGGCCGTCGTCATTGCCGCAGGCGGATGGCTGCTGCTCCAAGCACTCGCGTCACCATCGGCCGGCCATTCCTGCAATGGCAACACTGGCTTGAGGCGAAAGCCGCCGGGGTGCGCCTGGCGCATGAGCCCAAGGATCTGCCGCCTGCGCAGACACAACCGGCCAACCCGGTATCTGCAATCGGAGCGTTGGGGCAACGATCCGCACACCATGCCGTTGCCAAACGGACCGGTCGACGGGGAGGTGGCCCATGTTCACCGGCCCAGCTGACATCCTATTGATCCCACTCGCCATGGTGATGGCGTTCCTGATCTGGGCCGCACTCTCACCGTTCGAAACCCTTGGCTGGTGGGCCGGCTGGTTTGGCGACAAGATTTACAACGACAACATTCCTGCCGATGGCCCCGTGCGCTGCCCCCATCCAGACGCAAAGGCGTTTGTGCTCTTTCTGTCCGGGATCGGGCGAGTTTCAGGCTACACCTACAGCTTTCGCGAACAGGAGTTCCTGCGGCTGTTGGCGGTTGACCTTCCCCAGGCCGTGGTCATCGATGACATCTTCCCCTATTCCGTCAACAACCTCGCGCTCACCCGCCAGCCGGTGTTTGCCCGGCTCTGGCAATGGGCATTGGCGCGCAAACGCACCGGCCCGGCCTTGCTGGGCTACCTGATCAACGTTCGCAACCTGTTTCAGGTCGGCATTGCGGTCGACCGGCGCTATGCCCCCATGTACAACCAGGGCGTCGCCGAGATCTTCCTCGACACCCTGCTTCGCTACGGCTACGACCCGCAGAGTGACAGCCCGGTCTACGTGATCGGCTACAGCGGTGCGGCCCAAATGGCGGTGGGCGCGGTCACCTACCTCCGCGAGTGGATCGCGGCCCCGATTTATGTGATTTCCTTGGGTGGAATTTTCAGCAGCGATCCTGGTCTGCTGATGGCAGACCACGTCTACCACCTCGTGGGGGACAAGGACCGGGCTCAGATCTGGCGTTTTCTGATGCCAAGCCGATGGCCGTGGTACCGTGCCTCCGCCTGGAATCGCGCCCTACGCGCCGGCCATGTGACGGTGATTCCCATGCCCGGCATGGGTCACACCGGCCGCGGCGGTTATCTGGACGTCAAACAACGTGAACCAACCCGCCCGCGCTACGTCGAAATCACCACCGCCACGATCGCCAACATCGTGGAATCCCAGGCCGCCATCCCTTAGCGACCAGGTTTCCACCGCCACCCCCACGTGCGGTTTGCAACCCATACGCATCAAGCTAAGGACCACAGCCACCTGCCAATGGGAAGCCGGGGAAAAACGATCAACGCAGACGGGGCGGAGAGCCGGAGGAAGGGAAGATGCGGTGGCTGGGTGGAGCGTCCCTGCGGGAGAATTTCTCTCGTTGTTCCTTTGCGTCTTTGCGGCTTGGCGGGAGGGTTTGGTCCTTAGCAGTCTACGCCGGCGTTACGAGTGGCAGTGCATGCAATTCGCCCCGATGTTGCTCAAGATGCCATAAGTCAAAGGCCGCTTGATGTCCGAGCCAGCTTTCTGGACTGCTCCCCAGCGTGATCGACAGGCGCAGCGCAATCTCAGGTGTCACGCGACCACGCCCATTCACGATTTTCGACAGCGTCTTGCGGCTCACGCCCATCGCGTGCGCAGCATCGGTGATGCTTGCGCCCATCGGGTCAAGCCATAACCCTTTGATGATTTCTCCAGGATGAGGAGGGTCGTACATATTCATCTGGTTAGCCAACTTCAAAACTCGTTTTTCTAGTCGGCAGACGCGGGCTGTTCCTGCGCCTGCCAGGGCTTGATTGATTTCAATGCAGGTCCTTCATCGCGCTGAGACTGGTACAGGTCACAGCGAAGCTGCAGATTCAGCCACAATTCTGGCGTCGTATCAAAAAACTTTACTAGCCGCAGCGCGGTAGCCGGCGTGATGCCGCGCCGGCCGCGGATGATGTCGTTAATACGCTGATAAGGGACCATGATGCCGTCGGCCAACTGCTTCTGCGAAATGCCCATTGGCTCCAAGAATTCCTCCAGCAGGATTACGCCGGGATGCGTCGGCGCGCGGTGTGTTGGCATGCGAAAACTCATGATGTTGCCTCACGAATGAATATATCGTAGCACGGACAGCGTGCTATTACATCCCCTAGGGTTCAAAGTTCCCAAAATTGAGAAGCGCAGGTATGCGGTAAGCCCCGTTACTTGACGCCAATTGCCGGATCAACTATAGTAAACCTCAATTGAACATCGACCTTCGGGGCAGGGTGAGGGAACAACATTCCCAATTCCCGATCGGCGGTAAGCCGGCGTCACAGCCGGTAAGCCCGCGAGTTGATCCACCTTCGTGGTAGATCGGCATGAGTGCGGTGACCAGATAGTGCTGGAATTCCGCCGCCGACGGTATAGTCCGGATGAAAGAAGGCAATCGTGTGATGCATCGCCTGATGGCGATCGTCTCTTCGAATCTGGCCCTGAAGCAGCCACCCCAATGGCGGTTTCAGGGTTTTGCATTTTTGAAGCGAAGGCGTCCGCCATCTCCAGGCGTGACGCGCATGCCGGCAAAAACCGCCGCATCGCGTATTCATCCAATGGGTTGCGCCCCTGTCCCGAAGCACTGGTTGCTTCGGGCTTTTTTTGGTCCTTATTTCCCGATGACATCGTGGGACCGATGGGGGGTAAACGATGGCTTACGAGACACAGCGAACGCCGATGCGGGGAACAAGTTTTTCGCAGGATCGACATCATCACGACAGTTGGGTTGTCCGCCATCGCGCGCAATTGCTCGCACCCGTCGTACTTGGCGTCGCCGTACTCTTGTGGGCGGGGCTTGTCGAGTGGCAGCAATACCCTGCTTTCATCCTGCCCTCTCCTTACGCTGTGCTGGGTAGATTTGGCGACGTGCTCGCCGATGGCTCTTTATTGCGCCACCTCCAGGCAACGCTCATCGAAATTGTGCTGGGACTCTTCGTTGGGCTGAGCACCGCCTTCTTGCTCGGATACCTGCTAGGCAAGAGTCGCCCGCTGGAGCAAGTGGCCGCGCCCTACATCGTCGCCAGCCAAAGCGTCCCCATCGTGGCGATTGCCCCGCTGATCGTGATCTGGCTTGGCAGCGGCTTGCCCAGCAAGGTCGTTGTGACCGCCCTGATCACCTTCTTCCCAACGCTCATCGCCACGATCGTCGGCATTCGCAGCGTTGACCCCGATCTGCGGGACCTGATGCTCAGCCTGCGCGCCTCGCGCGGCCAACTATTCTGGAAGCTCGAACTCCCTTCGGCCCTGCCGATGATCTTTGGTGGGCTCAAACTCAGCGTCACCCTCGCCGTCGTCGGCGCCGTCGTTGGTGAATTCATGGGCGCCGACGTCGGGCTGGGCTTTATGATCAACCTGGCGCGCGGTGTGCTGGATACACCGCTGATGTTTGTCGCCATCATCTGCCTGGTGCTGATCGCTCAACTGTTATATATCGGCGTCATGACCCTCGAACGCCGTCTCTTGCGCTGGCAACGGGTGAACTGATCACCCGCTGTGCGCCCAATCCGGAAGGAATCATCACATGAATTGGCGTGCTTTTCGACCTCTGGTGACTGGACTGCTGGCCGCAGTCGTGCTGCTGACCGCCGGTTGCACCGCATCCGTCCCCCCGGCAACTGCAACCGCCGCTGAGTCGGCCGAACCCGCCCTGACACCAGTCAAACTGGGCGTTGGCTTCATCCCCAACGTGCAGTTTGCCCCCTTCTACGTCGGCATGGACAAGGGCTTCTACGCCGAAGAGGGGATCGACCTCGAATTGGCCTACGGCTTTGAAAACGACTACCTGAAACTGGTGGGCATTGGCGAGTTGCCATTCGTCATCGCCAGCGGCGATCAGGTGGTGCTGGGGCGGAACCAGGACCTACCGGTGCGCTACGTCATGAATTGGTATACGAAGTACCCGGTCGTCGTCTTCGCCGAGATCGCGCAGAACATCACAGCGCCGGCTGACCTTGCCGGAAAGGTCATCGGCATCCCGGGTCCCTTCGGCGCCAGCTATGTGGCCCTGCGCGGCATCCTCGAAGCCGGCGGTCTCCAGGAAAGTGACGTGAAACTCGAAAGCATCGGCTTTACCCAGGCGGCGGCGGTCACCGCCGGCACGGTGGAAGCCGCCGTCGACTACGCCGTCAATGGCCCCGTCGTGCTGGCGCAATCCGGCATCTCCACTACCCAAATCACGCTCGATGATTACCTGGACATTCCCGCGAATGGGCTGGTGACAAACGAGCAGACGATCCAAGACGATCCGGACCTGGTGCAGCGCATGGTGAACGCCACCCTCAAGTCGATTCAATATACCCTGGACTATCCAGACGAGGCCTTTGCCATCGCACTCAAAACCGTGCCCGAAGCCGGTGGAGAAAATGAAGCGGCCAACCGCGCCGTCTTTGATGCGTCCTTGCTATATTGGGAAACACAGGGGCGCGAGCAACCCGGCGCCACCGAGATCATCGCCTGGCAGAATGCCTCTGATCTCATGGAGCGCATCGGGCTTACCAAAGGCCGCGTCCCGGCGCAGGGAGATGTTCACCAATCAATTCGTGAAATAATGGCGCTGCTCATTGCGGACAACATCAGCAAATCCTTTGCTGATACAAGACAACGACTCCAGGCGCTGCAGCCTGTTTCATTCAGCCTCGCCGCCGGCGAATTCGTCTGTCTGCTCGGCCCCAGCGGGAGTGGAAAAAGTACGCTGCTGCGCATCGTGGGTGGCTTGCTGGCGGCGGACACCGGCAAGGTCTGGTTTGACGGCCAGCCCTTGACTGCGCCTCAGCCCGACATCGGCTTTGTCTTTCAGAAGACAAACTTGATGCCGTGGCGCACGGTCATCGAGAACGTACTCTTGCCCCTGGAGATCCAGCAAAAGCGTGTCGGCGAGGAAGACGTCACCCACGCCCATGCACTGCTGGAGATGTTGGGCCTGCATGGGTTTGCAGACGCCTTTCCACGCCAATTGTCCGGCGGAATGAACCAGCGCGTCGTCCTCGCCCGCACCCTGATTCATCAACCGCGCCTCTTGCTGATGGATGAACCTTTCGGCCAATTGGACGCGCTCACGCGGGAGCGGCTCAACCTCGAGTTGCAGCGGCTCCATGCCGAACAGATGAAGACTATCTTGATGGTGACCCACAGTATCAGCGAAGCCGTCTTTCTGGCCGATCGCGTGCTCGTCTTTAGTGAACGCCCAGGGAAAATCATTGCGCAGGTACCGGTCCCATTGCCCCGCCCGCGTACAGTGGAGACTTTGGCCACGCCTGACTTCGCCGCGTTGACGGGCGAAGTGCGCAGCCTGATCGCCGCACCCTCCTGAGATTCCGCCCGCTTGCTGTTTTTTTGACACTTTCCCAGGGGCGTGTTATTCAATAATGATGCGATATTCGTTATTGAACAGGACTGAGTGAGCGTAAGTTATGTCCACTGTCACCACGCCGGCGCCGGTAGAGCGCAGAGAAAGCCTCGACTTCATCCGCACGATCGTCAAAGAGCAGACCCAAGACGGGCGCTACAACGGGCGCGTCGTCACCCGCTTTCCGCCCGAGCCAAACGGCTACCTCCACATCGGCCATGCAAAGTCGATCTGCCTCAACTTTGGTGTCGCCGAGGACTTTGGCGGCATCTGCCATCTGCGTTTCGACGATACAAACCCCGAAACCGAGGATATGGAGTATGTCGAGGCGATCCAGCGCTATGTTCGCTGGCTGTGGTTTGACTGGAAGGACAAACTCTTCTTTGCCTCGGATTACTACGAGGAACTCTATGACTTTGCCGAGAGGCTGATTCTCGACGGCAAAGCGTATGTCGATAGTCTGAACGAAGAAGAGATCCGCCAGTATCGGGGCACGATTTCCGAAGCGGGGCGCCCAAGCCCCTATCGCGACCGGTCCATCGTCGAAAACCTCGATCTCTTCCGGCGGATGCGCGCGGGCGAATTCCCCGACGGCGCCCATGTGCTCCGCGCCAAAGGCGATCTCGCCGCCGCCAACATGAAAATGCGTGACCCATTGCTCTATCGCATCCGGCACGCCACCCATTACCGGACCGGCGATGCGTGGTGCATTTATCCAATGTATGACTACGCCCACCCGATCTCCGACGCGATTGAAAACGTCACCCACTCGATTTGCACGCTCGAGTTTGAGAACAACCGGGCCATCTACGATTGGTTGCTGGATAGCTTGTTTAACGAGCCGCGACCACATCAATATGAATTTGCCCGCCTGGTGCTGGACTATACCATCGTCAGCAAGCGCAAGTTGCTCCAGTTGGTCGAAGAAAAGCATGTCAAAGGGTGGGATGACCCGCGCATGCCGACGCTGGCAGGACTCCGGCGCCGTGGCTATACGCCAGAAGGGATTCGGCTCTTTGCACAGCGCATCGGCGTTGACAAAACCAATAGCCGGGTCCAAATTGACCTGCTCGAAAGCGCCATTCGCGACGACCTGAATGCCCGCGCCCCGCGCGTCATGGCGATCCTGCGCCCGCTAAAGGTGACGATTGCGAACTTCCCGGAAGGCAAGACCGAATGGCTGACCGCGGATTACTGGCCCCGTGACATCGACAAAGAGGGTACGCGCGACGTGCCGCTCACTCGCGAGATTTACATCGAGCAGTCTGATTTTAGCGAGACGCCACCGGATGGCTGGACACGCCTTCGCCCCGGCGGCGAAGTTCGCCTCCGCCATGGGTATTTTCTCCGCTGCGACGAAGTTGTGAAAGACCCCGCAACTGGCAAGGTCGTCGAGCTGCGTTGCACCTATGACCCGGACTCAGCGGGTAAGCCTTCAGGCGCCGCACGCAAAAAGAGCGCTGCCGTGCAATGGGTCTCGGCGCCGCTGAGCATCCCCGCCGAAGTCCGGCTGTACGACCGGCTCTTCACCGTGCCGGATCCGGAAGACGTCGAGCCGGGCAAAACCTTTAAGGACTACCTCAACCCCAACTCGTTGGAGGTGCTGCAGGATTGCCGCCTCGAACCGAGCCTTGACGCAGCGCAAATCGGCGAACGTTTCCAGTTCGTGCGCCAGGGCTACTTCATCGTTGACCCGGACAGCCGGCCGGATGCACTCGTCTTCAACCGTACGATTGAGTTGAAGGAAGGCTTTCAGGCGCCCGGACGTGAAGAACCAGCACCGAACGCTGCAATTGCGCGCAGCGCCTCCCGGGCTACGGAGTCATCGGCCACCCCGACAGGAGCTGACAATGCGACCGGCTCGGTCTCGCAGCAGCGTGAACGTGCGCGTGCCGCCAACCCGTCCCTGGCGCAGCGCTACGAGTACTACACCAACGTCCTGAACCTGACCCCGGAACAGGCTGACGTACTCACGGGTGACGTGGCCGTGGCGGATTTCTTTGATGCCGCCGTCTCAAGACATGCCAATCCGCGGGCGCTGGCAAATTGGACTGCGAATGAGGTCGTGCGCGAACTTAGAGGGCGCAGCATCGACCAACTGCCCTTTGGCGGCGTGGAACTTGCCGAACTCGTGCAATTGATTGACCAGCAGGCTATCACCAACGCCGCCGCCAAGACCGTCTTCGCCGAGATGTTGGCGAATGGCGGTCACCCTGCGGCGATCGTCAAGCGACTCGGACTCGATCAAAGCCTGAGCGAAGCGGACCTTGCGGCAGCCGTCGACCAGGTGCTGGCGGCCATGCCCGCCAAGGTCGCCGAATACAAAGGCGGCAAGACTGCGTTGCTGGGCATGTTCACCGGCCAGGTCATCAAGGCCACCGGTGGCAAGGCAAGCCCACAGGCGGTGCAGGAACTGCTGAAGCAGCGGCTGGATAACGGCGCAAACTAAGGACGGCTTACTTCGACCTTCCAGGAAGTGCTGAGCCTCCTGGAAGGTTTTTTGATCCAATTTTACGGTGATTGAGAGCAACGATGACTGACACAACGATTCCGGCGCGTGTGCGTTTTGCGCCGAGCCCCACCGGCTTCTTGCACCTGGGCGGTCTGCGCACCGCACTCTTCGACTGGCTCTACGCGCGCCACACCGGCGGGCAATTTATCCTGCGCATCGAAGACACCGACCAGAAACGTTACAACCCCGAAAGCGTCGCTGCGATCACCACCGGCATGCGCTGGCTCGGCATCGACTGGGATGAAGGCCCCGATGTCGGCGGTCCCTTTGCGCCCTATGTCCAGAGCGAACGCCGCGAGATCTATGGGCACTACGCCGATTGGCTCGTCGAGCATGAGAAAGCCTATCGTTGCTACACCACCGCAGCCGAGTTGGAGGAACTGCGCGCCAAAGGCCAGGGGTACGACCGGCGCCATCGCTGGCTGACGCCAGAGCAGCGTGCGGCGTTTGAGGCCGAAGGGCGTCCCTGGGTCATTCGTTTTGCCGCGCCGCTTGAAGGCCAGACCACCGTCCACGACCTCATTCGTGGCGATATCACGGTCGAAAGCGCCAGTGTGCTTGATCCGGTGCTGATGAAGAGTGATGGCATGCCCACCTACCACCTGGCCATGGTGGTGGACGACCACCTGATGGAAATCACGCATGTGCTGCGTGGCGAGGAGTGGATCCCTCGGCGCCCCTTCACAAGGAACTGTTCGACGCATTTGGCTGGGAAAGCCCGATCTTTGTTCACCTGCCGGTCATCCTGGACCCCAGTGGCAAGGGCAAGATGAGCAAGCGCAAGACTGTGGTCGATGGCCGTGAGTTTTCGCCTTTTGTCAGCGACTACATCACCGGGGGCTATCTGCCCGATGCGATGTTCAACTTCCTGACCAACATGGGCTGGAGCTTCGACGCATCCCAGGAAGTCTTCTCGCGGGATGAAGCCGTGGCCCGCTTTGACGTCAAGGATATTTCTGCGAAAGCGTCGGCGCTGCCATTCGCCAAGCTCGATTGGCTCAATGGCGTCTACATCCGTGCGCTAAGCCCAGAACAACTCGCCGATGCATTGGCGCCCTACCTGGCGGCAGCTTTGGGCCTTGACGAGGCGCAACTGCGCCAGGACCCGCGACTGCCGGCGCTCGCTCCCCTGGTGCAGGAGCGCATCAAAGTACTCACCGAAGCGGCGCCGCTGGTCGACTGGGCATTCAAGCCGGCCGAGGCGATCACTTATCCGGAACCCAAACTGCTGATTGGCAAGAAACTTACGGCTGCGCAGAGCGCCGACGTCCTGGCTGCCGGGATCGACATCCTGGCGCACGTTGCACCATTTGACACCGGCACACTCGAGGCGGATTTCCGCGCGCGCGCCGAGGCGATGCAGATCCCGGTCGGCAGCTTCTTTGCCCCTTTCCGTGTCGCCATCACCGGCAAGACCGTCTCGCCGCCGCTCTTTGAAAGCATGGTCGTCCTCGGCCGCACCGAGACGATAAAACGAGTGCAGAATGGACTGGTGGCGCTGAGGGAATACGCGGCGGGCAGTGGAGATTAGAGATTGGAGATCAGGCACACGCGCAACACGTGATACGCAACACGTGATCCGTTTTACGAGCTACGCGATACGCCAAAATTTGCCGCACTCCCGCTCTCTGCGTATAATGAAGGACGTTGCGAGTGCGCAACAATACTGCCGAATTCGTTGGGGAATAGTTTAATCGGCAGAACAGTTGACTCTGGATCAACCAGTTGGGGTTCGAATCCCTGTTCCCCAGCCACAAACCTACATCCGTAGGCAGGACCTCCAAGGAACACTACCCAAGTGGTGGCCCTTGGAGGTCCTTGTTTTCCCTTAGGTGCATCACATGAGCCTGGCAATCGAAACCGAGGACCTCGGGAAACGCTATGGTGATGTCCAGGCCGTTGAGAATCTCTCGTTGCGCGTTGCCGAAGGGGAAATCTACGCCTTCTTAGGGCTCAACGGCGCGGGCAAGACGACTACCATCCGCATGCTCCTTGGCATGGTGCGACCGACCACAGGCCAGGCACGGGTGCTGCAAACCCTGATACGCCCTGGCCGCCGTGAACCCTGGGCACACGTCGGTTACCTGGTCGAGGCGCCGCGTGCCTACCCTGAATTGACCGTCAAAGAAAACCTGGAAGCCGCCCGCCGTCTGCACCCCGGCACCCCGGCCGCGGCCGTCAACGACACCATCGAACGCCTTGGTCTCGCCTCTTACGCCGAGCGCCGTGCCGCCAACCTCTCCCAGGGCAACGCGCAGCGGCTGGGTCTGGCCAAAGCCCTACTGCATCGCCCCAGGTTGTTGATCCTGGATGAACCGGCCAATGGGCTTGACCCGGCCGGCATCGTGGAAATTCGCGAACTGCTCCTGACCCTCACCCGTGAGCAAGGCGTCACGGTATTTATGTCAAGTCACCTCCTGGCGGAAGTTGCCCGCCTGGCACAGCGGATCGGGATCATTCATCAAGGCCGGTTGCTCCAGGAACTCGACATCGGTGACCTGGAACGCAACCGGCGGCGCAGACTCGTCCTGCGCGTGGACGACACCGCGACGGCGCTGCAATTGCTGAGCGCGGCCGGCGAATCCGCCCGCATCAGCCAGACCGGCGAGATCGTGGTGGACAGTGCGTGGGCCGTGAACCATCCGGCAGAGGCAAACCGGTTGCTTGTGCTCGGCGGCGCGCCACCGGCGCAGGTCGTGATCGAAGAAGAAGAGTTGGAGCCATACTTCCTGCGGATGGTAGGACTCGAAGGAGCGCCGTCGCATGCATGACCTGAACAGCATGATCTGGGTGGAGGGACGCAAAGCCATCCGTTCGCACATGCCCCACTGGACGGCAATAGGCGCCATGTTCATGCCGCTTGGCATTACTTTTCTACTTGTCGTGGCGAAGAACCCGGAGGTCTCAAAGAAACTTGGTCTGGTCAGCGTGAAAGCCAGTCTGTTCGCCTATGCTGCCACTGATTGGCCCGCGTACATGAAAACCTATGCCGAAATCATCTCGGCCGGCGGGCTGATCTTTTTTATTCTGGTCATCAGTTGGGTCTTCGGCCGGGAGGGGCGGATGGCACCCTGAAAGACCTGTTGGCCGTGCCGGTGAGCCGACGCAACATTGTACTCGCCAAGTTCGCCGTGACCGCCCTCTGGTGTGCACTGTTGGCAGCCATCATCTACGGGGTAGGGCTGGTGTTTGGCGTGATCTTGCAACTGCCGGGTGGTTCAATCCCCGAGCTGTGGCAGGGGGTCGTTGCTGCCGTCATGACCACCGTGCTCGTCATCCCGGTTGTCCTGCCCTTTGCCCTGGTTGCCAGCATCGGGCGGGGGTATCTGTTGCCCATCGGCGCGGCGATCCTGACCATGATGTTCGTCAACTTCTCGCTGATCCTGGGGCTGGGTGAATCCTTTCCCTGGGCAATCCCGTTAATTTATGCGCAGGGTGAGATCACCCTGGCGCCGTTCAGTTACCTGCTCGTTATGCTGACCGGCATCGTGGGCGTGGCCGCGACAGTGCTGTGGTGGAAGTACGCGGATCAAAGCAAGTGATTGATTGCTATTTTCAATATGAGGCAAAAAATGCGTCGAATATCTGTGGTTGCGGTGTTTATGATTGCAATGGTGGTTTTGGCGGGATGCCGAGGACCGGTGCGCGGCGTACAGGAAGGGTTGCCCTATGCCCGGATCACGCGGCCCGTGAACCCCGTGCTTGAGCAACCGCTGGTGGGCGCGCCTGTCGTAGGGCGTGTCTTTTGGGGCATGGAATTTCCGGTCGTGGCAAAAGCCGACAGTTGCCGCTACCTGCAAGTGACCACGCGCCGCTGGGGCGACGTCTGGATCCTCGGCGCCCCGCGCTTTGCCGTCCTCGAAAACGTTAGTTGCGAGGACCTTCCCGACAAATCGATCCGTCCCACAGCCCGTGCGCCGGGCGCACTCCTCCCGTAGGGGCTGCGCCGTTGCAACATCACCGACCCCGTCCCCGGCACTGCCCGCCTTGACCCATTCAGTCCACCGTCCCCGTGACTGGGCGGGTAGTGCCGGGGACGTTTCTCTGCACCAACTACCAATCCCTACGCCTTGGCTGGAGTTTTTCCATAGGTTTTTCATAGATCCAATCCCGCCAGATCGTGCTACGCTCAATACCAGCGTCTCGTTCGATTCCACCGAATCCTATGTTGTCACCACACCGGACAACATGCAGCACGAGACACGTCGCACGATCATGACAAAGAAAGCCGACATCAGCAGCAAACGCCTCATCGGCATCGCCCCCACCCCCTGGGCCTGCTGGCTCACCGGCGACGCCACCGGGGAAGCCGGCGACTTGCTGGCAAACGAACTCCAGTTCATCGGCCGCGCCACCGACGTCGTCATCAAGGTGCGCTCACCCCGCTTCGGCGACTACCTCGTCGCCAATGAGATCCAGTTCCGGGTTGACCCCGAGATGCCACGCCGCATGCGATCCTATGCCGGTCTGGTCGAAGAGCGCCACCGGCTCCCCGTCTATCCCGTCGTCATCAACATCATGGAAGCTGCAGCCCCATCGCCCAGTGAATATCGAACCACATTCATGGGGTTTGAAGCGGTGCAGCAGTATCGTGTCATCAACCTCTGGGAACTCGACGCCGCCGCCGTCCTCGCCGGCAATCTGCCTGCCTTGCTTCCCTTTATCCCCATCATGCGCGGCGGCGACAACATTGACATTGTCAAGCAGGCATTATACGCTTTGCGGAGTGATCCGGAGTTGGCCGATTTTGAGGAGTTCATGGCCTTCATCGCAGGCAACGTCCTGCCGATCGAGACAGTGCGTTCTATCATGAGGTGGGATATGGCGATCTTACGTGAAAGCCCCTGGTACAACGAGATCCTTCAGGAAGGCGTTGACATCGGCGTCGAAAAAGGCATCGGCATCGGCTTTGAAAATGCCATGCTCTCGATGGCCAATCATGCGCTGCAACGCCGCTTCGGCCAATCAACCCCGGCGCTTGTTGCCCAACTTAAGCAATTGTCCCCGGACCAACTAACGGACGTCATCGATGTGATCTATACCGCCGCGTCCCAGCAGGTCGTCATCACGTATGTCGATCGCTTGCTATCCCATTGACCGCTGAACGCGTCCACGGCGCCGGCGGTTCCCATGAGCGCGCAGAAAATCAGGGAAACCCTCCCCGCCCAGGCGGTTGACCATACGTTACATGCTCCGTCCCCGGCACTGCCCGCCTTGACCCATTCGCGTCCCGGACCCGTGACTGGGCGGGTAGTGCCGGGGACGTTCCTTTGACCGTGACGACAATCCGTTCCCCCACGCAAATCGACCCCGGCAAGCGCCGCACCTCACCTCGTCAATCACCTCACCTGGGCGCATGCCGGGGTCGACGCGCCCCACTCCCTGGGCCTGCTGGCAAACGAACTCCAGTTCATCACCTGCTCACAAACCGAGTACGGTCGTCATCTCTTCGCCGGCTTCCACCGGCTTTCCATTTGAAGACGGCGTATGCCCATCGAGTTCGTCGGCGGCGCCTGCCAACTGCAGGATCTCACGGCGGTCGGCAATGGTGCGACTGATGCGCCCGTCCACCATCTGAATCACGCGATCGACATATTTCGCCATGCGCAGATCATGCGTCACCATGATCCCTGCGCGATTCTGCTCGTGAATCAATTCGGCAAACGTCTGGACCACCTGATGGGCGCGCTCCGTATCAAGGCTCGCGGTCGGCTCATCCGCCAACACAACCTCTGGTTCATGGATCAACGCTCGCGCAATGGCGACGCGCTGCTGCTGACCGCCAGACAACTGGCCCGGCCGGTTCTTGAGCCGCTCGCCAAGCCCAAGCCGCGTCAATAAGTCGCGGGCACGCTGCTTGCTCTGCCGGTTGAGTTTCCCGTTCAAGCGCAGAAGCATCTCAACATTCTCCAATGCGCTGAGATAGGGCACAAGATTATTGGACTGAAAGGTAAAGCCAATGAACTGGCCGCGGAATTTGGTGCGCTTGCCTTCACTCATGCGCCCAATATCCTGCCCGGCAATCACGATTTGCCCGTGCGTCGGCTTGAGTAAGCCGGCCAACATGGCAAGCATGGTCGTCTTACCAGAACCAGATGGGCCGACGAGGGCCAAAAATTCGCCACGGCGCACGCTCAGCGAGACTTCGTTGACCGCCACGATTGTACTGGCGCCGGTGCCGTAATGCTTGGTGATGTTGATTGCTTCAAGTGCGATCATAGGATTCTATTGGGCCATTCCCAATGCGCGCAGCGGTTCAATCCGCAACAGTGCAAACACCGACACGATACCGCCCAGCGGACCGATGGCAAGCAAGGCGACGACGGTGGCGAGCGCGGCGGACCCTGTTAACTGGATTGGCACCGTCACCGGAAAATTCGCCACCAGCGCCAGTGTTCCCACCGCCCCGATCATGACTCCAATCGCATTCACCGTCACAATCTGCACAATGGCCGACCAACCGACCGTCCAGTTGGACATCCCGATTGCCTTGAGCATGCCGATCTGCGCCACCTTCTGCAGGGTCTGAATCTGGAAGAAACCGCCCACGACCAACACACCGATAAAGAAGGTGAAGAACTGCTGGGTCGTCAGCGTGCTCTGCTGCGCCGCATAACCTGGAATTGCCTCCCAGGCTGTCTTGCGGTTGACCGCTTCAACTTTGGTCACATCCGTTTCAATGGCGGCGGCTGTCTCCTGCAAGGTCGTGGGATCCTGCAGCTTGACCACCGCAATGTTCGTAATCAGTTCGCCTTGCCGATTGGCGTCTGCACCCTGTGGCCTGATCTTGTCCCACGTCAAGAGTGGGGCGAAGATTGCCGGCTGAAAGAAGTATTGCCGCCGATCCGTGATGCCGGCCACGCGCAGATCGTAGAACTCTTCGTCCGTGCCCTGTGTCACCTTGACCCGGATCATGTCACCGACTTTGGCGCCAATCCGTGCGACGACGCCGGCATCGATGATGACGTCGCTGGCGCTCGAACGCTCAATCTGCGTCCCTTCGAGCACCGGCGGTTCACCCGGGCGCCCGGGTTCGACACCAATCAGCGAGGCGTCGAACTCCTTGCTGCCATCCGGGGGCACGATCTTCACTGAGGCGAAACCCACCTGACCGGCGTCGGCTACCCCACCCACGCGGCGGATCGCCGCAATGCGATCGCGCCCGATACGGCTGGCCGTGGTCGATAGTTGGGCGCCTTCCTGAAAGACCAATAACTCGCCATTGAGTTTCTCAATGTACTCCCGGTTGGCGGAAGCGAGCCCTTCTGAAAGCGCCGCAATAAACAGCACCAGCACCGTGATCAGCGCGACAACCGATGCAATCAGGAGGAAACGCCCTTTGTTGCGCCAGACCTCTTTGAGTGCCAGATAAACTGCCATCCCCAAAACTCCTTCATTGAGAGCGAACCAGTGCGGCCGGCATATAAGCCGGAACCTCACGCGTTACTGTGGGCCAAACTCCACGACTGCCGTCATGTTCCAAAGCAGGCGTGGGTCGTCCTCGGTCGGCATCACCACCACCTTGTAGACGGTGTCACCACGATTGTCTTCACCAATCGGCCGGATGCGCACCACGTTCCCTGCCAGCCGGAGGTCCGGAATTGCGTCGAACGTCACGCCGACCGCGTCGCCGATCTCGACCCCAACGACATCAAACTCAGTCAGGTCTGACGTTTCAATCTCCCACTGCGATGTATCCGCAACGGTCACCGCAGGTACGCCTGGCCCGAACTGCTCGCCGATCGCGGCATTGACTGTTGCGACGATGCCACCAAAGGGGGTGCGCAATTCGGTGTCGGCGAGAGCCACCAACGCCGACTGCAGCGCCGCAGTTGCCGCGGCAACATCCGCTTGCGCAACGGCAATCACCTCAGGGCGGGCGCCCGCAAGCAGCAGGTCAAGCTGCGCCTGCGCCTGATCCACCTGGGCCTGCGCCCCTGCCAACTGTGGCGTCATCGAGTTCTGCAAGGTCTCCAGTTGCGCGGCCGCCTGGCTTACGCTGGCACGTGCCCCGGCAACGGTCGCTGGCGTGGCGCCATTCTTTAGGTCGTTCATTTGCGCTTGCGCCTGCTCATAGGCGATCGTGGCCTGCTCTAGCTGCAGTGATTCCGGGCGCATGCCGATGTCGTTCTGGTCCTTCACGCGGTTGTAGGCCGATGTCGCATTTTTCAGGCGTGCTTCTGCATTCCGCAGGTTCGCCTCGGCCGCAATCAATTGATCCTCGGTGGGACCTTCCAACACCCGCTGCAGGTTCGCCTGTGCTTGCGCCACCCCGCCTTTGCGGCCGCAATATTGCCGGGCACCGAAGC
Source organism: Candidatus Fredericiella danica (assembly GCA_016713335.1). Lineage (GTDB taxonomy): Bacteria > Chloroflexota > Anaerolineae > Caldilineales > Caldilineaceae > Fredericiella > Fredericiella danica. The sequence goes on along the minus strand of JADJPH010000009.1, from coordinate 114,458 downwards.
TGTCTCAAGGGCATCGTACTGCGCCTGGGCTGCGCCAGCCCTGCCCCTGGCCTGGGCAATTTCTTGCTCACGCGCTCCCGCCTGCACCTGCTCCAGGTTTGCCTGTGCCTTCTGCAGCGCAGCCTGCGCTTGCACAACCGCTACCTGTTGGCGTGCGTCATCAAGTTTGACAAGCAGTTGCTCGGCTTTGACCTGCTCCCCCTCTTCCACCAGGACATCCTTTACAATGCCGCCGGTCGTGAAGCTCAGGTTGGCGTACTCCACCGGCACAACCTTGGCATCGGCCAGCACGCGCCCGGTTGTGGGTCCGGCGGCAGAAGCGGCATCAGCGGCTTCCGCGCTTTGATCGCCACTTGCACGCGTCCCATCACTACTCCCGGCTTCAGCCGGCGCCGCCCCAGCAGCCGGGGTTGTCGCCGGAGTGGCCTGACCCGGCAAGCCAGTGCAGCCGGCAACAAGCGCCGCCACTACGATCCCCATCAGGATCAGACTCGTGATGCGTTTCATGGTTACCATAGACGAACCTAACTTTCTGCTATGCAAATATGTCGAGTCAATCAATTTCAATCAACCATCGTCGCGTACACCGTGCGGCTTCCCCTACCTAACGAGGTTTCTGCACGGCGCACCAACGGCCTAATGCGTTACCACCGGCGCCGAATTCACCGGCGCCGGCATCCCAGAGCGAGGCTCCAGGGGCGGATCGGGTTTGACAAAGAGCCGGCGCCAGATAAAGGAAGCCACATAGATCATGACGACGCCGGCGAAGATTGCCGGCCCCCAGGGCCGGAAATACTCAAGCAGAACGCCGCCGACCGTGGGAGCAATCACCCTGGTCAGGCTCTCAATCGAGGCCGAAAGCCCGAGCGTGCCGCCGATCTCTTCCGGATAAACGGATTTGCTCAGCGCGCCGTTGATGACCGTATTAAGGATGCCGCCACCCACCGAAAGTGGAATCATGACAACCAACAGCATCCAGATATTCGCCACCAGCGCCCAGAGGACAAACCCAACCGCCATCGCAATCGCCGCTGCGAAGATCAATTGGCGATCTGTGTAGCGCTGCGCCAACTTACCGATCGCAAAGCCCTGCGTAAAGACAGCCAGCAGGCCCACATACGCCAGCACAAGCCCTGTATTCTGGGCGGTCAGATTCAACGGTGCACCCGCGGCATAGAGGGCAAAGACCGTGGTGAACATCGAAAACGCCAACCCAAAAAAGAAACGAATGTGAAAGAGCGGCCCCACTCGCGGACGTTGCAAGGTGACCCGGAGGGCGCCAAAGCTGAACCTCGCCCGTGGTCGCTGTGAAAGTTCCGCCCGCCGCTCGGGTGAAATCGATTCAGGCAGAAAAAAATAGACTGCGATCAAGTTCACCGTCGAGATGATCGCCGCTGCCCAGGCCGGTGCTGCGTAACCAAAATTGCTCAACAGACCGCCAATGACTGGGCCCATGATAAAGCCCAGACCAAATGCGGCGCCGATCATACCGAGCGCCTTGTTACGATTTTCCGGCGTCGTAATGTCTGCAATATAGGCCTGCGCAACCGAGATGTTGCCGCCCGTCAACCCATCCAGGATACGGCTCACAAATAGGATCGAGAGCACCGCCAAGTTGATGGCTACCATTGAAGCGCCAAAGGCACCGCCGATTGCGGCGCCGAGCGGCTCCGCAATCGCCAGCAGGACGAAGCCAAGCACGGTGCCGGCAATGCTGACCAACAGGATGGGGCGCCGGCCATATTGATCCGAAAGCCGGCCCAGGATCGGCGCACCGACCAACTGCGCCGCGGCGTACGCCGCCGTCAGCAGACCGACCACGATGGCGTTTGCGCCATATTGTTCGGCATAGTACGGCAACAACGGTAAAATCAGGCTGAACCCTAACAGGTCTACAAATACAACAAGAAAAATGATCAGTAAGCGGTTGTTCTTCATCCTGCTCGTTCCTAAATTGCGTTGTCGCGCTCATTACTGCGTTGCGTTCAAATCCGGGCGCGGACGAATGCCGTCAAGCAGCATCGAAATCATCTCTTCATCCATCACGTGCCGCGGCGCCCCAAACCGGGTGGCGCCATAAGCCAAGACCGTCCATCAGCCAGAGAAAACTGCCCGCCAGCAGGTCGGGGTGCATGGGCCTGATCTCGCCTCGCTCCTGCGCCGCAACGAAAACCCGCTTGATCGGCGCATAGACCGAGGCATGGGCGATATCAACCAGGGTCTGCCGGTGCTCATTCGCCAGCGCCGGCATGTCCGCATGGATCATGCCCAACATCTTCAGCGGGCGCTGCGACGCAAACCAGGCTGCGATCCCCCGCAATTGTCCACGCAGATCAGGCGCAGAATCAATGGCGGCCGCCAGACCAAGGCGATGACGTTCAAACAGACGCTCCGCCATGCTCATAAACAGTTGTTCCTTGCCACCGGGGAAGTGATAGTACAAGGAAGCCTGTTTGATGCCCAGTTCATCCGCAATATCACGCAAGGTGATTGCGTTATAGCCACGGTCCATAAAGAGGGCTTCGGCCACATCCAGCACCCGTTGGGCTGAGTCTTTTACTTCCAGTTCAGTCACGCTCATGTCTTGTCACCATCGTTACGGCCTGCCTACCTACTAATCAGTAGGTTAACACAAAACAGCATAAGGTCAATCTACCTACTCATCGGTAGGAAATTCACAATCTCTGCATTACCTGTACAACTCATAGACAAAACCAGTATTTGACAGGCGCCAAGAAAGTAAATGCCCCACCTCTTCTTCAATTTGACCACACCGTACACATGTGCTATGCTGCGACTTCGTGGGTGGAAACCGCCCACGTCGTTTTTCGTTGAGGCATGATGCACCGTTAAGTGAGATTGGACTGCGTCCCCCCTGCCTTTCGGGGCGCAGAGCCGCTCCCTGAAGTGTTGGCAAAGTACCTGCCAACCGCGGCCAAGGAAAGGAAAACAGGCATGTATGCAGTAATTCGGACAGGCGGCAAACAGTACAGTGTCGCTCAAGGAGATTCGGTCGAGGTGGAACGGCTGGCCGGAGACATCGGCCAGAGTATCACCATCCAGGATGTTCTGCTGGTGGCAGATGGTGACAAGGTGAGTGTAGGCGCACCCGTGGTGGAAGGCGCCAGCGTCACTGCCAAGATCACAGGCCAATACCGGGGCACTAAAATCATAGTGTTCAAGTATCGCCCCAAGAAGCGCATTCGCGTGCGCCGCGGCCATCGCCAGTACATTACCCGCTTGCAAATTGAGTCGATCAACGCCTGAGCGTTGGCACGAAAGGAGTGAATCGAAATGGCACAAAAAAGGTGGCGGTTCTAGCCGCAATGGTCGCGATTCCAATTCTCAGCGCCTGGGCGTCAAGCGCTTTGGCGGTCAATTCGTGCGCGCCGGCAACATCTTGGTTCGCCAACATGGCACTAAGTTCTATCCCGGCGTCAACGTCGGCATCGGCAGGGATGACACCCTCTTTGCCACTGCCGACGGTTTTGTGACCTTCGAGTGGGCCGTCAAGGGCCGCAAGACGGTCTGCGTGCACCCGGAAAAGGTGAAATAACATGAAGGCAGATATCCATCCCAAGTACTACCCGTCCGCACGCATCATTTGCTCGTGCGGCAACAGTTGGATTACGGGCAGCACCGTGCCCGAAATCCGCACCGACGTTTGCAGCGCCTGCCACCCCTACTTCACGGGCGAGCAGCGCATCGTTGACACGGCGGGCCAGGTCGAACGCTTCATGAAGCGTCTCGAACGCCGCCAAAGCGAGACCGCACGTCGCGAACTGGAACTTCAGGTGCGCAAGGAAGCCGACGACGCCGCCCGCAAGGCGCGCGCCCGCGGTGGCGATGCCGATACGGCGGCCGCCGAAGTCTACGCCAAGTACAACCTCCCAGGCGCCGACTAACGGGAGCAATTGAGGATCGTAACAAGAGGGGCGGAGAGTTGATCTCTGCCCTTTTCTTTTGCGCTCGGCCAGCGCCAACACGACCAAGGTACGGAACCCTATGCATTACCAACCGAATGGCGGATGGATCGAACTTGTCTGCGGTTCGATGTTCAGCGGCAAGACCGAAGAACTCTTGCGCCGCGTCCGCCGCGTGGAGATTGCACGCAAGAAACTCCAGATCTTCAAACCGGCCATCGACAATCGCTATGGCCTCGTACGCGTTGCGTCACACAGCGGCATTGCCCGCGAAGACGCCGTGATCGTGGGCGCTTCCGCCGAGATTCTGACCCTGCTCCAACCGGACACACAGGTCGTCGCCATTGACGAGGTGCAGTTTTTTGACGCCGGCATCGTTGCGGTCTGCGATGAACTTGCAAATCGCGGGTTGTGCGTCATTGTGGCAGGGCTGGATCAGGACTTCCGGGGTGAACCGTTTGGCCCCATGCCCATGCTGCTGGCACGCGCTGAACGCATCGACAAGTTGCACGCAATCTGTGTGGTTTGTGGCTCTTCCGCCAGCCGCACCCAGCGCCTGATCAACGGCCGGCCGGCTCGCTATGACGATCCCGTGATCCTGGTTGGCGGCAGCGAGAGCTACGAGGCGCGCTGCCGGACCTGCCATGAAGTTCCCGGTAAACCGGAAGTGACGTAAACCTACGCTACCAATCGTCTATCACCCGGATCACGTGGTGGCACTGCCGGCAGGCCACCGCTTCCCAATGGCCAAGTTTGGCCGGCTCTACGAGATTCTGGTGCGCGACGGCGTGGCCGCGCCAGACCAATTTCACTGCCCTGAACCGGCGCCGACGACGACGATCACACTGGCGCATGCCCCCGAGTATGTCGCACACTATCTGGAGGGGCGGCTCGATGACCGCGCCATGCGGCGCATTGGCTTTCCCTGGAGCCCGGCACTCGCCCTCCGGACACGCACAGCCCTGGCGAGCACGCTCCTCACCGCCGAACTTGCACTGCAGCATGGCCTGGCGTGCAGCACGGCGGGTGGCACCCACCACGCCCACTACGACTTCGGCTCAGGCTACTGCATCTTCAACGATCTGGCCGTTACCGCGCGCCACCTGATCCAGCAGGAGCGCGCCCGCCGGGTGCTGATCGTCGACCTGGATGTCCACCAGGGCGACGGGACCGCCGCCATTCTCCAGCATGACCCCGACATCTTCACCTTCTCGATCCACTGCGACGCCAACTTTCCATATCGCAAACAACAGAGTGACCTGGATGTTGCCCTGCCGCCAGGCACAACGGATACACCCTACCTCGCCACGCTCGAATCCCACCTCACGGAGGTGAGCGCCGGCTTCCGCCCCGACCTTGTCCTCTATGATGCCGGCGTCGACCCGCATCGTGAGGATGCCCTTGGTAAGTTGGCACTCACCGACGCCGGGCTCTTCCAGCGCGATACAATGGTCCTGCAACGTTGCGTGAGCCTGGGAATTCCAGTGGCATGCGTCATTGGCGGCGGTTACAGTCACGACATCGACGCGCTGGCCTATCGCCATTCGATCATTCACCGGGTTGCGACCGAGATCTTCCAGAGTCTCTAGCGAATCTGCGCAGGTAGGGTCCTGTGTCCGGGATCATCGAAGAATCCCCCCCTCCCCCCCGCCCCCCCCGCCCCCCCCGGCCCCCCCCGCCCCCCGGGCGCCCCCCGCCCCCGGCGCCCCCCGGCCCCCCGCCGGGCGGCGCCCCGGCGGGGCGGGCACCCTCTATCGTCCAAGACCCTGTAGGGGCCACGGCACTGCCGTGTCCGTGTCGCCGACGAATCCTCCCCCCGCCCGATCGTAGGGTCACGGCACTGCCGTGTCCGTGACGCAGGAACAAAAAAGCAGGAAGCACCTACTACCCGGGGGATAGGCATTAAGTGGCTCCCTGCACCCACATTATAACTTTTCCACGGCTTGCTTTCGACGGCAATTATCGTTAAAGTTACCGTTAGATCGTTAATCCCACGGACGCGCAGTCGCATGCAGTATCAACTTGAGTTCAAACTCTTAGGCAACTATGAGATCACGCTAAACGGGCGCCGCATTGAGCAGCGGATGCCACGCAAGACCGCGGCGCTGCTCATCTATCTGGCGCACCAACAGCGTGTGCATAGCCGGGATCAAATTCTCCACTTGCTCTGGGGCGACCAATTGGTGAGTGGTTCAACCAATTTGCGCGTCGCGCTCACCAAACTGCGCGCCATCGTCGGTGAGTGCCTGGAATCCACCCGGCAATCCGTCAGCCTCGCCCCGGACTGCCACGTCTGGGCGGATGTCTTGGTGCTAGAGCAGGCGATAGTCGATAACCTCCAGCAGATTGCGCCACACACCGTGATTTCACCTGAAGTTGAAACCGCCTTGCGCACCGGTCTCGCTTTGTATCACGGCCCCTTTCTGGATGAATTTGGGTTGCCATACGCACCCGCCTTCATGGCCTGGGTGGAGGAGGAACGCAATCGGGCCGCCCAATTGATGCGGTTAGCCTATCGCAGCCTGACTGAAAATTGCCTGTTCAATGGCCGTCTTGCCGATGGCATTGCATTGGGCGAGCGATGGCTGGCGTTTGATCCCTGCGACCAGGCCGCAGTGCGCAGTTTGATGCGCCTTTACTATCGCGCCGATCAGGATGAACTGGTGCGTGCCGTCTTTGAGGGTCTTCAGGCGCGCATGGAGGCGAACGGTACAGACGAGCCGGAACTCGAAACGCGTGAACTGTACGCAACCATGGCCAGCCAACGCGGCCTGCAACCCGGAACCACTGGGGGTGCGTTCCACGCGCCCCACCCACGTTGGCGGTCGGCGCCTCACAACGTCCCAGCATCGCTCTATCCCCTCATCGGGCGAGGAGGAGTTGGCGTATCTTGAACGCCAACTGCTGTCACCGGACTGCCGGCTGATCACGTTGGTAGGGCTGGGCGGCGCTGGCAAAACTCACCTTGCACAAGAAACGGCGCGCCGCTTGATCGAGCGTGACGATCGGCCGGTGCGGTTTGGTCACGGCATCTTTCTGGTGCGGCTCGAAAGCGCCCCGGACGCGGCATTGCTCTCTGAACAGATTGCCCGCGCCGTGAATTTGGCCTTGAACGGGAATCAACCGGTCGAACAACAGGTGGAGACCTATCTGCGCGACAAGCAGGTGCTGCTTATTCTCGACAATATCGATCACCTCATCCACTCGGCCGATCTCGTGCTCGAAATCTTGGAGCAGGCGCCTGGTGTGAAGATCCTGACGACCTCGCGGGAACCGCTGCGCTTTGTCGGTGAAGTGGTTGTCGAAGTGTCCGGTCTGGCGTACCCGCAACTGCATGATTCCACAACGCACCTCCAGTTGTACCCTGCGTGCCGGCTGTTCATCGAACAGGGTCTCGGCCGCCGCAACGAGCCCCTCAATCCAGATGAAATGGATGCCATCGGCAAAATCTGCCGCACCGTGGATGGATTACCCTTGGGGATCCACCTGGCAGCCTCACTGACGCGCATCTTTACCTGCCGTGTGATTGCCGACACCATTGAGCGCAACCTGGATGTCCTGTCCACCGATCTCCGCAATGTACCTGCGCGCCAACGCAGCCTGCGCGCCGTCTTTGAGTCATCCTGGCAGTCGCTGCCGGACCCCGACCGTGCGGCCTATGTGAAACTCGCCATCTTTGACGATGGCTTCACAGACGAAGCGGCCCTTGCGGTGGCAGACGTCTCCATGCAGTCGCTGCTTGCCCTCGTGCAGCGCTCATTGGTGCAGGTGGTTGGGGCCTCTGAACACGGTTCAAACCGCGATGCGCCGCGCCGGTATCGGTTGCACCCTGTGCTGCACCAATACATCGCAGAATTGCTCGCCGTGCGCGCGGATCTTGCACAGCAAACAAGGGACCGTCACGCAGCTTATTATGCTGGCGTTGCGCAACGGCATGACGTGATCACCGGCAACCAGCGCCATGCCAGCAACTTGCACGCGCTGCAAACGGAACTGCCGAATTTGCACGCGGCCTTGCATTTCGCCTTGAGTGCGGGCAATCTTGCCTGGCTACAGGTGCTTGTCGAACAACTTGCCCATTACTACGCCTTTCAAGGCCCCTTCGACGAGGCGGGCGAACTCCTGGCAACGACCGCACACCGATTACGCTCGCTGGCAGATGAGATTCCCGCCGCCGCCGCGTTGCTGGCACGGGTGAACAATTGCCAGGCACTGATCGAAAATTGTGCGGCGCGCTACACCACAGCCGCGGCGGCTGTGCAAGCCGCACTGTATCCGGAGCATCAGCAGGCAGAGGATCCCGAAATCGGCGCCGTTGCGGGGCTCGAGTATGGGCGCGCCGCATTCTTTCTCGGCAACTTTGCAGATGCACGCACGACGCTTGCGCGCGTCAGCTTGAGTGCAAGCGACCATGTTGCGCCGCATTGGCGTATCCGCGCCCAGGTGCTGCTCAGCCGTGTGCTACTTTATGCAGGCGAACACGAGCGCAGCATCACCGAATCGCTGGCCGCTGTGCACTTGAGCCGGCAGCGCAGCCTGCCCCTCGATGAGGCGCGCGCCCTCAATCAGTTGGGCATCAGCTACTACTACCAGGGGCGCTATCAGGCGGCGCGCAGTTGTTGCGAGCAGGTCATGGAATTGTGCCGCAAGGTGGGCGACCGCGCAACCCTGATCCTGTCCGTCAATCTGCTCGGGGCCATTGCGCAGCAACTCAGCGACTACACACGCGCACGCATCTTCTATAACCAGACTTTGGAGATTCAGAATGAGAGCGGCGACCAAAATATCAAGGCCAAGGTGCTGGCGAATCTCGGTCTGAACGCACACCAGTCCGGCAACCAGGAACTTGCCCTCCGGTACCTCTATGAAGCATTGGGGCTTGCCATTCAGCGTGGTTTGCGCGATGAGCAAGCCTACGCGTTGACGTCACTCGGCAATACCTTCCATGCATTGGGGCGATACGAGGATGCGCAGGCCGCCTATGAAGAAGCGCTGCAATGGCGACAGTTGCTTGGACAGACCCAGCAATCTGCGTCGGATATTGGCGGGCTTGCCGTCCTGGCGGTGGCACGCCAGGATGCCGCAGCGGCTCGGCGTTACGCACTCGAAATGCTGCCCATCATCATGGCGCCGGGGTTTGCTATGGCCGTCGAATTCTTCCGAACATACTGGCAATGCTACCAGGCGCTTTCATTTGCCAATGACACGCATGCTGAACAGGTGTTGGCGGAAGCATATCGCAGACTACAACAGCGTGCGCGCGAAATCTGGGACGAAGAGACACGCCGCGCCTATCTGGACCGCGTGGCCGAGAATCGTTCAATTTGCGAGGCATACCAGCAGCGACACCAGTAGTACCGATCTTCTTTGTGCTCTTCTCGGTGTTGCTTTTTCTTGGCGTCTTTGCGGCTTGGCGGGAGGGTTTTCACTGCAGGCGGCACTCAACTATCCGGATCTGAAATGCCGGGGTTGCCTGTGAAAAGACCCAGGCGCTGGCTCTCATCCAGGCCATACGCATCGGCGACAACATAGAGCGGACGATTCTTCACTTCGTCGTATACGCGCCCCAGGTATTCGCCAATGATCCCCAGAAAGATCAACTGAATGCCGCCCAGAAATAAAACCGACACCAACGTCGTCGCCTGCCCGCCAAAGAAAGCAGCGCCGCCAAAAAGGCGACCGAGCACGGCAATCAAGATCCCCAGCAAGCTGATGCCGGCGAGAACAAAGCCGGTGTAGGTCGCCAACTGCAACGGAACATGGCTAAAGCTGGTGATGGCGTTGGCCGCCAAACGGAACATTTTCCGAAAGGGATACTTGGTTTCACCGGCAAACCGCGCTGCCCGCTCATACTCGACGGCCACCTGCTTGAAGCCAATCCAACTGCTAAGCCCGCGCATAAAGCGATTTCGCTCGCGCAAGCGCCGCAGGGCAAGCACGACGCGCCGATCCATCAACCGAAAATCGCCGGCGTCGAGTGGAATCTCAATATCGGCGATCGACCGGATCAACCGGTAGAAGATCGAGGCAGTCCAAAGTTTGAACTTCGTCTCACCTTCCCGCTTAATCCGCACCGCATAGACCACATCATAGCCTTCGCGCCATTTCTCAATCAGCCGTAGCAAAGTCTCCGGTGGATCCTGCAGATCGGCATCCATCACGATGACCGCGTCACCATCCGCCGCATCAAACCCGGCCGTAATGGCGATTTGATGGCCGAAATTGCGGCTAAAGTTGATCACTTTGACGCGTTCGTCGCGATTGTGGAGTTCAAGTAACATCGGGAGCGTGCGATCCCGGCTACCATCGTTGATGAAGATCACTTCCCAGCTCTCGCCCATGCGGCTCATGACTTCAAGCAGGCGCGCGTAGAGTGCCGGCAGGACGGCTTCTTCATTCCAGACAGGGATGACTAACGAGATCACAGGACGGACGTTGGGGCTTGCAGTGGACATGGGGCTAATCCTAATCGATGGTGGTAGCGCATGCAAAACTTCGAGGCACGCACGCTGCTACACTTGACTTAACAGTGCGCAGCCGGCTGCAACGTTTGTACAGAGCTTACGTACAGTATTGCAGGCAACTGGTGCGCCGCGCAGCATTCGCTATGCGGCGCACCAGTTGCCACGCAAAACAGGCTAACCGTTGGCGAAACGCAACGGAATTGACGTTTTACTTTGCCGGATGCTAGACTTTGGCGTGTGAAGAATCAAGTCGTTTATTCCCAACCTGCACGTACAGGCGCTGACCTGGCCGGAAGCGTCCCTGATTTTCCGGGCACACCGGGCAGTTCCTTGCCTACCTCCCTGGCCTTGGGTGGTTTTCAGCCCAAGCGGCTGCTATTCAATCGCTTGGCGCAGCCGGGTCAGGTCCATGTCTATCGCGCGGAATGTCGCGCCGGAGAGCGGCTTCACGTACAGATGCTGGTGCCGGTGCTGCCTATCGGTGGCGCCGTCGTGCCTGCATTTGCGATCGTGGCGCAAAGCCTGCCGTACAGCGCCGACGTTCAGAAACTGCCATTTACGCTGCCGGCAGGCTTCAGCGCTGTGGTCACGGCGCCGCCAACCGAACTGGTTGCGCCCGTCGAGGATCTGCTGACCGGAGTGCGCTACTACCCAGGCCCCGTCATCGATACCAAGACGCTCGTGGGCGGGCGCGCCTATGTGGTGGTCTGGAGCCCGCACAATCACATGGGGAAATACGTGCTGCAAATCGGCAGCAGGTGGCCCATGCGGTGGACCTACTGGACGCAACTCCCCATCTTCTGGTGGCGGATTCGTGGCTGGTTTGGGCTCAGCCGGGCAGCAGCCTATGTGGCCGGCGCCGGTGCGTTGGTGGCAGGGATTGGGGTGCTGGGCTTGATCAACCGTCGCAAATCACGACGGAAAACCGAGTTATAGCCTCCGGCCTTTAGGCGACAGGAGACAAGTTGCACTATGCGCATTATTCTTTATCTTGGCAAAGGTGGCGTCGGCAAGACCACGACCGCCGCAGCATCGGCCATTCGCAGCGCTGAACTGGGTTACCGGACGCTGGTCGTGAGCACCGACATCGCCCACAGCCTGGCCGATAGTCTGGATGTCCCCTTGGGGAGCCAACCCCAGGAAATCGTCCCAAATCTGTTTGCCCAGGAAATCAACGTGCTTGAAGAAGTGCGTGAGCACTGGGGGCAGATGCAGGGGTACCTGGGCAATGTCCTCCGCAAGCAGGGGATGAACAAGGCCGTGGCCGAAGAGATGGCGATCATTCCCGGCATGGAAGAAGTCGTCAGTCTGCTCCATATCAACAAGCAGGCCAAAGAAGGCCAGTTCGACCGCGTCATCGTCGATGCCGCCCCGACCGGCGAGACGATCCGGCTGCTCACGATGCCCGAGAGTTTCCAATGGCACGTCGGCCGCTTGCGCGCGTGGGGCGATTTGACGCTGCGCTTCGCCATGGGGCTGGTGAACAAATTCGTCCCGGATAAGGGCCTCTTCACCGGGCTGGACAAGTTCGTCGACGGTGTCAACGAACTGCAGGTCGTACTCACCGACCCGACGATCACCTCCTATCGTGTCGTGCTCAACCCCGAAAAGATGGTGATCAAAGAGGGTGCACGGGCCGTCACCTATCTCTCGCTCTTTGGCTATCCCGTCGATGCCGCCGTCGTCAATCGCATCCTGCCCGGTGTCGACAGCGACGGCATGGGCAACACCTGGATCACAGAAGCGAGCACCGACCCGTATCTGCATCATCTGCAACAGATTCAGGCGCGCTACCTTGGCGAAATCGAGCGCGACTTCTATCCGATGCCGATCTTGCGCTCCCGTTGGTTCGACAAGGAGATGGTCGGTGTTGCACGCCTGCGCGAACTGGCGGCCAGTCTCTTTGCCGATCGCGATCCCGGGACAATCTTTTCCACCGGCCAGGTGCAAAAGGTCGAAGAAGAAGGCGAAGACTTTGTCCTGGAGTTGCCGCTGCCCCAAGTGGAACTCGACAAGGTTCGCCTCACCAAGCGCGGCGACGAACTCTTTGTCAGCATTGGCAACTTCAAACGCGAATTGCTCCTGCCCTCGATCCTGGCGCAGCGCGATGCCAGTGGCGCCACGTTCGTAAACGGGATCCTCAAAATTCGCTTCCCACCTGTCCCGGCGGTGGAAACCGCCTGACGCGCTTCGCAGTCGGAGGTGTTGCCTTTGAATTCGCTAATCTCTTTCGCCGCCAATACACTGGTCACCGGCATTGGCGCAGCGGGTGGCTTCCAGGCGGCGCTGCGCGCAGAACCTGCAACCGGCCCCCTTCCCGCACCAGTTTTCTGCGTTGCTGGAGGGTGGTCTGCGTTGGCAGTACCTTGAACCGGGCGCAATTGCCGGTATGTTGGGCATTGCCGCCGGCATGTCGGTGCTGGATGTTGGCGCTGGCACCGGCATCTTTACGGTGGAAGCGGCGCGGATGGTCGGCGATCAAGGGATGGTTCATGCTGTCGAACTGCAGGAACCGCTGCTACATAAAACGGAAATGCGCTGCCACAGCGCGGGCGTCAGCCATCTGGTGCACCTCCACCACTGTGGAGTCTATGATCTGCCCTTCATCGATGACAGCATCGACCTGGCGCTGCTGGTCTCCACGTTCGGCGAAATCGCCGACAAACCGGCGGCGCTGTCAGAACTGCGCCGCGTGCTCAAGCCGGATGCTCGCCTCGGTGTCACGGAAGAAATGCTCTTTCCCGGCTACGTGGGCGCGGGTAGCAGTCGCCGTTGGCTCGAGGAGGCTGGATTCCAGTGGCTGGCAAAGAGCGGGTCACCCTGGTGCTATACCGCAGTGTTTCGTAACCAGAAGTAACCGGCATCGTAAGCCGGTGCGGGTAATTCCCGCCGCTGGCTTACGTCGCTGTCATTGGAACTTCCCTTCCTGCAATCCAAAAAACATCCATGTTACAACCTTCTTTAGATTTCTCACTTCCCTATGTTTCGACCGATCTGCGCGGAATTGGGGGCGTGATACGTGCCACGCCCGAAGACTTCGTGGTGGAAGAAGTCCCGCTTTATGAAGCGCAGGGCGATGGCCAACATCTGTACGTGAACATTACCAAGGTGGGTTACACCACCAAAGAGGTTCAGTTTCAGTTGGAACGGCTCTTTGGCCTGAAGCGTGGCGATGTCAGCTTTGCCGGCATGAAAGACAAGCGGGCGCGGACGACGCAGACCTTCAGCCTCAGCATTGGCCATAAGCCGGTCAGCTTTGCGGCGGAAGCGGCAGACAAGATCCGGGAAAACCTCCCGGTCGAAGTCAACTGGGTGCAATTCCATCGGAACAAGTTGCGACCGGGTCACCTGCTGGGGAATCGGTTCACGATTACCGTGCGTGAGCTTGCCGCACCCGTAGCGCAAGCAGCACCCACAGCGCAAGCAATTGTCGCCAGACTCCAGCAGACCGGGTTGCCTAATTACTATGGCCCACAACGCATGGGCGATCAGGGCGCCAACGTGCGGCAAGGGCTGGCAGTTTTGCGGGGTGAAACACAGAAACGGGATCGCTGGCTGCAACGTTTCCTCATTTCAGCGTATCAAAGCTACTTATGCAACGTTTATCTTGCGCGGCGCCTGGCAATGGGAGAATTTGAGCACATCCTCCTGGGTGATGTGGCAAAGAAGTATGCAACAGGGGGAATGTTCGACGTAGTCGATGTGGCGGCGGAGCAGCCAAGGTATGCAGCGCACGAGATCAGCTTTACGGCGCCGATGTACGGCAGCAAGATGTGGCCGGCGCAGGCCGTTGCGGGTGAACTCGAGGCGGCGATCCTGGCGGAATCGGGGATCACCATGGACGTATTTGCGCAGCGCCATGTGGAAGGCACCCGCCGCCTGGGAAGGCTGCTCATTCCCGATCTGACCGTGGCCCCGGCTGGAGATGCGCTCGTTATCGCCTTCATGTTGCCAAAGGGTGGTTTTGCGACCACCGTGATGCGCGAATTCATGAAGGTCGACGATGCGCAATTGAATGCAGTCAGTGAAGAAGAAGACGAATAGATACTACCGTAAACAGACGCTGAGTCAATGGGTTAATAAAGATCAATGGACAGCTATCGCTCAGACGCCCCAGATGCGCCCAATCGGCAGCGCGCGGGTCAGTGGAACATAATCATGGATATGCCCCTCTTCCCGCTTAAGAACGTGGTGTTGTTTCCGGGCATGATGTTGCCACTGCACATCTTTGAAATGCGCTACCGTGAAATGATCGGCCGCTGCATCGATGAGCGCATCCCTTTTGGGGTGGTGCTGATTGATGAAGGGCAAGAGGTTGGGATGGCTGCCCGTCCGCACAAAGTGGGCACGGCCGCAAGGATCGTACGCAAAGAGCGCACAGAAGATGGTCGCCTGAATATCACGACTGTTGGCACCCAGCGTTTCCGTATCCTTGAGTTGCATCATGACCACAGCTACCTCACGGCAAGCGTGGCACAATTTCCAATTGTGAACGGCGCCACTGCACGGGCCACCGAGTTGGCGCAACGTGTGCGGCCGCAAGTGATCGACTACGTGGATCTGCTATCAAAAGCCTCCAATGCAAACTTACGCCTTGAACGGCTTCCAGAGGATCCGTTGACGCTCGCCTTTCTCATTGCCATTGCGCTGCAAGTACCGGCGCTAGACAAACAAAGACTGCTCGAACAGGCAGGGGTGCCGGATATCCTGGCGCTGGAAAGTCGCATCATTGGGCGCGAATCACAGATCATGAAATTCATGGTCGACACCCAGCACGAAGTGCTGCAATTGAATAGCGGACCAACCGGCTACGTCTTTCCCAATTGAGGCAGATTTTGCCAATCCCGGCGACCTCTCCCATTTGGCACTTCCCAACGTGCATGCTATACTTTTCTTGCGTTTGGGGATTAGCTCAGTTGGCTAGAGCGCTACGTTGACATCGTAGAGGTCACTGGTTCAAGTCCAGTATCTCCCACCTGATAAGCAAAACCTTGATCAGGACACCATCTAGCGACCTGGTCCACCAGAGAGTGACAGCCATCGGCTGAAAGTTGTCACAGGAACCGCGCTTGATGACCGCCTGAGAGTGAATCCAGAACGGATGCATGCATCCAAGTAAATGGTTCCGGGTCGTCCCGTTATAGACGCCACAAGTGGTCTGCAGCCATCTGGTTGCCGGCAACATGGGTGGAACCACGAGCGAAAGCTTCGTCCCATGGGACGAAGCTTTTTGTTTTGCACTCGATAAGCCTGGGAACCAACGTAGAATTGCCGGCAAATGGCGTAGCCTGGACAGATGATGGCGATCGACTTTATTGCGCAGCGCCAGGCGCTGCTTGAACTGACCCTGGAAATCCAGCGCATTCCCGCCCCCACCGGGGCGGAGGCGACGCGGGCACGCTGGGTGGCCGACGCGCTGCGCAAACTGGGCTACAGCCCGGTTGAAATCGATGCGTTTGACAACGTCTATGCCTGCATCCGCGGCGAAGCCAGGCGCCCCGCCCTGCTCGTCAGCGCACACACGGACACCGTCTTTCCAAGCGCTACCGATCTGAGCGTGCGCCACGACGTCATCAATCGCCGGATCTATGGCCCGGGGGTCGGAGATAACTCCCTGGGCGTGGCCTCGCTCCTCTGGTTGGGACGGCAATTCCGAAACCTGGAGCCGCCCCCGGTCGATATCTGGCTGGTGGCCAATAGTGGCGAAGAAGGCAATGGGGACCTGCGCGGCATGCGCAGCCGTGGACCGCCTCGAATCATTGTTAGGCGCCAGCATTGTGATTGAGGGCATGGGGTTGACGCGCATTGTCCACCGCGCCCTGGGATCGCGACGCTTTCGCATCCATGTGACGGCGCCTGGTGGGCACAGTTGGAGCGATTTTGGCGTGGCAAGTGCGGTCCACGTGCTCGTGCAATTGGCTGCGGAACTCACGCGGCTAAAGCCGCCGGCCGCACCCCGCACCACCTTTAACGTGGGCGTGATTTCGGGCGGCACATCGATCAACAGCATTGCCCACGATGCCGAATGCGAACTTGATCTGCGCAGTGAGGCGCCGGAGGCGCTTGGCGCAATGGTCGAACAGGTTCGCCACATCGTGACACACTACCAGACACAGCGCTGGCGTCAGGCCGGTGTGCAGGTCGAAATGGATGGCATCGGGGATCGGCCCGGCGGCGGCATCGCCGACGATCACCCCCTGGTGCAAGCGGCAATGCGCTCACTGTTGGCCGTTGGCATTCAGCCACAGACCAACATGCGCATCTCCAGCACGGATGCCAACATTCCGTTGAGCCGGGGCCTGCCCGCGGTCTGTATCGGCGTCACCGATGGCGGCAACGCCCATCGACCGGACGAATGGATTTCGACTGAACTCGTCCCCAAAGGACTGCAACATCTGCTCGCGCTTACCTGGTGGACGGCGCAGTGGCTGGTAGGGCGAGAGTGACAGCCCCGTGCGCGCATTGAGCAGCGCCGGATCTGGGGGTTGGTGGGTTGGGAAGGAGGAGGTGGGCGATGGCAAAAATTTTGATTCTCCATGCAACTGTCGGGACAGGTCATAAGACCGCAGCGCTGGCCCTGGAGCAGGCGTTCCTTCAGACCGGCGTTGAGAAGGTCTGGGTGCAGGACACGCTCGACTACGGCTCCGGGTTGTTTCGGCGCCTCTACGCCAACCTGTACATCGAGTTGTCGGAAAAGACGCCTGAACTTTGGGGGTTTGCGTACCGGGAGACAAATCGAGAGCAGTCGCGCCTCCAAAATGAGCTTCGCACGCTCTATAGCAGAATGGGCGTCTACAAGATCGATGAGTTGCAATTGCTCCGGCCCAATGCCATCATCTGCACGCATTTTCTGCCCATCGATGCCGTGCAAAACAGCTTGATCGGTAGCCCGTTCCGGGCGCCCATCTACTGTGTTGTCACCGACTATGTAGGCCACCCGTTTTGGGCGCACCCGGATGTGACCGGCACCTTTGTTGGCAATGAGATGACCCGTGATATGTTGGTGGATCATGGCGTTGCCGCTGACCGGGTCCATATTTCGGGCATCCCGGTGAACCCTGCCATTGCACGGCCCAAAGACGCTGCGCAGATCCGGCAGGATCGTGACCTGGGCGATAAGGCACGCTCGTGGTCGTTGCCGGCAGAAATCAGACGTTGGTCGACGCATTGCGCGGGATGCATGGCGCCAATCGGCTCGCACTGCGCGTGCTCGGCTTCATCGACTACCTGGACGACCTGATTGCGGCCAGTGATCTGGTAATCACAAAGTCCGGTGGGCTGATCACGAGTGAGGTGCTTGCCCGCGGGACACCGCTGTTGATCATCGACCCGATCCGCGGCCAGGAGGAGTTCAACGCTGACTATGTCACCGGCATGGGCGCCGGCGTGCAAGCCCGCACCCCAGAATCGGTCCCCTATATGGTGGAAGCCATGATGCATGACCCGGCACGCCTGACTAGCCTGCGGGTGGGCGCACAGCAAACCGGACGCCCACTCGCCGCAATGGATATCGCTCACCGGGTGTTGCGTGATATTGATGCAATTGATTGACCGGGACAGCGGTTGAAACGCTGTCCCGCCCTGAGGAGGAATGATGAGCAACCATAATCAAGCGCCAGAACAAGATCAACTCTATCGCATCCGCCACAGTGCCGCCCATGTGATGGCGCAGGCTGTGCTTGAAATCTATCCCGAAGCCAAGATTGCGATCGGCCCCCCCATCGACACGGGATTCTATTACGACTTCGATCTGGGCAAGACAGAAGAGGGTAAGGTCCGTACGTTTTCGTCCGAAGATCTCGAACAGATCGAGAAACGGATGCGCCAGATCATCGCCGGCAAGCATCCCTTTGTCTTTCGCGAGGTCGATGCCGCCGAAGCGCGCGCACTTTTCAGCGATCAGCCGTACAAGCTCGAACTGATCGCCGGACTCGAAAAAGGTGAGGTGGACGAGTACGGTAACGAGGTCAAAGACAAACCGGCGATCAGCACATATCGCCAGGATACATTCGAAGATCTGTGCCGTGGTCCCCACGTCGAGCACACAGGCCAAATTCCGCCCGACAGCTTCAAGCTGATGTCGGTGGCAGGCGCCTACTGGCGCGGCGATGAGCACAACCCCATGCTCCAACGCATTTACGGCACGGCGTGGCGCAACAAGAAGGATCTGAACGAGCATCTGCAACTCCTTGAGGAAGCCAAGAAGCGTGACCATCGTAAGTTGGGCCGTGAACTGGAAATCTTCATCTTCGAGGAGGAAGTTGGACCGGGTCTCCCGCTCTGGCTCCCGAATGGTGGCGTCATTATTCAGGAGTTGGAGCGGTTGGCGGTCGAGGTGGAGCAACAAGCCGGCTACCAACGGGTCAAATCGCCGCACCTCGCCAAAGAAGATCTCTTCTTGCACAGCGGTCACCTGCCCTATTATGCCGAGAGCATGTACCCGCCGATGGAACTGGAGGGCGTGCGTTATTACATGAAGCCGATGAACTGCCCGTTCCATCACAAAATCTTTGGCGCCAAGCCCCGGAGCTATCGCGATCTGCCGTTGCGGCTCGCTGAGTACGGCACATGCTATCGCTACGAAAAGAGCGGCGAGCTCTTTGGTCTCATGCGCGTGCGCTCGATGCAAATGAATGACGCACATATCTACTGTGGCGAAGACCAGTTCGAACAGGAGTTCATGGGTGTCATCGGTTTGTACCGGCAGTACTTCAACTTGTTCGGCATTGATCGCTATGTGATGCGGCTGAGCACGCACGCCCAGAAGGGCCTGGGCAAGAAGTACGTCGACAATCAGCGCCTCTGGCTAAAGACAGAGGATATGGTGCGCCGCGCCATGGACAACGGCGGGGTGCCCTATGTAGAGGTTCCGGACGAAGCGGCATTCTATGGGCCGAAGATCGATGTACAAATCTGGAGTGCGATCGGGCGCGAATTCACGCTGGCCACAAACCAGGTGGATTTTGCCGTGCCGGCGCGTTTCGACCTCGTGTTCACAAACCGCGAAGGCAAAGAAGAGACGCCGCTCTGCATCCACCGTGCGCCGCTCAGTACGCACGAACGGATGATCGGTTTCCTGCTCGAACACTATGCCGGCGCGTTCCCGGTCTGGCTGGCGCCCGAACAGGTGCGCGTGATCCCGATCACAATGGAGCACAATGAATACGCGGAACGGTTGGCGCTGGAGCTCCAGGCGACGGGGGTGCGGAGTGACGCCGACTTGAGTAGCGAACGGATGAACGCCAAGATTCGCAACGCCCAACTGATGAAGGTGCCATACATGTTGGTGGTGGGTGATCAGGAAGTGGCAAACCACGCCGTCGCCCTGCGTAAGCGCGACGGCAGCCGCATCAACGATCTACCGTTTGGCGCCTTCCTGGAACTCGTCAAGCAGAATATCGCCAGCCGGAGCAGTGATTTGTAAAGCGTGTTGCGTATCACTTATTGCGTATCTCGTGTCGCGTGACTTGCAGCGTGTGTGGCGGAATCGCCCATCAGCTCAATTCGGACGATACGAGATACGGAATGATGCAAAACCTCCTCATCGTCGCCCACGCCCCCTCAAGTACTTTTAACGTACGACTGCCTGGCGTTTTTCATGCATGTGGCGGATTGTGGAATTGTCAAAAAATTCTTACAATCTTGATGTTCGACCGCGTCGCTAAAGTTTCAGTAGCTGGCAAGATGGGGGAATCTCGTGATGACATCGTTGAAAGCCCTGCTCGCGGCCAGTGCGACCGCACTGTTGCTCCTGACTGCCTGTTCTTCGCCGCCTGCGCCGGCGTCCTCCATGGATCTCTTAGCGGATCCCAGCGCCGCCCCAGCGGCCACGGCGGAGACCGCCGCCCCAGCAGCCCGCGCCCCGACCGTCGCCCTGGTGATGAAGACGCTGACAAACCCGTTCTTTGTCGAAATGGAGAAGGGCGCCCGCCAGGCGGAAAAAGACCTTGGGATCAACCTGATTGTCAAGACGGCGGCCGAAGAGACCTCGATCGAGCAGCAGATCGAAATCGTGGGCAATTTAATCGATGATGGCGTGGATGCCATTGTGCTGGCGCCTGCCGACTCCACCGGGCTGATTCCAGTCGTGAAACGCGCCCAGGATAACGGCGTCGTCGTCATCAATATCGACAATCCGCTCGACGCCAAGATCGCGGCGCAACGCGGTCTGGCGCCGATTCCCTTTATCAGCGTGGACAATGAACAAGGCGCGTACACTTCTGCAAAGTTCCTCAGTGATCAGGTCTCAGCCCCGGTCGAGGCTGTCATTCTCGAAGGGATCCGCACGGCGCAGAATGCCAACGACCGTAAGCACGGCGCTGAGCGAGCATTTGGCGAGAACGCGCTCATCAAGATCGTGGCCGAAGAGACCGCCAATTGGAAGATCGACGAAGCGCACGCAGTGATCAGCAAGATCTTCAGCAGGCATCCAAATGTCAAAGTTGTCTTTGCGGCCAACGACATGATGGCGCTCGGGGTTCTCAAGTATCTGGAAGAAACCGGCAGAAATGATGTATTGGTAGCGTCTTATGATGCACTCGAGGAGGCAGTGGCAGCCGTTAAGACCGGCGAACTCCAAGCGACCGTCGATCAACAGGCGGCCCAACAGGGGTATATGGGTGTCGAATCTGCGCTAAAAGCGCTACACGGCGATGAGTTGCCGGTGTTGACCCTGGTCGACACCAAACTGATCACCGCGGCTGCGCTCAAGTAGTTGTTGGCATGGGGAAATCATGAGTCGCTTCTCGACGCTGAATCTCGGCGCCAAGCTTGCGCTCTTTGTCTTGGCGATCAGCGTCATCCCGATGCTGATGGTCGGTCTGATCTCCGAAAACATCGCCAGCCGCGTCATCGAAACCCAGAACAGCCAATACACGACGTCCCTGGTCGCGCAAGAGACGGATTATGTCGACCTAATCCTCCAACAAATTCAAGCCCTGATTGTCGGCATTTCGGGTGTGGACGACATTCGCGATGCCCTGCTTGCCCCGTATTCACCCACCGACAATTATCAACGCCTGGCAACCCAGGCCAAGATCGGTTACATTCTCAATCGGTACATCAACCTGAAGGGCATCGTCGGCATCGATATCTTCACGGAGAGCGGCGCCCACTTTCATGTGGGGGACACGTTGGCGGCACAGGAAATCAACGATCCGGTACTCGCTGCGCTGGGCGAACGGGCGCGTCAAGCGGATGGCGCCATCGTCTGGGCGGGGGTCGAAGACAATGTCCATCGCGACTCCGCACAACCCCAATTGCTTACAACGGCGCGACAGATCACTGTGATGGATCCGGCCACACGCCAGGAAAAGCCTGGCGGGTTGCTGCTCGTCCATTACAGTCCTGAAGAACTGCACAACTACTTCTCACAAATCGAACTGGGCGAGGGCGCCTCACTGCTGATTATCGATGGTGACGGCCAACTTATTTATCACCCCAATGCAGATCTCATTGGCAGCACGGTCAATCAGCGCCTGCTCGCATCACTGACCGGAACCGAAGGATCCTATAAAGAGACCATTAATGGCGAAATGATGCACGTCACGTATCGACGGTCACCGATCAGTGGCTGGCAGATCGTGAGCCTTGTGCCCTATGCGAATCTGACGGCGCCCGCCGCTGTCATACGGCAGGCACTCCTGTTGGCCTTGATCGCGGCCCTTGCTTTTGTCGGCGCACTGAGTCTCTTCTTTTCGCGCGCCGTCGTTTCGCCGATCCGCCGCATCACCGAGCTCTTCAAACGCGCGCAAGACACGGATTTCGACCTGAGCTTTCGGCTTCCGGCACGCCGCAGCGATGAGATTGGGGAGCTCACCAGCGCATTCAATGTCTTTCTGAACAATGAACAGGCGCGCCGCGACGCAGAGCGGGACCTGGTGCGCGCCAAGTTGGCCGCCGAGGCGGCGAGCCGCGCCAAGAGTGAATTCCTGGCCAATATGAGCCATGAGATTCGCACCCCCATGAACGGCATCCTGGGCATGACCGATCTGGCGCTTGACACAAGTCTGACGCCCGAACAGCGGGATTACCTGGAGACCGTCCATGTTTCTGCAGCCGCCCTGCTTGACTTGATCAACGACGTGCTGGATGTTGCGAAGATCGAAGCTGGCAAACTGGAGTTGGCGCCGGCGGTCTTCCAACTTTCGCGGTTGATCGATGACGTGCTGAGCATCCTTGCCCCGACCGCATTTGAAAAAGGTATCGACCTACTGGGCTGGATGCCGCCAGCGGTGCCCGACTGGGTTTACGGCGATGCCACGCGCCTCCGCCAGGTGCTCATCAACCTGATCGGCAATGCGATTAAGTTCACCACGCATGGCGAAATCGTGTTGTCCGTCGCCGCTGAACTGCTGGGTGCGCAGACGGCTGACCAGGACACCAGCCGAGGATTCGACGTACGGTTTGATGTAAAGGACACCGGCATTGGCATTTCGGCGGACAAACTTGCCCTCATCTTCGACCCGTTTACCCAGGTGGATGGCTCCGCTACGCGCCAGTATGGCGGCTCGGGATTGGGACTGACGATTTCCAGAACGCTGGTGGAACGGATGCAGGGG
The DNA here is from genome assembly GCA_016713335.1 of Candidatus Fredericiella danica. Taxonomy (GTDB): domain Bacteria; phylum Chloroflexota; class Anaerolineae; order Caldilineales; family Caldilineaceae; genus Fredericiella; species Fredericiella danica. The sequence continues at coordinate 91,511 of JADJPH010000009.1, read as the reverse complement.
CGCATGTGGGTGGAGAGCGAGCCGGCGAAAGGCAGTGTCTTCTCGTTTGTCGTGCGCCTGAATCAAGCGCCGGCGCCGACACCCGCTGGCGAAGCAGCAGATTTTCATCGCCAGGAGGTGCTGATTGTGGCCGGTTCAGAGGCTGCCCAGGGCATCCTGGCGGACATGGCCGCTTCACTCAACCTGGTGGCAACGACGGTTAGCACAGACGCTCAGGCCAGGAACATTGTGCGCAACCTTCACCCGGCTTACGTCATTGTGGATGGTGGGGTCGGCAGCCCACCTGCCCTGGATTGGCTCAATGAGGCGCCGGCGGATGTACCGTGCCTGCTCCTCATTGCCGCACACACTGGCGAAGGCCCCGCGCCCGCTGTGAACGGCCGCGTGAATGCCATTATCAGCAAGCCAGTTCGTCTGGAACGCATCGCCAGCGCATTGCACCGGATCACCACCATGCCACAAAGTGCGACCGCCATGGAAGGTGACGACGTCGGTGCGCTCATGCCAACTGCCCTGCCCCTGGTCATGCCCCATCCCCCCCGAATGGCGCTTATCGTATTCTGCTTGCAGAAGACAATCCGATTAACCAGAAACTGGCGAAGCTCATTCTGCACAAGCAGGGGTATCATGTGACCGTGGTTGGCAATGGCCGCGCCGCACTGGCCGCGTTGGAAACGCAACCGGTGGATCTGGTCTTGATGGACATCCAGATGCCGGAGATGAGCGGAATCGACGCCACCCAGACGCTGCGCCGGCTTGAGGTTGGCACCGATCGCCACCTGCCTATCATTGCCATGACGGCACATGCCATGAAGGGCGACGCCGAAGCGTGTTTGGCGGCAGGCATGGACGACTACATCGCAAAACCAGTGCAGGCACAGGAGCTATATCGGGTGATTGAGCGAGTGATGGCGCGCTTTGCGCCTGCCGACATCAGCATCACACCCAAGTTGCCGGCCCAAAAATCTTGGCCAAATACTTGACGCCCCCATGCGAGGATGCTATACTGCCGGAGTCCGAACCTTGCAGCCGCGCGCCTTCGCCAAGCGAATCCAAGTAACTTACTGGAGCGGCGCCTGGAATTGAGGATAATCATTTTCATTTAAGGAGCACACCTATTACTCGGAGAGATTTTCCCCGCCCGACCGTTGCGGACACCACCCGGATCAACTCGGAGATCCGCGCGCGAGAAGTGCGCGTGATCGACAGTTCAGGACAGCAACTTGGCATCCTCTCGATCCGGGACGCCCTTCAAATTGCCACCGACAAGCAACTCGACCTTGTGGAAGTCGCGCCCAACGCCAATCCACCCGTCTGTCGCTTAATGGACTATGGCAAATACCTTTTTGAAAAGCAGAAGCGCGAGCGCGAATCACGCAAAGCGCAGAAGCAGATCGAGGTCAAAGAAGTTCGCCTGCGCCCCAAGACCGACGATCGTGATGTTCAGGTCGTGGTCAACAAGATCAAGAAGTTCTCGGCAGATGGCGCAAAGGTGCGCGTCCGCATCCGCTTCCGCGGCCGCGAAATGCAGCACCCGGAAGTCGCCCGCACCCTGCTGGAACGTGTGGCGCGCGACGTGGCCGACGTCACCGTGGTCGAATCGATGCCACTGCTAGATGGCAGTAGTATGATCATGATTCTGGCGCCAGCCGGTCACGGCTGAGCCCACAACTTCGTTGCTTTGACGCCAAAAAGATGGCGTCTAAATTGACATTTCCTCGCAGGTAGGTTACCCTTCCAACTTGCGCTTTGTGCAGAACGGGCGGATGCGCCCGTTTTTCACGTCTGTCAGAAGAGCGTACGAATCAGAACGGAAGGAGGCCAAAATGCCAAAGCTGAAGACACACAAGGGAACGGCCAAGCGCTTTCGCGTGACCAAGAACGGCAAAGTCATGCGCATGCTGGCAGGGCGGACGCACTTGCGCCGCCGCAAGAAAAGCAGCAAGAAGAGTGATTTCCGCCACGCCGTCTCGACCGATGTGAACTACATCGCAAAGCAGGTCAAGACGATGGGCGGCAAGGCTGTTCAGAACTAACGCGCGAACCGTCTTCGCGTGGTTTGTAGGATCGTTATCAACTTATTTGCCGCACGTGAACGGCTGACAAAGTGATGCGGTTGTCACCGTATCCGCCCTCACGGAAGGAGAAACAAAAATGCCACGTTCACGACCTAAGGTATACGCTCACAAGCGTCACAAAAAGGTCCTGAAGTTCACCAAGGGACAGTTTGGCTCGCGCCACCGCCTTTTCCGCCGCGCCAACGAAGCCATGCTCAAGTCCCTGTTTTATGCATTCCGCGACCGCCGCAATCGCAAGCGCGATTTCCGCAGCCTGTGGATTCAGCGCATCAATGCGGCCGCACGCCTGAATGGCTTGAACTATAGTCAGTTTATTCATGGCCTCAAACTGGCAGACGTCCAGGTCGATCGCAAAGTACTCGCCAGCATCGCCGTCGCGGACGCGGCAACCTTTAGTAAACTGGCCGATGTCGCCAAACAGTCCGCCAATGGACGCAAGCAGGCGGCCCCGGTCGAGATGGCTACCCGTGCGGCTGCAGTGGTGGCGCTGGCGACTGCCGCGGACGATATCGAATTGATCGAAGGCATTGGACCCAAGATCGCTGAGATTCTCCGCGAAAACGGCATTGTCACCTTTGCCCAACTGGCCGAAACCACGCCGGAACACCTGCGCGCCCTGTTGGATGCTGCCGGTCCTCAATACAGGATTGCAGACCCAACCACGTGGCCCGAGCAGTCTGCCCTGGCCGCCGCCGGCGACTGGGAGCGATTCAAAGAACTCACGGATCGGCTTACAGCCGGCCGCGAGTAGTTCCAAGTCCATCGCACTGCTTCTGACAAGCGCAAAACGGCAGGAACCGAATGGTTCCTGCCGTTCATTTTCCGGTTGACGCGTGCTTTGCCATGATTACCAGCGTCCACAACTCCCGCATCAAAGAACTTCGCAAATTGGCGCAGCGCAAGGAGCGTCAGGCTGCCGGCCAACTACTCCTTGAAGGCGTGCGCCTGATCGGCGACGCCTGGCAAAGTGGACAACGGCCGCTGCTCACACTCTATGAACCCTCCTTGATCGAGGCGAATCCAGGGCGCGGCTGCCTTGCTTAACACGATTGCGACGGCGCAATACGAGACGTTGGCCTGCGCCCCCGCCGTCTTCGCTTCCCTCACCGATACGGTCCACCCACAGGGTATCGCCGCGCTCTTTCCCGCACCAGACTTGCCGTTGTCACCGGTGCGCACACTCACCCTCATGCTGGACGGGATCCGCGACCCTGGCAATGCCGGCACGCTGCTGCGCAGCGCCGAAGCCGCCGGCGCCGAACTGGCCATCTTTGGCCCGGGTAGCGTCGATCCTTTCAATGAGAAGGTCCTGCGCGCAGCCATGGGCGCCCACTTCCGGCTCCCCATCCGCGCTTGCCCCACATGGGCACAGGTGCTGCCATTGTTGCAGGATGGTGTCGCTAGTTATGTGGCCGACACAGCAGGTGCACTCGACTATGATCAAGTCGATTGGCGAAAGCCATCGTTGCTGGCCGTCGGTTCAGAGTCAGTTGGCGCCGGCGCAGAGATGCGAGCACTGGCGGTCGCCATCACGATCCCAATGGCGGGCAAGACTGAATCCTTAAACGCAGGCGTCGCCGGCTCGATCATTTTATTTGAAGCGGCACGCCAGCGCCGCAATCCGCGTTGACACTTCGATCTGCCCATTGTATGATGAAAGTGGCCCCAGCCGGCGAATCTTCAGCGCGCCCTTGCTTTTGCCAACAACGCGTTGATAGCATCGACGCCACAATGCTGGACGCCGAGGTGCAAACCAATGACCCCAATCGATACGCCGCAGTTGCTCGCAGCGACACTTATTGTCGGTATGATAATCGGCTTTGTGATTTCCAGCCTTTGGGAATGGCTCTATTACCGTGGACGTCGCGCAGAGCAGATCAATCAGGCGGTTGCGGCCGCAACCGCTGAAGCCCGGGTAACCTACACCCAGAACGCGCCGCCCCCTGGTCCGGCGCCGTCAGAAAGCGCCTATGCGTCGGAAGACTACTATGATGAGCAAACCGCGTTGCTGGACTATGAAGCAGACGCATTTAGCCAGGACGCCGCTGGCGCAGCGAGCCGACAACCAACGCCACTGGCTACACCGCCCCAAACCGTCGCAGTGCAGCCGGCGCCCGCCAATTATGCTGCGCTAGCCGCAGCCACTGGCGCCGCCGTCGCCGCAATGGCAGCCAGCGGACACGAGGAGGAACCGCCTCCGATTCGCGCCGCCACCAAAAGCGGGGCAAAACCGCAGACCTCTGCCCAGGATCTCTTTAACTACGAACTGAGCGCCTATCGCGAAGTGACCACGCCGCCGCCACTAGTGGAGAAACCACCCCCGAAAGTGCAGGCGACTCCCCCTGTACAAAATGACCCGAGCGCAATGGCGCCATTGATTGCGGCAGGCGCAGCGGCCGCGATCGCCAGGCATGTGCACGACGGTCATGAACCCGCCGCGGAAACAGCCGATCCTGTTGAACCGATTGCCGAACCACCGCCTCCAGCCGGTGGCGATCCGCGTTCGAATCCGAACGCCGGGATTCCACCGGCGGATGAAACCGAGCGGGCAGTGTCTGCGGCGCCTGTTGCAACTGGTGCAGAGGCCGCAACGCAGGCAGGTGAAACGGCCGTTCCCATCACGCAATCCGCATTGCCCGCTACGGCAAGCACGACCATGGACTTGTTGCCAGGAACGCAGGGCGGCGCCACCCAGCCAGGCACGGCGCCGGCGACCGCCGCCAATCCTACTGGCTTGCCTGCGACCGCGCGCAATGCACCCGGCACGACGCTTCCGGCGACCACTGAAAGTGGGGTTACAGCCGCCCCAGTCGTTTCTCAAGCGCAACCAGAACCAGCGCCCGCCCCGGATCGCACCAAAGCCAGAATTGCAGCGACAGCGGCAGCCGTCGCTGCCGTGACGAAGGCGGTGGCGTCTGACGCACAAGACCCAAAGACGCCACCACCTGGCACACCGGACGAAGCGCCACTTCATCCAGGCGGCGCCGCCGCCGCGGGGGTTGCCCCCGTCGCCACCGCGCAACCTGCGGCGGGTCGAGAATCCGCGGCCGCGCGCACAGTGGCCACACCGATAGCCGCCCAGGCGCTGGCCAATGACCAAGAGCCTGCCGATGACGACGAGACGCGCTGGAGCGACGCGGAGGAAGCGCCAGAGCTACAACTCGAAGCGAGCGAACCAGAACCACCGGAAGACGACGAAGCCCTCTGGAGCGATGCGGATGCAACGCCAGAGTTGCCACACTCGGCGAGCGAACCGGAAGCACCGGAGGACGACGAAGCGCTATGGAGTGATGCGGATGCAGCGTCAGAGCCGCCACTCGCAGCCAGCGAACCGGAACATCCGGACGACGACGAAGCCCTCTGGAGCGATGCGGATGCGGCGCCAGAGCCGCCACTCGCAGCCAACGAACCGGAACATCCGGACGACGACGAAGCCCTCTGGAGCGATGCGGATGCGGCGCCAGAGCCGCCACTCGCAGCCAACGAACCGGAACCAGCGGAAGACGATGAGGCCCTCTGGAGCGATGCGGCTGCGGCGCCAGAGCCTGTCAACGATCCCACGGCATCGCCGACCGCTGCACCGGGCGGCGGGGTAGACAGCGCACCGCAGGATACCGACGCCACCCCATCTGACGGACAAACACCCCACGCCCACAAGGCCCGCAAAGCAGCCGCTGCGGCGGGAATTGCCCATGCGACCCACGCACCGTCTGCCGGCGAGTCCGCCAGTGCATCGCCTGCGCCGCAAGCGCCAGCCGCAACAGCGCCCGGCGCACCCACTTCATCCGCCGCAGCCAGCGCCACACCGCCGACATCCACACAGCCAGCTCCCGTGCAGGAATCCGGTGAAACTGTCCCCCACACACCGCCCATGCCGAGCGCCAGCCGAGCCGAATTGCCCCCCCCAATCGAAGCCGGTGCGACGGCGCAGGCGTCTGCGCCGCAAATCGCTTCACCGGCAACAGAGGCAGTTCAAGCCCCTTCCGCCAACGCGCAGACGAGTGAAGACGATACTTCACGGCCAGGTGTCACGGCCGCCATCTTGGCGGCCGGTGGCGCTGCCATCGCCGGGTTCCGCAAAGCGTTGCGGCACACCGAAACGGCGCCGGAATCCACGACCGCTACACCAATTCCAAACAGCCCTGAAGCGTACCAGAACGGCGTCCCACCTCTCGACAAAACCGAGCCTGCTGCAGAACCTGTGAGCCACGAAGCTCCAACGGCAGCGTCAACTTTGGAGGCGCAGGAAGCCGGTAAGGACGCGCCATCCGACGACATGCTGCCCGAGGTGGACGCGGCAGACGCGTGGCAACCCCAGGCACCGGACCTGGCAACAGCCATCGACACCGCCGAAATCCCGGAAGTGCTTGAGACAATGATGCCCGCTCTTGCCGCCTCAGCCCTTGCGGCGGCGCGAAGTGCGGAAGGACCGCAAGGGCAGGAGTTGCCACCCGGTGCACCGGAACCGGATGCACCACCCGAACGCGCGAACGTGATTCCGCCTGGGGAAGAATCAAGCGCCACCCCGGAACGGATCGATGAACTGGTCACTTCGGTGCACGAGTTGATCACTCGCATGGATCAAGAAGGCCCCACGCCCGGACTGGAAAGCGCGCCGCCGGAGAATATCGATGGCACCTATACGGCGCGCAACCTATCGCGCACTGAATATGCAGTTGTGCGCCTCATGCAACAGTCGAGGCTCACCTATGGGGAAATCACACGGCTATTTCAGCGTAAGCCGGCGCCAGCCCCAACCCAGGCGGATGACCTCACCCGGATTCCAACGCTGACCGCAGCCCATGCCGAGCGGCTCCAAATGGCCGGCGTGACTTCATACCAGAAGTTGGCGGTGCTCAGCCAGCAAGAGTTGGAAATGCTGTTTCTGGTGCCCACGCGGTGATCCAAATCCTGATTTTTCCGTGTGGCTGGTGGCTGCGCGGGGATTGGCTTGAATGCCGGAAAATGTGACAGGCAGCCGTGGCTAAAGAATCCTATCAGGGGAAACCCTATCTCGATCGCAAGATCGATCTCTGGAAAGCGCTCTTTACGATCTTTCTCTTCATCGTGTTCGTTTTCCTGATGCTCTACAGGGCGTAGTCAGCGCGCATTTGTTGCATCATGGCAACGCTCTCCTGGTAGCCGCCCGGCCGATTGCGTGCGTGCCAGATTTCCTGGAACTCCGCAATCAGGTCATCCGCCTCGGCAATCAGTTCCTGGCGTAGGTTCGTGTGCTCCACGCCACGGGCACGCGTCAGCGCCCATGTGCCACGCCAGCAGGCATGGCGGAGCATTTTTGCCACCCAGCGCAGCTCACGCACCTCCTGGGCCCCTTCGGTGGTGCGAATCTCGACTCGCTCCAAGGGATACGCCGCCTGCTCAACGGCCATCAACGCCGCCCGCAAACCATTCATCGGATCCGTGATGCCGTGACTCCCTACCCAACTGGCGATCTGTTCCGGCCGGCGTTGCAAAAGTTCGAAAAGCACGCTGCCGTTGGGCAGCCGCATTCGCGTCGACAAGTAGACATTCCCCAAATCGACCGTGGCGGCGCCCATGATTTCCGAACTATCTTGAAATGCAAAGCGATTCAACATCGCCGGCAGGTCCATGTCCTGGTTTGCTTGCAGACACCAACTTACGCCCGCACCATAGAGAAAGGCTGGGTAGCTGACCGGCAACGGTTGCCAGTGACCGTTGTCGCCCCAATCGGTGTTGAGCAGACCGACCGCACCGTACCTGAGCCCGTTTTCGGCCGCGTTGCGGATGTTGTTGATTGCGTTCTCTGTGCGCCCGCCAACGCTGTTCCATGACGACGTGCCGGGACACACGTAAAAGGGGATGCCTGAATGCGCCAGCACCGCACACTGCTCATCAAATGGATAGTCTGCGGAGTAGCCCCACACCAGTGCGATCGCATCGTGTGGAATTTCCGGCACAAGTTCAGGATGGGTGAGGATGATGTCCGCCCAGAACTGCATGGTATGCCCGCGCCGCTTCACCATGCGGTAAAGCTTCAGCAGAAACTCCAGATAGACCCGGCCGACGCCAACCTCCGCCACGCGCGCCTGGCTACGCCCCTGGCCAAGGTCAAAGGCCTCGTCACAACCGACGTTGATCTGCCGGCTGCTGAAGTGGGGCAGCAGTTCATCGTAGAGTGAACTCAGAAACTCCAAGCTGGCGGGATCGGTAGGATTCAGGCTGAAAGGCGTCACCTCGCGTCCCCAGGGCATGTCACAGCCGTCAGGCGCCTCTGCCAGCGCCCGATAGCGCTCAAGTGCCAGCCACCGCCCCATGTGAGTGAACGAACTCTGATTCGGCGTCAATTCAATGAACCGCTCGCAACAATACCGATCCAGCGCCAGGATCTCCTCCCCTGTAAGCGGTGAGGCATCGGCCCAGACGGCAGGATGGGAGCGATAGGCAAAGGTATGCTCGGTGTAGAACTGCAACTGATTCACCTTCCAACCCGCCAAGAGATCGATCAGGTGTTTTAGCGTCTGCAGCGTCGGCACCTTGTTCCGGCTGATGTCCAGCATCACACCGCGCTGGGCATAATCTGGCCAATCCACGCACCGCAACCTGGGCAGGTTGCCACCCACCTGGCTCAAAATCTGCGCCAGCGTCTGGACGCCATAGAACAGACCGGCAGGCGTCGACGCGATCAGTTCAATATGATCGGCGGCAACCGTCAACGAATAGCCTTGTGCATGCCCCACCACGCCCGGCGTCACGCGGAGTACGGCGCCTACAAGGTCATCGGGGGCGCCATTTCCTGCCGCCATTTCCCACGTTACCTCGGCATGGGCACGAAGCGCCCGAGATAGCATGTTGGCGGTGTGCAGCACGGTCTGTACATCCGGTGCGTCCACGACCAGCAGCCGCTGCTTGGGAAGGACAAAGACGCCATCTTCAAGCGCCAGTTGGCGGGGGGCAGGCAGAAGCAAGAGCGGAGGGGACATGAACGGCCTCAATCAGACAAAAGGGCGGCGCAAGGGCCGCCCGATATGGACAGGCAATCAAAAGTTGTTAAGTGCACCGGCGTTGGCGCCATCATGGCGGTCCGGGCGGAGGCGGCGGGGGCGGGATATCGTTCGACGTATTGCCGGAGGGTTGCACCGGATTCGAGGAGCCACGGTAGGCCCACCAGACCCTGACATAACCGTCACCGGCGCGTTCATAGTAGTCGACGCGCATCAGATGGTACCCATCGCCAATCCGGTCGAATTTATTCGACGCCTGCTTGTACCCGTCATACCAGGCGTCGATGATCAAAATATTGTCTATATAGACCCGGACCCCGTCATCAGACTGGGCAAAAAAGTCATAGTCAGCGGGTGTAAAGTAGAAATTACCCTCAAAGCGCGCCGACCAGTAATCTGCACCAACGCCTGCAGCAGGCGAACCGCTGCCCCAGTTCTTGTCAAGCGGGTACGCGCCGCGCGACACGTAGCTTGCGGCGGCAGGGCTGCCCGCGAGATCGGTATTGTTGAAATACTGAGCCCGCCATTGGTCTTGTGGAATCGCGAGATCGGGCACTGGCGCCGGCGCAGGAGGGGCCAGGCGGCGCCGGGACATCATTAAAGGGGGCAACGGAAAAGTAGATGACCGCCTGCCCACTATCTTCGAAATATTCGACGCGGAAGCGGTGCTGGCCACCGAGCGTGCGCACCTGCGTCATCTCACGTAAACCACCGGTGCGCCAGTCATCCATCACCGGTTGATCATCGATAAAGACGCGCGCACCATCGTCCATACGCAACGTCAACAGATAGTTGCCGGCCGCCAGATTCAACGTGCGCTCATACCGCGCCGAGAAAAAATCAGCAGGGACGTTTGGCCCTGGGCTCCCATACCCCCAGTTAAAGTTAATCTCGGGCACATCCTGCACCAGCACCGGTACGCCCTGCAGATCTTTGTTGGCGTAATAGGACGCCTTCCAGCCGGCAAAGGTCTGCGGTTGTTGCGGCGCCTGCTGTTCTGGGGGCGCCACGATCGCGGAGCCACCGACCGAATAGAGCGGCACGCCCGAGGTGTCCCCCACCACATTCACCACTTCGTAGGAAACCCAGCCCTGCGTCCCGCCCGGACAGCGAATCATCCACCAACCGGTCGCGGTGTCACGGCCAACGACCGGACAGCTCTCTCCGTAAAGCAGCACGCCAGAGACGGGATAGGTGGTGCTGGGTCCCGTGCGAATATTGACCTGATCATAGATAGCGATGGCGACCGGCTGCGTGCTTTGCTGTAAATGCGCCGCGTTCGCCGTCGAAGTCACCGCAACCAACCACAAACCAGCGGCGAGCCCGATCATCAAGAATCGCATGAAGATTGTCAAGCGGGAGCTTTTCATGCCTCACCCCTTGGATGCCGAAGCGTTTAGGTGAATTGCCGAAGAACAGAAGGGAAGTGCGCGACTGTTCATACTCATCATACACAATTTCGATAAAAACTGCACACCCAGTTCGCCACAGCCTAAATCAGGTGATTGACGGTTTGCGCCGATGATCCTATGATGGAGAGGCAAACGTAAAACAGGAAAGGTGAATAATGAGCATCAACTCCATGACCAACGTCGCCGCTGCTCGCCGTCTTGATGTTGCCCCGCTCAATAAGGTGCCCAAGACGCTCAACGAAATTGCGGCGGCTGCCGACGTTGCGCCGGCGACCGGCGCAACGGGCGCCGAGAGCGCCAGCCCGGCCGCAGCCAATCAGGGCGACACCACCTACAACGTCCTCTTTGGATATATTCCGATTGAGGTGATCACGCTCTACGTGGCGGTGCTTGCCGCCATCCACCAGGCGGGCAAGGTCACGACGCCGGACTGGCTCGTTTTCTGGCTTTTCCTGGTGGCGACACCGGTTGTGGTCTGGCTGGTCTACAGTGCGAAATTAAAAGGTCTCCAGATCCCGCTCCCGTTTAATCCCAACCAATGGCCGATCTGGGAGATGTTTGCGGCGATGTTGGCCTACGCAGCCTGGGCCTTCGCCCTTCCCAACTCACCGTTCGCGATCTTTCCCTGGTACTCATCGGCCCTGGCGGGCCTCGCCGTGCTGGTGGTGTCGACCGCGCTCGGGCTGCTGGCGCCGCTCTTCCAGAAGCCACAAGGGGATACAAACGACAACCCACCGAACCCACCAGACGCCGAGCCGGCGCCCCCAGGGGAGACGCGAATCCCCAGGAGAAGTTGGGCGAGTAGCCTCTTCGACAGAGCGACTGGGCGGTCTGGGTTTTCCTGATTTTCTGCGCGCCCAGGGGGACCGCCGGCGCCGTAGACGCGCTCAGCGGTCAATGGGATAGCAAACGATCGACATGCGTGATGACGACCTGCTGGGACGGGGCGGTATAGATCACCTCGATGACATCCTGTAGTTGGTTGGGTGTCAGTTGTTTGAGTTGGGTAACGAGTGCCGGGTTTGGTTGGCCGAAGCGGCGTTGCAGGGCATCAATGGTTGTCGAAAACATGGCATTTTCAAAGCCGATGCCAATGCCCTTTTCGACACCGATGCCAATCCCTTTTTCAACGCCGATGTCAACGCCTTCCCCCCCCCCCCCCCCCCCCCCCCCCCCCCCCCCCCCCCCCCCCCCCCCCTGGAGGATCTCGTTGTACCAGGGGCTTTCGCAAGATCGCCATATCCCACCTCATGATAGAACGTACTGTTTCGATCGGCAGGACGTTGCCTGCGATGAAGGCCATGAACTCCTCAAAATCAGCAAGTTCCGGATCCCTACGGAGCCCCAGCCAAAGCCCTCCGTACAATCCGTGTCATCCGTTCAATCCGTGATTCAGACAGCAAATGCCCAGCCGCGCCAAAGCCTCCCCACCCCCGCCAATTCTGCAGTCGGCGTAGGCCGACTTAAGCCGCTAGCCGAGGTTTCAACCTACGGAGCCCCAGCCAAAGCCCAAGCCATCCGTGCAATCCGTGTCATCCGGTCAATCCGTGATTCAGACAGCCAATGCCCAGCCGCGCCAAAGCCTCCCCAACCCCCCAAAAATCTGCAGTCGGCGTAGGCCGACTTAAGCCATAGCCGAGGTTTCAACTTACGGAGCCCCAGCCCCAATCCGTGCACTGTCGTCATCCGTTCAATCCGTGATGCAGCCAGCCAATGCCCTTGCCGCGGCACGGCTAACCACTTACTCACGTGCGTGGCTCTGATTTTCACGTGCGTGGCTCTAATTGGCAATCTCCCGCTCTAACCACCCATTAAACGGTTTCATCGCACCGCAGGCCACAAGCACCTGCCTTGCGAATTCCGGTGCAATGACCTGCTGATCCGAAAAGCGATGGATCACCGTGACCTGCTTTAGTTGGAGTAATTCAATCTCCCGGATGCGTCTTTGCATACCCTTTTGGCGCAGTCTTGAGCCGTTCGCCCTCGATCGCCCCAAAGGCTGTAACAAAGTCGCTGGCTTGCGTCAACGTTTTGAACTCGGTGGCATCCGCATCGATCGCCTGCCGAAAACGTTCAAGCTGCTCTGGCGTCGGACTGTATAATCCACCTGCCACCATCGTGTTCCCATGTGGCTCAAGCCCGATGTAATAGCCGTACGCCTTGCCGGCCCAGCCGCCGGGAGCGACCAACGCGCCAAAATTTGTCTTGTACGGCGACTTATCCTTTGAGAAGCGGACGTCGCGGTTGATCCGCGCCATGCACGCCTTGGCAGTCAACCCTTCCAGGTCCTCCGTCACGCTCAACGCCAGGATGATCTCTTCAATAAACTGCAGAAGTTGCCGCGTGCCGCCTCATAGGCGCTGCGGTTCTGGTCGAACCATGCTTTGCTGTTGTTCTGGCTGAGGTCATCCAAAAAACGCAGGGCCTGTCCCAAGTCTGGATTTGCAGACATTTTACAGTTCCTCCAAATAATCAATCGGCAACGCGTGCACCACCCGCCCCTGTTGCCCCACCATCGTCTCCGCCGCGGTCAAGGCATTGAGGATCGCCTCTTCAACCGCCTCGACCGTCGCCCGGAAGAGCCAATCCAGTTGGTGAAATGTCGCCGCTGCCATTGTGGCCAAAACCGCCCACCCGGCCTAACCCAACCGTGGCGCGCTGGGCAAGGCGCCTGCATTGCTGCGGCAGCAGCGGTGCATCAGTGGCGATGATCATGATGATCGAACTGCCTGCAGGCGGCCGGCGCCAGGGGATCGGCGCGGCTTCCTCCAGGATCATCTGGCCGATTGGCACGCCGTTGATCCGCAGATCCCGGCGGCTGCCATAGTTGGCCTGCACCAACACCCCGGTCGTGTAGGTGCTCCCCTCGATCTCGGCAAGCCGCGAGGCGGTGCCAATCCCACCCTTGAACCCATGACAGATCATCCCCGTGCCGCCACCGACGTTGCCTTCCGCCACAGCGCCACCGGCCGCACTATCCAGCGCCGCATGAACGTGTTCGGCCGTGAGATGGAAGCCGTTGATGTCATTGAGCCAGCCATCGTACGTCTCGGCGACGATCGGCAGCAGCCACTCTGACTCGGGATGGCGTTCGATCTCATACGCCACCAGCGCATCGCGCACGATGCCCACCTGGTGCGTGTTGGTGATGGCAATCGGTGAGCCGATCAGCCCCGACTCTTCCAACCAATGGACGCCGGTCATCTCGCCGTTGCCGTTAAAAGAGTGATAGGCAGCAAAGCACTGGTCACGAAAGACATCACCCCGACGGGGTGAGATCACCGTTACACCCGTGCGCGCCACGCGCGGTTCGTCATAGATGAGGGTCGTGTGGCCGACGAGTACATCAGCGACGTCGGTGATGGCGTTGTAACGCCCGGTCGGCATTTCACCGATGATGATGCCAAGGTCACGTAAACGGGGGCGTGGCATGGGTTGATTCCTTATAGACGAACTTAGACTGCGCCGGGTGCTGATAGTCGGACATTATACAGCAACACAGAATAGAGGCAATCAAGGTTGGACAAGGAAGAACGATGCACCTTCGTCATTCCTCATTTTTCCAATGCTTCCGCCCGGTGCAACAGCAGGCTGGCGGCGCGGCCGTTGCGTTGCACAATCCCCTCCACCAGCAACAACACATGCCCCCGAATCAACGTGCGCAGTTCCTGATAGACTTCGGGCTTCACCACCACATCCAATAGCCCGCTCTCATCCTCCAGCGACATAAACAAAATGCCGCGTGCCGTCGCCGGACGCTGGCGCACCACGACAAAGCCGGCCCCGCGCACCCGCTTTCCCGCCTCCAGTTGTTTGATCTCCCCGTTGCTCCGCACCCCACGCGCCCGCAACCCCGCTCGATAGTGCTTCATCAGTTGCTGCGCCGGCGACAACCCCATCAACTCATATTCCCAGAGCGTCTGCTCCAAGGCCGGCAGCACCGGCAACGCCACCGGAATGGCGGCCGGTGGAATCTCCAGTTCATCCGGTCGGAAATCCAGCTCACCCAGCCGCCAGAGCAGTTCGCGCCGCGCCCCAAAGCCATCGCAGGCGCCGGCGCGGATCAGACTGGTGACCGTATCGCGCGGCAGCCGGGTGCGGCGGCAAAGGTCCTCCAGATCGGCAAAAGATCCCGCTTCACGCGCCGCGGCAAGACGCGCCCAGGCATGCTCACCGCAATCCGCAATCGTCTGAAACCCCGTCCGCAACGCCCAGTGGCGGTTGTCGACGCGCACCAACGTATACCGCCAGTCGCTGTGGTTGATGTCAGGCGGCAGCGTCTCCACCCCATGCCGCCGCGCATCGCCCAGGATCACCTCCGCGGGGTAAAACCCCATCGGCTGCTGGTTTAAGAGCGCACAGTAAAAAGCCGGCGCATGGTAGCGCTTGAGCCAGAGCGTCTGGTAGGCGATCAGGGCAAAACTGGCGGCATGCGATTTACAAAAACCGTACCCGGCAAAACCCGCCAACTGGGTGAAGATCGCCGCAGCCGTGGCCGGCGCGATCCCCCGTTCCTCCGCGCCTCGCACAAAACGGGCGCGCAGCCCTTCCATCGCTTCCTGCGAGCGTGCGCGCGAGAGCGCCCGCCGCAACAGATCCGCCTCGCCGGGCGTAAACCCAGCCGCGGCCACCGCCCCGCGGATCGCCTGCTCCTGAAAGAGCAGCACCCCCAGCGTCTCCGCCAACACCGCCTCCAGGTTGGGATGCAAATAACTGACCGGTTCCAGCCCGGCGCGGCGTGTAGATAAGGGTGCACCGCCCCGCCCTGGATCGGTCCCGGCCGCACGATGGCCACCTCGATCACGATGTCCTCAAAACGCGCCGGCTTGAGTCGTGGCAACATCTGCTGCTGCGCGCGGCTCTCCACCTGAAAGGTCCCGATCGTGTCCGCCCGCTGCAACATGCGATAGATCTCCGGATCGTCCAGCGCCAGGCGGTCCACAGGTGTCTCACCCTGGGCAAACGCATCGCTTGTAGGGTTCCCCTTCATCTGCGCCACATACCCCAACGCCTCGCTCACCATGCCCAACGTGCGCAGCGCCAGCAGATCGATCTTGATCAACCCGGCATCCTCCACACTGTCCTTATCCCACTGGCAGACAAAGCGCCCCGGCATCGTCGCCGGCTCCAGGGCACGACTTCGTCCAACGGTGGCCCGGTGATGAGCATGCCGCCAGAGTGGATAGAGAGATGACGTGGGCAGCCATCGATCTGGCGTAACAACGCAATCAGCGTAGCCGGAGAAGGAAAGGCATCCTCTGTGAGCTTGTGCAACGCCGGCAGCGCGTGTTGTTCGAGTGTATCCGCGGCTGCGTCTGGCGCATTTGTATCCAGTAGCCCTTGCAAGTGCTCCACCGTCTCCTCAGGCAGTTCCAGCACCTTGCCCAGATCACGCAGTGCGCTGCGCGCCTGATAGGTGACGACGTTGCAGACCATGGCCGTATGCGCCCGGCCATATTTGCGGTAGACATACTGGATCACTTCCTCACGGCGGTCGGCGGCAAAATCGATGTCGATGTCAGGCATGGTGAACTTGTCGCTGCTCAGGAAGCGCTCAAAAAGGAGGTTGTGCGCCAGCGGATCCACGCTGGTGATACCCAGCAGATAGGCGACGATGGAGTTGGCAGCCGACCCGCGACCCTGGCAGCGAATGCCTTGCTCACGCGCAAACCGCACGATGTCCCAGACGATCAGAAAGTATCCCGCCAACCCCGCCTGCTCGATCACCTCCAACTCGTGGGCCAGTTGCTTGAGCACCAGCGGCTGCAACGCAGGATAGCATTCCGGCAGCCGGCGATGACACAACTCATAGAGAAACTGGAAGGGCGTCTCCTGTGCCGGCAGTTCGAAGATCGGCAACCGGCGGTTGGAAAAATCCAGCGACACCTGACACCGCGCAGCCAGTGCGACGGCATTGGCCAGCGCATCGGGGCGTTGGGCAAAGCGTTGCGCCATCGCCGCCGGCGCCGGCAGGGCATAGGTGTCGTTCAATGGCAGGTGACCGCTGCGACGCGCGTTGACCAGGCTGAGGTTTTGTCCGACGGCAGACAACACATCGCGCAGTTGACTATGCGCAATCGTGGCGTAATGTGCGTTATGGGTGGCAACCACCGGTAGCCCCGTCCGCTGCGCCAGCCCCAATAACCCCCGCAACATCCGGTCGTCATCAGGTAGATTATGATGCTGCAATTCAATCAAGAGCCGGTCACCGCCAAAGATCTCCTGCAGTTGGCCCAGCGCCTGCCGTGCGGCGATGGTGTCGCCACGCAACAGCGGCGCCGCCACCACACCTCGCCGGCAGCCAGTGAGGGCGATCAAACCGGCTTGATGCGCAGCCAACCGCTCCCAGCGCAAAGCAGGGTCAGTCTTGCCCGGCCAGTGCGCAGCCAACGCGGCACTGTTGGCGGGTGCAGCAGCGTCCGGCGCGTCCGGCTGCCACTGCGCCAGCAGAGCGTCAAGGCGTGACACCGTGATCAGCTTGCAGAGATTGGCGTACCCAGCCTGATTTTCCGCCAGCAGCGTCAGATGCCGGCCATCTTCGAGCGTCACTTCCGCCCCGCAAATGGCGTGCAGCCCGGCGCGCCGGGCGGCCAGCCAGAACCGCACCGCGCCGGCCAGGCTGTCATGGTCGGTGAGCGCCAGCGCGGTCAGCCCCAGTTCGACGGCACGCGCCACCAGGGCTTCAGGCGACGAGACGCCGTCGAGCAGCGAGAAGTAGCTGTGGCAGTGCAGTTCGGCGTAGGCAGCTTCAACGGATGCGCCATCTGTCATAAAGAAACGGGACCGAATGCCGCAAAATGACTTCGTCGCTCCGGAAGGGGATGCTGTTCTTCCGGCAAGCTTGCCTTAAAAAGCAGGAGCCATATCGTTCCGCCAGTTGGCGGGCGGCGGCATCTAAAGCCAGCAACTGTTGCGGCGGATCGACAAAGAGCGTGAGTTGCGGCGCCACAAGTTCGCCAGTCTCCAGCACAGTCCAAGCGATCTGTTCGAGAGAAGCCGGCCAACGCACGGCGGAAAGCTGCTGCACCAGTGCGGCGCGCACCCGGCTCAACTGGCTGGCCGGCTCGGCAAAGGTCACCGTACAGACACGCTCGCCGGCATAACCAAAGCCAAGCGCCAGCCGTAGCCGGCGCAGCCCTTCCAGGTTGGCTACCATTGCCCCCAACACCGGCTGCAATGCCGCAAGGAGTGCCTCCACTACAGGTTGCAGACGCGCTTCCGGCGGGTCAAAAGCCAGCACGGTAGCGGCGGGCGCATGGGCAACACAGGCCCGCACCGGGCGATCGTCGCGGCCCTGCGCCCACCGCTGCGCCACTTTGCCCATGGCGCCAAAGCGCTGCCAGACCGCGGTCACAGGCAACGCTGCAAATTGGCCCAACGTGCGCACGCCCAGCCAATGCAACTGCTGCAAGTGTTGGCGCGGCAGCGGCAGCAACGAAATCGGCAGCGGGCGCAAGAATCGCACCTCGTCCGCCTGATCGACCAGCCGCATCCGGCCCGGTGGCACCTGCACTGCGTCCACGCGCGCCGTAAATTTGCCCGAATCCCAACCGATGGCAGGCTGCAGTGCTGTGCCTAATACGCCGCGCACCAGGCGCCCCATCTCGGCGGCCAGCGGTTGCACCGCCGCACTGTTTTTAGCAACGGGGTGCAGATCAAGATAGGCCATCCCCCATGCCTGCGGCTCCACGGGCAACTGCCAGGTCGCGGCTTGCGCCAGAAAAGCATCCTGCGTCTCCTGAGCTGCAGCCATGTCGACGGGGCGCAGCAGCACTTCGGGACAGGCGAACTGCGCTTCCTGTGGGCGCATCTGCACCTGCACTCCCCCCTGTGCTGCCGGCGGCGCCACGGCCCACACCCGTTCATCCGGCCCCACCAGCGCCAGAGGTCGCCCCGCCAGGGCAGGCTCCTGCCGGTGGGCAAGGGTGATCAGAAAGTGAGGGAGGTGGAGACAGAGGACACTCACCAGGTCTCTCTTGCGCGGACTGTCCCATTAAACACGATCTCAACCTCTGCGCTCCGGAGCGCGTGCACCCACCGGCTTTTTAGCAGCCGCGCCTGGGCCTGGTAGCCGGCCATTTCATTGTCACGGCGCAACCAGCGCTCGCGCTGCAGTTCGATATGCAGGGCTGCGCGCCACCGCACGGTCCGGCTGCCGTCCAGGTTGAACCAGCGCTGCCAGGGCGGTTTGGGATCATCGAGAAAGACCAGCGCACACCCGGTGGTGCGCGCCAGTTGCACCAACTTGCCCAGCATCTCATTCAAGCGACCAAGGGCCGTACGATCTGCGACGAGCTGCGGCAGACCATCGACCACCACCGCCCGCGGCCGTTGCAACTGCAGCAAGTCGCCCAACACGGCAATGGCCTGTTCAGGGCGCTCTGGCCGCGCCACCAGCAGATAGTGTAGATCGATGCCACAGCGCGCCAGATAGTCAGGATCCGCGGTGCGGCTCAGGTCGATCAATGCTACGGTGTAGGCGATTTGGCCATAGACGGTGCGCTGGGCGTTGGCCAACAGTTTGTAGGCGACCGTCACCTTGCCCGAAGTCGTACGTCCGCTCAGCAGCGTCACCGCCCCTGCCGGGACGCCAAGGCAGCCGGTCATCGCATCCAGGGCAGGAAAGCCGGTGGAAATATGCGGAATTTCTTGAATTGGGTTGAACAGATCACCGTAATGCAAAGCTTGCGGCCCATAGCGCTGCTGAACGGCGGCCACTGCGTTGTCGAGATGACGACGTTTACGATCGGTCATAGATGCTTGCACTTGCGTTCAAAAGAGCGACGGCTTGAGGCGGCAGCGGAGACAACAACTATCTTTGATTGTATAGAACAAATGTTCTAATGTCAATTATCAAATAAAATACTGGGACACATCATTCGACCCGACCTTACGGCCACGACTCAAAGTGACGTCATTTATCTGATGTTCCTGTCAGCATTTATGTATATGATCATTTTTAGTGATTAGCAGCACCATCATAGCATTTTGCAATGCACCATTGGCGCAGTCCCCTCTCAACAAACCAGACTAGATGTTGATTTGGCAAGTTGTTGACTGGAACCGATGATGCCAGCACAAATGTAACTAAACAACTACGGTGGTTTGCGCTGGCACTGCTTCGGTATGGCGGTAGCTCTCCCCTGTCGTTATTGTGGAATGCCGACAATGCGTTGAATGACACCCATCAATACGCTAAACTTCAAGCGGCAGTATCCTACGACAGAGATCATATATTCCGGCTCTGGGCAGCCAGTCATGGCGGCGTCTACGTGTCAGTGGATGCCCAAGCGACGCCGAATGCCGCCCTAAAGACATACCGGAAACCATTGCGACGACATCTGGGGGCGGCGGCTGATGTTACTGAGCCCCCGCCATGCTCAGTGAGATGTATGCAACGCAAGGCGGCGACGCCACCCCCACGGGCAGGATCACCAGCCTAGATCCCCTAGATCCCGAAAATGCGCCCGATGCATGGGAGCGCACTGCACTGCTTGCCTTTGACCGCGGTGAAGAAGAGGTTAGCGAGATTAGTGAGTTCAACGAATCAGCGCATATGCGCTACGCGCGCCCAATTTGATTACCGACCGCTGCACGGCGTGCACCTATCCAGATCGGCAGTTCGGTGATATTGGGGGCGCTATCTTTGTCAATATCCCCATGGCGCCGTTGTGGGCAATGCAAACTGAAGACTTAGTGCGAATGGCAATCGGTCACCTGTTGGTGTGGTTGGCCGGATGCGCCATGATTCTACTGAGTTGGCGAAGAATCCACCGCACCGAAATGCAGCGGACAGAAATAGAACAAGAACTCCGGACGGAAGTTGCGGCGGAAGCCGCCAGCCGTACGAAGTCGGAATTCCTCGCCAACATGAGCCATGAAATCCGCACCCCACTCAATGCCGTGATTGGCATGACTGGATTGTTGCTTGAGACCCGCGACACCCGAACAAAACGAATTCGCCCAAACGGTACGCACCAGTAGCGATGCGCTACTGGCAGTCATCAACGACATTCTGGATTTCAAGATCAGGGGCGGGCCGCCTCGATCTGGAGCAGCAGCCGTTCAACCTCCATTATGTATCGAGGAGGCCATTGACCTGTTGAGCGTGAAGGCTGGTGAAAAGCAACTGAATCTAGCGTACTCAATCACCGACGCAGTGCCCGAGATCGTGACCGGCGACGTTACGCGCCTGCGCCAGGTGCTAGTCAATCTACCAAACAATGCGGTCAGTTCACACGCTGGTCAAGTTGAACTGATAGTGCGGTTGGGGATGCCACGGAAGCGCCAATCCCTAAATCAATGACCAGCATCCACTTTGTAGCGATACTGGAATCGGCATTCCACCGGAACGGATGGATCGACTTTTTTCATGCCTTCAGCCAGGTTGACTCATCGACTACCCGGACTTTTGGTGGCACCGGACTCGGTTTGGTGATTTGCCGTCAATTGGTAGAGCTGATGGGCGGCGTCATTTGGGTTGAAAGTAAGCCTGGGATCGGTACTTTCAACTTCACCGTGACGTTAGGTGTGGTCGCCCAGCATGTTGACCCCGATTTGTTGAATAAGCAACTTGCACAACTTCAAGACAAGCGGGTGCTCGTGGTAGACGATGACGCCACAAACCGCAAGATCATGGTTGCAGTTCAAGGCGTGCGGCATGCATTGGGACGCCGTTGCTTCGGCTTCAGAGGCGTTGCAGTGCTCGACAGAGAGGCTGCATACGATGCAGTCATCGTCGATATGCAAATGCCGCAAATAGACGGCATCATGTTGGCGCAGGAAATCCGCTGCCGCAGTTGTTTGGCGAACCTTCCGCTGATCCTGTTGACCTCGCTGGCATTGCCGCACTATGAGGCCCCCCACGACCTATTCGCCGCGCAACTCGTCAAGCCGGTCAAAGCGTCATTGTTGCGAACCGTGCTGGTAGAGGTCTTATACCCAACAGAACAGGCGCGACCGGCGGTGGTGCGCACAGCAGTGCACTTCGATGCAAGCATGGCCCAACGCGCACCACTCCATATCCTATTAGCGAAGATAATGCCGTGAATCAGAAGGTGGCACTGCGTATGCTTGAGCGCCTCGGTCCGTGCCCGAAGTGGCAGGCAATGGGGAAGAGGCAATTCAGTCGCTGCGCCGCCAATCCTACAATGTGATCCTGATGGATGTACAAATGCCCATCCTTGATGGCGTAACAGCCACCAAGCGCATTCGCAGCGAATTACCCGCAATCCACCAGCCGTATATCATTGCCATGACGGCGCCCGCTATGGAGAGCGACGAGCGCCAATTCCGCGCGGCGGGCATGGATGACTATGTCACAAAACCGGTGGTGGCAGAAAGTTGGTGGCAGCACTGGAACGCATTGCGAGTGTGGAAGCTAACCTTTTCAGATAAGCTGCTGACGCTCCGATGCCCGTATCCCAGACTGTAAAATGCACGACCTTTTGGGCGGGATCGTTGACCACTTCCAGCCCGATTGCACCACCTTCTGGTGTAAATTTCACAGCATTGTCGAGCAAGTTGTTGAGGATCTGGATAAGGCCGTCAGGGTCGCTTGTGATCTCCAGGTCATGCGGGTCAATATTCAACTTCATAGTCTGTTTTTTCAGTTCAGCCGCCGGTCGGATCGTGCGCATGCTGATGGCGCATAGTTCTAGCAACCGGCAGGGTTCTGGCTGAGACTTCACTTTCCCGGCCAATAACGCCGTGTAGTGCAGGATGCTGTTCACCATCTTGAGCAAGCGTTCGCCGCTATTTTGGATTTGCTGCACATAGCGACGCTGGTGCTCATTGAGGGGTCCTACCACCTGCATCTCCAGTGCATCCGCCATCCCAAGCACCCCGGTCAAGGGAGTACGCAATTCGTGGCTGACTGAGGCCAGAAACGAGTCTTTCAGTTGCTCCGCATTGCGCAGTTCGTCAAGCGCTTGACTCAGCTCGGCGGTGCGTTCGACAACCCGCTGCTCCAACTCCTGGTTCAACCGGCGAATTTCAGCTTCCTTCGCCCGGCGTTCCGTCAGGTCGCGCGACACACCGTAGATTTCGAGATGTCCGTTTTCCTCATTGCGGTAAAAGCGCCCCACAGCTTCGGTCCAGACGGTGGTCCCATCGCGTCGTGGCTGCTCAACGTCAAAACCAGGGTTCTGAAGCACGTTGCCGGCCATGAATTCCGGAACTGACTTGGTAAGAATTGTTGCCACAAGTGCCTGAGATTCTGGTGTCAGAGCTTCACTGGCGGGTTGGGCGATCACTTCCTCGGCAGTGTAACCACGCAGCCGTTCGACCGAGGGGCTGACATAGGTAAAGTATCCAGTCTCAACATCCAGCACCCAAACGACGTCGGTCATGTTCTCGGCTAGCAATCGATAGCGTTGTTCACTTTGGAGCAACGCCGCCTCTGCCTGTTTGCGTTTAGTGATGTCAAGATAGACAGATTGAAACGCAGGACGACCCTGATAGGTGGAACTCGTTGTGCTCACTGAAACCCATGACTCTTGCCCACCACGTGTATGCATCAGCACTTCAAAGTCAGCGACATATCCCTGCTCACGCACCAATGCTACGAAGGGTTCTCGCTTCTTAGGATCAGAGTAGAATTCGGCCGCTGATCTGCCAATTACATCTGATCGCTGCACGCCAAAGAACGCCGTCGCCCGCGGATTGGCATAGACGACTTTCCCTGTCTCCGCGTCGATTACGGCAATCGGTAGTGGCGATCCGTCAGCCAGCAGCCGGTAGCGTTCTTCGCTTTGGCGCAAAGCTTCTTCCAACACTTTGCGGTCAGTAACGTCGATCACATGGGCAAGTGCGTGATGGATCGTGCCATCAGGGTTCCGTTCACAGGTCACCGAAAGCGTGACATCGATAACAGTTCCGTCCTTGCGGATGTAGCGCTTGTCAAGCTGATAGCCGTCGCGTACGCCGGTCTGCATCTGGTGATATAGTTCTAGGTCCAGCTCCAGGTTGTCTGGGTGCGTAATTTGCACCCACGTCATGTGCGCCAATTCCTTGGCTGTAGCCCAACATCTGGCACATACGTTCATTGACGGCCAACCAGCCGTGTTCAGGCGACGTGACGCCGATCCCTGCGCCGCTGAGGTTGAAATAGTTTTGAAAGGCTTCTTTACTCCTGCGCAGTTCTTCTTCGATCCGTTTGCGTTCGCTGATGTCGATCAAATGGGCGAGAATATGGCGAACCGTACCATCGGGATTACGGGCGGAGGTCACCGACAGCGTCGTATAGATGATCGTTCCATCCTTCCGCACGAAGCGTTTGTCAAGTTCGTAATCATTTCGTTCGCCTGCCAATACCTGGTGGAACAATGCGAGGTCAGCATTGAGATCATCAGGATGCGTTAGCTCCGCCCACGTTAGGCCCATCAGTTCCTCTCTGGCGTAACCTAGCATCTGGCAAAGCCGGTCATTGACTTCCACCCAACCCTTGTCGGGTGAAGTGACGCAGATACCAGCTCCGCTTAAATGAAAGTAGCCGTGAAGCCTCCTTGCTTTCGCGTAGGGATTCATCCATCCGTCGCCGCTCGGTGATATCGTGACCAACGCCAACCATGCCGACAATATGACCGTCGGCATTGGTGAGGGTTGATAGCGATATTCGGTATACCGCGGCTCTCGGCTGAATTCCATTTGCGTCTCAACCGTGAAGCTTTCCCCTTGCAGCGCCCGGTCATATGTGCTGCGCCACTGTTCACGAATCTCATCAGGAAGCGGCGCATCCAGCACGCATTCGCCAGGCGCATACACATGGCCGATGGCTTTCTTCGTTTGGGTATGATAGGCGCTGTTGCCGAGGATGAGGCGATACTCTTTATCAACAGACCAGATAAAGTCTACTGAACTCTCCAGCACCGCCGTCAGTCTTGCGTCGTGGTTGCGCAGTTCTGCTTCAAGCTGCTTGCGGTCACTGATGTTATGGGAGATGGTGGAAGCCCCGACGACATTGCCGTGGGCATCCTTCACCGGCGAAATCGTGAGCGACACATCGATAATCCGCCCGTCTTTCGTCTTGCGGGTCGTGTCGTAGCTTTCAATGCGCTGACCCCTGCGAATTCGTTCCAGGGTCTGCGCCAGGTGTTCGCGACGCTCACTCGGAAACAGCACCGATACAGACTTGCCAATCACTTCAACCGCCGCATAGCCATATTGCTGTTCAGCACCATGGTTCCAATCGGTAATGATGCCGTTTAGGTCTTTGCCGATAATGGCATCATCTGTAGACTCGACAATTGCGGCCAGTCATGCTCGCTCAAGCGCTGCCTGTTTCCGCTCCGTGATGTCGGCATCGATCCCGACCATGCGCTGCGGTCTGCCGTCCGCATCCCGCTTGACGACCTGCCGCGGTCGAGGTTGTGCCGGTATTCACCTGTCTTCATGCGTAGGCGGTTTTCGCACTCGTAGACCGGTGTGTCTCCTGCAAAGTGTGCCTGCAGGGCGGCTTCCACCTTTGGCCAGTCATCAGGATGGATGATGCTCTGCCAAAATATGACAGAGGGCGGAACTTCACTTCTGTCGTAACCGAGTGACCGTAGCCACTGGTCGCTGAAGTGCACTTCCCCGGTCGGAATGTTCCAATCCCAGATGCCGTCACTGGTCGCATCCAGGGCAAGTCGCAAGCGCTCCTCACTCGCCGCCAGTGCATCTTCCGCCTGTCTGCGTTCGGTGACATCATGGGCAACGGCGGCAATTCCGAGCAGCGCACCGGTACGGCTCTTGACCGGTCTTAAGGTCACCGCTACTGTCCTGCTGTTTTCCGCCGGTTTTGCCAACACGAGATCGGGCATCTGGATCATTTCGCCCTGGCGGATGCGCGCGATCATCGCCTGCATGTCAGCCTCCAGGCTCGGCGCATGAATGCTGAATATACTCTTGCCGATTACTTCGGCGGCTGTGCGACCAGAGAACCGCGTGGCGCTTTCGTTCCAACTCGTGATGGTCCCGTCAAAGTCGATACCGACAATTGCATCCGGCGAGGATTCCACGATCGCGGCAAGCCGTTTGACTTCAGTTTCGATGCCGCCCTCAGGGGATTTAGCATGGGCTGCCGGGTCCGCATGTCCCGGTTCGACCCGTCTGATGTCCGTTATGTCTTGTGTGGCGCCGATCATACGGACGGGTTTGCCTGAATCGTCACATTCAACTTCACCACACACATGGATAGTGCGCATGACCCCATCTACGCGCCGAATTATCCTGTGTTCGCCCTCAAATGGAATCGATGCCGTGAGGATTTCTCTATCGCATCCTCAATGGCTGGACGATCTCGGGCAGTGCCAGCGCACGTAGTTCCGACATGCTGATGCTGCCGGATTCATCGAAGCCATAAATGTGGCGACAACCGCTTGTGAGGTTGCAAAGGTCCGTACCAATATTCCATTCCCAGAAGCCAATCGGTGCACTGTATTCTGGTCTGTCAAACACGAAGTTATCGGCCATAGCGACCTCGATCCGAGACAAAACTGCGAATTGCGGATGACCCAGGGGATGATGCAGTGCTTGAAGGATCGTGCGTTTGGTAAGGTGACAAGATGATTATAGTGGCAAAGTCATCGAAAGGGAATGCCTATCCGAGCCTTGGGCGCCAAGGAAGACGGATAGTGCTCATCAGCCGGGTTACCGTTTGAGTTTGTGTTGCGTGGTATGTCGATCCGTGACCTATACGGCGTGAGGGTCACATAGGTCACGGATCGAAACAGCGGTCAGGGCGTGACGATATTGAACCAGAACTCGAAAGTGTCCATCAAGGCCAGGAATTCACGCAGTGCTTCCTGGCGTCCCTCGATCTTAACCTCACCGGCTGCAATCTGCTCTGGCAGCGTGGTTTCGCCAACAGCACCTGGTCAAGCCGCGGCGTCATGGAAACGGTGGCGTCGGCCTGCGTGGTGTCTTTTGCCCTGGCATAGTTCAATACCCCCGTTTTCCACCACCAGCAGATACTGCTCACCAATATCGGTAAAATTGGCATCAAGGGTGATGGTCTTACCGGCGGCCTTCGGTCCAATGAGCCGCACTGCCAGCAGGTCAAAAAACATTTCCAGCGGCGTCGCCCGGATCGTGTCAGGCGAGACGGACTTGGGGGCGGGTAGATCGACGACGCCGTCGCGCAGTTCTTTGACCGCACTCAGGTAGAAGTTGCGCCACGGACCAGACTCGGCTTGATAGCCAAGCTGCTCCAGTGCATCAGCCTGCAAGTTGCAGGCTTCCAGGTTGTCAGGCTCGGCAAACACAAGATGGTTGACCACTTGAGCCACCCAGCGGTAATTGCCCTCGGCATACGACTGCCGCGCCTTAGCAAGCAGGGATTCAGCTCCGCCCATGAACTCGACATACTGGCGGCCGGCTTCTGCCGGCGGCAGCGGGTGGAGGTTTGCCGGATTTCCGTCAAAAAAGCCCATGTAGCGCTGGTAGATGGCTTTGACGTTGTGGTTGACGCTGCCATAGTAGCCGCGATTGTACCAGGCGCGGAACAACGCGGGGGCAGTTCGATCAACTCGGGAATCTCCAGCAATGTATAGCCCTGATTTGCCAGGCGCAGCGTTTCGTCATGCAGATACTTGTACATATCGCGCTGCTGTTTCAGGAATGCCGTGCCGTCCTCTTCGCCCCACGTCGGCCATGTGGGTGGCAAAAGATGACATCAAAACGACCGGCGAAAACTTCCATGGCTTCATTGATGTAGTGTGCCCACGCTTTCGCATCACGCACCTGCGCCCACGAAGGGTGTAGAGATTATGCATGTTATGGGTGCAATTCTCGGCCATGCACAATGCCCGTACTTGGGGAAAAGGAAGTTCATCTCGGCAGGAGCTTCGGTATCAGGTGTGGGCGAAACTCGATCGTCAATCCGTCAATCGTCAAGATCTGACTGGTGGCGGTGATGTAGTCGGTCGGATCAATCAGGGTAACCGGCCCGGACGACGTAGTCTGGCCCAACCCTGCGCCTACCTGTCCCTTAGGGCCGCGCGGGAGCAAATTACCGTACATATAAGTGGCGCGGCGGCTCATCACGTTGCCGACGATGATATTCTCACTGATGGCATACTCCAGGAAGTGCTCGGGGGCGATTACTTTGACCTTGCCGGCCTGCACGTCAGCCTCGGCGATGACGCCCTTGACGCCGCCCCAATGATCGATATGGCTGTGCGTGTAGATGACGGCCACGATCGGCTTTTTGCCTAAATGCCGGTATACCAACTCCATGCCGGCCTTGGCCGTTGGCGCGGTGAGCAATGGGTCGACAACTACATAGCCGTTGTCGCTTTCGATGATGCTCATCACGGACAGGTCGAAGCCACGAATCTGGTAAACACCGTCGGTGACCTTGAACAAGCCATGATAGAGGGTCAGCAACCGGGACTGCCGCCACAGGCTGGGATTGACCGTGGGCGGGGCAGTCTCCTCCGCCAGGAAAGGATAGGCGTTCAGGTCCCAAGCCGGGCGGCCCTGATCGTCGGCAATGATTGGATCCTCCAGGCTGGCGATAAATCCGCGGGCTGCCGCCTCGAAATCCCGGGAGTCATCCCAATTCAGTTCGCTGAGCAGGGCGCGATTTGCCGCGGCGGTGTAGCTCGTGGCGTCGTTCTGGACAACCATGTGTCGCTCCTATTGCAGCCTCGTTGGCTGGTGGGTTTTGTGAGAACTTCAATTGAGAAAAATCTTGACGGCTTCAACCGAGCACGCCTGACGTGCATTCTAAAGATAGCACGGACTGAAAGTACACCACAATTGATCCGGAGCTTGGAGTCCGGTCAAGGCGAAGTGAACAGCGGCTGTGTAAGCGGATTGTAAGTTTTATACCTGCTTTACAAATTATAGTTGCGTCATTTGTCGCGCAGGCTTTGCGCTAAGAAAGCGTACGATCAGACAAGATCTTTTCGCCGCCACCAGGCGCATTGCGGCGTGCCTGGCCGAAGTCGAATCCCCTGCATCACTTGCCAGGTGTACAACGCAAGTGCATGGCGTGCGATATCGACACGTCAACTGTCTACACGCTTGCACAGGTGGGCCAAATGAAGCATTCAGATGGCGAGAAGCTACGGTTACCAGCGCCCCTCCGGGTGCGGACACTATTCATTCCCTTGTGGCTCTTGCTGTGGCTGATCGGTGCGGTCTGCCCCCCGCGCCTGCCTACGCACAGGGAGACTTCACCTTTCCTCTCAGCGAATCTTTCATGCAGTCATCCGCCACTGGCTGGGTGCTTGGTGGGAGTTCCATCCTAACGAGCGGTAACGCCGACCCGACAGACAACGGCTGGCTGCGCCTCACCAATAACGCCACGTACCGGGCCGGCTACGCCTACTACAATCAACCCGTCCCCACCGGTCGCGGCCTGGTGATCACCTTCGACTATGGGTCATGGGGTGGCACCGGCGCCGATGGGCTCAGTTTCTTCCTATTTGACGGCGCCACCACCACGTTCAATGTGGGTGCAAACGGTGGTTCGTTGGGATACGCGCAGAAAACGGGTATCAACGGGCTTAGTGGCGGCTACCTGGGATTGGGGCTGGATGAGTTCGGCAACTACTCCAATCCAAACGAAGGTCGCATTGGCGGGCCGGGCGCAATTCCGCAGGCGGTGGCGGTGCGCGGTCCCGGTACTGGAACGACCAATTACCGTTATCTGGTAGGGACAACCAGGTTGACCGTAAGCCCATATTCTTTACCCAGGATCGATTGCCCAAAAAACTACACTGGGTTTACAAACATCGGGGTCACAAACGGCGTCTGCGGCAGCAGCGGCGTGACGCGCCCTGCGGAGGCTACTTACTATCGGCAGGTGCAGATCACCCTTACGCCGGTAGGCTCGGCCTATCAGGTAACGATTGCCATGAAATTCGGCCCGTCGGACACCTTTCGCACATTACTTGGCCCTGCACCATGCCCACGGCGGCGCCGGGTACGCTCAAAATGGGGTTTGCGGCTTCCACCGGCGGCAATACCAATTACCACGAAATCCGCAACCTGGTCGTCAACCCGCAGGTGCCGGACCTGACGGCGACCAAGGCGGTGCAGAACGCCACCACCGGCGGCGGCAGCGTTGCACCAGGTGATGAACTGCTCTATACAGTGGTGCTCAACAACAACACCAGCACCGTGATCAGCGGCGTTCACTTCACGGACACGCTCCCGGCGAACACGACCTATGTGGCCAACAGCGCCACTGTGCCCAGCGGCAGCACCCTGAATACCACCAGCCCAACGCTGGACGTGACGGGGATCACGGTTCCCGCCAACGGCCAGGCAACGGTAACCTTCAAGGTGCAGGTGGACAATCCTATCCCTGCTGGGATCACACAAATCAGCAACCAGGGCGGCTATACCTACGGCGCGATCACCGCCCTCACCGACGGCGACGCAGTAACCAGCGGTTATCAGGCGACGGTGATCGGGGTGACGGCTGGCCCCAACTTTGACACGTCTACCAAAACGGTCACCTACGAGGATTTGGACCTCAGCGGCGCGGTATCGCCCGGTGACCGCCTCACCTACCATGTGGTCCTGCCCAATACCGGCAACCAAAACTCGCCGGCGACATCGTTTGTCGATGTGTTGCCCACCAACACAACCTATGTGGCGGCAAGCGCAACGCCTTCGGGCGGGACAGTCAGCTACAACAGCACGACGAAGAGCCTGACCTGGGCGGTTAGCGTCAATGCCGGCAGCCAGGCCACGCTTGACTTCAAAGTCACGGTCAACAGCGGCGTGCAGATTCGTGATGTCATTTCCAACCAGGGGACAGCCACTTCTGGCGCCACCAGTGTGCTCACTGACGCCGACCTGGCGACCCCGGGCAAGCAGCCAACCCAACTCCTGGTGGGCGGCAGCGCCACACTGGCCGCAACGAAGACTGCGGCCGTGGTTGGAGGTGGGGTCTTGCAGCCAGGCGGTCAGGTGCGCTACACCATCGTGCTGTCCAACACCGGCAGCTACGCGATCACCGGCGCCACCTTTGTCGACACGCTGCCGCCAACACAACGCACCTCCCATCTCGGCGCCAGTTCGGGGACGGCTACCTATCTGGCGCCGGCGTTGAGCGTCGCCGGGATCAACCTGACCAGTGGCGCCACCGCGACCATCCAGCTGACCGTAGCGCTAACAGCCCATTGATCGGGGTAACGCAAATTAGCAACCAGGGCGTGGCGGTTGGGGACTCGAACCAGAGTGGCGAACAACACCACGCTGGCAACAGACGGCGATCCCACCACCGCAGGACAGCAGCCGACCATCACCGAGATCGCGCACACGGACCTGTCCGTCACAAAGACGGTGGCCGACAACAATCCGGCTGAGACCGGCGCCGTTGTCTACACGGTGGTCGTCACCAATCGCGAGTCGAACGCCGCGACGACCGTCACGGTGGCCGATGCCTTACCCGCCGGCTTGACGCTTGCCACGTCCAGTGCCACGCAGGGCGCCTACGTAAATCCCACCTGGTCGGTAGGGACGCTAGCCGGCGGCGCTACGGCCACTCTAACCATCAACGCCACCGCCAACCTGGGGCAGGGTGGCACTACCATCACCAACACCGCAAGCGCGTCGGCGGCGTACTACGACCTTCAGCCGGCCGACAACACGGCCAGCGTTGGTCTCCTGGCCAAGACGACATCGCTTCACGGCACAGTGACTGACGTCGAGACCGGCGCGCCACTGGTGGGCGTGACGATCGAGACCACCGACAGCCTGGGAAACCACTGCACCGCGACCACCGGGGCTGGTGGCATTTATTTGGTGACCAGTGGTCAGAACGGCTGCCTGCTGGCGCCGGGTGTGGCCACCGTGGCGGCGACCGGCGGCGCGCCCACCGGCTATCTATTGGGGTCAATCAACCCGACGATTATCCCCGGAATCGTCAATACCGGAAACTTGACCCTGGCGCCCGCCAGTCTCAGCGGGGTGGTGACCGACCTGGGCAGTGGCGTGCCGCTGGTGGGCGCCACGGTCATCTGACTCAGGATGGGGGGGTGAGTTGCACCGTGACCACAGGAGCCGGCGGCGCCTACCGCTTTGTGTCAAACGCCGGCTTCGCCCGTCTGTACGATGACGGCAGGCAGTGCCACCGTGACGGCGGCGCTGACGGGTTATCAGAATGTGACAGCGACGCCGGTGATCTTGGATATAGGGCCGACAACACAGAACCTGGCGCTTGGCACCGCCGATCTAGTGATCATGAAGAGCGATGGCAAGACCGAAGCACAGCCGGGAGAAATTCTTGATTACGTTTTGACAGTGGTGAACCAGGGCAGCATCCTGGCAACCGGCATCACCGTCACGGATACGTTCCCAAGCTATCTGACCTACGTCGATGATGACGCAACCGTCACGCCGTCGCATCCTACAGCGGCGGTCTATGTCTGGGCGCTCGGTGATCTGGCGGCCGGTGCTTCGCTGTCGTTCACGCTACGAGCGCAGGTCGCATCGGCGCTACCCGATGGCGTCACCGCCGTGTCCAACTATGCCAACCTAAGTGCAACCAGCCCCGATCGGGATCGCACCAACAATGAAGTTTCGGATGTCGATACCGTGACGGCCCATCCCGACCTCACCTTGGCCAAGACCTTCCGCAACCACGCTGCCCGCCGGTACGGTTCGACCGTCACCTACGAACTGAGCGGAGCAATATTGGACACGCCACGGCCACCGCGATCATCATCTCCGACACTTTTGATTTGCGGGCACAGTACATTAGCGGGACTGCCAGGCTCGCGATCAACGGGGGGGTGCCGGCAGCGGTCACCCCTGTCACTGTCACGAATCAGCTAACGGTCGCCCTCCCTTCCCTGGCGCTGGGTGACACTTACTCCTTCACCTACGATGCCAAGGTCGGTGCGCATGCAACCCCTTGAGACACGGCGGTTATCAGTGAGTCTCAGACGGATATCAATTTCGCCAACAACTCGGCGAGCGTATCCGTGCCAACGACACGCAACATTGACGTGTACGTGATTAAATCGGCGGTCGCCGCAGTTGCCCCGGCTGTGCCCGGCACGCAGATCGAGTATACGCTGGTCTATGGAAACAACGGCGCCGACCCAGCGACAGATGTCGTGCTCACGGATACATTGCCGGCGAACACGGACCTGGTGGTTGGCAGCATCACCGGCGCAGGCAGATTTATCACCGCGACCAATACGATCACGTGGGGCTGGGCCAGCCTGGCGAGTCTGGCAACAGGGACGGTGAGTTTTACCGTTCAAATCACCAACCCACTACCGGCTGGCGTCGAGACAATTGCCAACACGGCAACGATCATGATGCAACGACACTCACCGATGCGCTGCCGGACAACAACACCTTTCAGCGCCAGCACGCCGGTGACGGCCGCACCCGACCTGACGATCCCAAAACCGATGGCCGGACCCAGGTGCTGGCAGGCGATCGGCTGACCTCCACGATTGCCTACTCAAACACAGGGAATCAGGCAGCCACGGGCGTACAGATTACCGATACGTTGCTCGCGGGGATCGACTATCTGGGCTCGACGCCGGCCGGCGTCTACGCCGGCGGGATTGTGACGTGGGACATCGGTGCGCTGCCAGTGAACGAAATGCACACCCTGACGGTCACGGCCCAGGTCAAAGCAAGCGCATTGCCCGGCTCGGTGGTGGCCAACCGTGTCACGATCGGGGATGACGGGGCAAATGGGTCCGACATCAACCCGGCCGGTAATACCAACACTGACAGCGATCTGGTGATCGCCCCTCACATCGGCATCGAAAAACGGGCGGCCAGTCCCGCTTATGCCGGCCAGCCGATTACCTACACCATCGAGGGGTACAACTCGCAGACCGCAACGGCCTTTGACGTGATCGTCACGGACACTGCTGGCCGGGCACGACCCTCGTGCCGGGTAGGCATCACGGGAGGCGGCACGGAAAGCAACGGCATCATCACGTGGCATCTAGGGAACAAGGCGCCGGGCATTACCGGGACGCTGAGTTTCGCCGTCATCCCAAGTGTGAGCGCGGGTGGCGCCGACCAAACGGTGCCGACGCAGTCCACCGAGGCCATCAGCGGGTCCCTCATCGTCACCAGCAGCACGACCGCGCCGCCCACCGGCAGCCGGCCGTGGTGCGACTTCGATGGTTGTGCCTCGTTCAGAGGCATCTACCAGGGTGAAGACGGCACGCCGCCCACAGGCTACAATGACAACCCGCGGCTCACGACGTTTGACGACAGTGGATGGGCGCAGCCACTTGCCTCTAGCACCGTCGAGTACGTCTACTGGGTCAACCCCGCCGATCTTGCGGCCGACTGGGTGGCGATGCATACCGTCTCCGAGACCGTTGGCAACTTCACTTTCTTCCGCCAGGCGTTCTGCCTACCACTGAATGCAGTGGGTCTGAACGCCAGTGTGGAAGCAGCGGGCGATGACGTCACCGACCTCTACCTGAATGGCGTCTACCTGGGCCAGGAGATTGGCGCAGGCGCAGCAGACACGTTTGCCGGCGCTAGCGGCATCCAGTCGGGCTTCAACATTTTGAGCGTGCAACTGCTCAACAATCGTCACGGTGGACATGCCGCCCTGGATGGCTACGACCACAGCGGTCTGATCTTCAACCTGGGTGCGACCTACACGGGCTTGCGTCCCTTCGTCTCTGCGCCAGCAGCCGTTGTTGCGGGCCAGACCGTACCGTTTGCGGTCGACGAATTGGCAATCGGTGGGCGCACACCCTACTCCTATACACTTGACTACGGTGACGGCAGCCCTGTGGCGCCCTATCAATTGGCAACCACGTTCACACATCCATACAACACGCCGGGCGTCTACACGGCTACGCTGACCGCCCGCTGCCAACTCGGCTGCACAGGCAGCGATCAGCTGGTCATCACTGCGCTGCCGCGACCGCCAACCTTTTGGCCAACCCGGTGATTGCAACTTATCGGGATGCCGACAACGATGTATTCGACGCCGAGAGCGGCGCCGGCGTGGAGTTGCTCCCTGCCGCAGACCTTAGGGTCGTCAAGACAGTGACTTCCGGTGCGCGGGTGCCTGGACAATCTGTCACCTACCAACTCCTCGTCACCAATCTTGGACCAAACAACGTAACGGGGGCCACGGTGCTGGACACGTTGCCCACGGCCGTGACCGGCGTAAACTGGAACTGTGGCGGTGCGACGGGTGGTGGCGTCTGCGCCCATGCGAGCGGCTCAGGCAACATCAATGAGACGGTCGATCTCCCTGATGATGCCACCGTTACCTTTACGGTGATCGGGACGATCGCCGCGGATGCGACCGGCAACCTGGTGAACACAGCCACCGTGGCGCCGCCGGTCGACATCACCGACCTGATCACTGCCAACAACTCAAGCACTGACAGCGGGGGATTGGTTCCCCAGGTAATCCTGTCAGTCACCAAAAGCAGCAGCCCCAAACCGGGTCTGGCGCCAGGTGGTGAGGTCAACTATGTGATTCATGTGAGCAACAGCGGCGCCAGCGACGCCGCCGGCGTCAGTGTGGTCGACACCTTCCCAGATGACATCACCGGCGTATCCTGGACGTGCACTGCCAGCAGCGGTTCGACCTGCACGGCGAGCGGCAGTGGCAACCTGGCAGACACCGCGACGATTCAAGCGGGCGGCACGCTTGCCTACACCGCCACGGGCACGGTCGCCCCAGCAACTGCGCCTGGTGTTGTGATTGCCAATACGGCAATCGCCAGCTATGCGAGCAGCCCTGTGTCTGCGACCGACAACAATACGTTGGTGGCACCGACCAGCCTGACCGCCACCAAGGACGCGTTGAGTGATGGGGGCGCCTCATCGCGCACCGTGCCCTTTATCGACGCCGATGGCAACGGCGGCATCTCGCCGGGTGACACGCTCAAATACGAGGTGGTCATCAGCAACGGCGCCAACGTCGCCTACAATGTCTTGTATTACGACAGCCTGGACGCCAACACAGCGTTGGTCGTCGGCAGTGTCGAGTGCGCGGCATGCACCGTCACCGAAGGCAACACTGCCAGCGACACGGCGGTCAGTGTGAGCTTTGACAGTGTCGCCGCCGGCAGTGCGGTCACGATCTACTATCGGGTCACGGTCAACAATCCGTTGCCGTTCCAAACGGCCAGTCTCTCGAACCAGGGCTTAGTGGCCAGTTCCAATGCACCCTCTATCGCCACGAGTGACGATGGCGCTGCAGAACTCGGTCACCCGACCGTCGTCACCTTGTCGATGGGCTCGCTCGGCGGTGTCGCCTGGGAGGATGATGGGGACGGACTCAAGGAAGCTGGCGAAGCGGTCATAGCCGATCTCTCGGTTGCGCTTTACTACGCCGGCGTAGACAACACCTGGGACACCGACGACGATCAGGTGGCCAACGCCATGACCGATGCGGCTGGTCTCTACCCCTTTACGGTGCTGGCAGCAGGCAAATACCGCATCGACTTCCAGTTGGACACAGGCTTTGGGTATGGCCTTGTGTGGGGAGATACCGTCGACAACAAGGTGAATCCGGACACCGGAAATACGGGAGAAATCAATCTGGCGGCCAATGCGCAGGTGCTTACGATCAGTTCGGGCCAGGTGCCCTTACGCGTCGTCGCGCACATGTTCAATGACCTCAATCACAATGGCACCCAACAGAGCGCCGACCCGGCCGAACCAAACCTGGGCGGCATCACCATGGCCCTCTATGCGGCTGCCGATTGTGCGGGCGAGTCCATTGCCACCGGCGTCACCGTCTCTCCCACCGGCAACTACACATTCTCCAACATAGTCGCGAGCGATTATTCGGTGAAGGTGACGATCCCGACCGGCTGTTCCACCAGCATCGCCACGTGCCAGAACGTTACCGTTGAGGATGCAGAGGTGCAAACGCTCAACTTTGGCGCCTACCAGGACAATCCGACCGCGGTGATTCTGACCAGTTTCTCGGCTGTCGCAGCGTCTGATGGCGTGCTCGTGACGTGGGAGACGGCTTCTGAGGTCAACACGGCTGGATTTTTTGTCTACCGGCTGGACGCGACCACAGGACAGCAGATGCAGGTCAATGAGGAAATTGTGCCCGCGCTGCTCGGGGCGGCGCCGGGCGGCACATATCGCATACTGGATCGAGGCGCACAGACCGGCAGTGCGTACACCTATCTCCTGGTGGAGATCGAGACGGGCGGACAGCAAAAGGAATATGGTCCCTTCGCGCTGACGACCGCTGCGCCGGCGCTCTTAGCGACCAATGCGCTGGACGTCGGCATTGTGGAACCGTATGAGCGCATCCCTGTGCAAGCCAACCTGGTTCAACAACTGGCCGAGCCTGAGCCCAATATTGGCGTCGACGTGCCGGTGGCGCTGCCCGACACGTTTGAGACACCGGGAGGTGACGGACACCCCAACGCCCCGCCACCAGAAGTGACGCCAACGCCAACACCCAAAAACACCGGATGTGGCGCCAACGCCTACCCCGACGCCCGCACCTCCGGATATGACGCCGACGCCAACACCCGCACCACCGGACGTCCCCCCCGCGCCAACGCCCATCGCGCCAGACGACTCGGCACAGCGTCTATGGCTGCCGGCAGTCAGCAACGCGGCCGCCGCGGGAATTGAGGCGTTGGATACACTGGTGGCGATCCCACTCCGCGCCCGACTCCTGACGTCCACACCGGCGCCTGACGCGCCAGCGGCAACGCCCGCGCCGGTGCCAGGCACACCAGATGTGACGGCAACACCCGTGGCGCGAGATGGCTTGCTGCTGCATTTGTGGCTGCCAGTGGTCAGTAGCGCCGGCGCCGCACAGATTGAGACACCGGATGCGCTGGCAGCCTTGCTGTACCGAGTCTGGCTGCCGGCAACGTCCAATAGGACGGCAGTGGCGGTTGACACGCCCGAGGAAACCGGAGGTCAGACGCCCGTTTTCGAGGTTGAAGACGGCATCGGCATCGAAAAGCCAAATCAGCCGGGTGCGCAGCGCGCGCGCCCGGATCTGGCCAAACTGACGGTGCGCCAGTCGGGTCTCTATTATCTGGCTGCCAGCGATATTGCGCGGGTGCTCGGCCTGCGGGTGGAGCAGACGGTCAAGCGGATAGGCGCCACAGATCTGAAATTGACGCATCAAGGCCAACTCGTCGCCTATCTGCCGGCAGCCGGCAATATAGGCATCTACTTTTATGGTGAGGCAATCGACAGTCTCTACACGCGCGACAATGTGTACTGGCTGCAAATCGCCAAGGGTGCACGGATGGCTGCGCTCGGCGGCAAAGCGCCGGCGGCAGTTGCCCTGACCACCTTCCCCGCGCACATCCATGCCGAGCAGAACGTGACGGCGGTCACCGGGATGTTCCATGATCCGGCCGCGGATTACTGGATGTGGGATTTTGTGGTGGCCGGCAACAGCGTGTACGGCACAAAGGTCTTCACACTCACTGCCGATGGCGCAGCCTCGCAAGGCCCGGTCTTGCTGACCGCGCATCTGCTCGGCGTCACTGCTGCCGGCAAGGGAACTGACCACCACGTGCAGATCCGGCTCAACGGCGTCCTGGTCGGCGAGGAGCGCTGGACAGGCGCAGTGCCCCACGACGTCAACATGGCGGTCGAACCGGCGCTGCTGCGTGACGGCGCCAACACGCTTGAAGTCAAGGCAGTGCTTGACACCGGCGTGCCTTACAGTATCTTCTATGCCGATTCGTTCGACCTGAGTTACGCACGCGTCTACCGGGCGCTGAATGATGCGCTGGCGTTTACCAGTGTCAACGCCCGAGCCGTGACGGTCTACGGTTTCAGCAACAGCAACGTCATGGTCTTTGACGTCAGCAACCCGAGACAGCCCAAACAAGTGACCGGCGCCAGAGTGCAGGCTGCGAACGGCGCTTATCGTGTCACCTTCAAACCGGCAGCCGCCGGCGCACCGTACGTGGCAGTGACCACCGCCGCCACACCGCGTATCACGACTTTGAAGATAGACACGCCATCGGCCTTGAAGGCGGTAAACGGAGCGAACTATCTCATCTTGACCACTGCGGACCTGGCGCCATCGGCCAGGACACTGGCGGCCTATCGTCAGGTCCAGGGTCTCCGCAGCCAGGTTGTGGATGTACAGGACATCTACGACGAGTTCAACGGTGGCGTAGCGGACCCTGCCGCAATTCAGGCATTCCTGGCGTACGCCTATCAGAACTGGAAGCCTGCCCCGCAATACGTGTTGCTGGCCGGCGCCGGTTCATACGATTACAAGAACGTCCTTGGCTACGGCGACAGCCTGGTGCCCCCGATCATGGTCGACACGCAAAAGGGATTGGCAGCCGGTGATGGCCGCTATGGCGATGTAGCAGGCAACGACGGGCTGCCTGAACTTGCGATTGGCCGGTTGCCCGTGCTGACTGCTGCCGAGTTCAACACGGTTACCACCAAGATCCGGAACTACGAGGCGGCCGACCCTGCCGGCTGGTCGAGGCAGGTGGTGATGGTGGCGGACAACTTGGACCCTCAAGCCGGTGACTTCGCCACCGACAGCGAAACACTGGCCGCAACGTTGCCTGGCGGCTATACGGCGCAAAGGATCTATTTGGGCCGCCCACTCAGCGTCAACGATGCCCGCAGCCAGGTGCTGGCGGCGCTGACTGCCGGCGCCGGTGTCGTCAACTATGCCGGTCATGCCGGGCTGGATGTGCTGGCCAGTGAGAAGCTATTGCAAAACACGGATGTGCCGAACCTGCGCAACGGCGTGCGCCTCCCGTTCGTGAGCGCAGCGACCTGTGCCATGGGCAATTATGCCTTTGCCGGTTTTCGCACCCTGGGGGTGCTGCTGACGCTGCAGGCGGATGGCGGCGCCGCGGGGGTCTTTGCGACGACAGGTTCGTCACTCAATGCGGACGGCGCCGTCCTGGACAAGTTGCTGTTCCAAAACCTGTTTGGCGGCAATGGCGGTCGCACCGGCGATGCCGTGCGTGCGGCGCTTGCACAGTTTGCCGCCCGCGGTGGTCCCCGCTACGCCCTGGACACCTACAACCTGCTGGGGGATCCAGCGATGGAGATGCGATGGCGCTAGATAAGGTCTACCGGCGCGATGGCAACATCGTGAGGCGGCGCGTGCTTGATGACACATTGTTGGTGCCTGTGCGGGGCGAGTTGGCCGACCTGCAACGCATCTTCGCCCTCAATGCGACCGCACAGCAGATCTGGACGGCGCTGGACGGCGAACATGATCTTGCCGCGGTGCGTGACGATCTTGTGACGCGCTTTGCCGTGGAACCGGCCCCGGCCGAAACCGATCTGCTCGAGTTTGTCGCGCAACTGAGCGCCGTGGGTCTTATCGCGGAGGTGCGGTGAGCACGAACTGCGCCCACTTTGACTGGCCGGACGATGACGCCTGGTTTCGGGAGCTATTCCGGCGGGCGCGCCTGGCGCGGTGCCGTTGGCCGGGACGCTCGAGCTCACCAAACGCTGCTGCCTGCGCTGCGTCCATTGCTATCTTGGGTCGCAGGAACTGGTGCACGCCGCCAGCGACCGGGAGATGAGCACTGCGCAGGTCCTGGCTATCCTCGACCAGGTCGTTGACGCCGGCTGTCTCCACCTGTTGATCACCGGCGGCGACCCACTGCTGCGGCGTGACTTTCCGGAGATCTACCGCCACGCCCGGCTGAGCGGATTGGACGTCACCGTCTTCACGAGCGGCATCCCGATCACCGAGCGCATCGTCGAGTTGTTTCTTGACTTGCCGCCGCAGATCGTTGAAATCACCTTGTACGGCGCCACGGCGATGACCTACGAGCGGATCACAGGCGTGCCCGGGTCCTACGCGCACTGCCTGGCCGGCGTCGGCCGGTTGCACGATGCCGGAGTTCGTCTTGGTATCAAGACGATGCTCATGACGCTGAACAGCCATGAACTGGAGGCCATTGAAACGATAGCTGCCCGCTACAACGCAAAATTCCGTTTTGATCCAGTGCTGATGTCCTGCCTCGATGGTAACCGCGCACCGTTGGCGCTACGCGTGGATGCCGGTCAGGCGATTCGCCTGGAGTTTGCCGATGGGGCGCGTGGCAAAGCCTGGACTGATTTTCGAACCCGGAACCCTGACTTCCCACCGTCTGACCGGCTCATCCAGTGTGGGGCAGGGCAGACCGGCTTTCATGTGGATGCGTACGGCACGCTGCAGGCCTGCGTGCTGCTGCCGGGGGTCTCGTATGACCTGCTGGCTGGGACCTTTGCTGAGGGTTGGGCCAGGCTCGCTGCCGTGCGCGAGCTCCGCGCCCGTGCAAGCAACCGCTGCGTTTCCTGCCCGAAGCGCGCGTACTGCGGCTACTGTCCTGGTTTAATGGCACTAGAAAACGACGATGGCGAACTTCCGTCGCCTTATCTCTGCGCCCTGGGCGACGAACGCCTGCGGGCGATGGACCTTGCACTCACAAGATGAGGCACGATGATGAAAGTTCAGCAGACTGAGCAGCCGCCGGAAAAGCGCCTGCCATACGAGAAACCGGTGATCAGGAGTGTCTCGCTGGTCGCGGACCAGGTGTTGGGCACAGGGTGCAAAACGAGCAGTGCGCCTGGAATGGGCAATCCAACGTGCGCCGTTTTGCCTTGTTTCGAAAACGGCTCGTGAGCAGTGATCCAGACCGCATTCAGTTTTCCAGGCTGTGAAATGCGCCAACACATTGCTGGCATTGAGTACTGCGTGAGCTACCCCGCGGGGGTCTTCCCCGCAGAGCAGAATACGATTGAGGCTGAATTCGCTAGTCGCCATCCACCAGCCGCAGGTGACATCCACGTTAATCTCGTGGCCGGGGAGATGCCCAATCTGGGAGCGTGGCACACGCTTCTTTCCAGCGGTCCGGCATGGTCCATTCGGCGTCGCGGTACTGCGCGCTGCCTGTGCATCGGTGCGGCAAACGACTCCCAACCTCCCGGACTGATCGCCCAATGGGACGGTGATGCATGCGATGCAAGAGTCTACTGTGGGCCGGCGCACTTGAAAGCGCGCAACGATGGGGTCGTTGAACTGGGCAACGCGGCCGGCTACCCGGTCAACCAGTTGCTGATGGTCTATTACCTTGCCCAGCGTGGGGCATTCTCGTCCACGCTGCGGGGCTGGTGCGCGAAGGCCGCGGGCTGATCTTCCCCGGCGTCTCCGGGGCGGGTAAATCGACGCTGGCACGGCAATTTCTGGCGCGCGATGGGGCAGGTCTGTTGAGCGACGATCGGATCCTCGTCCGCTGGCAGGACGGCGCCCACCAGGCGTACGGCACACCCTGGCCTGGCGGCGCGCAGGTGGCGGTGAACGCCAGTGCGCCGTTGGCTGCCATCCTTTTCCCGGCCAGGGGGGACGACACCGTGATCCGTGCGCTCAGTGCGCAGGACGCGCTTGACCGCCTGCTCCCCGTCCCCTCGGTTCTGTGGCATGAACCGGAACTGCTGTCCGGCCAGCTCGAGAGCTGCGAGCGTCTGTTGCGCCAGATCCCGGCGTTCGAACTCTCCTGGTCGCCGGCTACGGGGGTTGTGGACGAACTCCATGCATTTGTCGGGCGGCTCTGATGAACCTGGCAGACCCTGCAGCCACCCAGATCCTGGTCGACCTGCTGGCAGCCGGTCTGTCGGCGCAGTTTGTCGTGACCGGCGCCAGCATGCGCCCCTTTCTGGCCGGCGGCGAGACGGTCACGCTGCGGCGCGTGCACCCTGCCGAGTTGCGCTGTGGCGACCTTGTGCTCTGCCGGCAGCGCGGATTGGCCGGCTCCCGTCTGCTCCTGCACCGTGTCGTGCACATCCGCCGACAGCCGGGGCAGCCGCTGGTGGTGCAGACTCAGGGCGACGCGTGCCGGGCGCCTGATCCACCGGTGACCGAAGATGCTGTGCTGGGCCGGGTGTCCTCCGTGCACACCGCAGAACCGGGTGTGAGTTATTTCCGTTTGGACGGACGCAGCCGGCAGATCCAGGCGCGCGTCATCGCGCTGCGCCAACGTGCCGGCTGGCAGGTGCACCAAATGCGGGCCGCGCTGTGCATGCGGCGGCGCTGCGTGCGCCTGCTGGCACGGCTTCCCGGTTTTCCACGCAGGCAGAGCAGCACCGTCACGGGTCAGCAGGCGGGGCTGCCCCAGGATAAGGCCGTCCCTGTGCCTGTGGCGCCTGCGGCGCGGCTTGAGCGTTTGCTGGTGCTCGGTCTGCGCGCGGTGGGAACCGGCTTGCCTGGACGAAGTACGTGCGCTGGTGAGCAGCGAAGCGGTGGAGTGGGAGGAGTTGCGCCCTATCGCCGCCGCAGGAGGCGTTGCGCCGCTGCTCTACGCCGTGCTCGCCGGCCGTGAACTGGCGCCGCTCGCGCTGGAGACCTGGCTGCAGCAGGCATTTACAGCTTGTTACGCACGCAGCATGTTCATGCTGGTGCAACTCGAAGAGATGCTGCATAGTTTCAACAACGCTGGCATCCCGGTCCTTCTGCTCAAGGGCGCGGCGCTCATCGTGACGGTTTACCGGCAGGCCGGGCTGCGACCGATGACCGACCTCGATCTGTTGGTGCGGCAAGCGGATGTCGCCCGGGCGATAGCACTGCTTGGTTCCCTTGGCTTCACACCGCTACACCACGATCCACGCATGGGAACGGCGTTTGCGTATGAAAATGAAATCATGCTTCGCGGGCCGCAGTCGTCGGGCGTATTGGTTGAGCTTCACTGGTCCCTGTTTGATTCCCCCCATCACCAGGTGCACATCGATATGGATTGGTTCTGGCGGACTGCGCAGCCGGTCAAGGTGGGGGAGGCGGATGCCGACGTGTTGTGCCCGGAGGCGTTGTTGCTACATCTCTGCGGGCACCTCGCCCTGCACCACCGCGGGGAGACGAAACTGCTGTGGAAGCATGACATTGCTGAAGTGATTGCGCATTACGAGGCAACGATCGACTGGACCACCGTGATCCAGCGCGCACAGCAATACGACCTGGTCACCCCGTTGCAGGAGATCCTGCCCGCCTGTGCGCAGGAATGGGGTGTTGCAATCCCGGCAGGCGTCGTATCTGCGGTGTGCGAGCTAGAACCGACGGCTCGCGAGCGCCGTGCGCTCACCCGGCTGGCCGCTGCCCACGGTTCCGTAGCGGGAAGATTTTGGACCGATATCGCAGGGTTGCCGGGGTGGCGGACGCGAGCCGGCTATGCGTGGGAGAATTTATTCCCCTCGGCTAACTTCATGCGCTCTCGGTACACGGTTCACGCGCCATACCTCGTGCCGCTGTACTATCCGTATCGCTGGCTGGTGGCGCTGCGCAGCGCTCGGCCTGCCAGGGCGCGGCGAACCACTCGCTCACGTTCGTGGCCCTGATTGATGGTCTCAGTCTGGGGCGCCTGGACTGCCGCTTGTGACGGAGTATTGATGCGAGTATACTTTGGACATGACGGATGCCCCACGCCACCAATCATCGTCAAGTGAACGGCCTGGCTATCGCGTGTTGCGCCACCAGTTGCTGGCCAAGGGCTGGAACTCGTCCTGACGCCGGTAGATATTACGGTTGAGACAGAACTACAGGTCATGAGTGAGCCGCCCAAGGCGGACATTCTATTGCTGCGGCGGCACGGGCGGCACTGGTCGGAGGCGCAGCGTCAGTTGTTGCCGGACGGTGTCCGGGATCGGCAAGCGAGCCACCACCTGCTTGAATGCAAATTTACGGAATCGTGCAATGCGGCAGCGCTCCAGCAGGCGCTTGGCTATGACTACTTCTATCGCCAAACGCAGCAACTGGCAGCCGGGGAACTGCAAACCTACGTGGTCAGCGCCAAGACGCCGCAGCGCGCATTTCTGGCCCGCTTTGGCTATACACCGGCAGAACATCCTGGAGTGTATGTGACGGCACAGCCGCTGCTGGACCAGATCGTGCTGCTGGTGTTGAATCAACTGCGGCATGAACCGCAGAATGAATTTCTGCGGCTCTTTGCCAGCCAACAGCGGGTGCGGCGGGAAACGATTAGTACTGTGGTGCGGCAGCATACGGTGACCCCGTGGGCAGAGCAACTGCTGGCGGTGGTCTTTGGGCTGCAGCGGCTGTATCAGATGGAGGAGAACGCGATGCAAAAGGAATTGACTGTCGAAGATGTGATGGTCATTGGCGACAAGTTGCGCAAGCAGGCGATCGCAAGCGCAACGCCGGAGGAAATGTTGGCAGTGCTGTCGCCGGAGGCGATGTTGGCAGTGCTGTCGCCGGAGGAGCGGCTAGCCGGGCTGTCGCCGGAGGAGCGGCTGGCGGGGCTAGCGCCGGAAGAATTGGAGCAGTTGCGAGCAGCAATCAACGCACAACTCGCCAAGGAGCAACAGGCAAAACCACAACACCGGAGGAAATCCGGGAACCGGTAGGTAACCAGGTGTAGCCAAAGGCCTCATGGAACCAAAACGCATCGAAGCGACGATCTATGGCCGTGTCCAGGGCGTCGCCTTTCGGCATTACACCCTGCTGGAAGCCAACAGCCTCCACG
Organism: Candidatus Fredericiella danica; assembly: GCA_016713335.1. Lineage (GTDB taxonomy): Bacteria > Chloroflexota > Anaerolineae > Caldilineales > Caldilineaceae > Fredericiella > Fredericiella danica. The sequence goes on along the minus strand of JADJPH010000009.1, from coordinate 46,641 downwards.
TGACCGGCTGGGTCGCCAACCGGGTGAACGGCACCGTGCGCGTCGTGGCGGAGGGTCCGGAAGCTGCCCTGAAGCAATTGGCTGCCTGGCTCAACCATGGCCCCTCTGCTGCCTACGTGGAACGCGTCGATCTGAATTGGATGGACGGCACCGGCGAGTTTGGACGCTTTGAGATCCGATAAAAAGGTGCAAATGGGCATGCAAACCACGCACTGGAAACACCTCCTATGGGGATGCGGAATCTGTTGCGGCGTCGTCAGCCTGCTGGCAGCATGCCGGCCCGTTACGCCACCACCACCCATCACTGTAGAATTGTCCAAAGCCGATGATTACGCCACGGTGACGGCAGGGGCCGATGGAACTGGAGAAGACGATCGGGTGGCACTCGAAGTCTTTGGGGTTACACTGCTCACCCTGCCGAGCACTGATGTGCCTGGCGAAGACACCCCGGTGATCGTCGAACTCCACAGCGCCAGCGGTATTGGGGGCGCCACGATTACCTGGCCTGCCGGCAATGCCCCCACTACATTACAACTACACCTTCACCTTTCCGGGCTGGAAGAACTCGAACTAACCGGTGGCGCCAGTACGGTGCAAGCCTCAGTCAGCAGTTCTCCACCCTTCCCCGTACGCGAAAGCCTTATCCAGGCAGACAGTGCAGAACAAACACTCGCGGCAGGCGATGCCTACTGGACACCGATCGAAATCATCCCGGCAGCAGGAGAGACGCCTGCGATCCCGCTCAAAGAGGGTTACTTCGCTATCACCATTCCCAGTGCCCTTCTCCAGGATGCAGACGGCGTCTTGAAGGTGCAGTGGGTCGACTTCTACCGCTAACCATGTGGCGCCACGCCGAATTAAGCGATGCCGAACTCTTCGCCCTGCTGCGTAGCGGGGCAATCTGCTATGCCGGCAACCGGCGCCTCAAAATCTATGGGCGGCTGGATTGTGGTAGCGGGCGTAGGATGAAACGCGAAAACCGGGTTTTCTTTGTCGATGCAGCCGAAGCAATGGCGGCTGGCTATCGACCCTGCGGTCATTGTATGCGAGAAAAAGCGCGCGATGTGGGATTCGCCGGGTAAAAAATGGTGTTAAGTTGTCGCGATGCTGCATCTGTGATAGCATGCCCCTGATCTAAAGCGCTTTACTAAGCACGAGTCATGCGTCACGAGTGACTGGTGACGCATGACTCGTTAACCTAACAAGCAGTAAATGTCAAGGCAACCCCGACATAACAACCATCTATCAACCTGTGTTGGGAGAGCCGTAATGGCGTCAAAGTCCATCGTAAACGCACGTGGCGAAATCTTGATTCCCGATCCACCGTTCGCCCGTTTTCTATTTTCCTCGACGCGGCTGGCCTGGTTCTGGCTCATCTTGCGCGTTTACCTGGGCTACACCTGGCTCAACTCCGGTTGGGGCAAGATCAGCGGCGGCGTGTGGATGACCGGGGAGCCGCTCAAAGGCTTCTGGACGACCGCCGTGGGGATCCCCGAGGGCGGCAGAGCACCGATCGCCTTTGATTGGTATCGCAACTTCATCCAACTCATGTTGGATCAGGGCTGGTATACCTGGTTCGGCCCCCTGATTGCCTGGGGCGAAATCTTGATCGGCGTGGCGCTGATTCTCGGCGCACTGACCGGCATCGCCGCCTTCTTCGGCGCTTTCATGAACTGGAACTTCATCATGGCCGGCTCCGCGAGCAGCAATGCCCTGCTCTTCGCCATTGCGATCCTGCTCATCATGGGCTGGAAGGTGGCCGGCTGGTGGGGTCTCGACCGCTGGCTGCTGCCCTGGTTGGGCACGCCCTGGTACCGGGTCAACCCAGTGGCAAATCGTCAACCTCCACAGCCTACCCCATAACTCGAAGCTTCGAGTTTCGGTTATTTCCGCAGCCGCGGATCCAACACATCGCGCAGCCCATCCCCCAGCAGATTAAACCCTGCCACCGCAAAGAGCATCCCCATCGCCGGGAAGAAAGCCAACCACCAGTGGGTGGTGATATAGTTGCGCCCTTCGCTGATCATCACGCCCCACTCGGGCGTCGGTGGCTGCGCGCCAAAACCGATAAAGCTCAACCCTGCCACCGCCAGAATGACGGTGCCCATGTCGAAGCTGGCTTGCACTAGCAATGGCGAGAGCGTATTGGGAAAGAGGTGCCGGCGCAGAATCAGCCCACCGCCGGACCCAATCGATCTGGCGGCCTGCACAAACTCACGATCTCGCAGGATCAGCACCTGCCCACGCATCAGGCGCGCATAGGTGGGCCAGGTCACTACCGCCACGGCAATCAGCGCCGTCTGCAGGCTGGGTCCCAACGCCCGCAATCGCCATCGCCAGAATCAGGCTCGGAAAGGCAAAGAAGATGTCCGTGATGCGCATCAAACTTTCATCCCACCAATGGCCGCGGTACCCAGCCAGCAGGCCGACAACGGTGCCAAAAGTCCCGGCCATCGCGACGACGAAAATCCCTGACACCAGCGAAATCCGGGCGCCATAAAGCATGCGACTCAGAATGTCGCGCCCCAACTTGTCGGTGCCAAGCCAGTGCTCGGCGGATGGCGGCTTCAAGCCGTTGACAATTTCCTGCTGCAAGGGATCGGTGGGCGCCAGGAGCGGGGCGAGCAACGCCATGCCAAAAAAGATGACGATGATCGTCAAGCCGATCATCGCAGTCTTCTCTTTGCGAAACCGGCGCCAGAACAACTGGCGCGGCGATTGCGCAGTTGCAGAAAGGGGATTCGCAGAAACAACTTTTTGAGCAGTCGTTAAGGACATCGAATTGTGATTCTCGTCTAGGTTTGTTACCGTGCGGGCACGATCGATCGTGCCCACCGCATTTGCATTGCGCCGGCGTAATCGCCGCTAATCGATGCGCACCCGCGGGTCAACCGCCGTGTAGCTGATATCAATCAGTGTATTGACGAGCGGGTAGATCGTCGCCGCCACCAGGGTCACCCCCAACACCGCCGGATAGTCCAGCGTGGTGACGGAGGTCGTCGCATAACGGCCCAATCCAGGCCAATTAAAGATGGTTTCGGTCAATACGGCGCCGCTCAACAGGCTGCCAAAGACGATGCCCGTCGTCGTCAGAATGGGGGGAAGCGCGTTCTTGAAAGCGTGCCGGTAAAGGACATTGCGCTCATTCAACCCCTTGGCGCGGGCGGTGCGAATGTAGTCCTGGCCAAGTATCTCCAACATCGATGAACGCGTCATGCGCAGCAGGACGGCGGTCGAAAACAAGGCCAAGATCAGACCAGGCAAAATTAGATGCGCCGATGCATTCCAGAAAACGGGCCAATTTCCAGTCACGGCGGCATCAAAAGTAAATAGTCCGGTAATCCGTTGCGGCGGCTGCATCGTCGCATCCAGCCGGCCCGGACCTGGCAGCCACTGCAACTGGCGCCAAAAGAAACCCAGGGCCAGCAGACCAATATAGAAGATCGGCATGGAGCCGAAGGCCATCGCCGAGATGCGGGCAACCACATCGACCCAGGAATTGCGATGCAGCGCTGAAAAGACACCGATCGGGACACCGACAAGGAGTGCAATCGTCATGGCTGCCAGCGAGAGTTCGATCGTGGCCGGCAGATAATCAATCAGGTCATCCATCACCGGGCGCCGCGTCCGGATCGATGCGCCCAGGTCACCCTGCAGCAGGTTTTTCATATAGATGACGTAGCGCACCGGCGCCGGCTGATCCAGTCCCAGTTGCTTGCGGTAGGCCTCGATCTGATCGTCACGTGCATTTGACCCCAACGCCGCCGCCACCGGGTCAGCCGGCACCAACTGCGCCAGCGCAAAGGTCATAATAGTCACGCCGAATAGAACGAACAGGAGGCCGAGAATACGGCGAATCACAAAGCGGGTCATAGAGGCGCCTGTAGAGCAGACAAAGAGACAAGAGACAAAGAGACAGACAAGGGACTGGGAGACAAAGAGACTGGGAGACTGGGAGACTGGGGCTTTGCCTTGTCTCCTTGTCTCCTTGTCTCCTTGTCTGCTTGTCTCCGTGTTACTTCTTGCTAATCATCCACAAACTTACGGTCGGCGTGTCGTTGGGGTCATAGACAAAGCCGTCGATATTGTTACGTACCGCATAGACACGGGTCGGCTGATAGAGCATGGCAAATGGGCCATTGTTCTGGACGTACTCGCTCAACTGGGCATACATTTCGTTGCGCTTGTCGACGTCCAGTTCGGCGGCGGCGGCCTTGCTCAGTTCGATCGCCTGCGGGTCATTCCAGCTGTTGCGCCATGCCAGCGACTTCGCATCGTAATTGGCGAACGGTGTGCCGTTGCCATCGGGATCCGGGAAGTCGGGTCCCCAGTTCATCAGTAGCATCGGCAGTTCCTGCGCGCGGTATTTTGTGAGCAGTTCGGATTGCTGCATCTGCTGGATCTCACCTTCCAACCCAACCTGCGCCAGGTCAGCCCGGATCGAGGCGGCGATGGTCGCCCAATCGACACCACCCGGTGCGGTCGCGGTCGCTACGGTGAAGGGCACCTTGGTGCCTTCGGCGACGCCGGCCTTGGCCAGTAGTTCCTTCGCCTTGGCGATGTCCTGCGTGAACGGATTCTTGCCCGTGTGACCGGCGAAGCTGATCGGGATGATCTCCTGCACCAGTTCGGCGTTACCGCCCAGCAGCGTCATGATGTTGTCGTAGTTGATCGCGTAGCGCAGCGCCTGGCGCGCATCGGGATTGTCAAACGGCGGCATCGTCGCGTTGACCGAGGTGTAAACCAGGAGGGTCGACAGCACCTTGTCCAGCGTCAGATCGGGATTTCCTTCTAGCGCAGCAACCTGTTCCGGACCGAGATCCTGGGCAAGGTCGGCATCGCCGGTTTCGACAGCAGCCTGCCGATTGGCGCTCTCCGGGATGTTCTGCAGAATGACGCGCTTGAGCGGCGCCGGTGTTCCGCCCCAGTAGTTCGGGTTGGCGTCGAGCGTCACACTGACGGAGCGATCCCAGTTATTCAGCACGTATGGGCCGGGCGCGGAATTGTCATTCAGCCAGGCGTTGCCAAAATCACTGCCCATGTTGGGCTCAACTGCGGCCTTTTCGACGACAGCCGCAACCGTAAAGGTCAACACCGAAAGGCAAACCTGCGGGCTGACGGCCTTGGGGATCTTTACTTCGACGGTGGCAGCGTCAACAGCCGTGGCACTTTTCCCTTCGTGATCTGGCAGACGTCGCTCAGCAGGAAGGCCGGCGAGCCATTGATGTCAAGCGTGCGTGCCCACGAAAGACGACGTCATCGGCTGTGACCGGGTTGCCCGAGGCGAATTTGGCGTTCGGGTCCAGGCTGAAGGTCAACTTCCAGTTGTCACCGTCTTCAGCAACATCCCAGGTCGTTGCCAATACGGGAACCAGTTTACCAACCTCGCCGGGATTGAAGGAGACCAGGGTCTCATACATGTTACCCGCAGGTAGGATGCCGCCAAACTCATAGGCCACGGCGGGATCCAGGGTGATGATGTCGGTCAGGTCAGCAGCGTAGATCAACGTGTCTTCGCGGCTGACTTCGCCACCTACGGCGGGCGCAGCGGCTTCACCCGGCGGCAGCCTCGGTGGCCGCAGGGGCGGCACTTGGTGCGGCAGCAGGCGCAGCGCAGGCCGAGAGCACCAGGCTCACGACCATGAGCAGCCCCAACCAGCGCAAAACAGAATGTGCGCGCGATCGGTTCATACGAATTCCTCCTTGATACATGGGTAGATTGGTTGGTTGTGACAGCGATGTTCAGACCGATTTGCCTCCCTGCAGACCGGTCTGGGGGTTTGGGCAAGCATTATACCGCATTATGGGTAGCACACAAGCCGCAGCCCGATCGCAGGTGGATTCTGCTGACAAATGCATCCCTCGCCGTCCACGTAGGGACACCGACATTGCCGTGTCGTTTTTCGACGAATTCGTCCCTCACCATCCAGGGCGATTCGCTCAGCAGCAACAATGTCTTCTTACAGTGCATCTGTGCCTGCAAGCGCAAGTAAGGCGTCCAGATCTTGCGTGATGTCGGTGGCTTTCACCAACTGTAGTTTCCCTGCCGCCCCACAAAACGCTCGACATCGAACTGCTCCACAACCGCTCGGCGCCGCAATGAGCGCGGCAGCAGATCCTGGTACGCGCCAAGCGGCAACAACCGCTCATAGCGCTCAAATTGATCCTGCAGATAGTGTCTGACCATCGACGCCGTTATCTTGGGGAGTGGCCGCGGTTCATCCAGCAGTTGCACACACAGCCCCGGCGCCGCACCCGGCTCGGCGCGCAGCGTATACCGCAGCAGGTCAACCAGGGCGCAGCCATAGACGTCGCCCAGCCAATGAAAAAGCGCACCACCCGGCTGCAGTAGGCGCAAACGGCATGATGCCCGGCTCAAACCCAGGTGCAACGCCAGCGCCTGCGCCAATTCGAAGCTGAGCACCTGCCGCGTCGATTCATACCGCAACGGCGCGGCGGCGTCAGCGCCATGATAGGCCGTCACCCAAAGCGCCTCCCCGTCCGCCCAGGCAATATTGAGCGGGCGCCCTCCAACGTCAGTACATCACGCGCCAGCCACTGGCGATCCACCGTGGCCACCACCCGCTGGCTCGCCTGGTCCCGAATCTTCACCTGGACTGTGCTCGACTGGATGTTGCTGTGGAGGCTCAGCGGGTTGCTCTCCACCGCCTGGAGGTCAACGAGACGCTTGAGCCGTTCTCCGCCCGCCACTCGCCGGGCCGGCCGCTCTGAGGTACCCGAGTTTCTGCAGGTGCCCCAGGATCGCCTCCAGGTCGGCGGCGCTTAGCATCCCGGCGAACAGCTCGGCCAGCGGCGCCAACCGCACGGCGGCGACCGGGCTTTGGCGCAAGAGGCTGAAGATCTGCTGCACGGCGACCGATGGGCGCAGCGCCGTGCCCAGGGTATTGACCGGCGCCGTTTTGAGCGTGCCAAAGAGCGCCCGCTCCAGGGGAGTTCGGTAGAAGCAGGCGGCTTGCAGGCTGCCGCCACGCCGGTTGGCGCGGCCAAGCCGCTGGGTGAAAGCGGCTGCACTGCCGGGCGCACCGATCAGCAGCACCGCGTCGATGCTGCCAATGTCGATCCCCAACTCCAAGGTGCTGGAAGCAAAGCAGAGCGCGGCCTCAGCCTCGGCAAATTGCTCCTCGATGGCACGGCGCCGTTCGCGTTCCAGATTGGAGTAATGGACAAAAACCGCCTCGCCAAAGCCTGAACTCGCAGCCCGCACCGCGGTCGCATACGCTTCGACTTCGGCGCGCTGTTGCAAAGACAAGCGCCTTCCGCCAGCCGCGCGCCCGAAACGTATCCAGATAGGCTAACAGCGCAGCGGGTGAGCCTGGATCCAGGGCAATCTCATCCAGGGCAGCGGTGCGCGGCTGGCCGGCGGTGACCACCTGCGCGGCCGGGAGGTAGCGAGCGGCAGTGGTTTCCGGCGCGGCCAGCGTTGCCGAAATCCCGACATACTGAAGCTGGGCGTCGGCGGCGTCTCCCACCTGGCCGGCATAGGTGCGCAGGTGGCGGAGCCGGTTCAGCACCACCCGCAGTTGGTCGCCGCGCACTGTGCCATCCAGGCCATGCAATTCGTCGATGATGACCGCCCGTACCTGTGCCAGCGATTTGGGGTGCCCTGCGAGCAGGGCATCCAGCGATTCCGGCGTGGTCAAGAGCAGTTCCGCCGGGTGGGTGGGGTTAAAGGTATTGAGATCGTGGGTCTTGACCGCAGCCGCAACCCGCAGCACATCCAAAGGGGTCGCGAGGCGCCGCCATAGGTCGGCAATCAGCGCCCGGGTGGGCAAGAGGTAGAGGATGGTGAGTTGCGTTTCAGTGCGCCCGGCGGGCAGATAGCGTTCGATCAGTGGCGCCAGTGCGGCCTCCGTCTTACCGCTGGCGGTCGGCGCCGCGAGGATTAGGTTGTCGCCATCCAGCAGCAAAGGCATCGCCGCCAACTGGACCGGCGTAAAGTTGCCATAACGGCCAAAGAACGCGCCCCACGTGCGGGGGATGCGGGACTTCAGGGTGAGGCGTTCACGTTAGGTCGAAGACGATCTTGAGGGCTGCATCAATCTCACGCATCGTCGCCGGCGTCAGATTGCCTAATATTCGGACCGATCGATGGGCGTAATCAATTGGTCGTGTCTGTAAGCAATCAGCAACCGACCGCTTGCTGAGTCCATTCTGTCCATCGGGATTGACGGTGATGTTTGTCCTGATCTGCGACTTCTTTTCAGTCCACGCGGTCAACGGCACAACCTGGATGACCGGAACGCGCTCGTTGTACACATTGTTTGTCACGACAATGCACGGGCGTGTTTTGCCAGTTTCGGACCCGGTGGTTGGGTCAAGGTTGACCTCGATCACGATGCCGCGCACAATCTTCACGGTTCCGGCCACCCATCCTGCGCAGCATTCGTTAATTCCTGTAGGTCACGATCCGACGCATAGATTGCCGCATAGAGTTCGGCCGATTCACGAAGTGACTGGGTTTCAAGTTCAGCACGCAAACGGTTAAGTGCGCTGCGCACCATGTCGCTCTTGTCTTTGAAACCAAAGCGTTTGTATTCGCCCAAAAAGTCACTCAGTGGCGGCGTCAGGCTAATTTTTGTCTGTTGCATCGTTGGCACCAATAATTCAGAACCAGTTATAGGGGCCTAAAATAAGACCCTAACACGCGTCCTAATCATAGGGTGCAATGCGCTCGTTGTCAAGACGTCACCAACGCGTGACGGCGGCGAGCTCGTAGGTGCGGCGTCCTTGCCCATAGGCATCAAGCTAAGGCCCAATTCTCCCGCAGAGACGCCGAGACGCAGGGAAATGCGCGCTGGAAGCTCAAAAATTGCCACAAAAGAACACAGAGACCACAAAGAAAGGAACGATAGGCGCGCATTTTCTTTGTGGTCTTTGCGCTTTGTGCTCTTGTGGTCAATGATGCTCTTCGCTGCGTCCCTGCGTCTCTGCGGGAGATTTTTTTTCGTTGTTCCTTTGCGTCTTTGCGGCTTGGCGGGAGGGTTTGGTCCTTAGCTTGATGCCTATGGGTTGCAAACCGCACCTACGGTCTACACCTTGAGCCCAGTCGCGAGTTCCCCGAGCATCGCGCCCGGGGCGTAGTCTTCATGCAAGTAAAGCAGATCACAACTCGTCACCGCCGTGCGGATCAACTCACGCAGGTTGATCCGGTGTTGGGCCAACGCCCGTGAGAGCAGCCCCGGCGCCACTGCGCTCACCTCCGCATACTTTGCCGGGTCGGCGGTGTAGTCGTACGCCAGACCGTGATAGCGCAACAGCGTGGCGTAGAATTCACGAATGTCCTTCTCGATGAAGCGATCGTCCAACCGCACCAGTTGCGCCGGCGCCAGCCACGCCCCCACCGGCATGCGGTCTGCACTTTCCGTAAGGGCAAAGAGGAAGAAGAGATGCGGGTCCGAAGCGAAGCTGATGGGATATTCAGCGCGGACGTTGTCCGGTATATCGCGCGCATTGATGCGCCCATTGTTCAACCCAAGGGCGCTCACAATCATGGCCTTAAAGAACGCATCCGCCCGCTCGCGCTGCGACGCACGCAGCAACGAGTAATGCTCGGACTCATCGATCAGCACCGCCAGCCCGCTGTAACCGAGCAGTGTCGCCAACACGCTGATGGCGGTCAGCAGGTAACTGTACTGCCGGGCAATGTCGCCCGTCACGTAGAGCCGCGGCGGCCGCTTCAGACAGCTCTTCATCCCCGCTTGCGCCTTGGCGCGGCCGCTCAGCCAATCCACCATCTCATCGTACGCCGTTTCACTCGGACACTCTTGCAGCGCCAGCAGCGCGGCCGTCAAGGGACACTCCTCCGGCTTGCGCGGGCAGAGCTGCGCAAATTCTGCGATCACACCCGGATGATCGAGCGCCTTCTGCAGCAGCGGGCGCAGCCCCAGACCCGGTCGATCCGGGTAGCGCAATGCTGCGATCAGCGCCTCGTAGATCTTGTTCGCTTTGCTGGGTGGCGTCTCCACCAGATCCAGACTGGCGGCAGCCACGAGAAAGTTTTCACGCTGGCCATGCCGCGCGGCAAGTTCAATGAAATGGCTCTTGCCATAACCGTAGTCGCCAATCACGGCGAGCACATCGCCGCTACGCTCCCGGCTTCGATCAAAGGCGCGGTCCAGCGTGACGCGCTCCGCCTCCAGTCCAATGGTCAAGGTTTCGGCATCTTGCACCGGCACAATGCCTACGCGCAGCGCTTCCAGGGTCTGCCGGGCGCGAAACTGGTCCATTTCCAGGGTCGGGTGCGCCGCCCGCCGGGGCTGGGGTGCCCGCTGGGGCTGCACCGCCGCCAACGACTCTGCACTGAACTCCTTCGCCGGCAGGCGGAAGCGCCGGCCATTGTGAAAGAGCACTTCCCACTCATAACCGCCCATGTAGGTCTTGAGCAGGACGCCTGCGCCAAAATGAGGATGATGTACGGTCTGTGCTGCCACCGGGATTGCCTTCAAGGTTGTGTCCATCTCACGGACAAGGGTTGCGCTGGCTTCAATACGGCGCCTGGCTTGCATCCGCCAGTTGGTTCAGCTTTTCACTCTGGCCTTTGATCAACGCCGCCGCGTAGTCAGGCGTCATCGCCTGCTCGCCATCTTCCTTCTGGCGATACCAGTCCGTAATCAGCGCCTTCACAAAGAGCCGGCGGTGGCTGATGGCAAGATAGGAGTTGCGCGCCGCCTCAGAGAGGGTGCGAATATTGGCGGCCTGCGTGGCGCCATCGAGTTTTACGCCATACGCAAGTTCAAAGATTGGGAGCAGACGATAGCCGATCTGCTCGAGCAGTTCCTCGTCAGGGATGTCGAGGTGCTCCAAATCGATCTGTGGGCTGAACGGATTGCTGCGCGAAAAGTAGTTGGCGGCCTGGACGCGCTGCTGCAACGCCGGGTATTTGGGCACCACGGTGTGCAAAAAATCGGGCGGCACGGCATACATGAAGAGCGCACCGGGCAAGTCCTCGCGGCAGCGATCGATCACCTCGCAGGTTGTCGGTCGCCGTCTTCTCAGCTTTGCCGCCGATGCTCAACATCCGGTCCCCTTCATCGAAGAGCAGCGCCAGCCCCGTATATCCAAGCGCCCGCACGGTCTGGCACAGGGATCGCAACATCTTGAAGGCGTTGTTCTTGTTGATCTTTTCCGTCACACCAATGGTGCGGAGATCCCGCATGTCTTCCGGGCTGACTTCTTCACCGTGTAGCCAGCGCTCCAGTGACTCCTGCCGTCGCTCCTGGCCGCGCAACAGGGCAGTGAGATAGCCTTGCACCGCCTTGTGATAACTGAGACTATCGACGGCGGTATTGGCAAGCGTGTGCAACAGTGCGCGGACGTCGGGTGTCTCTTGTGCGTCCTCGTCGGTCAGATCCACACCAAGCGGCACCACCAGCCGGCGCAACGTCCCCTCCAGGAAACGCCCGATCCCCTGTTCGTCCTCACTCAGGCTACCCAACTCATGCCAGATGAGCGCCGAAGCGACCGCGGCATACACCCGCCGCTGGTCATCATAGGGGCTTTCTTTGGGGCTGAGATCTACCTTGCTAACCGCAAAATTGCGCTGCCATGCCCGGTCGCGCACGCAATAGAGAAAGTGCGATTTGCCGCTGCCATAGTCACCGACCACCAACTTGAAGACTGCCCCGCCATCCGCCAGGTAGGAACCCAGGTAATGGGTGTCGATGGCATTCAGCAGCGACTCATTGCCCGCGTTATAGTAGCTCACGCCACGCGACACGGGCGTCCCTGATTGGCCGAGTGTTTCAATGATCTGGCGGGCCAGGCGCGGTTCTGGCAACATGGCGCTACTCCTTTATCAGTTGGATATCGGCAACATAGCGACCGTCGTACGGCGAATCGCCTTCGACAATCCACATGCTTTTGGCGGGGTTGTCGGTCTGCGACTTGGTCGAGTCAAATGCCTTCAGTGACTTGCCATCGACCATCAGGCGCTGTCGATCCGTGTATTCATACAAATCATAGATAAACTGTGCACGCGAATAGTCGGTAAACGTACGCTTGCTCGGCTCGCTGGCAAACGCACGCCCCTGGCGAAGCAGCACCATTTCCAGGTAGACATCGACGAGGTTGGCACGCTCTACCGTAATGCCGCGTTTGCGGCGCACAAGTTGATAAGCTTCATGCAATTGCGCCATCCAGGCGGCCCCATCTTGTGTGCGGCCCGCACCAATTCTTGCGCCCCTTGATAGGCCTTTAGGGTCGCCTCCACCGTGACCGGCACATGGGGTACCACCACATCCTTCCCGTAGCGCAACACCCCAAAACGCCGCGCGAAATTGACATCCAGTTCAAAACGACCCAATTCAAACTTCGGCGGGCGGCCACCAATTGCGACGCCAACGGCAGCCAGGGCATCACGTAGTTTCTGGCCAAACTCGTCACCCAACGCGCGTTGGGCAAGGTCCAGTTCCTGTTGCAACTCGGGCAAACGCTCGAGCACCTGCGGCTCCTTGCTGGTGGCCAGGTGCGTGAGCGCTTTATCCAAGCGCACCACGTCCACCGGGTCACTGCGCAGCGCAGTGGTTGCCTCCTTGAGCGCAGCGGTCAGGCTGTTGAGCGCCTTGGTTTCGCGCCGCAGTTCAGGCGTCAATGGGTCCACCACCTCTTCTTTCAATTTGAGGCGGCTGAAGGCATCCTGGGCAGAGCGCACGTCGACTGTGGCATCTTGCGCTGCATAGTCGGTCAGGGCACGGAGCACTTTGCCCTGGGCGCCGGCATTCAATTTGAAAGCCGCCAACAGTGCGGCCGCGGTCTTTTCACGCTGGGTATAGCTCTCGCGCAAGGCGTCGAGTTATAATCAGAGTTGTATTGGGCATAGGAAATCTAGACGTTCTTAATTCGATGATGTTGAGATTGCCACACGGCAGCCACAGACTGCGCAAAGCAGTCTACTCCATCTGCGGCTAAACCATCAAGCGCAAGAACCGCGCTTACGAGGTTTTTTATGAGTGTTCGCATTCCTACTCATCGTGTGCCGACCCATCCCGGCGAAATGTTACTGGAAGAATTTCTGCTGCCCATGGGCATCACGCAACGCGAACGCGATGCGATTGAGGTGCCCTATCAGCGCATAAACGAAATCGTGCATGGGAAGCGCGGCGTTACTCCCAGTACCGCCTTGCGGCTGGCGCGATACTTCTTGATGACGCCGGACTTCTGGATGAACTTACAGCTGCGGTGGGACCTGTACCACGCACAGCAGGCAGAAATGAAATTCCTGGCACGTATCTTACCCAGGCAAAACGCGCTCGACACCACTGAGGTTACTTCCATACGCATGCACGCGGTGCTGCAGGCGTATGGGTTGGTCACCACAGCGGCTTGCGATAAAATAGAGGCATCAGTGCCGTCTACCCATCCAGTCTGCCGAGGATCCAGTCCACATGGCCTTTTTTACCTGCAACTTCTTTTCCGATGCGCTCCGCCTCAGCGTCTCCGCTAACGTCATCCTCCCGGAGCCGGCTGTTAAGGCGCGCGGCGCCCGCAAATTGCCCGTACTTTGGCTACTGCATGGCCTGTCCGACGACCACACCATCTGGGAGCGCCGCACCTCGATCGACCGCTACGCCGACGCCTATGGCATTGCGGTCGTGATGCCCGCCGTCGATCGCAGTTTTTATGCGGACATGGTGCGTGGTAATCGCTACTGGACCTATATCAGCGAAGAACTGCCCGCCGTCATGCGGAGTTTCTTCCCGCTCTCGTCGAAGCGCGCCGACAACTTTGTCACGGGTCTTTCCATGGGCGGCTACGGGTCCTTCAAACTCGCCCTGAGCCATCCCAACCGCTACGCCGCCGCGGCCAGCCTTTCGGGTACATTCCCAACCTTTGCCGCCCCAGATCAGGGTCCACATGCCGGCGACACCGCCTGGTTGGAAGAACTCGGCAACATCTTTGGCGACCTGAAGCGCTTCCGCGGCAGCCGCAACGACCTCTTTGCCCTGGCCGCCAAGGTAGCGAAAAACCCCGAGTCTGCCCCCAGACTCTATCAGGCGTGCGGCACGGAAGACTTTCTCTATCAGGAAAACCTCCAGTTCAAAGCCTACGCCGCCGAAATCGGCCTACCCGTCACCTACGAAGAAGGCCCTGGCGAACATGAGTGGGGCTTCTGGGACACATACACCCAGCGCGTGCTGGCGTGGCTGCCGATCGAGAAATAAGACTAAACACTCCTCGCCAAAAATGCGACTGGTGAGTATCTCACCTTGCGTCAATGCGCCGTCGCTAACTCGTTTGTCAAGCGCGAAACTGGTAATCAGCGCGGTCTTTTCGACGGCGAAGTTTCAATGTGCACGAGGAGCGAGCATGTCTGCCTACACCGCATTCACAACGCCAACAACACCCGTCAAACTGCGTCAACTGCCGGTTTTCCGGTTGTTCCCCCGCAACGCTGTTCCTGCTGCTCGTTGGGATCACGACGGTTCTGTTTCCTCACCAAACGGCGAAGTGCTGCAGATCCGAGTTGGATCTGGCATAACCCGCTGCCCCAGGGCAACTCGCTCAATGGCGTTTGGGGCGCCTCTGCGACCGATGTCTTCGCAGTCGGCAACCTTGGCACCATCATGCACTACGACGGCATCGAATGGACCATCATGTCCTCCGGTGTCTCAAAAAACTATGGAATGCTTGGGGCACCGCCGCCAACAATGTCTATGCGGTCGGTGACACAGGCACCTTGCTGCATTTTGACGGTTCCAATTGGAGCACGATCCCCCTTGGCTACACCAATAACCTGTATGCAATTTGGGGCACTGGTGCAAATGACATCTTTGTCACCGGTGGCAGCGGCATCATCTTCCACTATGATGGGTCAACCTGGAGTCCCATGACCAGCGGCACCCTCTACGCACTGCGCGGCGTATGGGGTTCCAGCAGCACAAGGGACGACATGGACCAAAATGACCAGCGGCGTAATCTCCACGTTCAACGATGTTTGGGGTACAGCCGCCAACAATGTCTATGCGGTTGGGTCAAATGGCACCATCCTAAAGTTTAATGGAACTGCTTGGAACCCGGTGACCAGCAATACGACAAGTGGCCTCTTTGACATTTGGGGCACGTCAGCCAGCAGTATCTATGCTGCCGGACAATCAGGTGTGGTCGTTCGCTATGACGGGTCCACCTGGACCAAGATGGTGACAAACACCTCGGCCAGTTTTCATGGCCTGTGGGGGAGTAGCACTGCCGACATCTATGCGGTCGGTTACGCAGGTGCAATCCGCCACTACAATGGCACGGCCTGGTCGAGCATGAACAGCGGCATCACGACCTCGTTCAACGGCATCTGGGTTGCCAGCCCCTCTGAAGCATTTGCAGTTGGTTCATCCGGCAGGATTGCACATTATGACGGCAGCGCCTGGACATCAATGACCAGTGGCACAACCTTCGCACTGCGCGCCGTCTGGGGATTTGCCGGCGACCAGGTCTTTGCCGTGGGCGATAACGGCGTCGTACTCTTGTATGACGGGGTCAATTGGAGCAGCCTGCCGACTGGCTCAATCTCCACCTTGCGCGATGTGTGGGGAAGTAGCCCAACCGATCTCTTTGCCGTCGGCAACGCCGGCACCATCCTCCACTACAACGGCTCCACGTGGACTGCAATGGAGAGCAAGAGCACCGCCACGATCTGGGATGTCTGGGGAAGCGGGCCAACCGATGTCTTTGCCGTCGGCGATGCCGGACTGATCCTCCACTACGATGGTGCGGCATGGAGTTCGATGACGAGCGGCACCGACAAGACGCTGCGCGGGGTTTGGGGCAGCAGCCCCACCAATGTCTTTGCCGTCGGCGCCAGCGGCACCGTCCGCTTGTATAACGGCTCGACCTGGAACTATGTCGGCACCGGGACGGCAAGCACGCTTTATGGAGTCTGGGGATCCTCTGCCACCAACGTATTCGCAGTTGGCACCCTGGGCGGCGCACTGCGGTATAGCGGTTCAGGCACCTTCGCCATTTTGAACTCAGGCACCTCCAGCAACCTGGCCGACGTCAGTGGCAGCACGGGCGCAATGGTGCTCGCCGCCGGGTATGGTGGCACAATCATCCGGTATGGTGCAGCATCCAATGTCAGCAAGGCGGTAATTGCACCCAACCCCACACCGGGGCAACCGATTACCTATACACTGGCCTTTTCCAATACAGGTCTGCTCAAACTAACCAAGGTGCGGCTCTATGATTCGGTGCCGCCGACCGTCACCATCAACGGTGTGAAGACACGTGGCGTCACCATGGTGAGTATCGGCGTCGCCCCCAACTATGCCTGGCAAGTGGCGGATCTGGCGCCCGGCGCCGGTGGCCTGGTCACACTCACCGGCGTGATCAGCCCCACTGCACCCGGCGGACGGATTGTGCTTAACCAGGGGATTCTGGGCGCAGCCGGTGAACTAACAACGACCGGCGAGAGCACCTTCACGGTGCTCCCGGCATCGACCAACATCACGATGACTTCGGCGCCGACCCCAACGACGGTCTATGGACAAATTACCACACTGACGGCGACGGTGAGCGCAAAGGCGCCGGCAACCGGCAAACCGTCCGGCACCGTCACGTTCCGGAAAGGCGCCGCGGTGCTGGGCACCGGCACGCTTGGCGCAGACGGCAAGGCCGCGGTCAATGTGACGACGTTGACCACCGGCGCCAATCGAATCGTCGCGACCTATAACGGCGATTCAAATTTCTTGCCGGCAACGGCGACCACGCACACGCACACCGTCGTACGCGCCGGCACCGTCAACCTGGTGATTGCGGCTCCGAACCCTGCCGATCTCGAACAAAATGTGACGACCACCGCGTACGTCGCGGCTGCATCACCCGGCGCCGGCACGCCGACCGGAGTCGTGACCTTCTATCTCGGGTCCCGCGTGGTGACAGCCGGTCTCACCGCCGGCGTTGCCAGCGTGCAAACGTCAACGCTGCCGTCGGGGGTCACTGCGATCACGGCCACCTATTCAGGCGATGGGAATTTCCTGCCCAGCACATCGGGTGTCTTCTCGGAGACCGTGCGTTGCCGCGTCTATGTAACCAATATCAACGATTCAGGGCCGGGATCGTTGCGTGCTGCGGTAACGGATGCCTGTCTTGCTACGACGATTCTGTTTACACCGACCTTGCAGGGACAGACGATCTCCCTCACGAGCGGGGAGATCGCCATCGATAAGTACATCAACATTGAGGGGCTGGGCAGCGCACAACTCGCCATCTCTGGTAACGATGCCGGGCGCATTTTCAACATCACGCCAGGTTTCTATTCATTGGTGAAGGATCTCACGCTTGAGCACGGCAGGAGTTTGGCCGGCAGCGGTGGTGCAATCCTCAATCAGGGAATTCTGCAGGTTGAAGACGTTGTTATCGCCAATAGCGCGGCAATGCATGGTGGCGCCATTGCAAATCAGGGAACCCTGACGGTTACCAACAGTAGTTTCACCTCAAACAGCGCGTTATCAAACGGCGGCGCCCTGGCGGACGCCGGCGCCGGCGCAACGTACGCGATCGACAACAGCACCTTCCAGGGAAACCAGGCCGGTAATCACGGGGGCGTCCTCTACAGCGCCGGCGCCGTATACCTGGCGCGTTCAATATTCGCCGGGAATAGCGCACAGGTAGACGGCGGTGCACTCTATCAGTCTGGCGCCATCACGATCACGACAAGTACATTCACCGGTAACCGGGCAAGCAGCGACGGTGGTGCAGCCTATGTGGGTGCTTCAGCCATCGTCAGCAACAGCGCCTTCCTCACGAATAGCGCCACAGCCAACGGGGGCGGCTGGTATCAGGACGGGGCCTCCCCCTGGTCCTGTATGTTCTGCACCTTCAACGGCAACACGGCCGCCAATGGGGGCGCGATGGCGATTGCGGGTGGGAACACCACGCTCGTTGCCGGCAGCGTTGCCGGCAACTCCGCGACCGGCTCCGGTGGGGGGCTGGTCTTGATCGGCGGCGCAGCCGTGCTGGACAACAGCACCTTCCATCAGAACAGCGCCGTCGCCGGTGGCGCCATCAATAACATGGCGTACGCTGCGCTCAAGAATGTCACACTCTTGGACAACACCGCATCTGGCGCCCTGGGTGGTGGCATAAATATCGGCGGGTCGGCCGTGCTTACACTATCCAACAGTGTACTCTCCAACCCCACCGGCGGCGACTGCGCCAATAGCGGCACGCTCAACGACGGCGGGTACAACATCGCCCGCGATGCAACCTGCAATCTGAACGCAGCCAACCACTCGCAGCCAGCCACAAATGCACTCCTGGGTGCCTTTGGTGACTACGGCGGCAACGTACAGACGGCGCCGTTGCTGCCCGGCTCGCCCGCCATCGACGGCGGCGACCTGGCCGTGTGCGCCGCCAGCGCACTGGGCGCTTTTGACGCGCGTGGGGTGACCAGACCACAAGGAGCATCCTGTGATAGCGGCGCCTGCGAGGCGCAAGCCGTCACCCTGGCGATCACAAACGGCGATCACCAGAAGACTTATGTAAACACAGCGTTTGCACAACAACTAAGCGCTGGCGTGGCCGGAGCGGATTGGGCAGGGCAGATCGAGCCGGTCAATGGCGGTTGGGTGCGGTTCACGGCGCCGGCAACAGGGCCAGGTGCAACCTTCGCACCCTCGATCACTGTCACCATTGCCAGTGGCGCAGCACAACTGACAGTCACGGCCAACGCAGCCACCGGCGCCTATTCAGCAACCGTTGCGACTGCTGGCCCGGGCAACTCGGTGGCCTTCGACCTCGGCAACGAACTGCGCGCGACCAGCGTGGCCCAGGCAATGGCGCCCAATCCTGCCCATGTAAACAGACGGTAACCCTCACCGTAACCGTGACGGACAAAACCGGCTTCTCCACACCATCAGGTTCGGTGCAGGTCTCTGAGGCATCCGGTGCGTTCGACGAATCCCTAGCCCTTATAAACGGCGTCGCCACCTGGAGCCTGCCAGAATTGGGTGCGGGCGTCTATACGGTAACGGCGACCTATGGCGGCGACGCAGTACACGCTACGGCCAGGTCCAAGTCGACCAAGCTGACAATCGACAAGTTCGACACTACGCTCGTACTGGAAGTCGCGCCCGACCCTGCCAAAGTTGGCGAGAACGCTACATTCACGGCAACCCTCGCCAAGATAGATACGTTTGACATGAGCTCAACTGCCCTCCCTGCGCCCACAGGCCAGGTGCAGTTCATCGACGAGGACAACGTCACGCTGGCAACGATTGCGCTGGCAAACAGCCGGGCCGTATTTGCAACAACTACCTTGCCGCCAGGTGATCACGCCGTGTTTGCCCGCTATACTGCAGACGCATTGTATGCCGGTAGTGACAGTGACCCGGCATCGATCACGGTCATCGAACGCGCAACAAAGACAACTTTGAAGGCCGCACCAAACCCAGCCGTAGCCGGACAAACGGTGGTTGTCACCGCAACAGTAACCGAGAACACGTTGGCCACCGTAGACGTTGCCGAGACGAGCGATGCGGAAGAGAAGGACTTCGGCGAGCGTGCAGTGGCTGCCGCAATCTCACCCACCGGCAGTGTCACCTTCCTGGATGGCGACGGCGCCGAGTTGGGGGTGGCGCCACTCACGGGTGGGAAAGCAACGCTCAGGCTAACCAATCTGACCGCAGGCAATCACGTCGTGATCGGCAACTATGCGGGTGACAGCCGCTATGCCCAGAGCGAGTCGGCGTCACTCACAATCAAAGTGCAGGCGCTGCCGCTGGCAGTGAACGACGCGGCCGGTGCGCTGCCCGGTGAAGCGGTGCTCATCACAGTATTGGCCAACGACTCAGACCCGGCCAAGGGTGGGCTTACCGTCATCGATGTCGAGACGCCAAGCTACGGTGTCGCCGCCATTGCCGGAAGCGGTCAGCAGGTTCGCTACACGGCCGCCGCCGGCTTCACCGGCGTTGATAAGTTTACTTACACGATGAGCGATATCAACGACCACACCGACCAGGCGACGGTGTTCGTCATCGTCGGTTCGCGCGAACACTCAGACGCGCCGCCGCAAGTGCAGATCTTCGATCCTGCGCAGAAGGGGACAACGACTTTCACCGGTGGCAAGGTGGATCTTGACCTTGCGTGGCAGGCTGGTTTCTTTGCCGGCGCCACCCAGGACAAAGATATCTACTTCTTCAGTTTCACGGACTACATCACGCCGACGCAGCACACGGCATCACCGCCGGTCAACTATGAGTTCGGAAATCTGAACTTCGCGCTCGATGTCTACTTGAACGAGCAGAAGCTGGATGCAACGCAGCTTACAACGCCAATCACAACGACGCTCGTATACGGCCCAGACCTGCTGGGAACAATGCGCGCGGATACCCTTGCCCTATTCCGTTGGGCAGGAGCCGACTGGTCACAAAACGGCATTACACAGGTGAGCCACACCCCTGAACTACAAGAGATGGTGGTGCAACTGTCTGATGTTGGAGAGTTTGCGTTCTATGCTGCACCCGCAGCAACGGCAAATATCTACATGCCACTGCTGGCCACGCGCAATGCCGTGACCGGCGTGGAGCCGCCAAAGCTGGGCGTTCCAGCCGTGGCGCCAACGCCCAATACGAGTGCACCGCGCGCGGGAGTCTCGCCGGCCGGATGGAGCGATCAGGTCTATCTACCTACGGTGAAGAAATAGCACTTCGTTACACGCGGGGCGATTTGCCGGTCAACCGGGTAAACATCTGATACCCAAACCAGCGAAACGGTTCAGGTGGAATCCGATGATATTGCCGGTTGACAAACGGTAAATCGCTCCAGGTGGTTTCATCACCTGAGTAGAGGTCACACAGTATTTTTCCGGCGACATTCGCCAGCGTCACCCCATGCCCGCAATAGCCAACCGCATAGTAAACGTTGCGGTGCTCACCACGCACCCCGATGAGCGGCTGGCGATTCATGGTGATGCCAAGTGTGCCGGCCCAACGGTATCGAATCGGCAGCCCACGACTCTCCGGAAAATAGTTGGCCAGCGTCTGCGCCATTGCGGCATGCGCATGCTGCGCCCTGGTGGCGCCACCGGGATATGCCGTCCGATTATTGAAACAGTACGAGTAGGCCTGGTTGCTGCCACCACCAAAGACAAGGTGGCCGTCAGCCGTAATGGATGCGTATGAGATGCGATCCAGATCATCGGCGAAACCGGCCAGCCCGCGCCAGCCAAGCCGCGCCTGCTGTTCCGCCGTCAGCGACTCCGTGGCAAAGACATGCGAATGCAGCGGGAATAAGGCGTCACGAAAATATCCAAGTTTACCCGTATAGCCGTTGGTGGCAATCACCATCGCCTTTGCACGCACTTCGCCTTGCGGCGTACGAAGAATATTGACGCTCCCCTCCTGCATCGCAAGCACGGGCGAGCGCTCGTAGATCTCCACCCCGCGTGCGTCGAGCACCCTACCCATCTCACGCACCAATTGCACACCGTTGATTTGGCCCGTACCCGGATCGAGCACTGCGCCGTAGACATTGTGCGCGCCAAAGTCATGCCGCAACTGCCGCGCCAGCAGGAACACGGTGGGGATCCCCAATACGTTGTGTTGTTCCACCTCGGCGTGGGCCGCCTCGGCGCGCGCCGCATCCGTATAGATCGTCAGCGTCCCATCCATCCGACGGTCCACATTCAATTGGTGGCGCTGGATGATCTCCAGAATCATGGCAATGCCATCGCTGGTCATACGATAAGTGCGCCGCAGCAGTTGGGGATCACTGTCATCGATGCCATTCACCCAGTTGAGGATCATCCCGCCGTTGCGACCGCTGGCGCCATTGGCGAGCGTCGCCGCCTCCAGGAGCACGATGCGCAAGTTCGGAAACCGCGCTCAGTTGATAGGCCGTGCTGATACCGGTGAAACCACCGCCAATGATGGCGACGTCCGCCGCGATCACGCGCGCAGGGGCGGCCGCGGCAATGTAGTCGTGCACGGCGCTGACCCACAGTGCGCGGTTTTCATCGATCTCAAGCTGCTCAGGGAAGACGCGTGCGGCGACCGGCCAGCTTTTTGCGGTCAGATCGGCGGCACTCTCTAGTAATTTGATTTGTAACGACCGCTGCACACCAGCCATAGATCCTCAAACGGTAGATGGAGATTGGATTGGAATAGAACACAATTGTCAATGGTCAATTGTCAATTGTCAATGTGACAAACCCGCCTCAAATTAACCCCGGTTAACACCTTGGTAAGGCGCAACCGCATTCCGGACATGTCTAATCATGGGACTAAAGTCCTTGAAAGTGCGCGAAAAGCCTCCTATACTGTTCCCATCGTCACGTCATCGGTTGGTTACGAGGTTGTTTAGATACGTCCATGCAGCATTCGTCAGATTTGGTTCCGTTGACCCTGGTAGGGAGTGGTCGCTCCGTCACCTTGATCAAAATCAGCGCCGGTCGCAAACTGGTGCACCGGCTGTCAGAGTTGGGACTCACGCCCGGCGTACGTTTTGAGATCATCCAAGATCACGGCGGACCGCTGGTATTGGCGGTGCGCAACTCACGCCTGGCGCTTGGCCGCGGCATGGCCAGCCAGATCCTCGTGGCGCCCGCATAACGCATCCCCTCATGGCGACGACTACCGTGGTGCTGGCCGGCAATCCCAATGTCGGTAAGAGCACCGTCTTCAATGCGCTCACCGGCGCGGATCAGCATGTTGGCAACTATCCCGGCAAGACCGTCCAGAAGCGCTCCGGTACACTGCGCACCGTCACCGACGTGAGTGCGTCGCGCATCGGTTCGAAACGCGGCGCGCTTGCACCAGACGCACCTATCGTTACGGTCGTCGATCTGCCCGGAACCTATAGCCTTTCTCCCTACTCCAGCGAAGAGGAAATCGCCAGAGACTTTATTGTTGGCGAGCAGCCAGAACTGGTTGCGAATGTCGTTGACGCCGTCAACCTGGAGCGCAATCTCTATCTGACGACACAAATTCTGGAAACCGGCGCGCCTGTGGTTGTCTGCCTCAATATGCTGGATCAAGCCACTGCGCAAGGGATCGTCATCGATTTGCCGCGGCTCTCGCAGCTCTTAGGCAACACGCCCATTGTCCCATTGGTGGCGCGGCGCGGGGAGGGGCTTGAAGCGTTGCAGGCAGCCGTGCAGACCCGCGGCAACGGCCCTACGCCTGCCGCGCAAGTTGCATTGGTTGACTACGGGCGGCCGTCGAGGATGAGATCCAGAAACTGGCGGCGGTGATTGCCGCAGTGCCGGCGCTTGTCGCCGCCTATCTGCCGCGTTGGCTTGCGATCCAGTTGCTGGAAGGGGATGAGTTGCTCCGGGCGGCGATTGCCCGCGAACCTGCGGCTACAGCCGTCGTGGCCGCGCTGGCCGGCTGCGGCGCACGGCTGGAGCAGATCTATGGCGATGATGTAAACGTTGCCCTCGTCAATTCCCGCTATGAATTTGTGCACCAAGTCGTCCAGGAGTCGGTGACCCACCATGGGGCGCGCCACGTCACCTTGTCAGACAAAATCGATCGAGCCGTCACGCATCCATTGCTCGGAATCCCGATCTTCCTGTTCGCAATGTGGGTCGTTTTCAAACTCACGATCGATGTATCGGCGCCCATGATGGGGTGGATCGAAGGCGTGATCGCCGGGCCAATCACGAACTGGGTGGTGCTGTTACTCACCGCAGGGGGATTAGGCGGCAGTTGGGTCGAGAGCCTGGTGGTCGACGGGGTGCTCGCAGGCGTCGGTGGCGTCCTCGTGTTTGTACCGATCATGCTCGTACTCTACATGGCGCTGGCCGTGCTCGACGACTGCGGCTACATGGCGCGTGGCGCTCTGGTGATGGACCGCTTGATGCGGAAGTTCGGCCTGCACGGCAAGAGTTTTGTCCCCCTGATCGTCGGGTTTGGTTGCTCTGTGCCGGCAATCTATGCCACGCGTACGCTCGAAAACCGGCGCGACCGGATCCTCACGGGGCTGCTTGTGCCGTTCATGAGTTGCAGCGCACGGCTGCCGGTATATGTGCTCATTGCCGCGATTTTCTTTCCGTTTGCTGCCAGCCTGGCCATTTTTGCCATGTACCTGCTGGGCATCGTCGTTGCCGTCGTGGTGGGACTCGTGCTCAGCCGCACAGTGCTCAAGGGTGACGGGCAATCCTATCTCTTGATCGAATTGCCGCCCTACCGGTTGCCGGTGGCGCGCAACATCTGGCGCCAGATGTGGGAACGCACCGCCAGTTTTTTGCGCAATGCATGGACCACGATCCTGGTGGTGAGCGTCGTGCTCTGGCTGCTCCTGGCCATCCCCATGCCCGGCGCCACCGGTTCCTTTGCGGCGACGCCGGTAGACGAAAGTGTCTTTGGCGCAACTGCAGGCGCCGTTGCGCCGTTGCTGGCGCCGCTGGGCTTTGGCACCTGGCAGGCAAGTGGGTCGCTCATCACCGGGTTTGTCGCCAAGGAAGTCATCGTGGCCACCATGGCCCAGGTCTACCACGTGGCGCCCATCGAAACAGAGTCTGCACCGCCGCCAACGGTGCTTGAAGATGCGGTTTTCGTTCTGACAAGTTTTGTCCAGGCGATGATCGACACGGTGCGGGCGATTCCGCAGATCATCGGCATCAACCTGACGCCTACGGCCGCTACAGAAGAACCGGGCGCGTTGATGGTGGCGGTCCGCGCGGGGTTCGAGGAGTCGAGCGGCGGGCATGGTGCGCTGGCCGGGTTGGCATTCATGGTCTTTGTGCTCCTGTACACACCGTGCATGATGGCTATTACTGCCGAAAAGCACGAGTTCGGCGCCCGATGGATGTGGGCCAGTATATTGGGTCAATTGGTGATTGCCTGGCTCGTCGCAATTGCGGTGTTCCAGGTGGGCAAGTTGCTGTTGGGATAAGTGCTTATGTTGTGGGAAGTGCTACATGCCATTGAAGCGGCGCAGTCTCCGCTGGACCTGAATGAACTTAGCCGGCGGCTGAAGATCGATCGCGGGGTGCTCGACGACATCATCCAGTTCTGGGTGCGCAAGGGGCGCCTGGTCGAAAATGTTGGGGGAGGCAGTGTGGTTTGCACCGCCGCCAGTTCGCACGCCTGCAGCGGTTGTGCCAGTCACGGCGACTGTCCCTTCACGATGAAGCTACCGCGCACGATCTCGTTACGCCGATCGGAGATTACGACATAACCCCACGACGCTCATTTTGCCCGGTTCAACACCGGCGCCCCATTGATCACGACATCCCCGAGCAAGTCGCCGTGCCGGCCATGACCTATCTCGCCATCACATAGCCGGCTTCTGCCCCATCACCTGCCATCCCCGCCCACTCCACCCTGTCATCATCAGCCAGTTTGTTAATGCACCATTAACAGGGTCCCGATCACGGTAAATCGCAGGTGTAGGTGGTATCATATGGCAGGGCCTCAGTAATCACTGAAGACGAACCATCAGCACAATACGATCAACGGAAAAAGTAACCTCGCGCCCATGCCAACCTGGGAACAAATCTCCCTATTTTGGAACGGACTCACCAGTGGCTCCCTGCCGGACTTTGGCATCTGGAGTTATGTGTTGATCGCACTGCTCGTCTTTGTCGAGGGCCCGGCGGTGACGCTTGTCGCCGCAACGTTGGCCGCAACGGGCGTGCTGCGCGCCGATCTGGTCTTTGTAGCCTCTGTCATCGGCAACTTCATGGCGGACTCATTCTGGTATCTGCTAGGCTACCTCGGCGGAGACCGGCGAGTGCTGCTGCGCTTTCGGTGGGTTCGCAAGCGCTGGCGTGAAATCCAACGCATCCAGGGCGAGGTTCGTGGGCGCGCGACCCGCATGTTTCTCATTACCAAGCTGTCCCTTGGGTTGCTGACGATCCCGGTCCTGATTGCTTCGGGACTGGCGCGCGTCCCCTGGTGGCGGCTGGTAATCGTGAGCATCATCGTTGAACCAATCTGGAATGGTTTCCTCGTGCTCGCAGGCTATCGCCTCGGCGACCAGGTGCTGGCGATGGATCGTGGGCTGCGCATTGCCGCCATCATTGCCGCCGTTGTCGTCCTGATCGCCTTCATTGCCGTCTATCGCCGGGTAGTTACGCGTCTGCTCCGCATCACGCTGTAAGGCGCAGCGATCCACCACTGCTCACTGCATCCACCGATTAATTCCCATCCACCTTTCTCGAATCGCGCCCTCAAGACTACAATGGAGCCAACCCCACCCATCGAACCCAAAAGAGAGGCAACCGTCATGAAACCTTCCAGCACTGCTCGGCGCCACCCCCGATTGGACACAATCCAGCGCGCAACTCGAGTCTTGGCAATCACGGTACTGCTTGCCATGCTCCTCCCCTTCCTTCCAGCGCAACCGGCCGCCGCACAAGGTGGCTTTGCCATGCCCTATGGCTTTATTCAAGATCAGGTGGTCGTCGGTTTGGATCGCCCGACCAGTTTCGCCCTTGCACCTGACGGGCGCATCTATATCGCCGAAAAGAGCGGCAAGATGCGTGTGGCCGTGAACGGTGAATTGCTTCCAGAGCCGTTTATCGACCTGTCGTATGAGGTCAATGACTCCGCCGATCGCGGCCTGCTTGGCATCGCGCTGCATCCCAATTTTTCGGCCAGCCCTTACATCTATCTCTCCTATACCTATGATCCGCCAGAAATCAAGGACAGGAACCCCAGTGGCGCACGGGTGTCACGGGTGCTGCGGCTCACTGCCGACCCGGCCAACTTGAACGTGGCCCAGGCGGGTAGCGGCGTCGTGATCCTGGGCACCAACAGCACGGCCGATCATGTGGGCAACCCGGATCAGGGCGACACCGAGCCATTCTCCTGCTTTGATGAGGGTGGCGCGTTCGTTCGCGATTGCATCGCCAATGAAGGCACGGCGCACTCGCTCGACTATCTGCAGTTCGGCCCAGAAGGCGCCCTTTATGTCGCTGCAGGCGATGGCATCGTCAACAGTAAGGGCAACAGCCGCGCACTGGATTTCAATAGCCTCAACGGCAAAATCCTCCGCATCGACCCCGACACGGGAGAGGGTCTCCCCGACAATCCATTTTTCGACGGCGATCCGGGCAGCAACCGCTCCAAGGTCTTTGCCATGGGTCTGCGCAACCCGTTCCGCTTCACGGTCGATCCGCGCAATGGCAAACTGATCATCGGGGAAGTGGGTAACAGCAATTGGGAAGAGATCAACGTCGGCGGGGCAGGCGCCAACTTTGGCTGGCCGTGCTATGAGGGACCCAATGAGGCGGCCACCTATGCCAACTGTGATGCCTTCAAAAATGGCGACGCGGTCATGACGCCTGGCGTCTACTCCTATCCTCACTCTCTGAAGAATCCGCAACGCGGGTCGGCCATTGGCGGTGACCTCTATTTGGGCAAAGCCTTCCCGGCGCTCTATCGCGGTGCGTACTTCTTCCAGGATTTCAACGGCGGCATCGTGGATTTCCTGACCTTCAACGCGGACGGCACCGCGGATCACCACGAATTCGGCACAAACATGCCCGGGATTGTCCAGATGACAACCGGTGATGACGGCGCATTGTACATGCTCTCCGTCATTCTGAATGGGCTTTGGCGCGTACGCTACGCACCGGGAGGCAACAAACCACCCACAGCCGTCGCCACTGCGGATGTGCAGGGCGGTGCCGCACCGCTTGAAGTCACGTTCTCCAGCAAACGCAGCACCGACCCAGAAAATAGCCTCGTGGGCTATGCATGGGACTTTGGCGACGGCGAGACCAGCAGCAAGGCAAATCCCATCCACACGTTTGCCGAAGATGGAATTTATGACGTGGCGCTGACCGTCACTGATTCGGCCGGTGACACCAGCAGTACGTCCATCCAAATTGCCGTCGGCGCGGCGCCACCCGTCGCCGAAATCTTGGAACCCGGCGATGGCGCAAAATACCGCATCGGGCAGAAGGTTGTGCTAAAGGGCAAAGGGACGGACCCGGACGACGGCGAGCTGAGCGGCGACGCGCTGCAATGGAGCGTACTGCTACACCATGACAAACACGTCCACTATGATGCGTTCAATGGCAGCGGCGCCGAGACTAGCTTTGCCTACGACGACCACGGCGACAACACCTGGTATGAAGTCTGCTTGACGGCCACCGACAGCCAGGGGCTTGAAGACACCGATTGTGTGGAAATCAAAGCCGAAGAGGTCACCTACACCTTCAACACCGTGCCCGCGGGGTTGTCGATCACTTACGCTGGCAGCCGGTACAAGACACCCTTTAAGGTCAACACCTACATTGATGCCAAACGCATCATTGAGGCGCCCCTCACTGCCGGTGACGGGCTTGCCTTTGAAGAGTGGTCTGATGGCGGTGATGCGGTGCACGAGATTGTCATTCAAGAGACCGCACAGACCTTTACGGCAACCTATGGGGATGGTTCCGGTGCTCCAGTGGCAGATGACGCCGCCGCCGCAGATCTCGCGAATGCCGAAGTGGTCACACCAACGGAGGATGCGCATACAGATGGCGACGGCCACACGCATGCCGAAGACGAAGCAGCGCCAATGCCCACCGGCGCCGCGCCTGCCAGTGCAGCCCCTGGCGCCGACACTTGCCGGCCGTGTGATTGCCCAGCGCTGGAACGAAGTGAGCGGCGCAACCCTGGAGGAATTCCAGAAGAGTAGCCAGTATAAGAATGGTGCGCCCAGTAGCACCGATGTGCTCACCATGCTGGAACTTGCCGCGGGGCGGCAATGATTATGGCGTGCGAATCCGTGGGTACTTGCTGCCGCCAGTCGACGGTGATTATCGTTTCTGGATTGCGGCCGACGACCGCGGTGCGCTCTTCCTGAGCACAGACGAGACGCCGGATGAAAGATCGTGATCGCCTACACGCCCGGAAAGCACCAGCGCCCGCGAATATGAAAAGTTCTCGGAGCAGGGCACCGGCCCGATCGCCCTGGAAGCGGGCAAGCGCTACTATTTCGAAGTGCTCTACAAACAGGGCGATGCGAAGGACAATCTCTCTGTGGCATGGGAGATCCTGGCCGCACGTGCGGTGATTGAAGGGAAATACATGGCGCCGTACGCGAGTAGGCGCTAGCTGAGCCCGGGGGTTGCTCTGTCGGAGCACCATCCCGTCAGGGTGGTGAGGCATGGCAGCGCACCATTCGGTCGCGGTCGGAGGTATGCTGCAGCTCAGCCCTCTCTCCGTTTGGTGCTGGCAGCGGGGAGGGAAAAAGATCAACGCGAGAGGAGGCGGAGGTGGCGCGGAGTTCGCGGAGAGATCAAGCAGAGCCACGCACGTGAGTAAGTGGTTAGCCAGGCCAAAGCTTCCGCGGTCTGAATCATGGATTTAGCGGATTACACGGAGGCATTGGCTTTGGCCCAGCCCTCACCACCCTCACGGGAGGTGCCCCCGATCCGGACGGGATCACCACCCTCACGGGATGGTGCTCTGACAGAGGTGCGCTGACAGACTTTCTCACACCAATTGACTATCAAATATCGAGAATCAACGATTTGAACGATCCAAGCCCAGAAAGGACAATACTCCCCCTTGGCCACACAGAACCCCATCCGTTGGCGTCATCGGCGTTGGCCAGATCGGTAAGCGCCACGTCGAGCAGTATGTGAAGATGAACAATGTCGAACTGGTCGCCATCGCGGATGTCAACGAAGCCGAGGCGCAGCGCGTGGGCGCCATGATGGGCGTGCCCCACGTCTATACAGATCTGCACAAGTTGCTCGCCCGCGATGATATTCAGGCCGTCGACGTCTGCCTGCACAACAACTACCACATGGCCGCCACCATCGCTGCATTTGAAGCCGGCAAAGACGTCTTCTGCGAAAAACCGATGGCAGGCGCCTACATCGACGCCCTCAAAATGTGGGAGGCATCCCAGGCGACCGGCCGCAACTTCGGCATCCAGTTTGTGACCATGTATGCCAACGAGGCCAAAGCCGCCAAGAGCATCATCGACAGTGGGCAACTCGGGCGCATCTATCACGCCAGGTCGTACGGCTTCCGGCGCCGCGGACGGCCCTACGTCGACGGCTATGGCACCCCCAACTTTGTACAGAAACAGCACTCCGCCGGCGGCGCACTCTATGACATGGGCGTCTATCACATCTCAACGCTGCTATGGCTGATTGGCCTGCCCAAAGTGGAGCGCATCACGGGCAAGGCCTACCAGGAAATTGAGATGGACGAGAAGCGTCGGGCAGCCAGCGGCTACAACGTTGAGGAATTGGGCGTCGGCTTCGTCCGCTTCGAGGGCGGGCTTAGCCTGGACATTCTGGAAGCCTGGGCCGTGCACATGGACAAGTTCGATGGCAGCATGATCCTGGGCAACCAGGCCGGGCTCCGACTCGAACCCTTTGGCTTCTATCGCTCGCTGGGGATCTCGACCTCGACTGCGTGGCCAACATGGCCGGCTTCGATTGGCGCATCCACAACGTACGTGAAGATGGCGACGCCTATGATGGCCCGCAACAACACTGGATTGCAGCCCTACAGGGCCGCGTGCCACTGATGCCGACCGCCGCCGCCGCCCTCTCGACGATGCTGATCTCCGAAGGCATCTATCTTTCCGACCGCCTTGGGCGCGAAGTCACCGCCGACGAAGTCCGCGAGCTGTCCATCTCGACCGCGCTTAAGGTATAGGAAAGAACCCGCCCGCCAAGCCGCCAAGAAAAGAGGAAATCTCCCGCAGAGACGCAGGGAGCGGGAGCAGAGAGGAGATCACAAAAGGCACAGCTACTGCTTCCAAAGAAAATGCGGAGCCCCTCCGCCCTTTTCTTTGTGTTCTCTGTGCTCTTTGTGGTGATTTTCCATCTTCCTCCCCGCATCTCCCTGCATCTCTGCGTCCCTGCGGGAGAACCGCCTTTTGTCTTTCCTTGCGCCTTGGCGGCTTTGCAGGAGTCCCCTTTCTTCTCCCCCCCCTGCGTCCCCCCCCCCCCCCCGCGACCCCCCCCCCCCCCCCCCCCCCCCCCCCCCCCCCCCCCCCCCCCCCCTCCCTTCCCCCCTTTGCGTCTTGGCGGCTTGGCGGGAAAGATGAGGCACTCCGGTTGCGGGACCGCAGCTTCTCACGTACAATCTCGTCAGGGGCCAGTCAACAGAGTTTGTGATCGATCGGAGGAAGATTCATGTCGCATCTTCAACTTTCGCTTCGCCCATGGCGCGACGGCGCAAAAAGAGCGCTGCTGACGCTCGGCATCGTGCTCCTCGTGTTTGCAGCCATCCCCGCAAACAGCGCCGTGGCGCAAAGCGCCGAACGCATCCAGTTTGCCCCCGGTTCACTGTCGACCAATGTCAACGGTTCAATTACCAGTTCAGCGCCCAAAGCGTATGTACTGCGTGCTTCTGCCGGCCAGGAAATGGCGATTTCGACATCTTATGTCAATGCACCGTATCAAGTCCCGATCTCGTCTGCGACCGGGACAATCCTGGGCAGCGCAAGTGCCGGAGGCCGGTGGCCCGGTACCCTGCCGGCCACCGGCGAATATTACCTCAACATTTCCGCGGTGCCCGGCGCCGGCGGGGCGCGTATCTACTACCAGGTCATGATTACGATCACGGGGTCGGTCGGGCCACAGCCGCCTCAACCGCAAGCGCAACGCATCAACTTCGCTGCGGGCGCGGTTTCGGCCACAGTCAACGGGTCATTGGCCTCAACCGGGATCAACCGGTGGGTGTTGCGCGCCCTTGCCGGTCAGACAATGACGATTCAAACCACCAGCACCGGTCCCTTCCTGCTCACCCTCAGTGGCGCGGACGGTGTGAATCTGGGCAGCGCCAACGCCAATCAGACCTTTAGCGCGTACCTTCCTTCCACGCAGGATTACTACATCCTCATCCAGGCGCCTGCCGACGCCATTGGGGCAACCTACACCCTGCGCGTGACCGTGGTGGGCAGCACACCGCCGCCGACGCCAATTCAACGGCCTACCCCGCAGCCCCAGGCCAAACGGATCGTGTTTGCACCCGGTGCGATTTCGGCCACCGAGTACGGCTACGTCGACGTCACGCGCCCGGTCGCCTATGTGCTAAAGGCGATGGCCGGACAAAACATGACGGTTGCCCTTGCCGGCGGCGGCCCCTATCGAGGAACCATCACCGGCGCCGATGGCTCCTCCCTCGGGACCGTCGATGCAAACCGCAGCATCACGGTGCGTCTGCCCAGGACACAGGATTACTACATCACGATCAACGCCCCAACCGACGTACCGGGATCGAATTTCGTGATGACGGTGACGGTCGTCGGTTCGACGCCGCCCACACAGACGCCGAGCCGGGTTGAACGCATCCAGTTCCCACCCGGCGGCACTGCTGCCACCGTCTACAGTTCCACGCCGCAGGGTTATGTCCTGAAAGCGTTGCGCGGGCAGACTATGTATGTCCAAATCGGCAGCGGTGGCCAGCCGGTGCGCGCACGGATCGAGACCAGCAGCGGTCAGGTGTTGGGATATGCCACGGAAAGTGCGGGTTGGTCTGGCGTGCTGCCGGGTACCCAGGACTACTACATCTATGTTGAATCCCCGCTGGACGGCGGCAGTGCGAGTTTTGCGCTGACGGTGAGCATCTACTAATCAAAAAAGCGCAGCGTCCGGGGCTGTCTGCGTCGTTGCAAATGCGACGAAGTGCAGCCAGCCCCGACGCCCGCTCAGACGACGGAGCCTAAAAAGTGCAATACTTCATTGGAATTGACTCTTCAACCACTGCGACCAAGGCACTGCTGATCGATGAACAAGGCGACGTGGTCGCAGTCGCAGCCACGGAATACCCGTATGACACCCCCCGCCCCTTATGGAGCGAACAGGATCCCGAATTCTGGTGGACTGGCACCGTAGAGAGCATACGCAAGGTGCTCGCCGACTCGGGGGTTTCTCCCGACGACGTGCACGGCATCGGGCTGACCGGGCAGATGCACGGTCTGGTGCTGCTCGACGAACAGGGCAAGGTACTCCGCCCGGCCATTCTCTGGAACGATCAGCGTACAGGCGCACAGTGCGACGAAATCCGCCGCCGGCTGGGCAAGCAAGCACTCATCAACATCACCGGCAACGACGCGCTCACCGGCTTCACGGCGCCCAAGATTTTGTGGGTGCAGGACAATGAACCGGAGGTCTGGGCGCAGGCGCGCCACATCTTGCTGCCCAAAGATTATGTCCGGTACCGGCTCACCGGCGCCTACGCCATCGACAAAGCCGACGGAGCCGGCACGATTCTCTTCGATTTGAAGACCCGTGATTGGTCGCCCGAAGTGCTTGCGGCGCTCAATATTCCGGCCGACTATCTGCCTCCCACCCATGAGGGACCTGCGATCACAGGCTACCTGTCACACACCGCGGCGACGGCGACGGGGCTGCGCGTCGGTACGCCGGTAATGGCCGGCGGCGGCGATCAGGCGGCGGGGGCGGTCGGTGTCGGCGCGGTGACGCCTGGCATCGTCTCGCTGGCATTGGGCACCTCCGGGGTGGTCTTTGCTACGACCGGCGGCCCGTTTGTCGAGCCGGAAGGGCGGCTGCACGCCTTCTGCCATGCTGTGCCGGGCCGTTGGCACTTCATGGGCGTCATGCTGTCCGCGGCCGGCAGCCTGCGCTGGTATCGCGACACCGTGGCGCCCGGCGTTAGCTTTGACGACCTGCTGGCCCCGCGGCAGCGTGCCGGCCGGGCAGTGCGGGGACTGGTGTTCCTGCCCTACCTGACCGGCGAACGCACCCCCCACCCCGACCCGTTGGCGCGGCGCCTTGTCGGGTTGACCGTGCGACACGGGCTGCCGCATATGACGCGGCGGTGCTGGAGGGCGTTTCGTTTGGGCTGCGAGATAGCTTTGAATTGATCAAAGCGGCCAGCGGCGAGGCGATCATCCAGGTGCGGGCAGCAGGTGGTGGCGCCAAAAGCCCACTGTGGCGGCAGATCCTGGCGGATATCTTTAATGCCGAAATCGTGACGGTAAATACGACCGAGGGCGCAGCCTACGGTGCGGCGCTGCTGGCAGGTGTCGGCGCCGGCGCCTGGCCGGATGTGGACGCCGCCTGCCGGCGCACGATTCACGTCACCGGCTCAACGCAGCCAAATCCGGATGCGGTGGCCATTTACGACGAGAGCTACGCGCTATCGCGAATTGTATCCGGCGCTGGCGCCGATCTTCCACAAGATGGGGTAAGGCGAGAGAAGAGACAAATCATCACTGTCGAATCGCTCGAACCGTAGCCGCGGCTTGTAGCCGCTGGTCGCGTCCACGCCGCGACAAAGCAGTCGACGAATGGGTTGCACTGCCAATGCCCTGGCATCGCTGTGGCGGCGACGCGCTACGTGCGCCCTGATGCAACGCGCGCGTGCGCAATCAGAGCCGCGAACGTCAGCGAGCGGTTGGTTCCTCACCACCCAGGGAACCTTACTCACGCGGCGCTCTGATGCACGCAGCCGGCGGGCGGGTGGACGCACCGGGGCCGGGGGATCCCACCCTCACGGCTGGTGCTCTGACAGAGGTCCCAGCGCATCAATCAGAGCCGCGAACGTGAGCGAGCGGTTGGTGCGCAGGTGGACGCAGCGGGGGCGGGGGATCGCCACCCTCCGGGATGGTGCTCTGACGGAGGTGCTCTGACGGAGCGCACGTGGACAATCAGAGCCGCGAACGTCAGCGAGCGGTTGGTGCCTGGCGGCCCCAGCCGGGGACGCCTTACTCCGGGGGCTGGGTGCTCTGACGGAGGCTGACGGCACGTGACAATCAGAGCCGCGAACGTGAGCGAGCGGTTGGCGCGTGGTGGACGCAGCGGGGGGACGGGGGGACACACCACCCTCACGGGATGGTGCTCTGACAGAGGTGCTCTGACGGAGCGCACGTGACAATCAGAGCCGCGAACGTCAGCGAGCGGTTGGTGCCTGCACAACCCAATCCCGGGGGGAAACGCCTTACTCACGTGCGGCGCTCTGATGTCGGGGGGCGGCGCTCTGATTAGCTAATAGACGGTGCGTTCAGGGTTTGCTCACCGCGCGCAGCGCTCCCCAATTCTGGGGATCTTCGCCGCCAAGTCGCCAGATCGCTACGCCGGCCAGGTCGGGGTGCTTGGCAAAGATAGCAGGCAGTTTCGTGCGAAGGTTCTCCGCGTCGGCGAAATAGACGGTGTGTTGCCCATCGTCATACTGGAACCAGGCCTCGCCAGATTCATCCCGCTGAATCGTGGCGTCGTTCGCCACGGCGCGCGCGGTTGCTTCCGACCACACAAGGCCCTCACCTGTACCACCGCCCCAGTCGTAACCGTAGAAATGTAGACCGACGTAGGTCTTTTCCGGCGGCACGACGGTGGCGGCATAGGTGAGCACCTCATCGATCCAGTCGAGGGGCGCGATGGGACCGGCCTCCCCACCGCTGTAGTGAAAGTCATAAGTCATGATCTTGAATTCATCGACCGCCGCGCCAAGCCGCGCCCAATCCTGCGCGGCGGGACCATCCCAACTGCCGGCATCATCGGTCTTCGCATGCACCGCGATCGAAAGCAGTTTGTCCTGCGCATGCAGTGCGGTAGCCAGTTCCTCGATAAAGAGGGTGAATAACTCCCGATCTGCCGGCGCCAGACTCTCGTAATCTATATCGATCCCGTCATATTGACTGTCCACCACAAGCGACACAAGCTTTTGCACATGCTCGGTGCGGTGCTCGGGTGTGCCAATCGCATCGACCACAAAGTCACGGTTGAAGCCCGCATTGGCAATCGACGGGACCACGCGCATCCCCAGTTTCCGCACCAGCGCCAGCGCCGCTTCGTCTGCCACCCAGCCGTCGATCCGACCGCCCATGCCCAGCGTGTACCAGACAAAATTGACTTCCCGGATCAGATCCTTGTTTGCTTCCAGCGTTTCCCGCTCTGATTCACCCACATTGAGCGCCCAGATGCTCACCTGCCGGTCCTGGGGCGCCGGCTCTACCGCAATCGTTGCCAGGGCAAGCCCCATCGGTAGGGCGCAGGCGCCTGTAGCCTGGCCGCCTTCCTCCGCCTTTACGCCGTCGGCGCAAGGCGTGCTCGCAGCCGTGGCCAGTTGCAGTGGCACGGCCGTGGCTGCAGTCAGCAACTGTACGGCTTGCTCAGATTGTGCAGGAGCCGGCGCCGTGGGGGCTGGCGCAACCGGCGCCAGACGTGCCTGGCTACCGCTGCAACCTGCAACCGTAGAAATAAGTAGCACGGTAAAGATCACGACTGCGTGACGCATCTCAGCTCTCCTCGACCAGTGCCACCCCGTTGCTTGCATTCAAGATGGCTGCGCTCTCCAAAAGTCGTTGCCGGATATGGCTGGTGTCCAGGCCGGCGGTTCGCATGCCGAGCAACACCGCACCAACAACCGGGGGCGCCTGCAATGCCACAAAGCGCGCGCCAGGCGCCTCTTGCCATACTGTCCTTTGCAAGGGGTCAAGCAGCAGCGCCCCGCCCTTGAAGGTGCTGCCCACGAGCACCACGTCAAACTGTTCTTGCTGCAGGTTGAGTTGACGCACGACCCCAATGACGAGGCTGCCCAGTTCTTCGCCCGCCCAACGCAAAACATCGATGGCAACAGGATCGCCCGCTGCGGCGACGGCAAAGACCAGGGGCGCCGCACCGTAGCTGAGTTCATACTGTTCCTGGCTGATTCCTTCCAAGAAATCTTCCACATCGCGCGCACCGGCAAACTGCACAAACGCCGGCGCCAGCGCCGTTTCCGGGCCGCGCAACGTCCACATCTTGGCGATCTCCTGCACCGCCTTCATCAAAATCTCAGCCGCGCCGCCGTACTCCCCAAACCAGAGCCCGTTCCCCAGCACGCGCCCCTCGCGCCCCTGGCGATCCCAGCCACGGCAGTTGTTGCTCGTGCCGCCCACCAGGGCGATTCCCCACCCCGCCTCGGCCCCCGCCAACAAGCCAATGATGGTATCATTGACCGCCTCGACCGGCGCGTTCAGCCCCAGGATGCCGATCGCCTCCAGCGTGGCTTCCCGCTCTGAAGGCCAATCATAGCCGGCGACGCCAAAGCCCGCGCCGGCGATCTGTTCAATCGTCACGCCTGCATTTCCCAACGCCTGTGAGGTAATCGCACACAGTACTGACCGGAGGCCATCATAGCCTACCACCTCATGGTTGCCCGCACCGGCATGGCCCAGGCCCAGCGCATTGCCATGCTCATCCGCCACTAGCGCATGGCTTTTTGTCCCACCAATGTCAACGCCAAGATAGTAACGCATGGCCTATCGCCAAAACTGCGGCAAATACGGTTTGTTGATTTCCAGCATCTCGTCCAACAACGCCTGGGCGTCGGACTCTTCCGGGCCAAGCGGATTGGCGACCAGGGCCTGATACGCAGCCTCGCGGTCGCCGTGGACTGCCGCCTCAACTGTGAGCAGTTCGTACGCCTTCACCGCAGCGACCAGCCCGGCGACGGCCGGATGCAGCGGCTCCGTGGGCAGGGGTGATCCCGGCACGGCTCATCCTGGACGGCATCTCCATCACCCAATCCGCCGGAACGCCGGGCACTGCCCCCTGGTTGGGGATGTTGATGATATGCGTCTCGCCCAGGTCATTATAGTGGGCATTCAGTAATTGAGTCGCCAGCGTTGAATAATAGGCGCCACCACGCTTCATTAATCCGGGTGGTGGCTCGGTCCGGGCAGGATCAGCGTATTCCGCCAACAATTCGTGCTCGACCGCCATCACCTCTTCCGCCCGCGACGGCGGCCACTGCAACTGCTCGGCTAATTTATGTGAGGTATCGTAGAAATAACGGAGATAGTAATTGGGAATCATGCGCAGCGACTCGACCAGAGCGCGGCTGCCATTCAGGGTCGTCCTGTTCGCGCAGTTCCTTCACGTAGTTGTCGATGATCTGCGGCCAGACGTCTTCACCGTCGATCACGAAGCCCCGGTGCCAGGTCAGATGGTTTAGCCCAAGCGTCTTCAGTTCGGCGCGTTCCGGGGCAATCGCGACGCCGGTCATCTTTTCCCAGCGCTCCAACATCCGCATCTTGGTCGTGATCGACACATTGCAGACCCCCACCGCCGGCACCTGTGGCGCATAGCGCACCAGCGCCTCGGTGACCAACCCAGCCGGGTTCGTAAAGTTGACCAGCGGCGCGCCAGGCGCCAACTCTGCCATGTCCGCGGCGATACTCAACAGCACCGGGATCGTGCGCAGCGCCTTCGCCATGCCGCCGATGCCGGTCGTCTCCTGCCCAATCAAACCGTGGCGCAGCCCCAGATATTCATCTTGCTTGCGCGCTTCCATCCAACCGACGCGCAACTGCGTGGTGACGTACGACGCCCCTTCGATTGCACGGCGCCGGTCTGTCGTCAAGTGGACTGTGAACGGTTCCCCTTTGGCCTTGACCATCCGTTGGGCAAAGCCACCCACCACCTCCAACCGCTCAGGCAACACATCGAGCAGCCAGAGTTCGGTCATTGGGAACGTGTCGACGCGTGAAAGGAATCCGTTGATTAGTTCGGGCGTATAGCTTGAGCCACCGCCCATCACAGCAACTTTCATAGCTCCCTCGTAATCTACTTGGCGACAACCAGGGTCATCGACCGTGGCGGCAGGGCAACTTCGGCGCCATCCGCGATGGAGGTATTCTCCACCTGCTCAGCATTGTGCTCGGCGTCAAAGCGCCAGACTTCCGCATCACCTTGGGGCGTGAAACCGGCGATTTGAATCGGGAGCGTGACGGTCTCCGCACCGGTGTTGGTCAACATGAGTGTAAGCGCACCATCTTCCCGCAACGCTGCGACGGTAGAGATTGCTGGTTCTGGCGAGGATGATGCGACCAACTGGTCGCCCATCTGCTTATAGAGTTGATAGACATAGTAGCCCGGACGCGGCTCGGTGCGCGAGAGCAGGCCAAAACCGTTTTCGCCGCCACTGGTCAGCAAGAACTGATTCGCCATCGTCACCTGCTCATTCACCAGCCGGCCCACGACATCGCCAAGCCAGAGCGCGCTCAGAAACGAGTCCGGCGTCGTCTCCCCACTGACCGAGTTGGTCCAGTGCGAATTGAATTCAGTGATCGCAACCGGGAGGTCCTTGCCGGTCTCCTCACGGACAATGGCCTTTAGGTTGCGGACGAGATCGTTCCAGGTCGCAGCATCCGCCAGTAGTTCAGCGGGCGTCGCGGCGGTTTTTTCGGCATTGTTTGGAAATGGATACCGGTGCACGGAGACAATATCGACGGCATCCCCATTCGCCTGCAAGAAGGTGCGCAGCCAGTCTTTTCCGGTGCTATCCTTGGGATCGACGGCATCCGTGCCGTTGAACTGATGAATCTCCGGACCGATCAGGACAATGGACGGGTCCGCGGCCCGCATGGCATCGGCGAACTTACGCCATTCGGCGGCGAATTCCTCGGCAGTCCAACCATCGCCTGCCGCTTCATAGAGGCTCGGCTCATTGCCGATCGACCAGTACTTGATCCCGAGTTCCTGGTCTTTGGCGTACTTCACATAGCTGGCGGCCTGTTCAGGGCTGCCACCGGTGAAGCGGACGTGAATGTAGGGTTCCGCCCCCATGAACCGTGCGATGCCGGCAAACTGGTCGATCTGAAAGGCCTGGAGGTTGTTCTGATCACCCCACGCGCCACCCGGATAGCGCAACACCGTGATCCCGGCGTTTTCGGCATAGGGCAGTGTCTGGGGGCGCAAGGGCGTGCTCGAGGCGCCGTAATTACTGCCAAAGATCAAGGGACTGATTGCGCCGCGAGAAATTCCTACATCCACCGCAATCACACCCGGCACGGGCGAGGGGAATCGGCGTGATGGCTGGCAGCGTCGCCGGTTCCGCCACGGCTGGTGTCCCAGTCGTCACCTCGGTTGTGGCTGGCGCAGCTGGTTGTGGCTGCGGTTGTCGTTTCGGTTGCAGCCTCGGTTGTCACGATTGGCGCGGCAACTGCCGGCTGGGCCGTTGGCAAGGCAGATGCCACTTCCGCCTGAACGGCGGTGGGGGTATAGATGGCAATGGGCGTGGCGAGGGGAGCAGGTGCCGGGGTCTCATTGCTCCCGCAGCCTGCAATCACGGCGGCGACTACCAGAGCAATGCCAGGCAGAGTAAACAACGCTCGGCGAAGTTGCTGAAACGGGTTGCGCATTGGAAGCGACTTTCTGAATGGATGGTTTGTTCTCAATCAACAGGCCGGTCATCGCTGGGACGACCGGCCTGTCAGCATCAACTATTTGCCTGGCGCTATGAGCCAGACAGCGGCCGGGAAAGCGCTACTTCTCGACGCCCGTGACCACGACACCCTGCATGAACACCCGCTGGCTCATGAAGAAAAGTATGATCGGCAGCAGTGAAGCCATCAGCGCCGCGGCCTGGATCAACGGCGGATTGGTACCGTAGATGCCGTTGAAACGCGATAGACCGACGGCGATGGGCTGTAGATCCGGCTTGGTCGACAGGTAGATCAACGGTGCGAAGAAGTCGTTCCAGGCAAAGACCAGATGGAAGAGCGCCACCGCAACGATGACAGGCGTCG
This sequence comes from Candidatus Fredericiella danica, assembly GCA_016713335.1. GTDB lineage: Bacteria > Chloroflexota > Anaerolineae > Caldilineales > Caldilineaceae > Fredericiella > Fredericiella danica. The sequence goes on along the minus strand of JADJPH010000009.1, from coordinate 6,246 downwards.
ACATGGGCACGATAATGCTCATCAGAATACGCAGCGGGCTTGCACCGTCCATTGCCGCCGCCTCATCGATTTCCATCGGAATCGTCATAAAGTACTGCCGCAACAGGAACACATTGTACGCGTTGGCAAAAAAGTGCGGCACGGTCAAGGGCAACCAGGTGCCTACCCAACCGATTAAGTTGAAGAAGGCAAAGGTCGGCACGATCGTCACCGCCGAAGGGAGAAAGATCGTTGCAATCAAAAGCGTGAATAGCGCGTTCCGCCCCGGAAAGCGAAACCGCGAAAATCCATACGCCACGACAATGCAAGAAAGGAGGGTGCCGACAATCCCAATCGCCGCAATGGCTACGGTGTTGAGGAAGAGGCGGCCAAAGTTGATCTGCGTCCAGGCATCGACGTAGTTCTGCCATGTGGGCGACCATTCCCAGGGCCGATCGAGCGCGCGCCAGGAGCCTTCCCACTGGATGGGGCCGGCCGCAGGATCCTTGGGGTCGATGAATTCACTCTGCTTGCGCCCTTTCTTGACCAGTGCCAGGTCCTCGGTGCGACCATTCTCCATCGGCACAATATAGACCGGATAGACTTTCTCGGTCTCCGGGTCGGTCCAGGTCTCAGGCACGGCTGGGTAGATTGGCGCCCCCGGCTCAGTCATCTGGTCCATGGACTTCAAGGACGTCAAGACCATATACGCCAGCGGGACCAAAAACAAAAAGAGCAAAATCAAGGCGACGGTCGTGGCAATCACCTTACCCCAGATACCTCGCCAATTCACGGCTCGCTTTTGCGTCCGGCGCCCTTCAAGAGAAGTCGTAGTGGAATCGATTGTAGTAGTTGCCATGATGCATCCCCTTACTTGCGATCGCCGGTCGGGTAATAGACCCAGAAACGCTGCGTCCAAAACAGCACCATCGTGGTCGCCAGGATAATGAGGAACAGGAACCAGGCCAATGTCGCACCGTAAGCCATGTTCTGGAAGACAAAGAAATTCTTGTACAGGTACAAGTTATAGAACATGGTCGCGCCACCCGGTGCGCCTGTACCCTGGTTGAGCACAAGGGGCACCGTGAAATATTGGAACAAGCCAACGACCACTAGAATCAGGTTGTAGAAGATGACCGGAGAGATCATCGGGAACGTCACATTCCAGAATGTACTCCAGGCGCCTGCACCGTCGATCTTCGCAGCATCGTAGAGTTCTGTGGGGACGCCCTGGAGCGAAGCCAGGTTGATCAAGAAGGCGTTGCCGATACCCCAAATGCCGATGATCACCAGCGCGGGATAGACCCAGGTCGTATCATTGACCCAGTTCGGCGGGTTTTGAATGCCGATCCGCTCCAAGAACATGTTGATCCAACCGGTCTCGGGATTCAGCATGGCCGCCCAGACAAAGATCGCAGCCACAAAGGGAATGATGTACGGGAAATAGAACCCCGTGCGGAAAAAGGGTTTGCCGAACAGGTTTTTGCTGTTCATCAGCAGGCCCAGCAACAGCGGCGCGAAAATCGCAACCGGCAGCGAGATCAAGCCAAACTTGATCGTCACAAGCAACGAACTCCAGACTTGTGAGTCACGGAAGAGCAGCTCATAGTTGGCAAAGCCAATAAAACTGGCCTTTGCGAACTCCAGCTTCATATCCGTAAATGTGAAAATGATCGTGGCAATCGTGGGGAGAAGCGTAAACAACAGAAACCCCAGGAGCCATGGGGAGATGAAGATATAGCCCCATGTCGCTTCGCGACGCGCAAGCTTGGAGCTGCGTTTGGGGCTCGCACCGGCGCCAACCGGTTTTGTGTGCTGGGCAATATCTGCGGTTGCGTCCATCTTTTACGTCCTTCCTTTGGTCCAGCCTCAGCCGGCAATCACCTTCACACGCACTCTCGATCAGCCCCTTCCCCCATCGCGCATCCACAACGCCACCTCATGTTACAGAGTCTGCACCAACAGGCGAAGAGTCAGGGGTCCAACAAGCGGTCGGAACTGGGGTGAGCCGCGTGGCCCACCCCAGCAGCGCTCGCTCAGACAACGTCCGAACGAACATTCAAACTACCTTACTGACCGGCCTTGTCGTAGATCGTCTGCAGATCTGCCTGCAGCTTTGCGATTTCGGCGTCCATGTCAAGCCCCTTCTCGTTCTGCAGCAGGGTGTTGAAGGTGTTGACACGGTCGTACATTTCCAGGTAACCAGGCGTGTAAGCCTCGTTGCTGGGGATATCGGCATAGTCCATGCCGGCCTTGGCCACGTCCCAGTTCACGTCCTGGGTATACTTCTCGTCCAGGTTGGCGAAGAACTGATCCTGATCGGTGATCCGCGCGGCATACCACCGTAGACGCCCAACAGTTCAAGCGAGGCGGGACCCACGAGGTAGCTAAGGACCTCAAAGGCGGCTTCCGGATTCTTGCTGCCCTTCAGGACGCGGAAGGTATCGGCGTTCAGGTTGGCGGTGGTGCTGCCTTCGTAGGATGGCACAACGGCGATATCCCAGTTGCCACCGGCGTCGCCGATGCAGCAGGTGTACCACAGGTGCGTCAGCGCCATCGCGACCTTGCCGCTGTTGAAGGGATTGCCGGCGCCAAATTCAGGACTCTGAATGGTTGCGCCGTTCGGGATGAAGGGCTGGTCGCCATTCATGCCGTCGTAGTACCATTTCCATGCGGCGGCCCATTCGGGCGGGATCTGGGCGGTCTTGCCATCGTCAGCGACCAGGCGACCGGCCTTGAAGAAGGAACCAAGCGCACGGGGATCCTGGTATTGTGGAACATAGCCGTACTGCACGATCTTGGTGGCGTCGAATTCCGGATTGGCAACGAATTCGTCGTTCTCATCGATTTCGAGCGGGGCGTTGCCGTTCTCGTCGACGGTCAAAACCTTGGCAAGGTTCGTCAGGGTTTCGAAATTCCATTCAACTTCTTTGCCGCCAGGCATCACATACATATCGCCATATTTCTGCGGCGGGTAATTCAGACCAGCTTCGTCGAGCATTTCGCGCTGGAAGTACAGCATCGACGGGAAGCTCGCGAATGGCAGGCCAACCTGACCCTCTTCGGTGATGAAGAAGTTGACGCTGCTTTCACCGTATTGGCCGAGGTCATAGCCACTCTTCTCGATGAGGGGCTTGAGATCCAGCCACTGGCCATAGAAGCTATTGGAACCCGAACCGCCCACTGGCCCGACGATGTCGGGGCCGCTGCCGGACGCAATCTGGGTGGCCAGGGTGTCACGGGCAGCATTGTAGGTGATGATTTCCAGGATCAACTGGATCTTGTCCTGAGACTTGTTGAAATCTTCCACAACTTTCTGCTGGACCGCGATCTGTGCCGGGTCGGTGCCGGAGCCAAGACCCACATACCAGCGGACCGGGGTGCGGCCTTCGATGAGCTCAGCCGGGGCTACGAGGACGACGGGCGTCTCGGTCGCTTCGGCAGCGGCTTCTTCGGTGGCGACAGCTTCTTCCGTGGCGGCAGCTTCTTCGGTGGCTGCGGCTTCTTCCGTCGCTTCGGTGGTGGCTTCCTCGGTTGCTGCTGCCTCTGTGGTCGCCTCTGCCGCAGGCGCGGCTGGCGCAGGTGCGCCACCGCCGCAAGCGGCGATCAGCATGCTGGTAACGACCAGCACCGAGAGGAGCGCGAGAAGTGATTTACGCATTCTGCTTTACTCCTTGTTGTGAAAGTGAAACCGATTTATTGTCCACAATCCGGGTGGTGCTCCGGCAGCCTTTGCGTCGCAAAAGCATTTAGGGGCAGCCACAAGATTGGCGGATCACCAATTCGACCGGTAGCGTGACCCCCGGGTCGGACTCGCCTGTCTGCAACAGGCGAAACAACTGTTGTGCAGCCAAATAGCCGGCCTGCTCGATGGGCGCACGCATCGTCGTGAGCGGCGGATTCAGATGCCGGGCAAACTGAATATCGTCAAATCCAACCACCGCCACATCTTCAGGCACCCGAAATCCGGCATCGCGCAGGGCGCTATAAACCCCAACCGCGACTTCGTCATCACCCGCAAAGACCGCGTCAAAGTCAACGCCGCGCCGCAACAAGTGTTCAATGGCAGTCCGGCCGCCCGGTTCGGAGAAGTTACCACGCGCCACCAACGCAGCGTCAAAGGGGATGCCATGCCCGGCAAGCACCGCCCGATAGGCAAGTTCACGGTCCAACGAGTCTTCATTGCCTTCCGGTCCATGCAGGAAAACAATCCGCTGCCGCCCATGCGCCACCACCAGATGCTCGATCAAGCGCATCGCCCCGCCCCGATTATGCGGCGCACGGCCAGGCTGCGCGCCGCGGCATGGGGCGTATAGCTCAACATGTCGATCGCGCTGCGCACGCGCTGTTCAACATCTTCCGACACCGGCGCGGTCTCGTTCACCACCCGGCTGACGGTGGAGATCGACACACCGGCCAGGCGTGCGACATCGGAAATGGTGGGGCGCTGTCTTGATTTCTTATCCGCGACCGTCAGCATGGCTAGCGAAAGCGCTTTCATGGGCCGTCGGCATTCCACCGCGAAAGCAGCTTCGAAACACTGTCGAGCGGCTTTCAATCAGCGAAATAACCTGGTTTGGAGAGCAAATACAATCAAACGAGTGCCTTCAGCACGCTAAATTGGTGTAAAACCAACACAAACCCCGCTCAACCGCCTAAAGCAGTGAGTAAGCTATTTGCGAAAGCGTTTTCTGAAAGCGCTTTCAATATATAGCAACTTTCGGTGGTTGTCAACTCCGAAAATAAACGCGAAAGCGCCGCCAGCAACCGGGATTGCTGGCGGCGCAGGTTGCACTTAGGGCCGGCTGTGTGCGGCTTCCGGCGGCAACGGCGTTTCGACGCCAATCGGAGGATCAGGGGCGGTCGGCGTCGGTGTGACAGTCGGCGTCGGTGACAGTCGGCGTCGGTGTGACAGTCGGCGTCGGTGTGGCGGTCGGCGTCGGTGTGGCGGTCGGCGTCGGTGTGACCGTTGCCGGCGGTGGTGGTTCCTTGGGTGCGCCCGGCTCCAGGTCTGTCACCGGCGTCTCCGGTGCAACCAACGTCGGCTCGGGCGCCGGCTCAATATTGCCCGCCGGTGCACCAGGGACAACCGGTCCCCCAGGATGGTTGCTGACCGAGGGCAGATAGACATGTTCGCTGAGGAAGGGCAGTATGCCCGACGCCATGTCGATCTCTTTCTGGGCGCCCGTCGTGGCAACCTCCTGCAGCCAGTAGAAGTAGACGATCTCCGTTGCTACGCTGCCGTCCAGGTAGCTATAGGTGGAGCCGCTGCCGTGCGCCAGGATTGTCTCGGGAGTAAGCAATTGAGCGCTGTACCGGTCAGGAATCGTGTTCCGATAGAGCCGGAAGCCCCAGGTGTCGATCTCATTCACGGTCTGCCAGCCGACAAGCAGGGCCTGATTGTCAGGTCGAACCCTGAAGTAAACAAGCGTGACCGCAGTCGGACCCTTGGGATCGGTCGGCAGTTCAAACGATGCCTGGTTGCCGAGATCAGCGGTATCGGGATCCTGGATCTGGACAATGTTCGTCACGGTGCCGGACCGCACCGACTCGATGAAAAAGACGATGTCGATCTGCTTGACTTCGCCCACCTTCATCTGCCCAATGGGGCAGACCACATGCCACCGGTCGAGCACGGTGCAGCCGAACAGATTGCTTGTGCGCAAATAGACGAACCCAGCGGGCACAAGATCAGTCACGACAACGTTGGGCGACACTTGCGGTCCCAGGTTGGTCATGACCAGCGTATACGTTATCTCCGTGTTCACGGTCGCAGTCATTGCCCTGGACATCTTGGCAATTTGTAAGCGCACGATCGGGCCGACGATCACTCCGACCTCATCCTGGTTGTTTGCCGGATCGACTTCTGGCGTGATCGAGAATCCCGCTGCACTGTTCGTCAGCACCGTGCCGGGTTTCACATCAGTCCCAACCTGCACCAACGCCGTAATGACAACGCTATCCGTGACATGGACGGTGTTGAGTTGGCAGATCTGGCTGACGCATACCCCCTGCGTGGCGCCGAGGTAGTGCAAGGTCGTGCTGGGCGGCAGCAGTTCCTTGATGTCGACGCTCTCCGCCGCTGATGGGCCGTGATTCGTAACCGTGATCGTGTAGACGATGAAGCCGCCTGCGAGTGTGATCGTTGGACTGGCTTGCTTGTCGATCACCAGGTCGGCGCTACCGAAAATCTGTGTCTGGACGGTTGATGTATTGTTTGCCTCCTCTGGATCGTAGCTATCTGTCGCCACTGTGGCGCTGTTCTGA